>FR903627.1:0-1376 GCA_000438115.1 Prevotella sp. CAG:617 | reverse complement strand
GCAAGAGTGGCCCTGCATCCTGCGCAAGGACCTCAACCTTACCCTCACACAAAGGCGCGCCCGACAGCCGCTCACCCGCTCCGGCCATTCCGCCGACTTCGCTGCCGCAACAGCAGCAGGGCCTGCCGCCGTGCCGCCCGCAAACTGGGCGGAGCATCGGGCGGCAACACGTCGAGAAAAGTCTCCACCTCGCGGGCCAGATCAAGATACGGCCGGCACATCACGGCCATCAGTTTAATCAGATACGCCCGAGTGCTGTAGTCCACCGCGGCATCCGTCGCGTGAAGCATGGCGTAGTCCAACAAATCGGGCCGCCACCGGCCGGGCTCATGCAGGTCCACCAGCAAGGCCAGCACCAGCGCCCGCCTTACCGGCAGGTCCGGCCGCATGGCCCAGTCGGCCCATTCGTCATAGGTCGCCCCCAACACGCTGCGCTTCACCGCCACCGGCAAATACGCCAACACGCGCAAAATATTCGTAGCCACCCGGCCGTCAGCCGTATGCCGCGCCACATCGGCCCACTCCCGCACGGCCCCGGCATCAGCCCGCAAGGCCTGCGCCGCTTCCTGCACCCGGAATTTTGACATACGCCCGTCCAGTCCCCACTGCTCAATCCATCCGTCTGCTGTCGTCATGCTTTTCTGCTTTTTTTCGTTCATTCTCATTTGTCCGCCCATTCCTGCCGGACGAAGACGCCACAAAATTAGGAAATAATTACAGAGCCAGATACAGAAGTTGCAGAAACTGCACGATAAGCAAATCCATAATTTCAGGGAAATGCACAGGCAGGAACTTGACATGAAGGAAAAGGAACTGTCACGGCTCGCCAGAATCATAGACAAGGCTTTCAGGTGGTTCCCGATGTTCAGGGAAATGCTGCGCATGGAAAAGTTCTGTGCCATGCTGGGATTCTCTAAAGAAATGACTGAAAGTCTTTTGGTCAAGAAAGAAACCTTGAAATGCAGCGGTAAAATCTATTCAGAACAGCACAGACGGAACTTTGATATAAAGGATGACATTTTAATGATAGAAAACGACCCTGACGATGAAAGCAGGTTGAACCTGACAATAAACAGGAAGCCGATTGCCGACTGGTTCAGGGAGCAATGGCACAGGCTTAGATATGGAGCAAGAGTGCCGCAACAGGAAGAAAGAAAAAGTAGAGGACAGGTTGAACCTGACAATAAACAGGAAGCCGATTGCTGACTGGTTCAGGGAACAATGACACAGGCTTAGATACGGAACAATACTGCCGCAACAGGAAGAGAAAAAAAGCAAAGGGCTCAAGCTGTAATAGTAAAATAAAAACACTCTGGTAAGTAGGTTACTGGAGTGTTTCTATAATATCATGATTTATTTGATATACATGGTCAATA
>FR903626.1:104916-109593 GCA_000438115.1 Prevotella sp. CAG:617 | reverse complement strand
CCATTTGGCCACTCTGGTATTTGCCCCTCTTTTTTTGATAGTGCAAAGGTATAAATTATTTTTGTAATTGCCAAGCAAAATCTATCATTTTTATAGCAGTTAAAGCAAATTCATTTCCCTTGTTTCCTAATTTTCCGCCAGAACGTTCTTCAGCTTGCAGTTCGTTATTGGTAGTAAGCAGACCGAATATTACAGGGATGGTTCCATTTGCATTCAAGCGTGCAATGCCTTGAGTTACACCTTCGCAAATGTAGTCAAAGTGGGGAGTATCACCTCGTATTACGCATCCAATGACTATAATGGCATCAAAGAGCCTGCTTTTACAGAGTGCTGCAGCCCCATAAATTAATTCGTAGCTTCCAGGAACATAACGTACACTAATGTTGTTGCTTTTTACGCCGTTTTCTGTAAGGGTTGTAATGGCACCATCTACAAGTTTTCCTGTAATATGGTTATTCCATTCTGCTGCTACTATTCCTATTCTCATTTCTGAGGCGTCGGGCAACGTGCTTGCTGTATATTGAAATTGGTTTGTTGACATAGTTCTAATTTGTGATTAATAATAAAACGAGGACATCATTGGATTCCTCGTTTTATTATAATTATCTTATGAGATTTTATTTTGAAACTCTCTCAATGTAAGCATCAATGCTTTGACTTTGAATGCTTGTTACATATTTTTCTTTTACTTCTTGATAAAGTTTTAGGGCTTCATCTTTTTTGTTTTGGTTTTCCAGAAGAAGTCCGGCTTGGATAAGGGCTTCAGGACTTATACTGTTATTCTCGGCTTCGCTTGCTGCTTTTTTAAAAGTTTCTATTGCTTTATCGACTTGTCCATCGGTTGCATAACAATTGGCTAATGTCATTAAAGCTGCAGGAGAGATAAATTTATCTCCTTTATCCTTGTAATTTTCTAAACTTTTAATTGCATCTTTTGTTTTGCCGCTTTTTGCATAGCATATACCCAAATAAAAATTGGCCAGATTTCCTCCGGATGTAAAACTGTAGTCATCTACGATTTTTGCGTATCCTACAAAGTCTTTTCCATTGCCGTTAATCGCGGTCTTATAATCTCCGGTCAATATGTATTTGTAGCCCAATGCAATTTGAGCAGAAGCTTTTTCTGCTCTCGGCTTGAGAATGAACGTATTGGTAAGGAAGATACCACCCACAATAATAATAACGGCCGCTATTACTATTAAGATTTTTGTCTTGTACTTAATAACAAAAGCTTCTGATTGGGTAAGTGCATCGTCTACATTGAGTGACTGATTTTTCTTTGTCATAATATTTAATTGCGTATTTGTTGTATAAAAATTTTCAGTTTACAAAAGTACGTCTTTTCATTATACTATGAAAATTTTGGACGCTTTTTTTTATTGTCAAGGTTATTTTAAATTGGGCTTATGTGTTTTTTCGATGTATTGTTTTAATTTTGCGTGATTATTCTTTAAGGAGTTTATATTAAAATGAGATTAGCCGAACTTTCTATATTAAACTATAAGAATATTGCACAAGTGGATCTTTTATTCGCTTCAAAAATTAATTGCTTTTTAGGCCAGAATGGGGCAGGAAAGACCAATATTTTGGATGCAATTTATTATATGTCATTCTGCAAAAGTGGGATTTCTCAACATGATGTCCATATTATACGTCATGGTGAAAGTTCTTTTTTGTTGCAGGGGGATTATATTAAGGATAACGATGAACGGCTAGCCGTTAGTGTGGGTGGTAAGATCGGGGGACGTAAGGTCATAAAATGTGATGGTAAGTTTTGTAAGAAACTTTCTGAGCATATAGGGCGAATTCCTTTGGTTATGGTTGCGCCTTCGGACGCAACTTTGGTTACTGGTGGAAGTGAAGAACGCCGTAGGATGATGGATATTATTATTTCACAATATGATAATCAATATCTGTCGGCATTGATTAGATATAATAAAGCATTGCAGCAACGAAACTCTTTGCTCAAACAAGAAGATTCTGCTCCTATTGATATGTTGGAACTTTATGAGCAGATGATGGTGCAGGAGTCGCGGGTAATTGTGTCTTCACGTATGGCATTTGTGCAGCAAATGGTTCCGGTCTTTAATGAATTGTACGCACGTATAGGTGGAAATTCAGAGGTTGTAAGTCTTTCGTATAACTCCCGTTGCCTGGACGAGGATTTGGCTCAATTGTATGAACGTGGGCGATATAAGGAAATGGCTGTGGGATATTCGCTTTACGGACCTCACCGTGATGATTTTGATATGTTACTCAATGGCTTTCCGGTTAAAAAAGAGGGCTCACAGGGGCAGTGTAAAACTTTTGTGTTGGCTTTGAAGTTTGCACAATTTGATTTTCTTCGGAAGCAGGAGCATGAGTTGCCCATTTTGCTACTTGATGATGTCTTTGATAAGTTGGACGAGCGTAGGGTAGAGAATATTATGGATCTTGTGTCATCAAATGGTTTTGGACAGATTTTCGTGACGGATACTAATCGTGATCATTTGGATATGATATTGAGTCGTAGTCATAGCGACTATAAAATATTTAAAGTTGAGGAAGGAGATATTTATAATGCGGAGAAATAACTCAGAGAGCATAGCTCATGTTATTCAGCGTTTCCTACGTGAATACGGCTTGGAATCACCGCTCAATCAGTATCGCCTGTTGAGTCAGTGGGAAAACGTAATGGGGCCGGAAGTAGCCAGATTGACTGAGCGAGTCTTTGTGAAAAATCAGACTTTGCATGTTGTGGTCAGTTCGCCTGCTTTAAGAGCTGATCTGATGTTGAAACGTAAACAATTGGTACAAAAACTGAATCATGCCGTTGGGGCACAGGTTATTGTTGATGTATTGGTGCAATAAGAATTTGTCGGATAATTAATTTTATTGTTCCGATTTATCTCTGTCAATCTTTTGGAAGTCTTTTTTCCGGAGTTTAAAACTGTTTGTCAGATATTTGTCTCTTACAATTTGGTTGGCCGCTAATTCTTCCGGAGTTCCCTGAAACAGAATGCGGCCTTCAAATAGCAAATATGCCCGATCTGTAATGCAGAGTGTTTCCTCTACATTATGGTCAGTAATCAGGATACCGATGTTTTTGTCTTTCAGTTTCCAGACAATATATTGGATGTCTTCTACGGCAATAGGATCCACCCCGGCAAATGGTTCGTCAAGCATAATGAATTTCGGGTCAATGGCCAGACAACGAGCTATTTCTGTACGTCTCCGTTCGCCACCGGATAGCTGGTCGCCGTTATTCTTTCTAACTTTTTGAAGTCGGAATTCTGCAATAAGACTTTCCAGTTTCTCGCGTTGGTATTCCTTGCTTTTTCCTGTCATTTCTAATACCGATGAGATATTGTCTTCCACACTCATTTTTCGAAACACAGAGGCTTCCTGAGCCAGATATCCTATGCCGTTTTTAGCTCGTTTGTACACCGGATATTGAGTGATTTCCTTTTCGTTGATGAATATACGTCCAGCATTAGGAATGACAAGCCCGGTTGTCATATAAAAAGACGTGGTTTTACCGGCTCCGTTAGGGCCAAGTAAACCAACTATTTCGCCTTGCTTAACGTTAAATGAAACGTCATTCACTACCGTGCGCTTACCGTATTTCTTTACTAATCCTTCTGCGCGCAACATCATATGTTGGTCGTCTGATTGTATGTGGTTTGTATCTTCCATGAAAAGTGAAATCTTTATTCCGTTACGCCTACAAAAGTAAGAAAAAATGTACTAATTGACAACAACAGGAAAAAGACTTTATAGATGGGAAAGCTTTCTGACAAAAAATTTTTATTTTTGCATAAAATAATATAGTAAATATATGCTTATACACAAGTATCTTACAACGTTTGGAAAGTATATCATGCTGATGGGGCGAGTCTTTCAGCGTCCTGAGCGTTTCCGGATGTTTTTCAAACAGTATGCGAAGGAACTGGCAGGGTTGGGGGTTGATTCAATCGGCATAGTTTTATTGATATCGTTTTTTATTGGAGCGGTTATTTGTATTCAGATAAAACTGAATATACAGAGTGCGTGGATGCCTCATTGGGTTTCGGGGTACACAACGCGTGAAATTATGTTGCTCGAATTTTCTTCCTCAATAATGTGCTTGATTTTGTCCGGTAAAGTGGGGTCGAATATCGCATCAGAATTGGGTACGATGCGGGTTACTCAGCAAATTGATGCATTGGAGATAATGGGAGTGAATTCTGCAAGTTTCCTGATTCTTCCTAAAATTATCGGCTTGGTTACCATGATTCCGTTGTTGGTCATTTTCAGTATAGTAAGCGGCATTATTGGTGCTTATGCAACAGCATATATTGGGCACATTATTACGCCGGCAGACCTGACGGCAGGTATGCAGCATGACTTTACGCAATGGTTTGTGTGGATGGGAATCATCAAATCCTTGTTCTTTGCTTTCATCATAGCCAGCGTATCGTCATATTACGGGTATACGGTCGAGGGTGGTTCCATTGAAGTGGGAAAGGCCAGTACCAAGGCTGTGGTGTCAAGCAGTATGCTGATACTTTTTTCTGATATGTTCTTAACACAAATGCTTTCGTAGATGATAGAAGTGAAAAATCTGTGCAAGTCCTTCGGTGATAAGGAGGTCTTGAAAAATATATCCAACCGGTTTGATTGCGGAAAAACGAATTTGATTATAGGTCAGAGCGGTTC
>FR903626.1:47485-104904 GCA_000438115.1 Prevotella sp. CAG:617 | reverse complement strand
TCAGAGCGGTTCGGGAAAGACGGTGCTGGTCAAGTGTATTGTAGGCTTGTTCGTGCCAACCTCAGGGCAGGTATTATATGATGGACGAGACTATGTTTCAATGAGTAAGAAACAGCGTACAATGTTGCGCCGTGAGATGGGAATGATTTTTCAGAACGCCGCTTTGTTTGATTCTATGACCGTTCTGGAAAACGTGATGTTTCCGTTAGATATGTTTTCGTCTGATTCATATAAAGAACGTCAGCGACGTGCCTTGTTTTGTCTGGATCGAGTTGATTTGCTTGATGCTAAGGATAAATTTCCCGGTGAACTTTCCGGAGGTATGCAGAAACGTGTGGCTATTGCCAGAGCCATATCTTTAAAACCCAAATATCTGTTTTGTGATGAACCAAATTCCGGGCTTGACCCAAAAACTTCATTGGTGATTGATGATTTGATTTATGGGATAACCAAGGAAACAAATATTACGACAATCATTAATACGCATGATATGAACTCCGTGATGGGAATAGGTGAGCATATCCTGTTTATATATAAGGGAAACAACGAGTGGACCGGAACCAAAGATGAAATTATGACTTCGAACAATGAGCATTTAAGCGATTTTATCTTTGCTTCAGATCTGTTCAAAAAAGTAAAACGGGCGGAATTGGAAGACATCCGTGAACAGAAATACAAATAAAGGGGAGATAAATGTTTCGTTTTCATTGGAAATGGGGATTGTATGTAAGTTCAATTTTTTAGAACTTTGCTCCTGAGAAAAGCAAGTTTTAATCGTTTGAATTTCTTTTATACATAACCATTTCGTTTAATTTTAGGGCAGGAAGACGCAGGGATGTGTCTTCCTGTTTGTTTGTGTGGCTTTTATAGGGGGATTTTTTTTGTGTAATGTTCGTAGACGTATTTAGTCGGTGTTTATTTTTGTTTTCCTGCCGGTTTGGAAAAAATAGGTAGGACTTTGTACTCGTAAGTCTTGAAACATAATTGTCGTATGTGCCTGCTTTGTGCATATTTTTTTTTAACTTTACCCTGTTTTTTAATGGGAAATTTATATGTATTATCTGTTATATCCGTTAGTCTGGCTGGTGTCATGCATGCCGTTTAAAGTCTTGTACCTTATATCAGATTTTCTGTATGTTTTAGTGTATAAGGTAATTAAGTATCGGTATGCTGTGATAGATGATAATTTGCGTAAATCATTTCCGGAAAAACCAGAGGTGGAAATTAAAGAAATTATCCGGCAGTATTATGCTTTTTTCTGTGATTATCTTGTGGAAACCATGAAACTCTGCACGATGTCGGACAAACAGATGAAGGAACGGATGGAATTTGTTGGGGTGGAGGAAATGGTGCAGGCGCTGGATCAGGAAAAAAAGCAGTTCGCTTTTATTTATTTGGCGCATTATGGTAATTGGGAATGGATCTCTTCTTTATCAGCCCGTGTGATTGACGTGAATCCCGAGATTACGGGAGGGCATATTTACCATCCGTTGCGAAATGAGGCTTTTAATCGGTTGTTTCTTAAAATGCGCAGTCGTTTTAAGGGAATTAATATCCCAATGAAGGAAACATTGCGTTTTATCATGACGCAAAAACGCTTGCATAAAAAAACTATTATTGGATTCATTGCCGATCAGGGACCGAAGTGGAATTCCATTCATCATTGGCTTGATTTTATGGGAAGGCGCACTGCGGTTTTTACAGGAACGGAGACAATAGCCAAACGGGTAGACGCCTTGATT
The DNA here is from genome assembly GCA_000438115.1 of Prevotella sp. CAG:617. GTDB lineage: Bacteria > Bacteroidota > Bacteroidia > Bacteroidales > Bacteroidaceae > Alloprevotella. The sequence goes on along the minus strand of FR903626.1, from coordinate 103,162 downwards.
TTCTATACTCATGTTGAGCGGGTTTCACGGGGGCACTACCGTTGTATTATACGCCGGATGGTTGATGACGTGACACGTTATCCGGATTTTCAGATTACGGACATGTATTTCCGGCATTTGGAACACTCGTTACATGTACAGCCTGCAATATGGTTGTGGTCGCACAAACGGTGGAAACGAACATATGAGCAGTATGTACAGTTGGTTAAGGATGGTGTCATCAGCAGAGATGGGGCCTGATGTAAATTTTTTATTGATGGGTAAGTTGACTATGGACCTGCCTGGTGTGTGACAGAATAAAAATATGAAGGTGGGGTAATGTCGTACCATGAAGTTGTGATGTTTTTTTGTAAGTTTGCAGTAATTTAATTATTCATTATATATGTTTTCAGGAATTGTTGAAGATATGGCTACCGTTGTAGCTGTTGAAAAGGAACAGGAGAACGTACACATTACTTTTACGTGTTCTTTTGTAGGAGATTTGAAGATTGACCAAAGCATAGCACATAATGGCGTGTGTCTGACAGTGGTTCGCATAAAAGATAATACTTATACCGTAACAGCCATGAGAGAAACTCTGCTGCGGTCTAATCTGGGGTTGTTGAATATTGGGGATAAGGTAAATGTAGAACGCTCAATGAAGTTGGGAGATCGCCTTGACGGACATATCGTGCAGGGGCATGTTGATACAGTGGCACACTGTGTTAGCGTAGAAGATGCTGATGGAAGTAAGGTCTTTCGCTTTAACTATGAGAATCAGGACGGGTTCTTGAAGAAGGGATATTTTACGGTTGACAAGGGCAGTGTTACTGTGAATGGAGTGAGTCTGACAGTTTGTAATTCAGCCATTGACAGCTTTGAGGTTAATATTATTCCATATACGTTGGAACATACCAATTTTGGTTTTATTCATGCCGGTGATGTTGTGAATTTGGAATTTGATATTCTTGGAAAATATATTACCCGACTTCAATCTTTGCAATGACGCTGAAAGAACGATATGCCGTGGCTTTGGAATATTTCCAGGCTCATATTCCGTTTACGGAAACGGAATTACATTATCATACATCGTTTGAGCTGTTGGTGGCAGTGGTACTGTCTGCTCAATGTACAGATAAACGTGTGAATATGGTGACGCCGGCTTTGTTTGCTGATTATCCAACACCACAGGCCATGGCAGAGGCTACACCAGAACAGATTTTTCCGTATATCAGCAGTATAAGCTATCCCAACAACAAAGCTCGCCATCTATGTGGATTGGCACGGATGTTGGTGGAGGATTTTGGGGGAGACGTTCCCTCATGTATGGAAGATTTGGTTAAATTGCCCGGAGTCGGACGTAAGACGGCCAATGTGATTTTGGCCATTATTTTTCATCAGAGTGCATTGGCGGTGGATACCCATGTCTTTCGTGTGAGTCATCGTCTTGGGCTGGTGTCGGCTTCGTGTACGACTCCATATAGTGTGGAAGTTGCACTTCGTCGTTATATTCCAGATTCACAAACCATTGCAGCACATTTTTGGCTACTTCATCACGGACGCTATGTTTGTACGTCTCGGGCGCCTCATTGCGTAGCGTGTGGTTTACAAAAAATCTGTAAATATTATGTACAAGTGAGTAAAACACAGAAAAACGCAGGTTCTCGCTAATTTATTTCTTCAAAATTAGTATATTTGCAGTATCCATTCAACTTCAAAAATATAGAATAATATGACAATTGACAAATGTGATTTTACAGGAAAAAAGGTCATTGTACGTGTAGACTTTAATGTACCTTTAGATGAAAACGGAAATATTACCGATGATACTCGTATCCGTGGTGCCTTGCCTACTTTGAAAAAGGTTTTGAGTGGCGGCGGTGCTTTGATTATTATGTCGCATTTAGGTCGTCCGAAAAAGAATCCGGATCCTAAATTCTCATTGCAGCAGATTGTTGATGCCGTAAGCGAAAAACTGGGCACTCCCGTAAAATTCTGTCCGGACTGTCAGAAAGCTCAGGATATGGTTGCTTCGATGAAAGCTGGTGATGTACTTTTGCTGGAGAACTTGCGTTTCTATGAAGAGGAAACTGGTAAGCCTCGTGGTGAGTTTGCTACTGACGACGAGAAAAAAGCTGCAAAAGAAGCGTTGAAGCCACGTCAGAAAGCTTTTACGGAAACTTTGGCTTCATATGCTGATATTTACATCAATGATGCTTTCGGAACCGCTCACCGTAAACACGCTTCAACAGCCCTGATTGCAGATTATTTTGATGCCGACCACAAGATGTTCGGTTATTTGATGGAGAAAGAAGTTGATGCCGTTAATAAAGTAATGAACGACATTCAGCGTCCGTTTACCGCCATTATGGGTGGATCAAAGGTTTCTTCAAAGATTGAGATTATTGAGAATCTTTTGGGTAAGGTTGACAATTTGATTTTGACTGGTGGTATGACCTATACGTTTATGAAAGCTCGTGGAGGTCAGATTGGTAAATCAATTTGCGAGGAAGACTTTTTACAGTTGGCACGCGACATAGAGAAGAAAGCTGCCGACAAAGGCGTAAATCTCGTTTTGGCAGAAGACGCTAAGTGTGGTGATGATTTCAAAAATGACTGCAATGTGCAGTACTGTCCGTCAGATAATATTCCCGAAGGTTGGGAAGGTATGGATATTGGTCCTAAAGCCATGCAGAAGTTTGCAGATGTTATCAAGGGCAGTAAAACTATTCTTTGGAATGGTCCTGCAGGTGTATTTGAGATGGATAACTTCATGGCTGGATCTAAAGCTGTGGCAGAAGCTATTTGCGACGCAACAGCTAATGGTGCATTCTCATTGATTGGTGGTGGCGACTCTGTTGCTTGTATCAATAAGTTTGGTATGGCAGACAAGGTTTCTTATGTATCAACCGGTGGTGGCGCATTGCTTGAGGCTATTGAAGGTAAAGTCCTTCCTGGTATCGCAGCCATTCAAGGTGAAAAATAATGAGAGACTACGCATAACGTTTAAATGTAATCAGAGAAAAGGGCTGTGCATGGCTATTGCATGAGCCCTTTTTTCTCTTTCATGAAATCTGATGGGAAAAAGATTTTGTCTATCAATAGGAATTTTTGTTTTATTTGTATTTGTTTGTTCGTGTAGCAACACTGGTAGTAAACAATCTTTCTCGAACAAGGAGGAGGCTGATTCATTTAGCCTTCGGGTTGCACTTACTCCTACAATTGATTGTGTCCCTTTTTTGTATGCTTATGATAGAGGTTTTTATCATGATAAGGACTTGAGTGTAAAGTTTTATGTCTTGAATTCATTATTGGATTGTGAGACTGCTATGCGTAATAAAAATGCGGATATCGTGAGTGGGGATTTGATAAAGGCTGTAAAAAATCAACAAAGCGATAAGCAAAGGATTACAGTAGTAATGGCAACTGAAGCATGTTGGAAATTATTGGCTTCACGGGAGGTCAGAATGAAAAAACTCTCACAATTGAAGGATCGAACAATGGCTGTCGCGCGTTTTACGGTTACAGATTATTTGAGTGATGTTTATGCAAAACGCGGAAATTTAAATCCGAACGAAATATATCGCCCACAAATAAATGATGTTGCTTTGCGAGCACAAATGCTTAACGAGAAGCAAATAGAAACGGCTGTCCTGCCAGAGCCACAGGCAACAATTGCATGTGTGTATGGAAATAAAGTTGTGAGTAGAGAAACTGAGAAAGATGGCTATGGCTTAGGCTGCTTAATGGGATACGACAATGTCCTCTGGTCAGAAAAGAAACGCGGGCATGTTCAAACTTTATTGGCTGGTTATGATTGGGCTGCTGCAGAGTTGAATAGGAAAGATATTTCCTATCGCGATAGCATCTTGTTGAAATATAATATGGTCAAGGATATCAAAGTGCTGAAACGGATTAAGTGGCCCACATATAGGAAATCTATTTTAGCTGATCCTGCTGATTTAAATAAGGCGATAGTTTTTTTGAAAAGCAGAGGAATTAGTGTAAATGTTTTACCGATAATCAATAGGAAATGGTCAAAATAACTGGCGATAAAGTCTGTTTTGACAAGATGTGCCAACAAACAGAGACGTGTTTGGAAAACCGGTCGTTGTCAGCATCAATAAAATTGCTTGATGGTGTGTTGGAATATTCAAATCAGACGCATTATAAGTCGGAACTTACCAGTGTTCAGGAGACATATACATGGATGATTAAGTATATGGCAGAAGGTATTTCTGATCCGGAACGGGAGAAGATTTACAGTTTGCAATTGAAAAGAGTTTATGCGCTGTTTGATGAGGTGCGTAAACAGTTTTATCGACAGTTTTCTTCCAGTACATATTATGAGCAAATGCGTACAGTCGTATTAGATGTTCCAGGCGCTTTGCGGCTTTGCGCATCAAATCATGATGTTTTTGCTTTGACAGAAGATTCTGTAAAGGATTTGACCCGTAACGTCTTTAATACTTTCTTGGTAGCTTCTTTAGATGATGAACTTTGCGATTCTGTTACTCATTATTTGGAATCTGAAGGGAAAAATAATGTATGGGGCGCTTTGATTGTAACAGCACTATCATTAAATTTATTGGAAGTGTTTGATGAAAAGAAGTTTTTGCTTCTTGTTCGGATAGGCAAGGCATCTATATTGTCAGAAACGTTAAAAGTCCGCGCTTTAGTCGGATTGGTTTTTGCACTTGTTCGGTATGAACGTCGTTTATCTTTGTATCCGATGGTCGTAAAGGCTATCAATATGTTGGATGAAGAGGTATATAGTGCCTTACATGTGTTGCAGTTGCAGTTGTTGTTGACGCAAGAAACAAAAAGTATTGCTCATAAAATGAATCAGGAAATTTTTCCGGAGATGATGAGGCACTCGTCGTTCTGGCGCTCACGAACTCTGCGGACGGAAGATTCAAATGAGGATTATGATCATAATCCTTTGTGGGAAAAGGATGACACATTCCGTAAAATGGAAAAAAAGTTGCGGGCAATTTCAGAAATGCAGCAAAAGGGTGCAGATGTATATTGGGCGACTTTTTCAACACTGAAACAGCGCTTTCCGTTTTATAGGACCATGTCTAACTGGTTTCTTCCGTTTCGTTTCTCTCATCCGCTTGTAAGTGGATTACACTTGCAAGAAGATCAGATGGAGAAGTTTTTGAAAACACCTTTTCTTTGTGATTCAGATAAATATTCGTTTTGTCTGATGCTGACGGAATTGCCAGAGCAACAACGAAATATCGTGTCTCAGCAATTGTCTGGTCGAGTGGAAGATGTGGCAGAAAAGACTGATTATTCGGTGGAAACAGAGGTGCGTCATTATTTGCAGGATTTATATCGCTTTTATACGTTATCTCCACATGCTCGTCAGTTATATAATCCGTTTGAAAACGATCTGTTGCTGGTAAATAATAAGTGGCTTAATGCTATCTTAATGAAGCGTGATCATTTATTGGAAATTGCGGAGTTTGCTTTTTCGCAGCATAATTTGAAAACGGCAACATATTATTATGACCAGTTATCGAAGAGTGGTATGGATTTATCAATTACGGCATTGCAGAAATGGGGGTATTGTTTGCAAATGATGGGAATGTACCGTGAAGCTGCTGATTGTTATGAAAAATCGCTTAAGCTTGATGTCGGTGATTGGAGTTCTGAGCATTTGGCACAGTGTTATTTACGTCTGGGAGATTTCAGTCGTGCAGTAATAATCTATCATAAATTGAATGCGCAGGAAAATGTGCGATTGCATAATTTATTTATGGAGAGTCATTGTCTTATGCAGGCAGATCGTTTGAAAGATGCGCTGGATGTGCTTTATCGAGCTCTTTATCTGTCGGTTTCGGATGACGATGTTGACCAGTCGCGGCGTGCTATTGCCTGGTGTCTGTTCTTGACGGGTGATTTGGAGCAGGCCGAGTTATATTATCGGAAAATAAAGGGGCTTTTGCCTAACGATTATTTGAATCTTGCTCATGTGCTTTGGGCACAGGGGAATGAACATGATGCTTTGAATGCATATGTACAAAGTATTCAGTTGGATAATGCAAAAAATATAGACCCTGCTTTTTTTGATGAAGACAAAAAATATTTGCAGCGGTATGGTATTACGGTAGAATCAATGGCAATGATGATTGATGCTATAAATTATGTACTGAACAATAATATAAGATAAAAGGAGTATGTCTGTTAGAATACTTTATGTTTATGCTGTGGATCAGGAGCGTATAGTTTTACCTGAGATGTTTAATGTTGACTATTTGATGACGGGTATCGGAAAATGTAATGCAGCCTATGCTTTGACTCGTCGGTTATGTATGCATCCGGAGGCCTATGATATGGTACTGAATATTGGTACGGCAGGGACTTTGCGCTTTCAGGTAGGTGATATTTTGTTTTGTAATCGTTTTGTTGATCGAGATTTGGAAAAACTGAAGGATTATGGATTGACTTATGGCGTTGATAGTTTATATGACGGCGTTTGTCTTTCGCACGTAGGGGAGGATTGGATAGAACGCGGGTTTACAGTAAATACTGGAGATGATTTTGTAACTTCATCGCAGCCTGTTGAGGGTGATGTGGTGGATATGGAAGCCTATGCTTTGGCTTTTGTTTGTCAGCAGATGGGCGTTCCGTTCGCTTCTGTAAAATATGTTACGGATGAGATTGGTAAAAATTCTTTGAAGCATTGGGAAGACAAACTTTCAGATGCTCGAAAGGGGTTGTCTTTGTATTTTGAAAAAATGGTTGATTATGGATTTGGGAAATATTGATTGGGAGAAGACTTTGGGGATAGTGTTGCCTTTGGAAGATGCTGGTGATACAATAGAAGATGAAGACTTGGAATCACGGCCTAAATTAGCGCCTAAATCACAAAAACTGCGTGTGCATATGGAGCGAAAAGGACGTGGTGGGAAGGTGGTTACAGTGGTATCCGGATTTGTTGGTGACAAGTCTGATTTCCAGTCTTTGGCTGCAGCCTTAAAAACGGCTTTGGGGCTGGGAGGCAGTGCTAAAGATGAATTGATTCTATTACAGGGGGATTGTCGTGAGCGTGTTATAGACTGGTTGAAAGCGCAGGGGTTTAGTAATGTAAAATAAAAATATTATGAAGGACGACGATTTCTATATTCCTAAAAGAGAGCGGGTGGGCTATATCGCTTTAATCGTTTGTCTTTTGTTGATTGCTGGTGTGGTTTTTATAGTTTACCATATACCTCGGAAGGAGTATCCTATTACGTTAGCAGACAAGGCACTTCTAGACTCTTTTACTGTAGTTGTTGAGTCAACAGGGCATGCTCATTCCAGGTCGGTTGAATTATTTTATTTTGATCCCAATACGGTAGATTCTGTTGATATGTTGCGATTGGGATTTACCGATTGGCAGATCAGGAATAATATGAAGTATCGTCGTTTGGGTGGGCGTTGGCGTTCAGCATCCCATTTTTCGCATTTGTATGGGTTAAGTACTGACCATTATGAACGTTTGAAACCATACATACATATTCATCGTGAGTCAGCGAGTCGAAATCAATTCTTTTCAAAAGAAAAAACATCGGTTTCACGTATAAAGGTTGAACGGCCAAGGTATGCCAAAAATGAGAAGTTTTCTTCTTTGGTCATATTGAATTTGAATACGGTTGATACAACCACTCTGAAAAAAATACCGGGTATAGGTTCTTATTACGCTCGTAAAATAGTGGACTATCGTGCAGCCTTGGGTGGTTTTGTTTCCGTTAAGCAGATCCTAGAAGTTGAGGGCTTGCCAGCAGATATTATGCAATGGTTTGAATTAGACGGGCATTTGCAGGTGCGCAAGCTAGATTTGAATAAAATGACTTTTCGTGAGTTGGTTCGCCATCCTTATTTGAATTACGATCAGGTAAAAGCTATTTTTGAGGTACGTCGTAAAACCGGATTTGTTAATGGTTGGCAGTCATTGTTGTTATATGACTGTTTCAGTCAGAGTGATGTAGATCGATTATCACCATATGTCGAGTTATAATAGCAATTGGACTGAAGGAATTTGAGCCGGTATCAGAAAATAATTGCGTTATCATTGCATCATGCAATGATAACGCAATTATTATAAAGTGTTCTTTCGATGATATGTGATATCTGATAAAACGTAAATGGAGTTTTGGTGATTTTTTGTTTGTTACGGCGTTGTTGGGGGAGGCACGATGTTCATAATATTGCGTTAAAACCGCATCTCCTTTTGAGGGCTTATTATTTCAAGACTGAGATTTGAAGAAAAATAGAATGGGAGATCGTAAAAATAGATTCCCATCTTTTTTTTTCTAAGGTGCCGATTGAATCTTATAAATAGGCCTGCAAAAATAAGGTTAGTGAAAATATAGTTGAAAACAGGTATTTGTTGGTCTGGGATTCTTGTGGCGTAAAGTATTCAAACGCTGATGTGTCTCTTTTGCTTTTAAATGTTAAGTATGTGGGGGATTCTTGAAAGATTGTTTGGCTGGAATGAGGACAAAAAATAAATAGCGAATAAAATCTCTATTCGCTATTATTGGTGTGACGCTGTTGGGATTCAAACCCAAAACCTTCTGATCCGTAGTCAGATGCTCTATTCAGTTGAGCTACAGCGCCAATCAATTTCTTATTTCCTGATTTGCGAGTGCAAATTTAATAGTTTATTTTGTAATGACAAATTTTTTGTGGATTTTTTTGCGACGGATTGAATAGTATAAGGATCTTGAGAGAATAATTGTTAGTAATCAATAGCGCTAAATGCATGGCGTAGTTTTTTCTGATATAAAATATCATTGAAAAATGGGTAATAATTTGTCAAAAAGCATTATTATCCGTATCTTTGTCACTTTAAAACGAAGAATCTATTTTTCAAATAAATATGGAAACCCCAAAAGATATAATGAATTTAGCGGCAGACAATATTCGCATTTTGTCGGCAGCTATGGTTGAAAAGGCACATTCTGGTCACCCCGGAGGGGCTATGGGAGGTGCTGATTTTATCAATGTGTTATTTTCAGAGTTTATGATTTATGATCCGTCAGATCCGCAATGGAAGTGTCGTGACCGTTTCTTCTTGGATCCCGGACATATGTCGCCCATGTTATATTCGCAACTGGCTTTATGTGGTAAATATACGTTGGACGAACTGAAATCATTCCGTCAATGGGGATCAATAACTCCAGGACATCCGGAAAGGGATGTAGAAAGAGGCATAGAAAATACTTCTGGTCCTTTGGGGCAGGGGCATACTTATGCTGTTGGTGCAGCTATTGCAGCAAAAGCCTTGGCTGCTCGTACTGGCAATGAATCTTTCTTAAAGGAAACTATATATTCATATATAAGTGATGGAGGTATTCAGGAAGAAATATCGCAGGGTGCCGGCCGTATAGCCGGACATCTTGGCTTGGATAACCTCGTAATGTTTTTTGACTCAAATGAAATCCAGCTAAGTACGGAAACGGCTGCGGTAATCAGTGAAGATACGGCCATGAAGTACCGGGCTTGGAATTGGCATGTCATTGAAATAGATGGAAATGATTGTGACGCTATTCGGCAGGCTTTGAGAGAGGCTAAGGCTGAGACACAGCGCCCGACTTTGATCATTGGCCATTGTATAATGGGAAAGGGATGTCGTAAGGCTGATAATACCAGTTATGAGCGTAATTGCAAAACGCATGGCGCGCCTCTGGGTGGTGATGCTTATGTAAATACCATAAAGAATTTGGGAGGAGATGTAGAAAATCCTTTTGTTATTCGTCCGGAGGTAGCAGAAATGTATGCCAGACGTGAGCAAGAATTGAAAGAAATTGTAGCAGCCCGTAAGGCAGAAGAAAAGGCGTGGGCTGCGGCCAATCCGGAAAAAGCCCAGAAACTGGAAGACTGGTTCGCTAATAAATTGCCACAGATTCCTTGGGAAACTATACAGCAAAAAAATGATTCTCCAACGCGTAACGGTTCTGCTGCTTGTTTGGCTTTACTTTCAGAGTATGTGGAGAATATGATAGTGTCTTCTGCAGATTTGTGTAATTCTGACAAAACCGATGGATTCTTGGCTCACAGTAAGGAAATAGTGAAAAATGACTTTTCTGGAGGATTCTTGCAAGCGGGCGTGGCAGAATTGACAATGGCATGTGTTTGCATTGGAATGGCCTTACATGGTGGTATTATTACTGCAATGGGCACATTCTTTGTGTTCTCCGATTATATGAAGCCGGCTATTCGAATGGCGGCTTTGATGGAAATTCCTGTGAAATTTGTATGGACACATGATGCGTTCCGGGTTGGTGAAGATGGTCCGACGCATGAGCCGGTTGAACATGAGGCCCAGATTCGACTTATGGAGAAATTAAAAAACCATAGTGGTAAAGACTCCGTGCGTGTTTTCCGTCCGGCTGATGTACATGCAGTTACAGAGTGTTGGAAAATGGCAATGGAAAATTTTGATACTCCTACAGCTTTGATTTTTAGTCGTCAGGTTGTGAAAGACTTGCCTGAAGGAACAGATTACAAGCAGGCTTGTAAAGGAGCATATATTGTAGAAGGTGATGAGAATCCAGAGGTAGTGCTGATTGCTTCTGGTTCAGAAGTTTCTACTTTGGTTGAAGCTCGCAAATTATTGTCAGCTCAGCAGATAAAGTCACGGATTGTAAGTTGTCCTTCAGAGGGATTGTTCCGTACACAAAGTCAGGAATATCAGGAAATGGTGTTGCCTAAGGGAATAAAGCGCTTTGCGTTGACTGCAGGCCTGCCTTGTGTGTTTGAAAGCTTGGCTGGGGCTGACGGGTACGTGTATGGCTTAGAAAGTTTTGGATATTCAGCTCCTTATAAAGTGCTTGATGAAAAGTTGGGCTTTACGCCAGAAAATATTTATAATGAAATTGTAAAATTCATAAACAGATGAATATAATAGGATTAGCGTCTGATCATGCAGGTTTTGAGTTGAAAGAGTATGTGAAAACTTTATTGGAGTCTAAGGGGCTATCATATAAAGATTATGGTTGTTTTAGCAAGGAAAGTTGTGATTATCCCGATTTTGCACATGCTTTGGCAAAAGGAATGGAAGCAAACGAATGCACTTCTGGCATCGCCGTTTGTGGTAGCGGAGAAGGCATAAGCATGACTTTGAATAAGCATCAGGGAATTCGTGCTGCTCTTTGCTGGCAACCAGAATTGGCACATATGGCCAGACTGCATAATAATGCCAATGTCTTGACTATGCCAGGACGATATATAGATCATGAAACGGCAAAGGCTATTGTGGATGAATTTTTAAAAACAGAATTTGAAGGCGGGCGCCATCAACGTCGAATTGATAAAATTCCACTTAAATAAAGGCTTGAAGGTAATGGTGAGCAGTTGCTTTGTTGATGAACTTATATATGTAAGGAGTATTAAGTCAATGAAAAAAGCAGGCAATCATTTCTTTAAGTCAATTGAAAATTATATCTTTGCAAAGTTTTTTGAAGGAAAAAGATTAGTAATAAAAAAAGACGCTGATGACAAAGGCTGAAATTGTCAATAAAATATCTGCAAAAACAGGAATTGATAAAACAACAGTCCTGATGGCAGTAGAAGCTTTTATGGATACGGTGAAGGAGTCATTGTCCAATGAGGAAAATGTCTACTTGCGTGGTTTCGGAAGTTTTATTTTGAAAAAGCGGGCGCAGAAAGTAGCACGCAATATTTCAAAAAATACAACCATCGTAATTCCAGAGCATAACATTCCTGCATTCAAGCCGGCAAAGACCTTTATGCAGGAAATTATAAAAGAATAAAACAGAGTTTATTTACATTAATAACAACTAAAATATTAAGCTATGCCAAGCGGAAAAAAGAAAAAAAGACACAAGATGGCTACCCATAAACGCAAAAAAAGATTGAGAAAGAATCGTCACAAGAGCAAATAAACCTCTTCTCAAGGTTGTCATAAAAAAGTAAGAGCAAACTTGATTAGTGCCGTCTTGTACGCGAACTTTTCAAGTTTGTTTTTTAGTAAAAAGTATTATACATAAAATCATGACAAGCGAAGTTGTAGTAGATGTTCAACCTAAAGAGATATCTATTGCCCTTCTTGAAGATAAAAAGTTAGTAGAATTTCAACAAGAAGGGCGGACTGAATCATTTTCGGTCGGCAACATTTATTTGGCCAAGGTCAGGAAGATTATGACTGGCTTGAATGCTTGTTTTGTGAATGTCGGATATGAACGCGATGCTTTTTTGCATTATTTGGATTTAGGAACTGCATTCCATTCTTTTGAGAAATATCTTAAGCAAGTAGAATCAGACAAAGTACACTTATATCCATTTTCAAAAGCTGCCATACAGCAGGATTTAGCTAAAGAAGGTAGTATTCAGAATACCCTTAAAGTCGGGCAGGAGGTTTTAGTTCAGATTGTGAAGGAACCAATTTCTACAAAAGGCCCTCGTTTGACTTGTGAAATTTCTTTTGCTGGGCGGTATTTAGTGTTGCTACCTTTTTCTGATAAGGTATCAATTTCAGCTAAAATAAAAAATGAAGCAGAGCGGGCCAGGCTGAAACAGTTAATTCATAGTATCAAGCCAAAGAATGTCGGAGTCATTATCCGTACTGTAGCTGAAAATAAAAAAGTTGCAGAGCTTGATATGGAAATGAAGATTCTGTTTAAGCGATGGGAAGATACGGTTAAAAAAGTACATGAAGCAAAGGATACTCCTAAATTGGTGTATGAAGAGACAAGTCGAACAGTAGCGTTGCTGCGAGATTTGTTTAATCCCTCTTACGAAAATATTTATGTAAATGATCCGGCGGTATATAATGAAATTTTTAATTATGTCTCATTAATTGCACCGGAATGTAAGCATATTGTAAAGTTATATAAAGGGTCAGTTCCAATATTCGATAATTTTTCAGTAACCAAACAAATAAAGTCGTCGTTTGGCCGAACTGTTACTTACAAGCATGGAGCTTACCTGATAATAGAGCATACAGAAGCTCTGCATGTAGTAGACGTAAATAGTGGTAATCGTTCCAAATTTGCTGATGGACAAGAATCAAACGCTATAGATGTGAATTTAGGAGCTGCAGATGAGTTGGCTCGCCAGCTGCGTTTGAGAGATATGGGGGGAATTATTGTGGTAGACTTTATAGATATGAACTTGGCCGAAAATCGTCAAAAATTATATGAACGAATGTGCCAGAATATGCAGAAAGATAGAGCCAAACACAATATTTTGCCATTGAGTAAATTTGGACTAATGCAAATTACGCGACAGCGAGTAAGGCCTGCTATGGATGTAAATGTAGAGGAATCATGTCCTACTTGTGGAGGAACTGGGAGAATTAAATCCAGTATATTGTTTACTGACACATTAGAAAGTAAAATAGATATGCTGGTAAATCATTTAGGAGTAAAGAAGGTAAAATTGCATGTACACCCGTTTGTTGCGGCATACATAAACAAGGGCATATTCTCTTTGAAGCATAAATGGCATCTTAAGTATGGAAGAGGACTTAAGGTAATAGCAAATCAGAAATTGGCGTTTCTGCAATATATGTTTTTTGATGAGAATAATGTTGAAATAGATATGAAAGAGCATAAGGAAATGGCATAGGAGCGGAATTTCAGAAAATATGCTTGAATCATAGAAAGTTTATGTTGTATACAAGACTTTCATATGTGCTATGTGCCAAGTATTCAATATGTTATAATTATTAGTGCGAATATAAAATACGGGGTTCCATTAGAATCCCGTATTTTTATATCTGTCTGTAGTTTTTATTTTGATAATCAAAAAAGTTTATTATAAGTAGAGTCATTGCATGAGAAATAAGGGTATAAAAATTAGGCGGTATTCCTTTTTGTTATAAAGGTTACCGCCTAATTATCTGTAATTTAACTAGTTGCAATGCTTATTCCACTGCTGCCTGCGCCGCTGCTAATCGAGCAATAGGAACTCGGAATGGCGAGCAACTTACGTAGTTTAGTCCTACGTGATGGCAGAATTTTACAGAAGACGGTTCGCCTCCATGTTCGCCGCAAATTCCGCACTTTAATTCTGGACGGACAGAGCGTCCTTTTTTTACTGCCATATCAATTAATTGCCCAACGCCATTTTGGTCTAAAACTTGGAATGGATCTACAGATAAGATCTTTTTGTCCAAGTAAACGGGAAGGAATGACGCAATATCATCACGTGAGTAGCCAAATGTCATTTGGGTTAAGTCGTTAGTTCCAAATGAAAAATATTCTGCACGTGAGGCAATTTTGTCTGCGGTTAAAGCTGCTCTTGGTATTTCAATCATTGTTCCAACTTTAAATGGAATTTCAATTCCTTCTTCCTCAAAAACCTTAGCGGCTTCAGCGCGTATTACTTCTTCCTGTGCTTCAAATTCGTAAAGAATTCCTGTAAGTGGTACCATGATCTCAGGTTGAGGATTGTATCCCTCTTTCTTTAGCTCAACTGCAGCTGAGATGATAGCACGCGTTTGCATTTGTGTGATTTCTGGATAAGTATTACCTAAGCGACATCCACGGTGCCCTAACATGGGGTTGTGTTCGCATAAACTTTCGACACGCTGGTGAATGTACTCTACAGTTACTCCCATGGCTGCGGCCATTTCTTCTTGTCCCTTTTGATCATGTGGAACAAATTCGTGTAAAGGAGGATCTAATAGGCGCACATTTACGGGGTATCCGTCCATAGCTTTGAATATGCCTTTGAAATCTTCTTTTTGGTATGGTAGAAGTTTTGCCAATGCTTTACGACGTCCTTCAACATCATCTGCCAAAATCATTTCACGCATTGCTATGATCTTTTCGTTGTCGAAGAACATGTGTTCTGTGCGGCAAAGTCCAATACCTGCAGCACCAAATTTACGAGCGACTTCTGCATCATGTGGTGTGTCAGCATTGGTACGTACTAATAGCTTGGAATATTTTGCACACAAATCCATCAATATGGCAAAATCGCCAGATAGTTCTGCCGCTTGTGTTTGTATTTCGCCCTGATATACTTGTCCGTTACTACCATTGATGGATATATAGTCTCCTTCTTTCAATATTGTGCCATCAATTTCAACTGTGCGGGTTTTATAATTGATATTAATCGCGCCAGCTCCACTTACACAGCATTTTCCAATTCCACGTGCAACAACTGCTGCATGGGAAGTCATGCCACCTCGTGCGGTCAGAATTCCTTCAGCTGCAGCAATTCCTGCTAAATCTTCAGGTGATGTCTCGATTCGAACTAAAACTACTTTGTGCCCGTCAGCTCTCCATTTGGCTGCATCTTCAGCAAAAAATACGATCTGTCCGGTTGCTGCACCTGGCGAAGCCGGAAGACCTCGTGTGAGTACTTTTGCAGTAGATAATGCAGCTTTATTGAATACAGGGTGAAGCAGTTCATCCAGTTTGTTTGGTTGGCAGCGTAGTAATGCTGTTTTTTCGTCAATTAGTCCTTGGCGCAATAAATCCATGGCAATTTTTACCATTGCAGCTCCTGTTCTTTTTCCATTACGTGTTTGCAAGAACCATAGTTTTCCTTCTTGTACGGTAAATTCCATGTCCTGCATATCTTTGTAATGTTCTTCCAATTTGTGTTGGATAGTATTGAGCTGACGGTATATTTCTGGCATAGCTTCCTCCATAGAAGGATATTTTTCTTTTCTTTCTTTTTCGCTTATGCCTTGTAATTCTGCCCAATGGCGTGAACCTTGTAGCGTGATTTGTTGTGGAGTACGAATGCCGGCTACGACATCTTCTCCTTGTGCATTTACAAGCCACTCTCCGTTGAATATGTTTTCACCTGTTGCAGCATCACGGCTAAAACATACACCTGTAGCTGATGTATTACCCATGTTTCCGAAAACCATAGCCATTACAGATACTGCAGTTCCCCATTCTGATGGAATACCTTCCATCTTTCTGTATAAGATGGCTCGTTCGTTCATCCAACTGTCGAATACTGCACAGATTGCTCCCCAAAGTTGCTCCATTGGGTTAGACGGAAAATCTTTGCCAGTTTGTTGTTTAATGGCTTGTTTAAATTTCGAAACTAATTCTTTTAGTGCCTCAGTAGTTAATTCGTTATCAAGTTTTACGCCGTATGATTTTTTTACTTCCTGAATAATGGCCTCAAAAGGATCAATATCATCTTTATTCGTTGGTTTCATACCCAATACGACGTCTCCGTACATTTGAACAAATCGACGATAGGCATCGTATGCAAAACGTGGATTGTTGGTTTTTTTTGCCAATCCCTCTACCACTTCATCGTTGAGTCCTAAGTTTAGAATCGTATCCATCATGCCTGGCATGGAAGCGCGTGCACCCGAACGTACAGATACCAAAAGAGGGTTTTGTACATCACCGAATTTACTGTTCATTAGGGATTCGATATGGGCAATACTCTTTTCAACATCTGTTTTCAGCAGATTTACGACTTTTTCGCGTCCTTTTTCGTAGTATTCGTTACATACATCTGTGGTTATGGTGAAACCGGGAGGAACGGGAATGCCAATTAAGTTCATTTCTGCAAGGTTTGCTCCTTTTCCTCCTAATTCGTTTCTCATGTCAGCTTTACCTTCGGCTTTTCCATTTCCAAAGGTGTACACTCTTTTTTCTTTATTCATAACATTATATTTTAAGTATCTATGGCAAATGTAAATAAAAGTAATCAAAAAACCAAACATTTTATTCTATTTTGTAAGGTGTACTTTGAATTTTAGTGGTTTATAACACGTTTTTGTTAAGACATTTTTAGGGTTTGCTTACATACTATTTGAAAAATATAGGGAAAGCAATACATAAGTAAGTAAACAGACGTTTTTTGTGTTCAAGAATTTTCTTGGAAAAATATGGAGCATTGATATAGGATTTGGTTATTGTGTTCTTTTTTTCATAATTGAGATCTTGAAGAATGTGTGGTTATCATTGCAAAAATGTATAACTTTGCAAAAGTATAAACTATAATATATATAAGTAAAATGGAGCATAGCAGAGAATACAAAATAGAGAGTTTTGGACGTTTGCTGGATGTGTTGGATCGTTTGCGCGTAGAATGTCCATGGGATAAGAAACAAACTAATGAAAGTTTGCGCCCTAATACAATAGAAGAAGTTTATGAATTGTGTGATGCATTGAGCAAAAACGATGTCCAAAATATCTGTAAGGAGTTAGGAGATGTTTTGCTGCATATTGTTTTTTATGCAAAAATTGCAAGTGAAAAACAGCAGTTTGATATTGCGGATGTGTGCAATCAGTTGTGTGATAAATTAATTTTTAGACATCCGCATGTTTTTGGAAATGTTGAAGCTGATTCTTCAGAGCAAGTTTCGGAGAATTGGGAAAAAATAAAGCAAAAGGAAAGGGGGGGTAATAAAACTGTCCTGTCAGGTGTGCCGCAAGCGTTGCCATCGTTAATCAAGGCCTTTAGAATTCAGGAGAAAGCTCATAATGTAGGTTTTGATTGGGATGAAGCTTCTGATTCTTGGCAAAAAGTAAAAGAAGAAATTTTGGAATTTGAAACGGAAATTGAACATATGAATAAAGAACGTGCTGAAAACGAATTAGGAGATATTCTGTTCAGTTTGGTTAATATGGCACGTCTTTATAAAATTAATCCAGATAATGCCTTAGAAAAAAGCAATCAAAAATTCATCAAACGTTTCAATTATATTGAAGCGGTCGCAAACAAACAAAATCGTAAATTGGAAGATTTGTCATTGGAAGAGATGGATAGTTTGTGGAATCAGGCTAAAAGTATATGATATTGTGCAGGTGAAAACGCGGCTTTTTAATAATAAGATTGCAATATGGCATTTTATTGCCGTATTGACAATGTGTGTGTGGGGTACTACATTTATTTCTACAAAAGTTCTGCTGCAATATGGGGTGTCGCCGGCAGATATTTTTTTGTTGCGGTTCTTGCAGGCATATGTAGGTATATTGTTTGTTTCACATAGTAGACTCTGGTGTGGAAGATTGCAGGATGAGCTGTTGATGTTAACTTTGGGCGTGTGTGGAGGGTCCTTGTATTTTTTAACGGAAAATACGGCTCTACGATATACATTGGCAGGAAATGTTTCATTGGAAGTTTGTACGGCTCCTCTGATAACAGCACTTTTAGCATCGTTAATAAGAAAGGAACGATTGGGTTGGAGATTGTGGGGTGGGTCAGTGATTGCACTGGCAGGAGTCAGTTTGATTGTTGTGCAATCTAATGTGACTTTTCATTTTAATATCGTTGGAGATCTTTTAGCAATAAGTGCAGCTATATTATGGTCTGTTTATCAATTGTTGACGAATCCGATGACAGAGAAGTATGGAATATTGTTTACCACAAGGAAGGTGTTCGGTTATGGCATCCTGACCATCTTGCTTTATATGTTTTTTGCCGGTTCTTCTGTTCCTCAATGGGCTGATTTGTGTAGTTCAATAGTAATAGGTAATTTACTTTATTTGGGAATTATAGCATCACTTGTTTGTTTTATGACTTGGAATAAGGTAATGCGCCGTATAGGTTCGGTGAATTCTGCAAACTATATTTATTTGAATCCTGTTGTAACGGTTTGTTTTTCTAGCATAATTTTACATGAGCCTATTACATTGTCTACTATTATGGGAGGAGCAGCTATAATTGGCGGGGTTTATCTTACGCAGTATTCCCCAAAAAGTTCGTTAAGAATAAAAAAGAACAAATAAATTTTTTTATTTAAATTCGAAATTGTATATTTGCGATATACTAATACAAAAAACGCAATAATCATTTTAAGAGTGAGACTCCGAGCCTATTTCATCTCTATTTGTATAGAGTGATAAAACGGGTCAATTTTATACAAAATCATTATCTCTTTTCATCTAATCCTTGTGTGTCATTCGTTGTTTGAAACGAGTGGCACACTAATTTTTTATTAAGAGCTTAATGAATGAGGAAGGGAAGCCGTCTGGAAATTATTGGAAGCCTTGTAAAAAAAATAAAGTCGGATTTTGTGGTGAGATAAATGTAAGTTTGTGCGAACCAATGAAGAGTATAAATGTTTTTATTATTCCCATATAACAAGAGGCTGCATGAACTATTATTCCCATATAACAAGAGGCTGCATATAGTTCATGCAGCCTCTTGTTATATGGGAATAAATTTTATTATAAGATTGATATTTTACGTACTATGTTTCCTATTTTTAGGATATAGCAACTTTTTGATAAGTGACCTAACGAAATGGTCTTGTCTGACGAATCTATTTTATAACTTGCAATTTTTACTCCTGTGATGTTATAAATCTCCAGAATCTTTCCAGAGGCATTACTTATCCGAACATTGCTTCCATTTACGTTAATAGTTATTTGTAGGTTTTCAGTTATTGCATTTTCATCCGCAATGGTTGTTGCAAAAGTAGACATCCCTCCGCACGTAAATAATAGTAATGATGTTAATATGATGTGCTTTATTGTAACCATAGGCTGAAGCTTTTTGGCAAATATACACTTTTTCTGTGTTTGTTGGAGTGAATTCAAGTCAAATCTATTTTTTTTGTTGTGTTTTTTAACATTTCTTGTGCAATAATCGTGGGGTCATTCAGTTTCTACTTCTTCTTTTTTGCTTATAGTAAATTTTTTCAGGTCATACATGGATCCATTATAAACATTAAAGTCTACTTTTCCGTTGATTCCAGGAAGTGAACCATAATCCGTATGTTGCCAGAACTTCCATTTCCCCTTGTATTTTAGTTCTTTTACGTAGTAGTGCGCAATCCAATACGGGTAGTCATTGAAATCTTTGTCTGAGAGATATTGTAACTTAAATTTGTAATTTGTATATATAATGGGTTTGACACCATATTTTTTTTCAACTGTGTGCAGCCAAGTTAGGGCAGCTTTTTTTAGTTGTGCTGCAGTGAGATTACCTTTTTCTTCTATATCTAAGACAGGAGGCAAATCTCCCGGTTCCAAATGAACTTGTTTCAAGAAATATTTGGCTTGTAATAGGGCTGGTGTGTTAGGTTTAAAGTAGTGGTATGCCCCTCTAATAAAGCCGTTTTCGCGTGCATTATAAAAATTATCATTGAAATTTTCATCGAGAAAATCGGCTCCTTCTGTTGCTTTGATAATAATGAATCGAATAGGGTTGTCGCCTATTGTAGCAGATTGAAGTTTGGTCCAATTGATTTCACCTTGGTGATGGCTAATGTCAATACCTTGTATGGAATATTCATTTGGATAAGATGCATCTCCATAGAAAGCCTGCCATCGTAAGCCAAACTGTCCTACGAAGAAATAATAAAAAATTGCTGCATAAATAGCGGCAATTAGGATTCCGCCTATGCCCAATGCCCATGAGGGAGCTTTGCGTAATAGCTTTTTCAGTCTGTTTTTGGGAGGGCGTTTATTGTTGTTGCTTCTTTTTGACATAAAGGAGCGAAAGTAAAGTAGAGGATAAGTTTCAAAACAAACCAATGATATTTTCTTTATTTAGAAAATATCATTGGCTCTATATCAATATGGAGACAAAATATTATTTACCTTGTTCCAATTTTAGTGTCATTGTGCATTGGTCGCATACTTCGGCCGGTCCAAAATATTGAATAGGTCCAGGATAAACGAAGCAAGTATGGCGTGCCCATTCATCACGGTTTGCAGCAAAAGTTTTGAAAGGTGCTCCGTCTAATTTTACCAATGCCTTGCGGATTACAGGTTTCATTTTACCGTTACGGCGTTCCATGTTCATCATCATGGTAATAGGTACACCGCCAGCAACCCATTCTTCAGCAGGGGCTGTGGTATTCTTGACGATAGCCATATATCCTGTTTTACCGTTTGCAACCAACTGGGCGGCGCTTGAACCTAATGCATAACAATAATCTGCATCATAGTTTGAGGGAGCTGCGCAGCGTCCTTCGTAACCAAAGAAATGATGTTGAGCTGCAAATTTGCCATTGAATTTACCTTCAGCTTTCCACTCTTGTAATTTTTTCGCAACCATTTCGGAAAGTAATTTTTCTGTTTCGATTAATGAAACTTGTACGTTTCCGTGTGGGTCACGCTCCATGGTAAGTTGTTTGGCAACACCTTCGGGAAGAGATTCGTAAATGGCAGCATTTTCTTTTGAAAGTTTACCCAGAATCCATTGACGTTGTTCATCTGCTGCTATATTGGTTGCTTCAGGAGTTGCTAACAGGTCGTTTAATTCTGCAATAAGACGTTTCATGGCAGGAATAAACTCAATAAGTCCTTCAGGAATCAGAACTGTACCAAAATTATTTCCGTCAGCAGCACGTTGAGCTACAACATTGGCTATATAGGTTACAATGTCGTCCAAAGTTTGGTTTTTGGCTTCAACCTCTTCGCTGACGATACATATGTTGGGCTGACATTGTAGTGCACATTCCAATGCAATGTGAGATGCTGAACGTCCCATCAATTTGATGAAGTGCCAATATTTGCGTGCTGAATTAGCGTCACGTTGTATGTTTCCGATTACTTCTGCGTAGGTTTTGCAAGCCGTGTCAAATCCGAAACTGGTTTCTATTTGTTCATTTTTCAAGTCACCGTCAATGGTCTTGGGGCAACCGATAACCTGTACGCCGCATTTCTTTGCTGCATAATATTCAGCAAGCACGCATGCGTTTGTATTAGAGTCATCGCCTCCAATGATGACGATAGCATTGATGCCTAATTCGTTTATAATTTTCAGACCGCTTTCAAATTGATCAACTTCTTCAAGTTTAGTACGGCCAGAACCAATCATGTCGAAACCACCGGTGTTACGATATTCATTAATCAATTCATCGGTCATTTCGATATATTTATGGTTTACAAGGCCACCAGGTCCCATAAGAAAGCCATAGAGCTTGTTTTGGGGATTTTGTTTTTTGAGTTCATCATACAATCCGCAAATTACGTTGTGGCCGCCAGGTGCTTGACCGCCAGAAAGGATCACACCGATATTAATTGGTGCGTATTCTTTCTTTTCATCTGTCGGAACAAATTCAACAATAGGCATTCCGTATGTATTAGGGAAGAGTTTCTTTATTTCCTCCTGGTCTCCTACACTTTGTGTGGGGGCACCTTCTTTAATTGTAACGTTACCGCGCAAGCCTTTGGGTAATTTGGGCTGGTAGGCAGCACGAGCACATTGTAAAGCACTCTTTTTCATGTTTTCTTTGGGTTTTAAGTTTGTATTATATCAATGCAAAGTTACTTATTTCTGGCGTATTATACAAAAAAATGATTTAAAATGAAACTGTAGTTCTTCCTGAATCTTTTTTTTCTGACATTTTATTTGATACGCTGATAATCAGATCCATGTTTATGTCATGTTCGGAAACTGGAATTTCATTTACAAGCTGGTACGGGAAACATATTCCGACTTTGTAGCATTGGGGATATTTTCTGAGAAAACGGTCATAGAAGCCTTTTCCACGTCCTAAACGGTGACCGGCATGATCAAATGCCAATCCCGGAACTATAATTAAGTCTAAATCAGGCCAAACCGATTGAATTTTTCCACGTGGCTCTTTTATTTGATATGGTGTTTTTTCAGAATCGGTGGTGAATCCTTTTTCTGGCGAATATAAGTGTGGTATGATGGTCTCCGCATCTATTATTTTAGGAAACCAAATTTTTTTGGAAATCGCAGATGGGTCAAATATAATGGACGTTATGTTTGCTTCGTCGGGGAGTGCAGCATATAGCATGATATGTCGGGCCTGTTGGTATATTGGCATTTGAAGAATTTTAGCCTTTATTTCAGCAGACCACATATCACGTTCTTTTTCAAGCGTTTTTTTGTATGTTTCTCTTATAATTTTTCGGATTTGTGCTTTCTGTAGCATAGTAGGGGAGTTTGAAAATTCGTGAGCATATTAACGCTATATGTTTATCCGTTTGTTGAAACCCCAATATGAATTTTCCTTCCGTACGTGTCAATTTGGGGAATGCTGAACCTTGATGCAAAATTTTTATGGCTTCAAGCATTGCAGGATCTGATAAGTTGTCGTATTGTATGGCTGATTGCTCGTCCATGATATTATCGATAATGTTTCCGTATATGAAACGGGTGAATAGTTTTTGAGACTTTTTTAGCATTAAATTCCGACGCTTAAGTCCATTGCTTGATCCGAACCATGCAAATTGTTCTAAGATATTCTGTTTATCCAGATAATTTACGAGTTCGTTTAGATTCTGATGCTGCATAAGTTCTTTTCGATTCTTATCACTATAAACATATGCAAATTCTTGTAGCAGATTTAGTGTATATGCTTGTTTAAAGTAGGGAGTCATTCCTATTGTATCACGTGGGATAAATATGTCGGGAATGATTCCACCACCACCAAAAACTTTTCTACCGAGTCTGGTTTTGTATGCTTTTCCGCTTGTCTTTATGCTATCTTTATAAAAGTATTCACCGTGTTCTGCTCTTAAAAACAGGTCGTTTTCATATTGTTCTTCGTCTCCTTGCGAGTATGGTTTCTGTACGCATCTTCCTGAAGGTGTATAGTAGCGTGCAATCGTAAGTCTGAGCATACTACCATCGGCAAATTGTATAGGTTCTTGTACAAGCCCTTTTCCAAAAGTGCGTCGCCCGATGATTGTTCCTCTATCATTGTCTTGAATTGCTCCGGAGAATATTTCGCTTGCTGATGCAGACGCTTCATCTACCAATACTACTAACGGCAAATTCTGGTAAGCTCCTCTTCCATCACTTTTATAATCTTGTCGGGGTGATCTTCTACCTTGAGTATATACTATAAGCCTGTCTTTAGGGAGAAATTCCATAGCCATGCGAATTGCAGGATCAAGATAGCCACCTAAATTACCTCTTAAATCTATAATAAGACCTTTGAATCCTTGTCTGTGCAAATTGGCTAAGGCTGCTAAAAATTCAGAATACGTGGTTTCTGCAAAACTATTGACTTTGATATAACCGGTTGTTTCATCTGCCATATAAGCAGCTGTGACACTGTTGATTGGAACATCATTCCGAGTGATGGAAAAGGTTAGTTTTTTCTGTATTGCAGGGCGGTATATTTCTAATTCTATTTTTGAATCCTTGGGACCTTTCAGAAGTTTGTAGGTTGAATCTATGGAAACATTTTTCCCAATATATGCCTTTTTGTTGATACCAATTATTCTGTCCCCAGCTTTAATGCCAACACTTTCAGAAGGCCCACCGTTGATTACACGAACAACTCTCACAGAATCCTGATAGATAAAGAATTGTATGCCAATGCCTGAAAAACTTCCTTTTAGGTCTTGCATGGAGGCTTCTACATCTTTTGCGGAAACATATGTAGAGTGAGGATCTAATTCTTTCAGGATTTGTGGCATGGCCTTTTCTACCAGATCTGACATATTGACAGGATCAACGTATTGATCATCAATGATATGCAATAAGTCATTTAATTTATTGCTGGAAGTATTGATGATGCTTAGTCGATTGCCGGCATAGTGATTTGCATAAAAGTTGCCAATCAGTATGCCTAAGACAATTCCCAGTGAAAGGACTAAAGGTATAAATCGGGGGGACGTAATTCTGTTCATCTTTTGGACAATAATGTACGCTTAAAGGCTATTTTGAAGTTTTTATATCTATATACTCAACATTGATTCCTGCACGTTTCAGCAAATCAATACCATCTGAAAGACGGTAAGGTTCGCTGTAAATAACTCTTTTTATTCCTGCTTGAATGATTAGTTTTGCACATTCTATGCATGGTGCTGCTGTTACATATAACGTCGCACCGTCTGAATTATTTCCAGATCGTGCAATTTTTGTTATAGCGTTTGCTTCCGCGTGTAAAACATATGGTTTGGTGACACCATTTGAATCTTCACATATATTTTCGAATCCAGATGGAGTTCCGTTGTATCCATCACTGATTATCATTTTGTCTTTTACAATAAGAGCTCCGACTTTTCTGCGTGTGCAGTAGGAATTTTCTGCCCAAATTGATGCCATCTTTAAATATCTATAATCAAGTATCTTTTGTTTATCCATGGGATATGCCGTTTCTTTTTAGTAATGCTTGTATATTGGGAGTTCGTTTTTTAAAAGCTACGTATAAGTCCATTGGATCTTTGGTTCCTCCTTGGCTGAGAATTTCATTTCTGAACTTTTGTGCAATTTCAGGATTGAATATTCCATATTCTTTGAAGCTTTCAAAGGCATCTGCGTCAAGAACTTCTGCCCATTTGTAACTATAATATCCTGCAGCATAACCGCCAGACATGATATGGCTGAATTGCAGCCCCATGCAGTATTTGGGTATTTGCGGTAGCAATTTGACCTGTTTGGTTGCTTCCTGCTCTAATTGTTCTAAATCGCAAATGGGGGAAATGCTTGTATAGTAGGCCATGTCTATTAAGGCATAAGAAACTTGTTTGATGCATGCGTACGCCACATTATAATTCCGGCTTTCTGTGATTTTTTCTATTAAATCATCTGGTATACATTCTCCTGTTTGATAATGGTATGCAAATGTTTTCAAAAAATCTTTTTCTGTGGCATAGTTTTCCATAAGTTGTGACGGCAGTTCAACAAAGTCCCACAGAACGTGTGTTCCGCTTAAGGATTTGTAATGTGTATTAGAAAATATGCCATGCAGAGCATGACCGAATTCATGTAAAAGCGTTTCTAATTCATTAAAAGTCAATAGGGAAGGAACGCTCTCTGTCTCTCGCGTAAAGTTTGTTGTAATGGAAACATGAGGTCGATGGTTGTTCCCGTTTTTGTCAATGTATTGTTCCTTAAAGTTGGTCATCCATGCACCTCCTTGTTTTCCTTCGCGTGAAAAGAGATCCATGTACAATATTGCAAGAAATGAACCATCCTTATCATAAATTTCAAATGTTTTTACATCTTCATGATAGGTCGGAATTTCCTTATTCTCTTTAAATGTAATGCCATAAAGCGTGTTTGCCAGTTTAAATACTCCTTTGATTACATTATTCAACTTAAAGTAGGGACGTAAGTCTTCGTCATCAAAGTTAAAACGTTCTTGTTTTAGTTTATTTGCGTAAAAATTGAAATCCCACGCTTGTAATTCAAAATCGTTGCCTTCTTTTTCTTGAGCGTATTTTTTGATTTTATCAACCTCTTCATGTGCCTTATCTATGTAGGCATTAATTAATTCGTTTAGAAGTTTGTGCACATGTGAGGTCTTTGCGGCCATCCTTTTTGTTAAAGCATATTCAGCATAATTTTTGTACCCTAGCAGATTGGCCAATTGCCGACGTAGATCTGTAATACGAGTTACAATACCATAATTGTTAGAATTATTTTCTTTCGAACAACGGAATGCATAGGCTTTATATATTTTTTCGCGTAGGTCTCTGTTTTGGGCGTGTGTGATGAATGGGATATAACTGGGAGCTTTTAGTGTAAATACCCAACCTTTTAGCCCTTTTTTTTGTGCGCATTGTGAGGCTTGTTCAATCTGCGACTGAGGGAGACCTGCCAAATCTTCTTCTTTTTCTATTTGTAAGGTGTAGGCATTGGTTTCTGCCAAAAGATTTTGAGAAAATTCAATAGTTAACTTGGATAGTTCAGATACAATCTGTTTGTATTCCTCTTTTTTTTCAGCCTTTAAATGGGCACCGTTCCGTATGAAGTTTTCGTAAGTTTTTTTCAAAAGTTGAAAATCTTCACCCTTTATATTATTACGATGGTCCCAAACGTACTGAATCTTGTTGAAAAGTTTTTCATTATGTAGAATTTCAGAATTATGTTCAGAAAGAATAGGAGATATTTTTTCTGCAAGTTCATCCATTTCTGGACAACTTTCAGCCTCTAAAATATTGAAAAATATAGTAGAAACTGTGTCCAAGAGGCTACCACCATTTTCGAGCGCCAAAATAGTATTAATAAATGATGGCGTTTCTTCCTGATTTATAATTCTTTCTATTTCTAAATTCTCTTTTTCAATACCTTTTTCAAAAGCCTCTTGATAGTCCTGTATGCCAATATTGTTAAGGGGGAATGTTTCAAATGGAGTATTCAATGGCTGAAAAAAAGGATTTAGATGGCTCATAATTTCGTGTGTGAGTTTGTTACTAAGAAAGTCTATGCAAAGTTACATTTTTTTCTGTATGGTATGTCTTTATCGTCTTTTTTCAGATATAAAAAACATAAAAAGGTCAAGGACTTTTGTCTTTAAAAGCGTATTTCTTTATTTTGTATTCCTGTAAGCAAATCTGCGACAATAAAAGTGCTTCCTCCTACAAAAATAAAATCTGCAGGGGATGCATCTTTAATGCATTGATTGATAGCTGTAGCAACGTTTGGAAATGTACACCCAGATAAATGAAATTTATAGGCTATTTTTGCAAGTTCTTGTTCGTTTAGAGCACGTTTTACAGAGGCTCTTGTAAAATAAAATTCTGCATTTTTGGGCATAAGTGAAAGAACTGCTGATATGTCTTTATCATTTACCATGCCGAATACAATACGTAATTTTCCTGAGTCTATTTTTTTTAATCTTTTAGATAGATATTTCCAGCCGCCTTCGTTATGGCCTGTATCGCAAACTATAGTTGGTTTTTTATGTAGAATTTGCCAACGTCCTTGTAGTCCTGTTAATTTGTATACATTTGCGAATCCACGTTGAATATCTTCTTTCTTGATGTGGTAACCTATTTGTTGCAATTTGAATATGGCTGTCAAAATTGTATTGGTGTTTACAACTTGGTAATCACCAGCAAGTTCGCCGTCAATCTTTCCCCAAATAGTTGTCTGATAGGTGAACCCTCCAGTTTCATTTTTATGATAGGAAGAAATGTTTTCTTGTTCTTGGGCATATATGATAGGTGCACCAACTTCATCTGCTTTATCTTGAAAAACTTTCCGTGTCTCTGGTACATATTCTCCTATAATTACAGGGATGTTTTTTTTGATTATTCCTGCTTTTTCAGATGCTATTTTTGTAAGCGTATTACCCAGTAAAGCCATATGGTCAAAACTGATGTTGGTAATGATGCTAAGATCTGGTGATATAATGTTTGTGCAATCTAGGCGTCCTCCTAATCCTACTTCAATGACCGCTACATCCACTTGCTCTTTTTTGAAGTAAGCAAAGGCCATGGCTGTGGTTAATTCGAAAAAAGATGGATGTAAAGGTTCAAAAAATGGTTTTTCATTTTCAACGAAATCAATTACGTATTTTTCGGAGACTGGAATTCCGTTTACTCTAATACGCTCTCGAAAGTCAATAAGGTGAGGAGAAGTATATAAACCTACCTTATATCCGGCTTCTTGTAGAATGGCTGCGAGTGTGTGGGCACATGATCCCTTTCCGTTTGTACCCGCAATATGTATAGTATGGTATGATTTGTGTGGAAAATTAAAATGCTTGTCAAATAAATTTGTATTTGACAAGCCTTCTTTATACGCACCGGTTCCGACATTTTGAAATAGAGGAGTGGCGTTGATTAAATATTGAATGGTTTCTTCGTATGTCATTTTTCAAAATATGAGCGGAATTTTTCGAAAATAGTCTTTTTTACGGACTCATTTGATTTTACATTCTCGCTATTGCGTATTTCTTCAAAAAGTTTTCTTTCTTTATCGTTTATTTTTTCGGGTATATATACGCTTATGTTTATGACTAAATCACCTTTTCCATATCCATACCCCTGAATAGCAGGAATTCCTTTACCGCGAAGTCGAAGGACCTTTCCTGGTTGTGTTCCTGGGGCAATTTTTATCTTGACTTTTCCATCAACCGTCGGAATTTCTATATCATCACCTAAAACGGCTTGGGGAACAGTTAATAATAAATTATATATTAAGTCGTTTTCGTCGCGTATAAAAATTTTTGATGGCTCTTCTTCAATGAGAATTTGGATATCACCCGGTATGCCATTATGTTTTGCGGCATTTCCTTTTCCCGGAACATTAACCATCATTCCATCTGCTACACCTGCAGGAATTTTTGCTTCAATTATTTCTTCTCCACTTACAACACCTTCTCCATGGCATTTGTGGCATTTATGTTTGATGATGGTTCCTTCTCCATTACATGTCGGACATGGTTGTTGGGTTTGCATCATTCCAAAAATGCTCCGTTGGGTACGGATTACATATCCACGCCCATTACACGTTGAGCACGTTTCAGGAGAGGTCCCTTTTTCACATCCCGATCCTTTACATTCATCGCATATAATATCCTTGCGAACTTTGAATTTTTTTGTAACGCCGTTCATGACGTCATTCAAGTTCACTTTAACTTTTAAGCGTAAATCAGATCCACGATATTGGCGTGTTTGGTTTTCTGCTGAATTGAACCCTCCGAATCCATGACGGCCTCCGAAAATATCTCCGAACATGGAGAATATATCGTCCATGTTCATGCCTTGACCATTGAATCCTCCGAATCCACCAGCACCACCGTTGATTCCAGCCTTACCAAATTGGTCATATCTGCTTCGTTTTTCTGGGTCACGAAGAACGTCATATGCTTCGGCTGCTTGCTTGAATTTTTCTTCAGCTTCTTTGTCTCCGGGGTTACGGTCCGGATGATATTTAATGGCCATTTTTTTATAGGCCCGTTTTATTTCATCTTCGCTGGCAGTGCGTTCAACGCCAAGAATTTGGTAATAATCTAAATCCATGTGTTAGAGGTAATAATTCTGTTGTATATTTATTGTGCCACTACAACTTTTGCATGTCTAATCACCTTGTTGTTTAAGGTGTAGCCGGTTTGTGTGCAATCTATTACCAAACCTTTTTGCGAGTCTTCAGTTGCTGGAATCAAGGCAATGGCTTCATGAAAGTCTGTATCGAATTCTTTTCCGATTGCATCTATTTTTTGTAGTCCTTGACCGGATAGAGTTTTTTCCAGCTTGGAAATGATCAGGTTAACTCCTTCTTTTAGAGTCTCTATATTATCTGTTTTTTCAAAGTTGTCTGCGGCACGTTCTAAATCATCCATAATGGGGAGTAGGGCTGAAATGACTTTTTCTCCTCCATTTAGAATGAGTTCACTTTTTTCTTTTATGGTACGTTTCCTGTAATTGTCAAATTCTGCGGCTTGGCGAAGGAGTTGATCTTTCAGTTGCTCAATTTTTTCTTCGGCCTTTGCAAGCGGATCTTCATGTTCGGTATTTTCCGACTCTGTTGTCGCATTTTCTTCTTGACTTTTGTTGATCTCTTCTGAATTTACCGGTTCGCCATTATTTTGCTTGTCGGCTTCGTTTTCTTGAATATTTATTTTCTGTTCGTCCATCTTTTTTTGATTTATAGTTTATCTATAAATATCTCATGCAAAACTTATGCCATTTTTCTAATTAATTTCTTCATTATATAGTTCTGCTCTGAGCGCTTTGATTTTTTCATCATGCATGTAGTCTTCGTAAGTCATGAGCTTATCTATGATACCGTTGGGAGTTAATTCAATTATACGATTAGCTATGGTATTAATAAATTCATGGTCATGACTAGCAAACAGAATGTTGCCTTTAAATAATTTCAGGTTGTTGTTGAACGCTTGAATACTTTCCATGTCCAAATGATTTGTCGGCGTATCCAAAATCAGACAGTTCGCATTTTTCAGCTGCATACGTGCAATCATGCAACGCATTTTTTCTCCTCCGGAAAGAACATTTACTTTTTTCAGTACATCTTCATCCTTAAAGAGCATTCTTCCTAAAAATGATTTAAAGTATACGGTGTTGCCTTCTCCAAACTGGCTGAGCCAATCTAGCATGTTCAAGTCGCAATCAAAAAAAGAGGTGTTATCCAAAGGCAAATAGGCTGTGGTTATGGTAACTCCCCAATTAAATTCACCCGCAGCAGGTTGTGCATTGCCGTTTAGAATTTCAAAGAGAGCCGTCATGGCACGCGGATTATGGCTGAGGAACACGATTTTTTCGTCTTTTTCTACATTGAAATTCAGATCCTTAAAAAGAACTTGTCCATCAGCTGTAACTGCTTTTAGATCTTTTACTTCTAGGATTTGATTACCCGGCTCTCTGTCCATTTGGAAAATAATGCCCGGATATTTGCGTGTAGAAGGCTTGATTTCGTCAACATTAAGCTTTTCAAGCATCTTCTTACGGCTGGTTGTTTGTTTGCTTTTAGCTGCATTAGCAGAGAACCGGCGAATAAATTCTTCCAGTTCTTTGCGCTTTTCTTCATTCTTTTGTCTTTGATTCTGTGCTTGTCTTAGGGCTAATTGACTTGATTGATACCAGAAACTGTAGTTACCGGCAAACAAGGTAACCTTTCCGTAATCTATATCAACTGTATGCGTGCAAATTTCATCCAAGAAATGGCGGTCGTGGCTGACTACAAGTACAGTGTGTTCAAAGTTAGCCAAATATTCTTCTAGCCATTCTACGGTTTCCAGGTCAAGGTCGTTTGTGGGCTCATCCAGCAACAGGTTGTCGGGTTCGCCAAACAGGGCTTGAGCCAACATGACTCTAACCTTTTCTTTACCGGACAATTCGCTCATTAGGGTTTGATGCTTCGCATCCTTTATTCCTAAACCACTGAGAAGGATTGCGGCATCGTTTTCTGCAGTATATCCTCCCAAAGAGGCAAATTTGTCTTCAAGTTCTGCCACTTTAATACCATCTTCGTCAGTGAAATCTTCCTTGGCGTATAAAGCATTGCGTTGTTGCATAATATCCCATAAGATAGTATGCCCTTGTAACACAGTATCTAAGACGGTACAGGTGTCAAATTTGAAATGGTCCTGGCTGAGGACAGAAAGCCGCTCTCCAACGCCAAGTTCAACGGTACCCTTACTGGGTTCCAATTCGCCGGATATGGCTTTCAAAAGGGTTGACTTGCCTGCTCCGTTTGCTCCTATTATGCCATAGATATTTCCTTGTGTAAATTTTAAATTTACATCCTGATATAAGATGTGTTTACCAAATTGAATGGCTAAGTTAGATACTGTAATCATGAATCAATTTTACTTATAAGTGCATAAAACCCTGCAAATTTACAAATAAAAGAATAAATAATATCAGGTTTGAATTTTTTTGTTGAAGTTTAAATTAGGGACTGTTACAGAAAAAATCCTTATTAATGATGATTTTTGTGGTCGATTTTTTGTTTTCTTTGTTTGATATTTGGTTGATTCATTATGTTTGTGTAAATTACAAACATGTTTAACCTACAAAAAAGAATTTTGTATGCGAAAGATTTTATTATTCTTCATTTTCTCTTTATTTGCAGTTTTTTCAGTTCAGGCGGATAATAAAGAACCGATAAAATTTAATCAGTTGCCGCAGAGCGCACAGCAGTTGGTGCAAAAATATTTTAGTGGTGAAAAAGTTGTAATGGTCGTAAAAGAAAAAGATTGGCTGGATGTATCTTATGATTTGCAGTTTCAGAGCGGAGGAAAAATTGAATTTGCAAAAAATGGTGTATGGAAAGAAATTCGAATGCGCAATGGCGCCGTTCCTTCCTCGTTGATATCATCTGAAATTAAGGATTTTGTAAAGAAACATTACCCCGATGCCAAAATCGTAAAAATTGAAAAAGACAAATATGAGTATGAAATATTATTGTCCAATAGATATGAGATCAAGTTTGATAAAAATTACAATGTAATTGATATGGATATGGAGTAATATTGTAACTAATAAGCATAAGCGGTCTGTGATAAATATTTACAGACCGCTTATTTTTATGTATGGTTGTGTAGGTTGGAAAAATATTAAAGTCCGAGTTATTTTGTAAAAGGACGGATGCAGAAATAAATGGACGCGACTTTCTTTTTTTATATGATAGAAGAACTGTTGTTTTTGTGCTATTGCGGGAGTCAGATCAATGACTTTTTAGCTAATTCCTTTATTGCAGCTCTTGCCGGTTTTCCCGTACCAGTAGTGGGGAGTGGTTCTTTGGTAGCGACAAAATAGCGTGGAGAGTGATATTGGGGGAGCAAGTCATGTATTTGTTCTCTTGCATGTGGGTTGGTTACCAAGATCTCGCGTGGTCCGCAATAGATCAGCACTATTGCCTGTCCGTATTGTTTGTCGTCAATAGAGGTGATAGCAAAATCATGGATACCGAGTTTGTCCATATAAGAAATGAGCAATTGTTCAACTTTTTCTATCTGAATTTTGATACCGCCAGTGCAGATGATGTTGTCAATACGTCCCAGAATACGGAATTTTCCTTCTGCATTTACTTCGGCAATATCATTTGTGACAAGCAGAGGGTTGATTGCCCACGGGCAGGAGATAACAAGACAGTTTTGAGCATTGCTGGCCACCCGTACGCTGGGAAAAGGAGTGTACCATTCACTTTGATTGGGACCGTTTAATTGACGTAATGCGATATGTGAAAGCGTTTCGGTCATGCCGTATGTACTCCATACGTGACTTGTCGCAGGCCATGATTGTAAAAGTTTGTGCAATTCTGGTTGTATAGCGCCTCCACCGATAATTAAATGCTTTATTTGGCGGAGAAGATGTGCTTGTCTGCCGTTTTCTGTGAGAATTGCATATACTTGTGACGGAACCATGGCTGCAAAGGTTGGGGCTTCAGTTAGTGTTTCCAGAGGACGATTGCTCGGGGGGACAGATATCAGTTGCAACTGGCATACGATGGAGCGTACCACAACCATCTTTCCTGCAATATAATCTAATGGCATACATAGTAAAGCCGTATCACCGGGATGCAAGCCCAGAAAACGACATGTTATTTCTGCGCTGCGGCGCATATTGGCTTTTGATATGTTTATTTCTTTTGGGGTGCCAGTAGAACCAGATGTCTTTACGGAAATATAATCGGTTGGCCTTTCCCATTCGTTCATGAATTCAGATAAAGTCATCTCTTAGGAATCGTTTTAAAACGTATATAACTTTCCATTTGCTAATTTTAGAGGAACTTCGTCAAAGTTTCGAACAAATAGCAATCCTGTTCCCAGTCCCTGTGCCATGGAATATTGGTCGTTTGATTGTAATGCCGTCCATTGAGCAATAGCATTTAATCCAATGTTACTTTCAAGAGCACTGGTTACCCACCATTTTATATTAAGTTTGCGGGCTTCGTTGATCCATTCTTCAGCCCCATAAAAACCACCATGTAATGAAGGCTTTAATACGATATATTGAGGACGTACGTATTGGAGCAGCTCTTTTTTTTCAGATAAAGAATTTACACCAATTAGTTCTTCATCCAAAGCAATAGGAATAGGGGAGTTTTGGCATATTTTTGCTAAATCGTCAAGTTGATTTTGTTTTATTGGTTGCTCAATGCTATGAACATTTAACTGGGCCAATTGTTCAAGTTTCTTCATACATCCATCTCCTGGTTGAAATCCTCCGTTAGCGTCAACTCTGATTTCTACATCAGTTGATGAATATTGTCTTCGGATTTTTTTTACCAATTGCAGTTCATCGTCAAAATCAAGTGCTCCGATTTTTAATTTTATGCATGTGTAGCCTTCTTTCAGCTTTTGTTGCATTCTTTGGTTCATTTCTTCAATGTTTCCCATCCACACCAAGCCGTTGATAGGGATACCACTTTCTGCTTTGCTGAATTTTGTGTGTGGGTAATGATGCCAACTTCCACTATGCAAATGACGCATGGCACTTTCTAATCCCATCAGCATAGAAGGATATGGGCGAAGTTCTTCATATGGAATTTGTTGTGTCATTTCTATTTCGCATGTAAAGCGTTGAAGCAAGGTTAGGTATTCATCTTGCGATAAAGCATCTTGGCTTAAGTCGGGAAGTGGAGCACATTCGCCCCAGCCAATAGTATTGTTATGGCACGCTTTGATCAGATAAATTTGGCGTGTCGTATATACGCCTCTTGAAGTACCGGCCGGCTTTTTAAACTGGAGGCATTCTGGTATAATTTCTATTTCCATGTCGTCTGATTTTTATGGGCGGAATTTGTGATTAAGGCATTTTCTTGAATGTGTCAAAATTGGGAGCACGCTTTTCCAGAAATGCACGTCCGCCTTCCTGTGCCTCATCCGTCATGTAATATAGCATTGTGGCATCACCAGCTAATTCCTGAATACCGGCTTGGCCGTCTAATTCTGCGTTGAGTCCGGCTTTGATCATACGTAATGCCAGAGGAGAAAGTCGCATCATTTCTTCAGACCAGGCCACAACTTCATCTTCAAGTTGGTTTTGTGGTACGACCTTGTTTACCATACCCATTTTTTCGGCTTCTGAAGCAGTATATTGGCGACACATAAACCATATTTCACGAGCTTTTTTTTGTCCTACAATTCGGGCAAGGTAGGATGCGCCAAACCCTGCGTCGAACGAACCTACACGTGGCCCTGTTTGCCCGAATTTGGCATTCTCGGAAGCGATTGTCAGATCGCACATCAAATGCAGCACGTGTCCTCCTCCAATGGCATATCCGTTAACCATTGCAATGACAGGCTTGGGAAGACTGCGAATCTGTTTTTGTACTTCTAATACATTAAGACGCGGAACGCCATCTTCACCGATATATCCTCCACGTCCTTTTACATGCATATCTCCTCCCGCACAGAATGCTATATCACCTTGTCCCGTGAGTACCACGATTCTGATTTCTGCATGATTCTTGCAATAAGAAAGTGCATCACTTATTTCAGAAACAGTTAATGGAGTAAATGCATTGCGATATCTGGGGCGATTTATTGTGATTTTGGCGATGCCGTTGTAAAAATCAAATAATATCTCTTGATACGTTTTTATTTCTTTCCAAGTTCTTTCCATGTTGATGATTAATTTATGTGTTATATTATAAAGAATCAGGGGCTTTGTATTGTCCTTTCTCTCCACCTGACAATTTAAATTTTATGGCTTTATGAGGACATGCATGAAAACAGGCAAAGCATGTCAAACAGTTGTGATTCCATTTTGGGTAAGGGGTAAAAGTTATGTTGTTTTGAGGACAAACTTTGGCGCATTGTTTACATTTGGTGCAAAGTTTAGAATCGACCCTAAAAAAAGCATCGTTAATCATGAACTTGTTAAAAAGCCATCGGATTAGTCCAGACTTTAAAAAAGCAAATGATCCTCTAATAACATTTGTCGTGTTTTTTCTTTGGTTTATGATTGCTGTTATTTCGTTTAACCTGTCATGTGCTTGTAAGAGCTTATCATTCTGTATGTCGGAGGTATCAATATCAAACCCCGGTATACCGATATATGTGTTGGGCATGTTCAATGAAAAGATAGCAGAAATTTCAATGTTATGTGTCCTGAGTAATTTTCGAACATGAATATCGCAATATCCAACATCATCACCACAACATAATATAACAAATATATACGATGCGCGTTTTAAGCTAGGTATGATTTTGGGCAAATATTTTTTTATAACAGATGGCATCCCCCAAGCGTGTACAGGAAATATAAGTCCGACAACATTATCGGAAGTAAAATCTGTTATGTCGTGTTGGTTCATATCTAAAGCAGATAGCTGTAAGCTTTTGCTTAAATATGAGGCAATGAGTTTGCTGTTTCCTGTTGCAGAAAAATAAAAAATCATTTTGATAATGGTGCTTGAAAAGTGAAACAGTCAATAAATTGTTTGTGTAGAAGGGGAATAGCCTGTTTAAAGAGACCAAAAACAGAACTTCCGCTCCCACTCATTGAAACATATTCTGCTCCAAGATCATATAATTTTTGCTTTATTGCTGCGATGTGAGGGAATTGGGAAAAAACGCTTTCTTCAAAATCGTTTTTTATGCAGCGCTTCCATTGTGAAATCGGAAGTTTTGTAGCATCGCGTAAGTCTATGTCTGCAGGATGTGCTTTAACAAAAGCGTATGCTTGTGCAGTTGAAACGTGAATTTGGGGCTTTACTAAGATTAAATAATATCCGTTTAAGTCAATTTCTGCCGTTTGAAAAATATTCCCAATTCCCGTTGCATAAACAGGATTTTTGCGGATAAAAAATGGGCAGTCGGCACCGAATGAGGCAATGCGTGTTTCCATTTCATTATCCGATAGTCCCAGTTGAAACATATGGTTGAGTATGATCATCATGGATGCGGCGTCGCTGCTACCTCCTCCCAGTCCTGCACCTACGGGAATTTTTTTGTGCAGGGTAATGTCCAATGGGGGGAGTGAAAATTCGTGCTGCATCTGTTGAAAGACACTAATAACAAGATTTTTTTCAGATGCTCCAGGAATGCTAATTCCATGCGATGTAAAGCAATATGGACATTGGGGCGAATCTATTATTTTTACTTCAAGCGTATCATATAGTGGAATGGGATAAAAGATAGTTTCTAGATTATGATAACCATCAGGTCGTTTACTTGTTATATGTAAACCGATATTAATTTTAGCAGGAGATAGAATTTGCATGTTTTTGTCCGTTCTTGATGAAAATAAAAAAGAGAAGCTGATGAAGCTTCTCTTTTTTGAAGAGCCGAAACCCGGACTCGAACCGGGGACCTATTCATTACGAATGAATTGCTCTACCAACTGAGCCATTTCGGCAACCTTTTTCTTAATTCGGTGCAAAGATATGAAATATTTTCTTTACAGCCAAATTTTAGAAGCTTTTTTATCTATTTGAAATCTCTGTCATTTTTAAGGCACTAATTTTGAATTGTGGCGTTAACTCTGCAGACACTGTATATGAAGCGAATGTTTTTCCTTCATCTGTACGTACAATGTTTTGATCAACAGAGAATTTTACAGAATAGTTGTAACCGTTTGTAACTTTTGTTTTGTTGATTACGAAGTCACTATTAACTATAAATTGCATGGAGGTTATGCTTTCTGGATGCATTTGATCCATTGCTGCAATAACATCCGCTTTTTTAGCATCTTTTTTCTGTAAAAAGTTTGTCATTATGGGGCTGATATTAGCACAAGCAGCAGTTTTATCATTTGTTCCTAGTGCCGTGAAAAATTGAACCATGGTTGAGTGAATAAAGTCTTCCTCTTGTGGTTCAACTTTCTTGTCGTTAATAGTGGTTTGCATTTTTTGTGCTTCTACAATGTATTTGCCATCTGGATGTTCTTCCAAATAGCGTTGGATAGCGTCTGGAGTATTAAGTCGTTTGGCATCCATCCAATCTAAAGAATCAATTTTTGTTTTACATTGCAGCTCATAAGGACTGGACGGGAATTCATTCATAAATTGAATAAAATCATTCTTAGATCCAGAAAGACATATACTCAACCACTTGTCATTTTGAGCTTTTAGAGTATTCATTCGGTTTTGTACATCTGTCTTGTATTTACTATCTGGATAATTTGTTAGGAAATCCTCATAATCGCTGATGTTGGTGTCGTTTGTAAGATTTTGGTAGGCCATTTCTTCTTCATCTTGTGCCTGCCATGATGACTGCATATAAATTATGGTTCCCCCTATGATTATGATTATTACTGCAGCTACTATGCCGATAATCCATTTCTTCTTAGACTTTATATCTTGTTTGGGTTCTTCCGAATTAGGATTATATGCACTATTGTCATGGATTGCAGTATGCTCTTTTTCGTTGGGCGTGTCTGATGCTTGTTTAAAAGGATAGCCGCAATGAGGACATAAATCGCTGTTTAATAGAGAAATTGTTCCACATTCAGGACATCTTTTTATATTCTGTGCAATTTTAATTCCACAACTCGGACAAAATGGTGCATTTTCTGATATTTCACGTCCACATTCAGGACATTTTATTATTGCCATATTTATATTATAGTTTGATGGTTGATTTATGAACGCAAAATTACAAAAAAAGGAAGACATATAGAAAATGTCTTCCTTTTATATTTAAGTATGAATATATTATCCACCAAAATTGTCGTATAATATACTTTCACTTTCGACTCCTAAATCGGTAAGCATATTGAC
The DNA here is from genome assembly GCA_000438115.1 of Prevotella sp. CAG:617. GTDB lineage: Bacteria > Bacteroidota > Bacteroidia > Bacteroidales > Bacteroidaceae > Alloprevotella. The sequence continues at coordinate 64,435 of FR903626.1, read as the reverse complement.
GACGGCATTGGACATGGGGCCTGGGCCACACATATAGTATTCAATGTCTTCAGGAGCATCATGATCTTTTAAATAGGTATTATACATTACCTGATGAACAAATCCTGGTGTATATTTTACGCCAGCGGCATCAGCTGCAGGATCTGGGCGGTCTAAAGCCAAGTGAAATGTAAAATTCGGAAATTCTTTCTCCAATTCTAAGAAATCTTTTAGATAAAAGACTTCATTTAATGCTCGGGCACCATAGAAATATGACATCTTTCGTTTGGTCTCTTTAAGCGTTTTTGTCATATGCATGATTTGAGCGCGCAAAGGTGCCATGCCGGCACCGCCACCAACCCATATCATTTCTTTTTCACTGTTAAAATGGGGATGGAAATCGCCATAAGGACCACTCATGATTACTTTATCACCAGGCTTTAAGGTAAATATATATGATGATGCAATACCCGGCATTACATCTTGGAATCCTGTTTGAGGTTTGGGCTTGAAGGGTGGAGTAGCTATACGCACTGTTAACATGATACGGTCACCTTCAGCTGGATAATTCGCCATGGAGTAAGCACGGATAGTCGGTTCATGATTTTCACATTTTAAATTGAATAAACCGAACTTTTCCCATGCGGGTAAATATTCATCGCCAATCAAAGATTTGTCAATATCTTTGTTATAATCCATCGTATAGGTTGGAATCTTAATTTGAGCATATGATCCTGGAATAAAGTCCATATGTTCTCCTTCTGGTAATTTGACGATAAATTCTTTTATAAAGGTTGCTACATTTCTGTTGCTAATTACTTCACATTCCCATTCTTTGACGCCCATTACGCTATCTGGAACATTGATGGATAAGTCACTTTTAACTTTGCATTGGCATCCTAATCGCCAGTGATCCTTTATTTGTTTACGTGTAAAGTGACCTTTTTCGGAATCGAGAATTTCTCCGCCACCAGCAACAACCTGACATTTGCATTGTCCGCAACTTCCTTTTCCACCACAGGCAGAAGGCAGGAATATATTGTTTTCTGACAATGTGGATAACAGACTGTTTCCTTGCTCTACAGAAACTGTGTTTTTACCATTTATGGTAATGTTTACTTTTCCACTTGGCGAAAGATATTTTTTTGCTATGAGCAGGATGATTACTAATAGAAGGATAGTAACCAAAAATACGCCAATACTTGAGATTATAAAATTTATATCCATTGTGATCTATCAATTATATATTTAATCCGGAAAAACACATGAAAGCCATTGCCATCAATCCGACAGTGATAAATGTAATACCTAATCCCTGTAGGGGCTTGGGGACATTGGTATAGGCCATTTTTTCGCGAATTGCCGCTAAACAAACAATTGCCAGCAACCATCCAATGCCGGAACCTAATGCGTAAACGATACAATCACCGATGCCTCCGATATATTGTGAGCTATTAGGATCCATACCAATGCGTTGTTGCATAAAAAGTGAGGCACCCATAATTGCGCAATTTACTGCTATAAGGGGGAGGAATATTCCCAGTGCAGAGTATAGGGATGGTGAAAATCTTTCTACAACCATTTCGACTAATTGAACGATACCGGCAATGACGGCAATAAATAGTATGAACGACAAATATGTCAGGTCTTGTCCTAAAATTCCATCTGCAGAAAGAACTTTCGTTTGCAGCAGATAATCTACAGGTACAGTTACAACCAATACAAATGTTACTGCAATACCTAAACCAAATGCAGTTTTCACGTTTTTGGAAACTGCCAGATAGGAGCACATGCCTAAAAAGAAGGCAAATATCATATTGTCCACGAAAATAGAGCGGACGAACAAGTTTATATAATGTTCCATATTACTTAATATCTAAGGCTGAGGTTTATTATTTGTTATTTTCCTCTTTGTTTATAACTCGATGAACCCAAATAACACAGCCCAGCATAATAAGGGCCATGGCAGGCATGGTCATCATACCATTGTTCATATAGCCTAAATCATAGAATGATTGAGGAACAATTTGAATTCCTAAAATTGTTCCGGCTCCTAGTAATTCTCTGATAAAACCTACAACAACCAAAATCCATGCGTATCCCAAACCATTTCCAATTCCGTCCAAAAAAGACTCCCAAGGGCCATTTTGCATGGCAAAGGCTTCAAGACGACCCATAAGAATACAGTTGGTGATAATAAGACCTACATATACTGACAGTTGTACGCTTACATCATATGCAAAAGCTTTTAGTATCATGCTTACAATTGTAACCAAAGCAGCAACAACTACTAATTGTACAATGATTCGGATGCGATTGGGGATTGTTTTGCGAATTAGAGAAATGATTACGTTGGAGAATGCTGTAATAACTGTTACAGAAAGTCCCATGACAATTGCAGGCTCAAGTTGGGATGTGACGGCTAATGCAGAACAAATACCTAAGACTTGAGATATGATTGGATTGTTTAGATTCAAAGGTTCTGCAAAAACGGCTTTATTCTCTTTTGAAAATAATTTGCTCATACTATTACCTCTTAATTATTTTGCTTGAAAAATTGTATATATTGAGTTAAGCAATCGTGTAACATATTATTGACACCATCACTTGTTAATGTGGCACCAGTGATTGCGTCACAACGATTTTCTTCCTTTACTTCAGGGGATTTACCGTCTTTTAGGACTCGGATTCCTATTTTACCCGTCTCATCAAAGATTTGTTTTTTCTCAAATTGCTTTTGAAAACCCTCATATTCTGTAATTCGCGCTCCTAAACCAGCAGTTTCGCTTTCATGGGAGAAATAGGCACCATATATGGTTTTTTTGTCTGCATTCAATGCAATATATCCCCAAAGACCACCCCAGAGACCACGTCCTGTAACAGGTATGACATATTTTGTCTGACCATCCAGATTGCACACATACAGGGGGAGATTTTGATCTGTAATTTCTTTCGTGTTAACTTTGAAACCGTCCTGATCTTTATTTTCTCCATCTTTAATCACGAGACCTTGTGCATTCACAATTTTGTCTGCCACAATGACTTTTTCATATATGGCTTCAATTTTGTTTTTGTCGACATTGCGTATATTTAGTGATGATAAGATTTGAGATTTCTTGTCAATCATCACATTCTTGTCACTTTGAGGTTGTAACGTCTTGCTTACAAAAGCTAGTAAGAACGCAACAACAATGACTAGAATAACAGAATAGAATATCGTGTAGGTGTTACTACTCGTGTTTAATCCCTTTTTGATTTCTTCAAATTCTGATGATGGAGCTCCACACAATGGACATTTTTCTGGTGCATTTGTGCCTTTGTGGACATAGCCACAAACTTTACATTTATACTCTTTTGTAGCCATATATTTATTTGCTTTTAATGCGTTTTAAACGTTTGGAAATATTGTTTTGAACCACACAATAATCAATGAGTGGAGCAAATGCATTCATTAACAAAATAGCAAGCATCATTCCTTCTGGGTAGCCGGGATTCATTACTCGAACCATAATGGCAACAACTCCAATTAGGAATCCGTAGATATATTTTCCGGTTTCAGTACGTGCGCTGGTAACAGGGTCGGTCGCCATAAATACAGCACCGAAACAGAAGCCTCCTAATATCAAATGCTGATACCATGGCATCATAGCCACTGCATTTTGTGGATCACCTATTTTATTGAATAAAAATGCGGTTAGTGCACCTCCAACAAAAACACTTATCATGGTTTTCCAGCTGGCAATTCCTGTCCATAATAAGATAACAGCTCCGATTGCTATGGCAATAACGCTGGTTTCGCCAATACTTCCAGGAATTAGACCTATGAATTGATCCCATAAGCTAGTGTTTATGTTTACGTTGGTGGCAGCTTGTCCTAAGGGGGTTGCACACGTTATGCCGTCTGCCATGTCTTTACCTAAGCCTAATATGCTGTTTGATGAAACCCAGACGGCGTCGCCGCTCATTTTTGTCGGATATGAAAAAAACAAGAAGGCACGCGCTACAATCGCCACGTTTAGGAAGTTCATACCTGTTCCGCCGAAAATTTCTTTTGCAAAGATTACGGCAAACGCGGTAGCAATGGCCAGCATCCATAATGGGCATCCAATCGGAATAATCAGAGGGATAATTAGACCGGTAACTAGGAATCCTTCCTGAATCTCTTCTCCTTTCCATTGGGCTACAATAAATTCTATGCCGAGTCCAACCACATAGGATACTATAATTTTCGGAAGAACGGCTAAAAAACCATAACCAAACAACTCTGCAAAATTTGCCTCTTCAAGGATTCCATTTAATTTAAAATGTTGGTATCCAACATTATACATTCCGAATAATAAAGCAGGAATTAAAGCTATTACGACAAAAGACATGATTCGTTTGGAATCAATGGAATCATGTATGTTTACTCCTGTTTTTGACGTGCTATTCGGTACAAATAAAAAGGTTTCCATGCCTTCGTAGAAGGAATGAAAGGCTTGAAATTTTCCTCCTTTTTCGAATTTGGGCTTTATCTTATTTAGATAATTTCTCAGTGAGTTCATATTTAAGATTTTATAAATTGCGAAATATATTATGCCATCTCTTTGCGTAAAATATCTAAACCTTCACGCACTATTCTTTGCAGTTCAAGCTTAGATGAGTCAATGAATTCAGCAACCGCAAAATCTTCTGGAGAAATTTCGTAGATGCCTAACGCTTCCATTTTATCTATGTCTCTAGTAATAATAGCTTTAATAAGGTAGCCGGCATATATGTCCATAGGAAATACACGGTCGTATTCACCGCTCATTATCATATGTCGTTTGCCACCTTTTATGCGGGCATCTAAATCGTATGTTTTGGATTTCGGAAAGAGCCAGCTGAAATAACTTCTGCTGCTTGAAAATTGGTTGAATCTTGGCATGATCCATCCTAAAGTTTCATTAATGTTGTCCCCTTCGGGAATCACTGTTATTTCTGTAGAATAGGCTCCGACAAAATCGTTTAGGTTACACTGTTGTCCAACTAATGGATTGCCGTTTATTATTCGGATATGCTCCGTTTGTTTTAATTGTGAGTTTACGATGTCCGATATTGGGGCCCCAACTATCATTGATACGTAGTGCGGATTCTTGATTATGCTTCCAGCAACCGCTATGGTTCGATTGAAATCAATAGTACCTTTACGAATCAGTCGTCCGATAAAGATAACGACGTCAGGAGTTACTGTCCATACAATTTCGCCTTTATTTATTGGGGAGATATGGTTGATATGTACGCTTACGTTTCCTGCAGGATTAGGTCCGTTGAAAATTGTCGTTTCAACATTTTTTAGTTGGCTCAAAGACGAGCTACTTTGTTCTTTTGAGATTCCTAAATAGACTTTACTCAACTTAGATAATACTGTCAGACCAGTTTGGAAGTCTTCCTCTTGTCCTTGAACAACATAAGTAAAATCTGCAGCCAAAGGCATTTTGTTAAATGCTGAAACAAAGATAGCCTTGGGGGTTGTTTGTGGATCTGCTACAATGTCATACGGACGTTGTCTAATGAAACCAAAGATTCCGCTTTCACAGAGTAAATCTAAAATTGAATCTTTGGTCGCTGCAGCAAGATCAAAAGTTTTAAATTGTCGATAATCGTCTTTCTCGTCTGATGCAATTTGTACAGACATGAGTTTTCGACGTTCTCCTCGTTCTATTTTAACAATTGTCCCGCTTACCGGTGAAACATATTTTACAGAAGGACTTAGCTTGTTTATGAACAAGGAATCACCGGCTTTAACCTTGTCTCCATCTTTTACTGTAAGTTTTGGCTTGAGCCCGATGAAATCCGTTGGCCGAATACCATAAATTGAGGATCTTTTCAGATTTTCTGTTTGTGGTATAGCCTCACCAGCGAGCTTAAGGTCCAGACCTTTACGTAATCTGATCTCTTTTATCATAAAAATATATAAGATGAATTAATATAAAAATATATTGCAAATATAACCAGAACTCATGAGATTTCAGCATAATCTGAAAAAATTAAGTGCTGATATTTGAAATAAGAACTAAATTATTATGTTTGTTACGACTTTAAATAGCTCTATATGATCAGAATCATTATTAGGGGCTTTGAGGATACATGTATTGAAAAAGCCACCCCAGTAAGGATTTTATATCGTTTGGGTGGCTTTTTCTATTTAAAGTTTTTTCTTTTTGAAATTTGGTTCGAAAATTTTAACAAAGGATTTTGGGATAGGGGTCTCAAAACTTAGTGGCTCACCTGTAATAGGGTGATAAAAATTTAATCTAAAAGCATGTAAACATAACCGTTTTATGGGGTCATTTCCATCTCCATATTTAATGTCACCACAAACTGGATGCCCCATATCAAGACAATGTACACGTATTTGGTTCTTACGTCCTGTTTCTAGTTTAAATTCAACTAATGAAAAGTGTTCATTGGTTTGTATGGTATGAAAATGGGTTATGGCATATTTCCCTCCATTGTCTATGGGGGATGAATAGGTGATATAGGCTTTGTTGTCTTTAAGCCAATTGGCTATTGTTCCATGTTCTTCTTCCATTTTTCCGGATAAAACAGCAATATAACGACGGTCTGTTACGATATCATGCCAATTGCGTTCAAGAATTTGTTCAGCTTCAATATTTTTGGCATATACCATGACTCCAGATGTTTCGCGGTCTAATCTATGAACAACGTGTGCCCGGCTTTTTGAATGGCATTTATGAAAATAATCGTCTAATATCGTTTTTACACAAAAGACATGTTGGGATGTTCCCATGGAAAGGATTCCTGGTGATTTTTCGATAACAATTATATCTTGGTCTTCATATATGATCTTGACAAACTGGCTTTTTAATTCCTCTTTACGCTTGCCGCGACTAATTTCGACGATTTGCCCTGCCTTAAGTGGAAAATTGTGTTGTGTTATGCATCTTTTATTTACTTTTACTCCGTTTCCACTTAGTATAGCTTTAGCTCGATTTTTGCTGATTCCATCTAATTTTTGCATAATGAAATCAAGTAAACAAGTAGGTGATTTTACTGTAAAAGTAATATAGTGATTTTTTTTTATGCTCATGTGGATAATTATGGTGGTATAAATACTAATTAAAAAAGATTGGTGATTATTACACCAATCTTTATTCAAGAAGCGGAAAGAGAGGGATTCAAACCCCCGGTACGGATAAACCGTACAGCGGATTTCGAGTCCGCCCCATTCGGTCACTCTGGCATCTTTCCTTTGTATAGTGCAAAGTTACTATTTTTTTCTTTTATAAATAGTTTCTTGTCGATTATTTTTTCTTGTATCGTTTATTTAAACCATTGATGACATCTTTAGTAATGTCTAGAGACGGGTCTGCCATAAGAATATTATCGCCAGCTTTACTAATTATCATTGTGTAGCGTTTGTCTTTATTATATTCTTTCAGAAAGTTTTTTATGCTGTCTCGAAGTTGGTTGTTGTATTGTTGTTGTTCTTTGTCAAATTGCTCAGACAATTTTTCTTGCATTTTTTGTAAGTCTATTTGCATTTTTTGGAGGGAGGCCTGAGCCTGCTCTGCTTGCTGTTGTGAGGTGAATTTTCCTTGTTGAATTTTCTGTTGGAATTCTTCTGCTGCTCGTTGTAATGCTTGTGATTTATTATTTAATTGGCGCTTGTATGACTCGCTTTTTTGAGTAATACGTAGCATGTTGTCTTTACAAAATTGATATTGATTCATGAGTGTATCAATTTCAATGTATGCAATGGTATTTGTAATTTTTTCTTTTGCTTTAGGAAGACCATTGTCTTTTATTTCTGCTGAATTTTTGTCATTTCCGCAACTTGCAATTAATAACAGCGTACTTAATAGTACATAGCTTCCCTTTTTGGAAAAATAGGTCAGTTTCATTTTATTACAATTCTTGATTCCGTTGTTTAATCTTTCAATGGTTGCTTGTCTCTAGCTTCTTGGTCTTGAGCTTGGACACAATGTATGCCGCGCTCGCGCATCGCTTTACTGTCACTTACGTGTGAATTTACGAATGCTTTTTTAAAAAACAATTTAATGCTTAATAGTAATACGCAAAAAGCAATTATTAACACAGAAAAAAGGAGAGTTTGCAACATTTCTTTTTATTTTTGTGCGACAAAGTTACTGCAAATTAGTATAATTGATGAAGTAAACGAGCTTTTTTTCTTAATATATTCGTATTTCTTAAGACTTATTGTAGAAATGAAAACAGCAGAAACAGAAAAATTAATACCAAAAGAGGTTTTTGAGTGTTTTTATAGGATAAATAAAATACCGAGACCATCGAAAAGAGAAGAAAGAATGATTGCATTTCTAATGCAATTTGGTGAATCTTTAGGACTGCAGACCTATAAAGACGATACTGGAAATGTATTAATTAAGAAACCAGCCAGTCCTGGTTATGAGGATTTGGAGACATTGGTCTTGCAAAGTCATATGGATATGGTATGTGAAAAGAATCGAGATGTTGATTTTGATTTTGATAATGATGCCATACAAACATATGTTGAAGGTGATTGGTTGAAAGCCAAAGGTACGACTTTGGGTGCAGATGATGGGATCGGAGTGGCTATTGAGATGGCCATACTTCAATCGACAACCATAGAACATGGTCCTATTGAATGTTTGTTTACGCGTGATGAAGAAACTGGATTAACCGGTGCTTTAGGATTGGAAAAAGGGTTTATAAACGGTAAGTATCTGATTAATTTGGATTCAGAAGACGAGGGGCAAATTTTTGTTAGTTGTGCTGGCGGAGCGAGGACGACTGCGGAATTCTCGTTTAAAGAAGAAGTTTTGTCTTCTGATTTTTATGTGTTTAAAGTGACGGTAAAAGGTTTGACCGGAGGACATTCTGGAGATGATATTAATAAAAAACGTGCAAATGCAAATAAAATATTAGCACGATATTTGTATCGTCTTTTAAATGAAACAGATTTACAGTTGATTGACATTCAAAGTGGTGGACTTCATAATGCAATACCGAGAGAAGGTTACGTGATAGCTGCAGTTCCCGCCGCAGATAAAGAAAAAGTGCGAATTGCGTTAAATATATTGGAAGCTGAGGTTGAGGAAGAATATACTCAAACGGAGAAAAATTTCCAACTTTTACTTGAAAGTGTTCCGAACGATTATCGTTCCTGTATTGAAAAGTCGGTAAGCGAGAAGTTGATTCGTTCTTTAATGGCTGTTTTTAATGGTATTGAGGCAATGAGTCAAGATTTAGATTGGTTGGTCGAAACATCTTCGAATTTAGCAAGTGTACACAAAGAAAACGATAAAATTGTCATAAATACGAGTCAACGTAGCAGTCTTAATAGTAAAAGAGAGTATATGAGTGCTGTTGTGCGTTCAGTATTTGAATTGGCCGGAGCATGTACTGTAACCAATGAGGGTTATCCAGGTTGGAAGATGAATCCTGATAGTGTCCTTTTGCGTTTGACAAAAGAAAGTTATACTCGTCTGTTTAATAAGGAGCCTAAGATTTTAGCTATTCATGCCGGATTAGAGTGCGGGTTGTTCAGTGAAAAATATCCGCAACTTGATATGGTAAGTTTTGGACCTACTTTAAGAGGTGTGCATTCTCCAGATGAGAAATTGCTTATTCCAACGGTAGAAATGGTTTGGCGTCATTTATTGGATATTATGAAGCGCATTCCTAAGAAGCAATGAAAAAAGTAGTCTTAAAGTTATTAATAGGAACAATAATTGTTTTATCACTGAAAGTTTTCATCAGTTGTATGGCTGATGAAAACTTTTCAGTTTCACCACTTGACAAACTGACATTTTCTACGGATACTGTAAAGTTTGATACAGTTATAAGTGGACAAGGAACACATACAGTTGCTTTTGAAATATATAATCAGAACAAAAATGGGCTTCGTATTACCAAAGTATGGAAGGATTTAAACGAAAAATCTCCATTTCGAGTAGCTGTTGATGGTGTTTACATTGCAGATGATATGCCAACAGACTTTAGTATTCCTGCAGGGGATAGTTTAAAAGCTTTTCTTGAAATGACTCCTCCTGTTTCAGGTAAAGTACAGCCACAGGAAATTATTGATCATTTGAATTTCCAGTTAGAAAGCAATACGGTTCAGAATGTGGTATTACAAGCTTATGGTCAGGATGTTGAAGTTAAAAAGAATGGATGGATTATTACTGAAGATACGCTCTTGTCGTCACGGATTCCTTATCAAATATATGACAGCATAGTTGTACAAAAAGGGGCTACTGTAACGTTAAGTGCAGGTACACGGTTGTATTTCCATAATAATGCAAAGTTTATTGTTTATGGAACTTTGAAAGCGGCAGGAGAAATAAGAAATCCGATTCTGATGCGTGGAGATCGTTTAGGTAACATCTTTACAGATCAGTCTTATGATCAGTTGCCAGGACAATGGCATGGAATTGAATTTAAAGGAGAAAGCTATGGTAATTATCTTAATTGTTGTGATATACACGGAACTTCTGTTGGAATAATTTGCGATTCTTCGGATGTTAATGTCGAAAAGATAAAGATAGAAAATAGCATTCTTCATAATTCCAATAATAATTGCTTGCAGTTGATAAATTGTAAGTCTTTTATAGGAAATACGCAGGTGTCAAATGGAAAGAATAATTGTGTGTATATTGCAGGTGGAAATCATGAATTTGTTCATTGTACGATAGGCTCTTTTTATGCTTTTGATATACGGTCTGGAGTCGCTCTTTATTTTGCGAATTATATGGATAATACAGATATGCCTCTGTATAACGCAAGTTTTCGCAATTGTATCATAACGGGCCTTTCGGATGACGAACTATTGGGTGAACAGTCACAGAATAATGATGTAGAGTTCAATTATTTTTTTCAGAATTGCTTGTTGAATACACCTAAATTTGAAAATGAAAATGTAGAAAATTGTTTATGGGATACCGAAGATAATTCAGTATGCAGAGAACAAAATTTTCAATTTAATGTAGAACAGCTGGATTATTCTTTTCAACTTGATAGCTTGTCAATTGCTGTAGGAAACGCAAATAAAGATATAACAATTCAGTATTATCCCGAAGATAGACTTGGGGTAAATAGGGTAAATGGAACATTGCCAGATATCGGATGTTATCAATCTATATATTTTAAAGAGTAAAATGATATTATGCCAGTAAAACAGAATACGTTGAGAAAAACAAAAGCTTCTTCTAATTCGAAGAAAATGGATGAGTTTGGTCATTTGCAACCACAAGCCATTAATTTGGAGCAAGCTGTCTTAGGAGCTTTGATGATAGAAAAAGATGCTTATTCTATGGTCAGTGAGATTCTTCGTCCAGAGAGTTTTTATGATCATAGGAATCAGTTGATTTTTAAAGCAATTCAACGGCTGAATATTGAGCAGCGACCTGTCGATTTACTCACTGTTCAAGAGCAATTAAAAAAAGATGGTTGTTTAGATGAGGTAGGAGGGCCTTTTTATATTACTCAATTGAGTGGTATGGTGGCTTCGACTGCTCATTTAGAGTATCATGCACGTATAATTGCTCAAAAACATCTAGCTCGCGAATTAATTTCTTATACCAGCGGTATTCAGTCAAAAGCTTTTGATGAAACACAAGATGTGGATGAGTTAATGCAGGAAGCCGAAGGCAAACTCTTTGAAATTTCACAACAGAATATGAAAAAGGATTATACCCAAATAGATTCGGTTGTGAAAGAGGCTTATCAGATGCTCAAAAATGCTGCTGCAAGCGGTGATGGATTAAGTGGTATTTCAAGTGGCTTTACACAACTGGATAATATTACAAGCGGTTGGCAAAATTCTGATTTGATTATATTGGCCGCACGTCCTGCTATGGGAAAAACGGCTTTCGCTTTAAGTATGGCAAAAAATATAGCGGTCGATCAGAAAATTCCGTTAGCCTTTTTTTCTTTGGAAATGTCCAACGTACAATTGGTTAATCGCTTGATTTCTAATGTATGCGAAATTTCAAGTGAGAAAATTAGAAGTGGTCAGTTGGCCCCTTTTGAGTGGGGACAGTTAGATTACAAATTAAATGAATTAATTGGAGCGCCTTTATATATAGATGATACACCGTCTTTGTCCGTTTTTGAATTGAGAACAAAAGCGCGTCGGTTGGTTCGTGAGCATCATGTGAAAGCGATAATGATAGACTATCTGCAACTGATGAATGCATCTGGTATGAGTTTTGGAAGTCGGCAAGAAGAAGTTTCTACGATAAGTCGGTCATTAAAAGGCTTGGCAAAAGAGCTGAATATTCCGATTTTGGCATTGAGTCAGTTGAATCGTGGTGTGGAAAGTAGAGAAGGAAATGAGGGTAAAAGGCCTCAATTGAGTGATTTGCGTGAGTCTGGAGCGATAGAGCAAGATGCGGATATGGTAGTTTTTATCCATCGTCCGGAGTATTATCGAATTTTACAGTTGGATGGAGTTGATTATAGAGGAAAAGCAGAAATAATTATTGCCAAACATCGTAATGGAGCAGTCGGCGATGTGGTATTAACGTTTAAGAAAGAGTTTACACGTTTCCAAAATCCTGAAGATGATGTATTTGAAGGGAAAGTAACTTCCGGTGCATCAGAAGGTATTGGAGCGTCCCTCGGACAGGAGGAGTCAGTAGACCTTCCTCGGGATTTTATGCCATTTGCTCCTGGTAATGAAAATATTGCATTTTAATATCTTATATTATGGCAATGCCTTTAGCAGAGAGAATGAGACCTAAATCTTTGGATGATTACGTAGGTCAGCAACATTTGGTTGGAAAAGACGGCGTGATTCGTCGGATGTTGGAAACTGGACGGATCAATTCTTTTATTTTGTGGGGGCCGCCTGGGGTCGGAAAAACAACGCTTGCAGGGATAATTGCCAATACAATAAATGTTCCTTTTTATACGATTAGTGCTGTAACTAGTGGAGTCAAGGATGTAAGAGATATTATTGAAAAGGCTCAAAAGAATACGTTTTTCAATAACAATTCTCCTATATTGTTTATTGATGAAATTCATCGTTTCAATAAGTCGCAGCAAGACTCTTTGCTTTCTGCAATAGAGAAGGGGATCACAACACTTATTGGAGCAACGACAGAGAATCCTTCTTTTGAAGTAATAGGTCCTTTGTTGTCCAGATGTCAGGTTTATGTATTAAAACCATTGGGAGAATCAGAGTTGAAAAAACTTGTGGAGCGTGCCATAAGAGAAGATGTGGTTTTGAAACAGTTTGATATTAAGTTGAAAGAGACAAATGCGTTATTCCTTTATAGCTCTGGAGACGCTCGGAAACTATTGAATATTCTTGAACTCCTTGTAAATGCTTTGTCTGTTGATAATGAAGTCGTTATTACGGATGAAGTTGTAGAGAAGCAATTACAGAAACCATCTTTCTCTTATGATAAGAAAGGCGAGATGCATTATGATATAGTTTCTGCTTTTATAAAAAGTATAAGGGGGAGTTCACCTGATGCTGCATTATATTGGCTGGCACGAATGATTGATGGCGGTGAAGATCCGAAATTTATAGCTCGTCGGCTTATTATTTCTGCTGCGGAAGATATAGGCTTGGCTAATCCAAATGCTTTATTGTTGGCAAATGCTGCTTTTGATGCTGTTTCAAAAATAGGTTGGCCTGAAGGGCGAATTCCTTTGGCTGAAGCGACGATTTATTTGGCTACAAGTCCTAAAAGTAATTCTGCGTATAAAGGAATAGGGGCGGCTCTTGATTTTGTAAAGAATACAGGACAGTTGGCCGTTCCTTTGCATTTGAGAAACGCACCAACTAATCTTATGCAGGATTTGGGATATGGAGGCGATTATAAATATGTGCATGATTATCCAGACCACTTTGTAAGGCAACAGTATATGCCTGATCATTATACGCAAACAATATTCTGGCGATCACAAAACAATCCTTCGGAACAGGCTATGCAGAAAAGAATGAATTCTTTATGGAAAGCAGAAAAGCCCGAAGAGTAAAAAAAATACGATGAAATATTAAATACAAAAAAAAATGTTACCTTTGTAGCGCAGATTAAAATTTTTTCTAATGAATTATCCAGATTTAATATTTGAAGTAAGCTGGGAAGTATGTAATAAAGTTGGAGGAATTTATACTGTCCTTTCTACTCATACTAGCACGCTACAATCTAAAATGGGTCAAAATTTAATCTTCGTCGGCCCTGATATATGGAAAAATAAAAATAATAATGATTTTGTAGAGAACGATTCTCTTTGCAAGGAATGGCAAAAGGCAGCTCATGAGGCTAATATTCCTATACGGGTTGGTACTTGGAATGTTCCAGGTTGTCCAATCGCAATTTTGGTTGACTTCTCTAAAATGTATGATCAAAAGAATGACATTTATGCTTGGGCATGGGAACATTACAGCGTTGATTCATTACATGCTTATGGTGATTATGACGAGGCATCAATGTTCTCTATTGCAGCAGGAAAATTGATTGTGGCTTTTTTCCAAAACAATTTGTTGAATTCATATAAAAAAGTAGTCTATCATGCTCATGAGTGGATGACGGGGTTAGGATTGCTTTGGGTAAAATCTTATGCACCTCAAATCGCTACGGTCTTTACAACTCATGCTACAAGTATAGGGCGTTCTATTGCTGGCAATGATAAGCCTCTTTATGATTATTTCAAAGGATATCATGGCAATCAGATGGCGGAAGAATTAAGTATGCAGTCGAAACATAGCATTGAGAGAGAAACGGCTCATGCTGCAGACTGTTTTACAACTGTAAGTGATTTTACGGCTCGAGAGTGTGAGCAGCTCTTAGAAATCAAACCCGATGAAGTCCTACCTAACGGTTTTGAAGATAGTTTTGTTCCCAAGTCACGAAGTTTCACCGATCAACGCAAGTTAGGCCGTAAGAAAATTCTTGAAGTTGCAAATGCCTTAATGGGGCAGAATTTAGATAATAAGACAATAATCATTTCAACGAGCGGACGGAATGATTTTCGTTGTAAGGGCTTTGATGTCTTTATTGATAGCTTGGTTGCATTGAAAAATAAAGTGCAAGGTAGGAATATTCTGGCATTAATCGAGGTTCCGTGTTGGTGTATAGGAGCTAGAAAAGATTTGGAGCAGCGAATTGAAAATCCTACGATATTTGCGCAGGCCTTGGAAAATCCGTTTGTTACACACCGTATAAACAATTTTGATGATGATCGGTTCATTCGGTTGTTACGTGAGAAAGGATTAACGAATCAGGATGCATCAACTGTTAAAGTTATGTTGATTCCATGCTATTTAGATGGCAATGACGGAATTTTCAACATGTCATATTATCAGTTGTTGATGGCGAATGATCTTTGCATTTATCCTTCTTATTATGAACCTTGGGGATATACACCTCTTGAAAGTATAGCTTTTAAAATTCCAAGTATAACTACCGATCTTTCTGGCTTTGGTCAGTGGATACAAAGTTTAGGAAAAGGAGATGATATTAGCGATGGCGTTCATGTGATACATCGCACGGATAGCAATTATATGGACGTTGTTGATTCCGTATGTTCAGACATTGTAAAATTTGCAGAACTTGCAAGTACGGAAACGACAAAATTACGTCGACGTGCCAGTGACCTATCTAAAAAGGCGTTGTGGAAAAATTTCATAATACACTATTATAAAGCATACGAAAAAGCTTTAGAAAAGTCTTTACAGAGAATTAATAATTAAACGATATAAAACTTTGAATATAATAACAATATGAAGGTTAAAACTTGTAATTCAAATGAGCCGAATTGGCGTACTGTTACTGTAAAATCCCATATCCCGGAAGCGTTAGAAAAACTTGAAGAACTTTCGCATAATTTATGGTGGATTTGGAATGAAGAAGGCTTTGAATTGTTTAGAAGTTTGGATAAGAGCCTTTTTTCGGAAGTAAAGCATAACCCTATTGTATTGTTGCGACGCATTAGTTATGAGCGTTTGACTGAGTTGGCTGCCGATAGTAGTTTCATCGCCCGCATGGACGCTGTATATAAGCTGTTTAAGGATTACATGAAAGAAAAGCCTAATAGCAAGCGTCCTTCCGTTGCATATTTTTGTATGGAATATGGACTTAACCATATATTAAAAATATATTCAGGTGGTTTGGGTATTCTAGCCGGTGATTATTTGAAGGAAGCTTCTGATAGTAATGTGGATATGTGTGGCGTCGGCTTTTTATATCGCTATGGATATTTTAACCAAACGCTGTCAATGGATGGTCAGCAAATAGCAAATTACGAACCTCAGGATTTTGAAAGTTTGCCGATTGAGCATGTGCTGGACAAGGATGGTAATCATATGATAGTAGATGTACCTTTCCCTAATTATGAAGTTCATGCATATGTATGGCAAGTAAATGTGGGACGTATCAAATTGTATTTGTTGGATACCGATAACAATCTTAATTCGCAGTACGACCGTACAATCACGCATACGCTATATGGTGGTGATTGGGAAAATCGCTTGAAGCAGGAATATTTATTAGGTATCGGTGGTATGCTGATGCTTAAAAAATTAGGGATAAAGAAAGACATCTATCATTGTAATGAGGGACATGCAGCTTTATGTAATGTGCAGCGTCTTGTTGATTATGTAGAAAGCGGATTGAACTTTAATGAAGCATTAGAGTTGGTGAAGGCTTCCTCTTTGTATACAGTGCATACTCCGGTTCCTGCGGGTCATGATTATTTTGATGAAGGACTCTTTGGTAAGTATATGGGAGCTTTCCCTGCCAAACTGGGTATCAGTTGGGAGGATTTCATTGGTCTTGGAAGAACCAACCCAGACGATCATTCTGAAAAATTCTGTATGTCAACATTCTTATGCAAGACGTGTCAGGAAGTTAACGGTGTAAGTAAATTGCACGGTACGGTTTCGCAGCATATGTTCAGTGGCATATGGAAAGGATATTTCCCAGAGGAAAGTCATGTAGGTTATGTAACAAACGGAGTACATTTCCCTACATG
>FR903626.1:32093-47471 GCA_000438115.1 Prevotella sp. CAG:617 | reverse complement strand
TTCCCTACATGGAGTGCAAAGGAATGGAAACGCTTATATCGCAAGTATTTTGACGACCGTTTTGATAAGGACCAGAGTAATCCTGAAATTTGGAAGAAAATTTATGATGTTCCAGATGAGGAAATCTGGGCAACGAGAATGGCGTTGAAGAATAAATTAATTGATTATATCAGAGCGCGTTTCCGTGAGACTTGGCTGAAGAATCAAGGTGATCCTACTCGTGTTGTATCGTTGCTTGATAAGATTAATCCGAATGCCTTATTGATTGGTTTTGCACGTCGTTTTGCCACGTATAAGAGAGCTCATTTGCTCTTTTCTGATCTGGATCGGTTGTCAAAGATTGTAAATAATCCGCATTATCCGGTGCAATTCCTTTTTGCAGGAAAGGCGCACCCAGCAGATGGCGCAGGACAGGGATTGATCAAAAAGATTTTTGAAATATCACAGCGTCCAGAATTCTTAGGTAAGATTTTGTTCCTGGAGAATTATGACATGCAGTTGGCACGTCGTTTGGTTTCCGGAGTTGATATTTGGATGAATACTCCTACAAGACCTCTTGAAGCATCCGGAACTTCTGGCGAAAAAGCGTTAATGAACGGATTGGTAAATCTTTCTGTATTAGATGGATGGTGGCTTGAAGGTTATAGAGAAGGAGCTGGATGGGCCGTCACCGAAAAGCGCACCTATCAGAATCAGGAATACCAGGATAAACTTGATGCTTCTACTATTTATTCTTTGTTGGAGCAGGAGATTATTCCTACTTATTATGCAAGAAATCGTAAGGGTATCAGTGAAAATTGGGTACGTACAATCAAGAACTCAATAGCACAAATTGCGCCTCATTATACCATGAAGCGTCAGTTGGATGACTATTATGAAAAATTCTATAACAAAGAGGCTGCACGTTTCAAGGAACTAAGTGCTGATAATTTCAGAAAAGCCAAGGAAATCGCGCTGTGGAAGGAAAATGTTGCCGAGCGTTGGGATTCTATCAAAGTAGTTTCAAGTTCACGTTCAGCTAATGCTGAAAATTCCAATTTTGTGAGCGGGCAGCCGTTTACTGTTTCTCACGTAATTGACGAGCAGGGGCTTGATGATGCTATTGGAGTAGAATTGGTTGTTTTGAATTCAAATAGAGATGGAGATAAGATTTATACGGTTGTTCCGATGAATGTTGTGAAGAAAGAAGGAAATCTGTATACCTTCTCTGTAACAACCAAAATAGATTTGGCCGGATCTTTCAAAGTGGCTTATCGAATGTTCCCAAAAAATCCCAATTTGCCGCATAGACAAGATTTCTGTTATGTGCGTTGGTTTGAATAATCAAATAGTGGTATCTATTATAGAATGATATATTAGGAGCCGTGTCAAAACTTTGGCATGGCTTCTTGTTTTTTTAGATGAAGAAAGGATGAAATTTCGAATATTGTTATTTGTTGTCTTGTTTGCTGGCATGGTTAAGGATGTTAGTGCCCAGCAGATTTCCGGTTCGTGGACAGGAACTCTCGAAGTAGGCGGAAGCAAGTTGAATATAGTGTTTAATTTTTTGAAGAATACGACGGGGTGTGATGTTTGTACAATGGACAGTCCTGATCAGAGCGTAAAGGGTATTCGGACCTCTTTGTCCTACTTTTCGGAAGATTCACTCAGCCTGAGTGTTCCCGTAGTTGGTATTACTTATAGCGGCCGATTAAGGAACGGTGTGATTCAGGGCGTTTTTGAGCAGAATGGAATGAAATTTCCTTTGAACTTGACAATGGGACATCCTGTATATAAGCGCCCGCAGACTCCTCAGCCACCATTTCCGTATGTGATGGAGGATGTCACTTTTGAGAATATTACAGCTCATGTTACGTTAGCTGGTACGTTGACCTATCCCGTAGGCTATCAGGCGGGGGGATAGAGTACCTGTTGCGCTGATGGTGACGGGGAGTGGTCCGCAGAATCGCGATAGTGAGCTTTATGAACATAAGACGTTTTTAGTCATAGCCAACTTCTTGGCCCGACATGGCATAGCAACTTTGCGCTATGACGACCGTGCCGTGGGGAAGTCAACGGGGCACCATCAGGCGGCCAATTCTCGTGAGGTTGCTGACGATGCACAGGCAGGAATCAATATTTTGCGTTTAATGGGGTCGTTTTCAAAAGTCGGTATAGTTGGACATAGTGAAGGTGCAAATGTTGCTTTTATGCTTGGCGCGCAGCATCTTATTGACTTTGCTGTTTGTATGGCACCTATTGGTTTGAAGGGGATAGATGGTCTGTATGAGCAGGGGCGGAAAATAGCAGAGGCATCTGGTCAGACTTATCCGATGACTAAGGAACAGTTGCGTGATTATCTGTTGAAGCAGCAGAATTCATGGTTTACCTATTTCCTGGATTACGATCCGGCAGAGGACGTGCGACGGACAACATGTCCTGTGTTTCTGCTTAATGGTGATAGAGATATGCAGGTAATAGCGTCAAGTAGCGTACCGGCTATTATACAGAACTTACCGAAAAATGAAAAGTCAAGTGTCAAAATCTATCCAGGCCTGAATCATTTGTTTCAGTCTTGTACAACGGGTCTTCCTACTGAATATTCAACCATTGAACAGACCATTAGTCCAGAGGTTTTGCAGGATATGACCAATTGGATACTTGCGCTGTGATTCTTTCCAATGTCTTCCGGTATTGTCTGGGTGACTCTCATTAATACAGTATATGATGATACAGAAATTTGTAGGATTGATTTTGGGATTGACTATTGTGTGGGGCTGTTTTTCGGCTTATGGGCAGACGGCAATTGAAACAGATTCCCTGTTGCGTGAGGCCAAGGTTCGTGACCAGACGATCAGAGAGCAACTTGCACAATTGACTAGACGGGCCAGTGAGCAAGGTCTTACCTCTTTAAATGCCAGTTTGGCCGATTCGCTGGTGAGCCTTTCGGAACAGATGCAGGCTATTGACCGTGAAAATTTGAAACTGGTGTCCAAACTGTTACGGAACGGGTTGCCGGAGCAGTTGAAGCCAGAGTCTTATCACACCATTTGGTTACTTGTGGATCATGCCGAGTTGGAAGAGCAAAAGCATTTTCTTCCCTTTCTGGCAGAGGCCGTAAAGAAGGGATTGATTTCCGGTAATGAGTGGGCCGTGCTGACCGACCGGATAAAAATGTACGAAGGTCAACCCCAAACGTATGGTACGCAGTCGTATACGTTTAGTCGGGACGGGCAACAAGTTGTTTATATCTGGCCGGTAGCTGATCCGTCAGACTTGAATCGGTTGCGGCGGGAGATAGGTTCTGACCCCATTGAAGAGTATGTTCGCCAACTTAAGCAGGAAATAGGGATGGAGGTTATTTATGATCCTGCGCTTACGGTGGAAGATATGCAGCGCATGCAATAGGTCAATTAGTGCGGGGCGATGTGAACTGAGTGGAATTGTTTTAAAGGGATTGTGTCGTAGTGAACTTATTGTTAAGATAGCTTACCCAGCCGTGATTTCTTAAAGAAACGCCTATCTTTGTCTCATTCTGTTAGTGATTATTTTATGAATTTGAATTGAATAATGAAAATTCTACGGGGACTTGTCGTGACCTTGGGACTGTTTTTACTGTGCAGTTGCTATACTTCCAAATCGGTCAGTATGTTTAGTTCGGATCAGGTTGTACTGGGGATGGACCGTGCGGATTTCCTCAATATTTACGGTCAGCCCTTTAGCAAGGATCAGCGTTACGTCAACGGCCGTCGGCTTGAGGAGCGTTTGCTTTATAAGGAGGAACTGTATAAGGGTAGTTGGTTCATCGTAACCACAGCCTTCACGTTTGTTGACGGGAAGTTGGTGCGGCAGGCCACAGTGAAGGAGGAACGGAAATTCTTGAACCAGGGAGATAAAGAAAATGAAAAAAAGTAAGTACGGGTACGCAGGGCTGAAGGTCATGCTGCTTTTGATGTGTGTCCCCATGGGTCTGTGGGCTCAGTTGCGTGCTACGCTGGTGGATGCGCAGCGTCATCCCGTGGCCGACGCTACGGTGGTCCTGCTGTGGGCGGATTCCACTTGCGCAGGGGTCGCACTTTCGGCGCCCGACGGTTCGTTTGTGTTCAGTGAGGTTCCGGCTCATGGCCGACTGATTATCCAGCATCTGCAGTATCAGACGCTTCAGCTGCCGACCGATGTGGCGGTGCCCGATACGCTTCAGCTGGAGCTCAAGGGCCGGAGTCTGGATGAAGTGGTGGTCAAGGCCGAGCGGCCCCTGGTGCAGGTGGCCGACGGGAAGCTCTGCTACCGTCTTCCGTCACTGGTGGAGCGGCAGGCTGTCAGCAATGTCTACGAAGCCTTGGCCAAGGTGCCGGGGGTGTGGCAGGACGGTTCCGGTCAGCTCTCGCTGGCCGGGGCAGGCAGCCTGACCCTCATGCTTGACGGCCGGCCCACCACCATGAGTGCCGAGCAGTTGCAGACGCTGCTGCGGAGCATGTCCGTGAATCAGGTGGAGCGCGTGGAGGTGATGTACAGCGCACCGCCCGAGCTGCACGTGCGCGGCGCTGTGCTCAATGTGGTGACCAAACGTCCGCCGCGGCAGTCCTTTCAGGGCGAAGTGGGCGCGGACTATAAGAATCAGTATTTTAACAGTGGTGGCGCCCATGCCAATTTCCGGTTTTCGTCACCCCGCACGACGGTGGATGTCATGTACAGTGCCAATTGTGTAAAAAATCTGGAATATACCGAGCTTTCCGCACTTCATACCCTGCCGGAGGGTGTGTACGACATCCGGCAGGACGAGCGCCTGAGTTCCCGCTACTGGGCCCATCAGGTGCGCGGCTCCCTGGACTATCAGCTGAGGCCCAAGAGCAGCATCAGTGTGGCCTATACGGGAAGTTTCGTCCCCGACGGCGACAATCTCAGTCTGGCCCACGGCAATTTCCAGCAGTCTGACCTTCACAAACAGATGCTGTCGGCCATGCACAATGTGGCGCTTCGGTATGAGGCACCCTTCGGGCTGAAGGTGGGCGGCGATTTTACGCGTTACACCGCCGACAACGACCAGCTGATGCAGGTGGACTGGACCGACGGGCGCACCTCCTCGTCCTACACGCTGACGGGTGGGCAGCGCATCAGCAGCTACTCGCTGTATGCCGACCAACAGCATCGGCTGGGGCCGAAGCAGTGGACCTTGGGCTACGGCGCCTCCTATCGCTGGGTGAGCGACCACGATTTCCAGACCTATCAGCTGGTGTCTGGTGAGTTCGATACTGAAAACACCGAGAGCCGGCGCCATGAGCACACGGCCGACGTATATGTGTCGCTGGGCCGGCAGTGGGCCACCGGACCGTCGTTCTCTGTTTCGGTGACCGGCGAGTACTACCGTCTGGGCCATTACCGCAAGTGGTCGGTGTTTCCGCAGGCCTCGCTGACCTATATGAAAAATCCGAAACATATTTTCCAACTTTCGCTGTCGACGGACAAGACCTATCCGAGCTATTGGGCCATGCAGTCGTTTGTGACTTACCTGAACGGCTATTCCGAACTGCAGGGCTCACCGGGCCTGCGCCCCATGACCAGCTACTGCCTGAGCGGCATGTACATCTGGAAGCAAAAGTACATTTTCGGCCTGTTCTATACGCACGTGACCGACTATTTTGCGCAGGTGCCCTATCAGGCCACCGACAGGCTGGCGCTGATTTACAAGCAGACCAACTGGAACTACATGCGCACGGCGGGTGCCAATGTCATAGTGCCATACAGCCTGGGCAAATGGTATGAGTCGCGCCTGACGCTGGTGGGAATGCAGGCCCGGCAAAAGTGTGACCACTTTTTCGACTTGCCTTTCAATCGCTCGAAATGGATGTTTGTCGGCGTGTGGGACAATACGTTCAAGGTGGGGCGCCATCTCTCGTTCGAGTTGGTTGGAAATTGGCAGACGCCTTTTATTCAGGGTACTTTTGATTTGGCCACGTCCTTTAATCTCACAGCCGGCATGAAGTGGAACTTTGCCCACGACCGCTGTTCGCTCACGGCGCGCTGCAGCGATATTTTCAATCGGAGTATGCCCAGCATGAAGGTGCGCTTCAACGGGCAGCATCTTGACATGAACCCCGGTTTCTACACCCGTGCCGTCACGCTGAACTTTATCTATCGTTTTGGCGGCTATAAGCAAAAGGAGACGAAGGGGGTTGATACGTCACGTTTCGGTCATTGATACCATTTACGGTTCCTGTCGGATTGTTTTGGGGGGTACAGACATTGTCGCCTAACAAGGTGGCAGGGAAATATAATGAGGTCGGACTTTAAGAGATTAATGTCCGACCTTTTTTTCAGAAAATCGTTTCGAGCTCATACGAAGGTGCGGTTTTATAAGTAATGTTATTCGCGAAAGGCACGTTTTTCATATTGCAGATGTGTCAAGTCGGCATTTAGTTATAACTTTGCAGGGTGACAGACCAATCGGAATGTCGGTTACTCTCATTTTTTTGAGAATAGCAAAATCAAAGGCTGAAATTCTTTAACGCAATGACTGCAGAAGAACGACTTAAAACGAAAAACGTGCGGCCAACGGCTATGCGCTTGCTGGTGTTGCAGGCTTTGATGGAATCCAAAGGTCCCGTTTCGCTGGCAGATCTTGAAGGACGGTTGGGAACGGTGGACCGCTCCACCATCTTTCGGGCTGTGCTGTTGTTTGAGCAGCACCATCTGGTGCATGCTTTTGAAGACGGTAGCGGCTCGCTCAAGTATGAACTTTGCCCCGACGAGCACACTCATCATTTGAGTGATGGTCATGCCCATTTTTATTGTGCAGAATGTGGACGTACGTTTTGCCTGCCCCAAATGTCTGCAGGTCCCTTATGTCTGCCTCCAGGGTTCGAACCCGATAGTGTCAATCTTGTGGTTAAGGGTTTTTGTCCGCGGTGTGCTCGCCGACATGCCCTTCAGCATTCAGACGAGTGAGCCTTGTGTGGTCAAGTCGCGTCTGGCCTCAGTGATAAACGGATTAAAAAATTTTTCTCTCATTACATGAATCAGCAATCCTTAGCCCCGCGCAGGGGCAGTTTTTTGGCGCTCACGCCCCTGCTGGTGTTTGTGGGCCTGTTTTTCGGCAGCAGCGTAGCGCTGGGCGATTTCTATAAAGTGCCGCTGGCACCGTTGTTCATCGTAGCCTCGGTCTATGCGGTGGCCATTGCGCGCGGTCTGCCGCTGGCCGAACGCATCCGCCTGTTCTCGCGCGGTGCGGGCGACTCTGGGATGATGCTGATGATTTGGATTTTTGTGTTGGCCGGTTCGTTTGCCGCCTCGGCCAAGGCCATGGGGGCTATTGACGCCACGGTGCAGCTCACACTGGCCCTGCTGCCGGGGCAATGGCTGTTGCCAGGTCTGTTTTTTGCAGCCTGTTTTGTGTCGCTCTCCATCGGTACGTCGGTGGGCACGATTGTGGCGCTGGTTCCCGTGGCGGCTGGCATTGCCACGCAAACCGGTCTGGGGCTGCCCCTCATGACGGCGGCCGTAGTGGGCGGTTCGTTTTTTGGCGACAACCTCTCGTTTATTTCCGACACCACGGTGGTCAGCACCCGCAGTCAGGGCTGCAGCTTGAGCGATAAGTTCAAGGTCAACTTCCGCATTGTGCTACCGGCCGCTATCCTCTCGTTTGTCCTCTATTTGGTCATGGGCTCGCAGAGCAGTTTCGTGTCGGCTGCGCCCAACTTCAGCCACAGCTATCTGGTGCTGCCTTATCTGGCCGTACTCGTGCTGGCCATTTTGGGCGTGCACGTGCTGGCCGTGCTGGTGGTAGGCAATCTGCTCACCGGTATTGTGGGCGTGTGGAGCGGCCGTTTTAGCATGGACGGCTGGCTGCAGTCGTCGGCCGATGGCATTGGCGGTATGGGTGAGTTGATGCTCATTTCGATGTTGGCCGGCGGTATGCTTGAAATAATCCGCTATATGGGCGGTATAGACTATATGATGCGTCGCCTGACGCGCCATGTGTCGGGCCCCCGCGCCGCTGAGCTGTCGATAGGTGTGTTGGTGGGCGTGACTAATGTGTTTACGGCCAACAACACGGTGGCCATTCTGTCGGTGGGCGGCATGGCCCGCGAAATCAGTCAGCGCTTTGGTGTCGATCCGCGCAAGAGTGCCAGCTTGCTTGACACGTTTTCGTGTCTTGTGCAGGGCGTACTGCCCTACGGAGCGCAGCTGCTCATGGCTGGTGGTTTGGCCGGTATCAGTCCGGTCGAAATCATTCCGTATCTCTATTATCCGTTGCTGATGGGCGTGTGCGCCCTGCTGGCCATCTGGTGGCGCTATCCGCGCAAGTTCTCGCGGGCACCTCAGCCGGCGTCGGGGGATGGTCCAGCCACTGAGGGCTGACATAAGGGGGGGGAAGTCTTCGGGCTATATTCCGTAGCTCGGTACACCCGGAAACAGAAAAACATACGGTCCGGTAAAAAAATCCGCTTTAGTGGGCTTTTTTACCGGGCCTTTTTGTATTTTTGGGTAACATTGGTGGCAGTTTTCCTAATCCGTTTGGGAACGGGAGGAGGGCAGGCGCACCTGTACGATACGAAAACTTAATAAATGGTAAGCCATGATGAAGATTAAACTATTTGCCATGCTGGCCACAGCGGTCCTGATGGCATCTTCCACGCAGCAGGCCGGAGCCTGTACGGGTATCACACTGAAAAGTGCCGACGGCACGAGCATTCCGGCCCGAACCATAGAGTGGGGCGGCAGCGACCTCAACAGCAAATATGTCATAGTGCCGCGCGGATATGCGCAGCAGTCATACGTGCCCGGCGGACAGAAAAAGGGCATGCAGTTCACGGCCCGATACGGATATGTAGGACTGGCCGTGGAACAGGAGGAATTTGTGGCCGAAGGGCTTAACGAGAAGGGACTTTCGGCCGGACTGTTCTATTTTCCGGGTTACGGCCGGTATGAGGACTATGCCGAGGCCAACCGGCAGACGAGTATTGCCGACCTGCAGCTGGTGTCGTGGATACTGGGCAATTTCAGCACCGTGGACGAGGTCATTAAGGGCTTGAAGGATGTGCATGTAGTAGCCATTGACCCGCGCGCTTCTACGGTGCATTGGCGTATTACGGAGTCTTCGGGCCGTCAGATTGTCGTTGAGATTACGGATGGCGGGAAAGTGAATGTGTTTGAAAACAAACTGGGCGTGCTGACCAATTCGCCGGGCTTTGAGTGGCAGCTCACTAACCTTAATAACTACGTCAATCTGTATCCCGGTACGGCCAAGGCCAAAACGCTCGACAGCATGAGTCTGGCTTCGTTTGGTGCCGGCAGCGGTTTCCTGGGTATTCCGGGTGATGTAACTCCTCCGTCACGCTTTGTACGGGCTGCGTTTTATCAGGCCACAGCTCCCAAACAACAGGCGGCAGAGGGTACCGTGCGTCAGTGCTTCCAAATTCTGAATAATTTTGACATTCCGGTGGGCATAGAGTTTGCCGAAGGTGAAACACCGGCAGACATTCCGAGCGCTACCCAATGGACATCAGCTACCGACATGAAGAATCTGGCCATATATTATCGGACCATGCGCAACAGTGCTATCCGGAAATTGGATTTGAAGTCCATCCGATTTGACAAAGTAAAGTATCAGACTGCTCTGCTTGACGTGAGCAAAGATCAGCCCATCACGATGGTAAAGGTGAAATAGCATATGGAATGAGGTAAATCATGGAAATTCATAATCTGTTGAAAGCAAAATCAAGGGGAGAATTAAGGGAATGGTTAATTCATAATTATGATAAAGAAACAGAGTGTTGGGTGATTGTAAAGAGGGGGCGTCCAGTTGAAAATGGAACTTTTGGGTATATAGATGCTGTGGAAGAAGCTATGTGTTTTGGTTGGATTGATAGTACGACTAAGAAAATTTCAGAAAATGTGACCGCTCAAAAGTTATGTCCACGAAAACCGAAAAGTGTTTGGTCAGAACTGAATAAAGAAAGGTGTCGTAGGATGGAGCGATTAGGCTTAATGACAGATGCAGGAAGACGCGTATTTCCTGATATGTCAGAAGTCGGTTTTAAAATAGATATGGATATTCTTCATGAATTACAATCAGATCCTATTGTATGGAAAAACTTTTGTAATTTCCCAGATTTGTATAAACGGGTTCGGATTGATACAATTCAGATAAAAAGACGAGACAAGGAACTTTTCAGAAAACGTTTGGACAAATTTATAGAAAATACCCGAAATGGAATCTTGTATGGTGAATGGAATGATAATGGCAGGCTGTTACACTAAAAAGTATATGATGATGAATTAGATTATTGATAACTTTTCATTGTAAATAGTTTCATTCTTATAGATAATTTAGGTAGAGAATGTGTAGACGTAAAACTTTGAAAACTTCGTTTTCTGTTTGCTTCTGCACTATGCTTTCTGTATCTTTGTACGGAAATTAAAAAAATGACTCAAAGTATGTTGGAGAAAAGCGAAAGAGAACGCATTATTGCTTTGGTGAAGCATTGGGTGGTGCCTGCTATTGGCTGTACGGAGCCTATGTGTGTGGCGCTGGCAGTGGCTCGTGCTACGGAGGAGTTGGGCGAGTGTCCCCAGCGTATTGACGTGTGGCTCAGTCCTAATATTCTGAAAAATGCTATGGGTGTGGGTATTCCCGGAACGGGGATGGTAGGTTTGCCGATTGCCATAGCCCTTGGTGCCCTGGTGGGGCGTTCGGCCTATGGGCTGGAGGTGCTGCGCGATGTGCAGCCAGAGCATGTGGAGGCAGGTAAACGATACGTCGAAGGCGACCGCATCCATATCAGCCTCAAGGATCTCTGTCCCGACAAATTGTATGTAGAGGTGACGTGCAGCACGCTACAGCATAGCGTGACGGCCGTGATTGCCCATGAACATACCCGTTTTGAACGTCTCGAAAAGGATGGTAGTGATTTGCTCGGTGTTTCTACACAAAACGGCATGGCTTCGTCAGACGATGACGAGCTGGAGACTGAGGTGCAGTTGACCCTGAAAAAAGTTTTTGACTTCGCAACTACTGCGCCACTGGAAGAAATTGCGTTTATTGACGAGGCCCGACAGCTGAACGAGTCGGCCGCGCAGCAGTCGCTGCAAGGCAATTACGGTCACTGCCTGGGCAAGGCCCTGAGCCGTCCGCTGGGACGTGGCATGATGGGCGACAGCATTTTCCTGCATATCCTTTCCAGTACGGCCTGTGCTTGTGATGCGCGTATGGCCGGAGCCAAAATTCCCGTGATGAGCAATTCGGGAAGTGGCAACCAGGGCATTTGTGCCACCAACCCTGTGGTGGTGTTTGCGCAGGAGAATCACAATACGCACGAGGAAATGCTACGGGCACTGATGCTCAGTCACCTGACGGCTATTTATGTCAAGCAGAATTTGGGCGCCCTGTCGGCCTTGTGCGGCTGCGTGGTGGCGTCTACCGGTTCGAGCTGCGGCATTACTTATCTGATGGGCGGCGGTTACCGGGAGGTGTGCTACGCCGTGAAGAATATGATTGCCAATCTGACCGGCATGATTTGCGACGGCGCCAAACCCAGTTGCGCCCTCAAACTGACCACGGGCGTCAGCACGGCCGTGTTGTCAGCCATGCTGGCCATGCAGGGCAACTGCGTGTCGCCTGTGGAGGGCATTATTGACGACGATGTTGACCGCTCCATCCGTAACCTCGTGTCTATCGGGGCCGACGCTATGAACGAGACCGACCGTCGCGTGTTGAATATTATGACTCACAAGGGGCAGGATGTGTAAACCACACAAAGGTTGGCGCGCGTGGTGGGTGGCCTTGGCGACCTGCCTGCTGCAACTGACCGCCGTGGCGCAGTCGCTGACGACGGACGAAGCCTGTCGCATCGGGCGGCAATGGCTTTCGGTCCAATATCCGCAACCCGTGGTACGCCGTAGTGAGGAAGGAGTAAACGCCGTGCGCTGGCGTGCCGTTTATCGGGTGCAGCGCGGTGACGGTGCTTTTGTCCTGCTTCATGCACGTACGGCGGCCGTGATGGGGTATGGCCGCTCGGGCCTCCGCCCCATGCCGGAGGCGCTGCATACGGCTTTGATGCAATATGGTGACCTGAATGGTGTTGTTGCCGAAGCTGAGGTGCGGGAATCCTATCCCGTAGTTCCGCCTCTCTTGCAGAGCGTGCGTGGGCAATCGGCTCCCTACAACCTTTCGTGTCCGTATTATACGACGGAAGAGGGCACCAGCACGCAGCGCTGTCTGACCGGCTGCGTAGCTACGGCGTTGGAGCAGATTCTGACCTATTACCGCCAGCCGGCGCAGTTGCAGGACTCGCTGGCGCGCATTGAAACGCCGCACTATGTGGTAGAGGGTGTACCGGCCGGTACACCTGTTGATTGGGCTCATGTACGCGATATTTATGCTGAAGGAGCATATAGCGAGGCTGAGGCCCGTGCCGTGGCAGACCTTTCGCTCTGGTGCGGCATGATGGCAGGTATGAATTGGGGGCTGGAGGCTTCGGGTGCGCAGATTCGTCCGCTGGAAGTTGCTGTCCGTCGCGTATTGGGCTACAAGGATGTGCGCTATGTTGACAGCTATCGGTATACACCGGCCGACTGGGAGCGGATGATGCGCACAGAAATTGAAGCCGGTCGCCCCGTGCTTTATACGGGTTATACGGGGCTGATACAGGGGCATGCCTTTGTGCTGGACGGGCAGGATGCCTCGGGTCTGTTTCACGTAAACTGGGGCTATGACGGTGCTTACGACGGCTATTTTGCCTGGGAAATATTGTGGCCGTTTGGTCCGGTGGAGGAGCCGAACCCTGAGAATTTGGGCTTCTATTGCAATCAGGAGGCCCTGCTGCTGTGTCCCGACAGTGTACCGGCAGGCACCCGGCCGACCGAAGTGGCTCGCACCGGGCGGGAATTGCGGGTGGATTCGCTCTGCTTTCTGCGTCAGCCGGATTTGAATGATTACGTTACGGCACAGCTGACAGTAACCAACACTTCCCTGCAGGCCTTGACTACTCCGCTGGCGTTGTATTCTGCTGCCGAGGCGGACACTTTGGACTTTGAGCAGGCGGAATGCGTGGCATTGGGCGGCGTACGGTTGGCGGCAGGTGTCACGGCCAGGGTAACGCTGCGCTGCCGCTTTCAGACACCGGGGCGGCGCGTGCTGAGCCTGACGCCGGACGACAGTATCGTTATTTTCCGGCAAACGGCTGACGTGCTGCGCACACCGGGTGCGCAACTTGATTTCGGGAATACGGTGGTGCAGGCTTCAGCTGACAGTGTGGTCATCATCCAGCCTGTCAGCAATGCCGCAGAAGCCGGATGGGCCGGCAACGAGGTAGTGTACAGCCTTTTTGAGGGCACGCAAACCTTGTTTAATACCGACGAGCGCCTGATGCGCTACCTGAACTTGGCTCCCGGCTGTACATTGACGGATACCGTTGTGTTCCGTCACCTTAAGCCCTCCACACAATATACCCTTTGGGTGCGCTGTCCGTGGAATCCCGTGCGGCAGCTTACCTTTACCACGTCGTCGGCCGTGGGGCTGCCTCATGTGTCGGCTGCGCCTGAAAATGAAACTTTTTATGACGTGCAGGGGCGGCGGGTTCGACCCGGAACTTCCGGCATTGTCATTTCCGATAAGGGACGGAAAATACTTCGGTCCCGCGCAATTAAAAAATAATTTTGCTATGTCAACCGTAATTTATCCTTCACCCATATTTGGCCCCATTCACAGCCGGCGCCTGGGCATTTCGTTGGGTCTCAATCTGATGCCGGCCGACGGAAAAATCTGTACTTTTGATTGCATTTATTGTGAGTGCGGTTTCAATGCCCAACGGCGTCCGTCCAGTCGGCGTCCTACTCGCGAGGAAGTGGCCGAGGCTTTGTCGGCCAAGCTGCAGCAGATGCATGCCGAGGGTGTACATCCTGATGTACTGACCTTTGCCGGAAACGGCGAGCCGACGGCTCACCCTGATTTTGAAGGCATTATTGACGACACCATCCGGTTGCGCGACACTTATTGCCCGCAGGCCAAGGTGAGCGTGCTCAGCAATGCCACGCTCAGTATGCGGCCGGCCGTACACCGCGCTCTGATGAAGGTGGACAATAATATCCTGAAGCTCGACACCATTTCGCCCGAATACATTCAGCTGGTCAACCGGCCGACGGGGGCTTACGACGTCAACGCCATTATCGAGTCGCTCAAGTCCTACAAAGGGCACGTGATTGTGCAGACCATGTTCATGAAGGGAAGCTTTAAGGGGATTGACGTGGACAATACGTCCGACCAGTACGTGCTGCCGTGGCTGGAGGCCGTCAGGCAGATACAGCCGCAGCAAGTGATGATTTATACTATTGACCGAGAAACTCCAGACCATGATTTGCGCAAAGCTACGCACGAGGAACTCAACCGCATTATGACATTGCTGGAGCAGGCCGGAATCAAGGCTTCAGCCTCTTATTAAGCTGAAAAGGAAACCGAAGAAGTATAGCGCGAAATGGAAAAATTATTTGTCAATCGGGTGGCCGAAACTATACGCAAGCATCAGTTGCTCAAGCCGGGCGAACGGCCTTTGGTGGCGCTGAGCGGCGGAGCCGATTCGGTGGCCCTGTTGCGCGTGCTGTTGCAACTGGGCTACCCGTGTGCTGCGGCTCATTGTAATTTCGGCCTGCGCGGTGAGGCTTCCGACCACGACGAAACGTTTGTGCGGCAGCTGTGTGAGCAGCTTGGCGTCACGCTCCACGTAGCCCGCTTTCAGACCCTGCAAGAGGCCCGGAAGCGTCGGGTCAGCGTGGAGATGGCGGCACGTGACTTACGCTATGCGTTTTTTGCTCGTCTGATGAAGGCGCATCATTATGCCGTTACGGCCGTGGCACACCATCGCGATGACAATGTGGAAACTATGCTTCTGAACCTGGTGCGCGGTTCAGGCCTGAAAGGGTTGACGGCCATGCGCTATCGGCGCGAGGGGAGCATTGTCCGTCCGCTTCTGGATGTCAGTCGGGAGAATATCGAGCAGTATCTGAAGGACTTGCAGCAGCCTTACGTGACGGACGTCACCAACTTCGTGCCCGATGTCAAGCGCAACGTGGTGCGGCTGGAGGTGTTGCCCCTGTTGCGGAAGTTGAATCCGGCTGTTGACCAGACTTTGCAGCAGACCATTGCCTATCTTGACGAGGCTTATGCCCTCTCTCAAGAGCGGCTTCAGCTATTGGCCGATGAGGTCATTGTGCATCGGCATGGGGAAGAGATGGACCTTTCGGTCGACGCCTTGCATCAGTTGCCCTATGGCCGCACGCTGCTTCACCATCTGCTGGCGCCGTACGGCTTTCATGCCGCGCAGACTGACCGCATGGTGCAGGAGGGCTTTGGGCAACAGGGTGCTGTGTTTGAGGGCAGTGACGGTTGGCAGCTTTGGCGTGACA
>FR903626.1:17839-32064 GCA_000438115.1 Prevotella sp. CAG:617 | reverse complement strand
AGCTGCGTGGGAAGTTGGAGGAAGAGCCGCTTTCGGTGGTTTTACCGATACCGGGCGAAGTGCGCTTGACGCGAGGCGGAAAGGTCACGGTGTGGCGCGCTACGTGTGAGCCGGGTGCCGTGATTCTGAAAAATCCTGATGTAGCCTGTCTGGATGCTGATTTGCTGGCCTCTCACTCGTTGTGGTTGCGCCCGGTGGCTCCCGGCGACCGCTTCGTGCCGTTTGGCATGCGAGGCTCGAGCCTGGTGAGCGATTATCTGACAGACCGTAAATACAGTCGTTTACGTAAGGCGCAGACTTACGTGCTTTGCCGGGATAAGGATATTGTGTGGCTCGTAGGGGAGCGGACCGACCAGCGGTTTGCCGTGACGTCGGGGCGTACCCGCCATACGGTGGTGGTGCGCATGACCGCGGAAGAAGAATGAAAATTAAAAAAATCCTGATTCATGATAAAGAACTTACTTTTTGATTTGGGCGGCATTTTCATGACGTTATGCCGGGCGAACAGTGTGCGCCGTTTTCAGGCTTTGGGCGTGGAGCGGGCAGACGATTTGCTTGATGCGTACACACAGAACGGCATTTTTTTGGAAGTAGAAGAAGGCAAGATTTCTGCACAGACCTTTTGTCAACGTCTGGGAGAACTGGCCCATCGGCGGGTGTCGTACGCTGAGGCTGAGGACGCCTGGCTGGGCTTTATTACCGATGTGCCGCAGTATAAGCTGGACTATTTGCTGACGCTGCGCCGGCGGGGATATCGCATTGATATTCTGAGTAATACCAATCCGTTTATTCTGGGCTGGGCGCGCAGTCCGCGCTTCAGTCCCGACGGGCATGGCCTGACGCATTATGTAGACCACATTTACGCTTCGTATGAGCTGGGATGCGTGAAGCCTGGTGAAGAAATTTTCCGAAAGGCTTTGCAACAGGGAGAACTGAAGCCTGAGGAAACCCTTTTTATAGATGATTCCAAGAAGAATGTGGAGCAGGGCGATCGCATGGGGCTACATACGCTGTGGGTAGAGAATGGCGGAGATTTCCGTCCGGAATTGGAGGCTGTGCTCAAGGTTAGCGGATTAGAAGCGGAGGTCAACTCATGACCGGCGAGTCGTGTAAGGAACCGGCCTATCGGCGGCGGTTGCGCTCCACGCGTTCTGATGAACTGTTTATGCAGATGATGCAGCGGGTGGTGATGGAGAGGAAATATCTTGACCCCGATTATAGTGCGGCCCAGTTAGCGGCTGATTTGTCTACCAATACGCGCTATATCTCAGCTGTCGTGGCGCTGCATACGGGGCAGAATTTCAGTCAGTTTATCAATTCCTACCGCTTGCGTGAGGCCTGCCGTAAACTGCGCTCGCCGCGTTATGCCGATTATACGGCCGAAGAGGTAGGGCTGTCGTGCGGTTTTGCCTCACGCCAGGCCTTTTATCTGGCATTCCGTAAAGTGTATGATGTGACACCGCAGCAGTATCGTCAGCAGGGTACGGCAGATCCTTGAACCGAGGTCCCATCTCCGACAGACGAGGCGGCGGGCTGTGAAACCGGCGAGGCATCTTGTGGCGTTGCACCTGCCGTAGTTGTTTTGGTCTGTTGGGCAGCTTTCATCCTGACCAGAAAAGCCCGGATGTCATTTTGAATTTTTTTGAACAGCGGGCAAGACTTATAATAAGTGTGTTTGCGCAGCATTTCCTCAATTGGTGCCGCTGCATGCTGATAGGCCGACAGCTCGTTTTGCATCTGAGTGTTGTGTTCTGCTAGTTTGCGGATTTCTCGTTCGCGCTCGCGCCGCAGCATTTCTGCCACTCCACTTACGAGTGGAGCAACGAGACCATCAAACAGATCATGTCCGCGCATATACATATAGGTAGTTTCTGGGGTCAGACCAAGATCAAGTAGTTCGTGACGCAGGGGAACATATGTTTTTTTTGCCTGTGGAAACATATGCTGTAATTGGTTGATTTTTCGGTTTACGCGATGGCGTAATTTCTCTAATGCTTCTTCAGGATGATAGTAGTTCAGTCTGTCAATGAGGGCTGTCGATGCAAGATCTGCCATGGAGAAATGGCGGTGGAGCCCGTTTCGATAGCACCAAATAGACCATACAAAAAGTGGCCAAACCACTTGTGAGTACTGCTTCATAAACTGCTCGAAATCAAAAAGTCGCTTGTCGTTGAGCGTAGCCATGACACAGACATCATGCAAGGTGGGGGCGTAGCATTGGTAGTTCTCGATGGCGTATGCATAGGTATGAAATACATATGGATTGTTCAGCATAAAGCGCGACATATCGTTGCGTCCTTGCATGAGGTAGTCATAATCGGCATCAACGCAAGCTATCATGTAGCCGCCCAATTGCTCGCCAATCACGTTGACCAAAGCAATTTTCTTGCCCTTCGACAGGCTTGTGCGTGAGGGCAGGACTATTTCAAAATAAAAATCTTCCGTTTCCAGTTCATGCAGCAGGGTACTCCAAAAGAAGACGTCATCGTAGCTCTCTACAAAGGCCGTAATCTTTTGCCGTGCCTTTTGTGGGCGCATTCGCTGCGCAGCTTCTAGGTAGCGCGAGCTTAAGTTTTTAGAAAGCCTTTTCGACATTTTTCTTTTCCTCCTCTCCGTTTTTCCTTTTGTTTCGGGCTGTGATTGGGCGGCCTTGTTAATTATTTTTCAGCCGGTAGGGTGATGTCGGCCACATCAGTCACGTCGTCCATCCAGCCGTTCATGATCATGGCTGGCGAGTGGGTGGTCAGCACAATTTGTACTCGTGGGTTCAGTTGCCGGATCAGGGCAATCAGTCGCTGCTGCCACTCTACGTGTAGACTGATTTCGGGCTCGTCCATCAGCAGCACGTAAGGCTCTTTGTTTTCGGTCAGCACGGTGAGTAGGATAATCAGCATTTGCTTTTCGCCGCTGGAGAGAACGTAAGGCGAGAGTCGCTCGCCTTGCTGCAGTAGCACGATTTCATTACTTTTCCGGTCTATTTTTTTACCCGTCTCACCGAACAGCGAATCCACCATATCCTGAAATTCCGTTTTTCCTTGTGCCAGCTGTGCGGCGCGTTGTCCGGCTTCGGGGCCGCCCGCCGTGAGCAGTTCAATCATGTGGTTGCCCAGGTTCACCTGATAGTCCAGATACCGGCGTTGCAGCAGGTAGAGTTGCCAGTCCAGTTCCGTGGCTATGCGGGCGTCGGGCAGATGTTGTGTCAGGTCGGCCTGATGTATGAACGGGCGGTCAAAGTTGCGAATCACATCAAATCGGATGCAGGTGGCGTCTGCCGGTTCGCAGTCTATCTTAACGCCCAAATTGTCAGCCCCCCACATTTCGCCTTGTCGTAGCGGCAGTTTAAGTCGTCCTACCAGTTTGTTGAGGATGGTGCTCTTGCCTACGCCGTTGACGCCGCTCAGGATGTTAACGTCCGGCTTCAGGTCCCACACAATGTGGTTCCGTCCGCCCCAAAGGCTGAGAATCTCGATTCGGGTAATGTATTCTGCAATAATTTCTGTCATGTCTTTTGGGTTTATCTGGGGTGGATAGAAAGTAATTTTTCTCCCCACAACTTTCTACAAATTTACAATAAAGCGGCGGTGTGTGCAAATGCTGTTATCATGTTTTTGAGCATGATTTTGTTTTCTTTTTGCTAACTTTGCCAGACAGAGCATCATGCTTTTAGTTTGAAACACATTGATTACATGAAACACATTCTCTTTTTCATACTCTTGTGCATTTGGGGCAGTGCTTTATCAGCGCTGGCCGATGGCTTTACTATTCGTGGCCGGGTGGTTGATAAACTTTTGCGCAGCCCGGTGCCTTACGCCAATGTGTCACTTTACGGCTATTCGGGCCGGGGCGCTACGACCGACAGCGTCGGTGTCTTTCAGATTAATAATGTCGAGCCGGGCATTTACCAGCTGATGGTGACTTGCGTGGGCTATCAGAAACTACTTTCACCCGAATACATTGTCTCGGCCGAACTGCCGCCGGTGGAGTTGGAATTGGAGGAGGCCACGTCAAAGTTGGGCGAGGTCACCGTACGCAATATGCCCCTGAGTCGCCCCAAGGACAGTCCGGTGAGCTTGCAGGTCATCGGGCTTCGTGAAATTGAGAAAAGTCCGGGTGGTAACCGTGACATCTCCCGCATTGTGCGCTCCTATCCCGGTGTGTCGTTTTCGCCAATCGGTTACCGTAATGACCTGATTGTACGCGGCGGTTCGCCGTCTGAAAACCGCTTCTATATGGACGGCATCGAAATCCCGAATATTAATCACTTTGCCACGCAGGGCGCTTCGGGCGGTCCGGTTAGCATTCTTAATGCAGATCTCATTCGTGAAGTTCATTTCTATACCGGTGCCTTTCCGGCGGATAAGGGTGGGGCACTCAGCTCGGTAATGGAAATCGGGTTGTGCGACGGTAATCTCGATGCTCAGCGATTTAAGGCCACACTTGGAGCTTCGGAGGTATCGCTCAGCGGTTCGGGGCATGTGGGGCGTCGCACCACCTATCTTTTCTCGGCCCGGCAATCCTATCTGCAACTGCTTTTTAAGGTGTTGGGCCTGCCTTTCCTTCCTAATTATGTGGACGGGCAATTCAAGGTAAAGACTCGTTTTGACAATAAGGACGAGCTGGTCGTGCTGGGCCTGACGGGTATTGACAACATGAAGCTCAATACTTCTGAAACGGGGGAGGATGCCGAGTACATGCTCAGCTACCTGCCTCGTATCCGGCAGCAGACATTTACGCTTGGAGTAGCTTACAAGCACTACGCCGGGCGGCATGTGCAGACTTTCTCGGTGGGTTATAATTACCTGCGCAACCAAAATCTTAAATATCGTCAGAATGACGACTCTGATCCGCAGAATCTGACGCTTGACCTCACCTCGCGGGAGCAGAAGGCTACCTTGCGCGCTGAAAATCATACCAATGGCGAGCAGTGGACGTGGCTTGAGGGCGTGGAGGCCTATTATGCCCGTTACACGGACCACACCTTCCAGTGCCTTTATCAGGGCGACGGGCTTCAGCTCCATAATCAGCAGACCATGTTGGGGCTGGCCGGATGGGGCGCCTATGCTTCTGCCCGCTATCGCACGCTTGATCAGCGGCTCACCACTACACTGGGCGTGCGTCTGGATGGGAGCAGTTTTTCCGCGCGCATGGCACGCTTTTGGGAGCACATCTCTCCCACGTGGTCCGTATCGTGGCGCATTCGTCCCGTTTGGGCTCTGAATGCCGCCGTCGGGCTTTATCATCAGTTGCCGGCCTATACCTCGTTGGGCTATAAGGACGAGCAGGGCCGTTATGCCAACAAAACGCTGGACTACATGCGTGTGGCCAATGCCAACCTCGGCACCGAGTGGAACATTACTGAGCATGTCGTGCTCTCCGTGGAGGGCTTCTACAAATACTATTCTCAAATGCCACTATCGGTTGCTGACGGCATTCCGCTTTCCTGCAAGGGCAATGATTATGGTGTAGTGGGTAACGAACTGCTGGTGCCTGACGCCTCAGGCCGTGCTTATGGTGTGGAGGCTGCCATGCGGTGGCAAATTCCGGGGCGCCTTACGTCGGTGGCTTCGTTTACGTATTTCCGCAGCGAGTGCCGTAGCAGCAAGGAGGCGCCTTATATGGTTTCAGCCTGGGACAATCGCTTCATCGCCAACGTGAGTGCTACCTACGAATTGCCGCGTCATTGGAGCGTTGGCGCCAAACTGAGCGCCATTGGCGGCAGCCCTTATACGCCTTACGATGAGGACAAGTCGTCGCTGGTACAGGCCTGGGATGTGCAGGGCCGCCCGTACTACGACTATTCGCGTTACAATGCCGGTCGGCTGGATGCCTTTGCTCAGCTGGACTTGCGTATCGACAAGAACTATTATTTCCGTCATTGGCGACTGGGCATATATCTCGATTTGCAAAATGTCACCAAGAGTGTGTTGCGGCAGCCCGATGTGCTGATGAGTACCGGCGTTATTGCCAATCCAGACGCTCCGGTGGCTAAGCAGCGCTACATCATGAAGCATATCCGGCAGGAGAGCGGTACGCTGCTGCCGACCCTTGGTTTGACGGCAGAATTTTGACTATTCACTGTTCGGGAAATAGTGAAAAAGAAGGACCTCCCTCTGAGTGCTGACTTGCAGCATTCGGAGGGAGGTCCTTGAATTTGCAAGGGGGACTGGTCGGGCTTAGTCCTCAATGAGCCCGGCTTCTTTCCAGCGCTTAACCAGTTGGCTGACGTCCGCCAGTGCTGTGGCTTCGTCCACTTCGTAAGCCTCGGTTAGCAGATGGGTCAGCATCGGCTCGGTGAAGTCCTTTTCCTCCACCTGTTGCCAGAGGTAAGCCGCCGTGGGATTGAGCGAAATCAGTTTGGTAAAGTCAATTTGTTCCAGTCCTTCAGCCGATACGATGTGTTCGCCGGCTAGTTCACGCAGGACGAATCCTTTTTTGATTTTCATGGTATGTGGTTTATGATTGGTTTTCATATCGTTTCAGTAGGGTGCGGCGGTACACGGCCAGTATTAGGCGGCGTATGGGGCGTAGCTTTTGCCACCATGCCGAAGCGCGTTGCCAGCGAGGGCTGTCGGGACTGACCGGTTGATGTCCGGGGCGCAGCACAAATTCCACTTCGCCGCATATATCCTCGGGACGACAGGTTTCCTGTCCGCGCCGATTGCCGTCTCCCATCAGAATGATGCGGTGAGCATCAGCCTGTATGATACGATGCAGCACGTACTGATTTTTTCCGATGAGGGCCAGTACGATGCGCCCCGGTTGCAGGGGCAGGGTGGGGGGACGCAGTACTACGCTGTCGCGGCCGCCTACGATAAAGGGCAACATGCTGTGGCCGCGTGTACGTAAGGTCACACGGCGACCTTCGCGCAGCAAACGCTCTACTTCTGGCAGCAGGACGCTGTTGGGTACGTTGATTGAAGTCATGCCTGTTGCCCCTCCTCCAGGCGGGGAGTGACGGTGCGGCAGCACAGGCGGGCCGCTTCCTCATCGGGCAGGCACTGCAGGTGGTATATAGGGGTGACGGCCAGCAGTTCCTGCAGTGCGTGGTGCAGACCATCAGCCTGGTTGCGCTCCCACTTCATGGAAGAGGCTGCAGGACGCACGGCGGCATAGGCCCGCAGGCTGTTGAGGCGCTCAATGCGGTTAAAGGGAGCCTGTTCCAGCTGAACAATGGCACCGATGGGCGCCTGACGGTTGAGGTAGCAAGGCGTTTTGCCACTCCAAGGTGTACCGTACACTTGGGCTTTTCCGTCCTGGATGCGTATGGCGGGATTGTCGTCGTTGAGCAGGTAGCAGTCGTCCAGGTATTTCAGCCACAGACTGCTATGGGTGCTTTTGCCTGTACCGCTGCGCCCCAGAAACAAGTAGCCGTATTCTTTTCGGTATACTACCGAGGCGTGCATCAGCAAAGTGTCTTGCCCTACCGTACTGAAGGCAAACAGCATCATGGCGGCATTGTTTAGGGCAAAGTGTTGCTGCCCCGGTGTGGTGTCTGCGGGAATCCAAAGTCGGCCCTTGCTGAAAGTCGGGTCAATTTGCAAGGTGGCTGCATCTTCCTGGTGGTTGGCGTTGGGCGCAATTTGGAATAGTCGCCCGCCGTCGGCCGTGGTATAGAGTTGCAGCCAGGCGGCGTCGCAGTCAAAGGTGCCGATGGTTTCTGCCGGTTGGGGCAGGGGCGTTC
The DNA here is from genome assembly GCA_000438115.1 of Prevotella sp. CAG:617. GTDB lineage: Bacteria > Bacteroidota > Bacteroidia > Bacteroidales > Bacteroidaceae > Alloprevotella. The sequence goes on along the minus strand of FR903626.1, from coordinate 24,383 downwards.
CTTCAGAACAAACCGTGAGCTGGAACACGGGTTCCCGTCCTTCCGCATGTGTCAGGAAGAAAGGCTGGTAATTGCTGGCCAGTGCCCACAATATGTGGTCAGCTTCCATTTGCAGGCTGAACATGTGGCCTGCCACGAGATAGTATTGGGTATTCAGCATATTTTTCAAAAAAAACAGAAATGCAATCATACCGCATGGGTATGTGTTTTTCGCTGGCCGGAATGGGACATTATGTAAATGTCCCTACGGCGTCGGCAGGCAAATTTACTAAATTATCGGCATAACGGCCGTATCCGTCCGGTTTTTTTGGTGAGATTGGGGAATACGCTTCTGTCTGGACAAATGCTAAAAACAGTGTTTTTCATTTGTTCCTGCACTCACCTTTCGCTATCTTTGCTTATTGTTGGCGGCAGGAATGGATTTGCTGCCGGACGACAAAACACTCATCATTTTTTATTGTTTTACATCATGAATAGATTTTACTTGGCGGCTTTGTTTGGCTTTTGCCTCTCCACAGGGCTTTGGGCACAGCGCACGGAGCTGCTGCTCGAAAAGAACTGGAAGTTTACCAAGGGTGACCCCTCAGGGGCGGCCGATTCGCATTTTTCTGATTCCAAATGGACCAAAGTACGAGTGCCGCACGATTGGGCCATATATGGTCCTTTTGACCGTCGCAATGATTTACAGCAGGTGGCGGTAACACAGAATATGGAGACGGAAGCCAGTCTGAAAACGGGACGTACCGGAGGCTTGCCTTATGCCGGAATTGGGTGGTATCGCACCACGTTTTCTGTGAATTCCGGTCGGCAGACCACGCTGATTTTTGATGGCGCCATGAGTGAGGCGCAGGTGTATGTCAACGGAAAGGAAGCCTGTCGCTGGCCGTATGGCTATAACTCTTTTTATTGTGATGTGACGCCGTTGCTGCATGCGGATGGCAAGGATAACGTATTGGCCGTGCGGCTGCAAAACCGACCGCAGTCATCGCGCTGGTATCCCGGAGCCGGTCTCTATCGTAATGTCCATGTGGTAACCACCGAAAAAATCCATGTGCCGGTATGGGGTACGCAGCTGACTACGCCTTACGTAACGGATGAGTTCGCCTCCATCCGTTTGCGCACGGAAATTGTCAATGCCGAAAAAGCTGAGCTTACGGTGCAGACCGATATTCTTGAGCCGGATGGTCAGGTTGTGACCAGCCAGACCAACCGGGGCCGCATCTTCCACGACCAGCCCTTTGAACAGCATTTTACGGTGAATCATCCTCAGCTTTGGTCACCCGAGCAGCCGTCTCTTTATCAGGCTATTAGCAAAATTTATGTCAACGGGAAATTGCAGGATACCTATACTACGCGCTTCGGCATCCGCACGCTGGCTTACGTGGCCGACAAGGGCTTCTACCTCAATGGCCGGCATCGTAAGTTCCAGGGCGTGTGCAACCATCACGACCTGGGCCCGTTGGGCGCCGCCATCAATGTGTCGGCCCTGCGTCACCAGTTGCAGATGCTCAAGGATATGGGCTGTGATGCCGTCCGTACCTCCCACAATATGCCGGCACCCGAACTGGTGGCCCTGTGCGACGAAATGGGCCTGATGATGATGCTCGAGCCCTTTGACGAGTGGGATGTGGCCAAGTGTGACAGCGGTTATCACCGCTTTTTTAAGGATTGGGCCGAGCGCGACATGGTCAATATGATTCGGCAGTATCGCAACAGTCCGTCAGTGGTGATGTGGAGCATTGGTAATGAAGTGCCCACGCAGTGGAGTCCCGACGGTTACAAGGTGGCCAAATTCCTGCAGGACATTTGCCATCGTGGGGATCCTACACGCCCCGTCACCTGCGGTATGGATCAGGTGCAGGCCGTATTGGGCAACGGCTTTGCCGCCATGCTCGACATCCCGGGCTTTAACTATCGTCCTCATCTGTACGACGAGGCTTACAACCGCTTGCCCCAGCACCTGATTCTGGGCTCTGAAACTTCGTCCACGGTCAGCTCGCGTGGCGTCTACAAATTTCCTGCTGTACGCAAGGCCGGAGCGGTTTACGACGACCATCAGTCGTCCTCGTATGATTTGGAATATTGTCCGTGGTCCAATATTCCCGACATTGATTTTGCCAGAGCTGATGACTACGACTGGACACTTGGTCAATTTGTCTGGACCGGCTTTGACTATTTGGGCGAGCCCAGTCCGTACGACACCAACGCTTGGCCCAACCATAGTTCCATGTTCGGCATCATAGACCTGGCTTCCATACCCAAGGACCGTTATTATCTTTACCGCAGTGTGTGGAACAAAAAGGCTGAAACACTTCATATATTGCCTCATTGGACGTGGCCCGGCCGCGAGGGGCTGCCTACGCCGGTGTTTGTCTACACAAACTATCCTTCGGCTGAACTGTTTATCAATGGCAAGAGTTATGGTCGGCAGACCAAGCTGCGTGACGGCGAATACGAGCCGGGTGAGCTGAAAGTGGTGGCTTACGATTCCACCGGTCATGCTGTTGCTGAAAAGTCCGTACGTACGGCGGGGCAGCCACATCATATTGAGTTGGCCACCGACCGCCACCAACTGACTGCAGACGGCAAAGACTTGGCTTACGTTACGCTGCGCATTGTAGACAAGGACGGCAATCTTTGTCCCACCGACGGTCGCCTGGTGAAGTTCAGTGTGAGCGGTGCCGGGCGCTATCGGGCATCGGCCAATGGTGATCCGACCTGTCTTGACCTTTTCCACTTGCCGCAGATGCATGCCTTTGGCGGTATGCTAACGGTGATTGTGGAAGCCGGCGAGAAGCCCGGACGTATTCAACTCAAGGCCACGGCCAAGGGGCTGAAAGCAAGTCTTTTGTCTTTGACTGCTGAGTAGGGTATAAACGGTCGGACCAAACTCTATGGAAAGAAATCTTTTTATATACTTTTTCTATGAAAAAAACTCAAACCTTATGGGCACTGGCCCTGCTACCCATGGGCGGTCATGCAGCTGATGCCAATCCGTTGCAGCCTAATATCGTACTGATTATGTGTGATGACATGGGCTTTTCCGACTTGGGCTGTTATGGTAGCGAAATTCATACGCCCAACATCGACAAGCTGGCGCGCTACGGCGTCCGTTTCAGTCAGTTCAAGAATACCGGGCGCAGCTGTCCAAGTCGGGCTTCGCTGCTGACGGGCCGTTACCAGCACGAAGTGGGTATGGGCTGGATGGCCGAGGTCGACGAACATCGTCCCGGCTATCGCGGACAGATTTCGCGTGACTATCCAACCATAGCCGAGGTGCTCCATGCCGGTGGCTACAATACCTACATGTCCGGCAAATGGCATGTTACCACTTTCGGAGGTTTCGATGCACCCAATGGCAGCTATCCCGTGCAGCGCGGTTTCGAGCGCTACTATGGCTGTCTCTACGGTGGTGGGGGATATTATAAGCCCAGTCCGGTATTCAGTAATCTGAGACGCATTACTGACTTTCCTGATGACTATTATTATACCAATGCTATCACCGATTCGGCAGTCAGTTTCATCAAGGGGCATGATCCTTCACGTCCCATGTTCCTCTATTTGGCCCACTATGCGCCCCACCTGCCACTGCAGGCTCCCGAGCGTTACGTACAGCGTTGCCTCGATCGCTATCGTGAGGGGTACGACGTGCTGCGTCAGCGGCGGTTCGAAAAGCAGAAGAAACTGGGACTGGTTCCGGCCGATATGTCCCTTCCGATGTTTGACAGCGAGTTTGGTGGTCACCGCCCGGCCTGGACCGAGCTGACGCCCGAGCAGCAGAAGCAGTGGACGCACGACATGGCTACCTATGCGGCCATGATTGAAATCATGGATGAGGGCATTGGCAAGGTCGTGGAAACCATCCGACGCAAGGGCATGCTGGAGAACACGGTGTTCCTCTTTCTTAGTGACAACGGTGCCACGCTCGAAGGCGGTTTCCTGGGACAGCTTATGGCCGACCTCTCCAATACACCTTATCGCAGTTACAAACAGTGGTGCTTTCAGGGCGGCACCAGTTCACCTCTTATCGTGACCATTACCAACAAAATTGTAGAGAAAAGATACTTTATGCTGTTCATCGTGGTCAACTGTTATTTGCGTTTAAGAAAGATTGTTCCACACCAGATCATTGACGATCCCGAATTTTTCTTGTCGTATGCAGAAATTTTGCATGACCGAATATAACCTAAAATGCTGTTTAATTCTAAATCAATTACATCTGCTCCATCGTTTCCACGATATAAATCATGTCCTATTTTTTGAAGGACCATAGATTCTGTCTCCTTGTTTTGGGGATTCACGATTATACGTACATCATTATCTGAAAACAGAAGATTAACTTCTGTGCCGATAAGCTGTTCTCGTGTTTCTTGAATATGTTCTTCCGATAGATTACTTGAAGCTCTCACGTCGGAGACTGTAAATGTATGTTCATTAGTGCATGAACAAGTTAGTAGAACGGTATAAATAAGAACCGCGTACTTTTTAACGAATATATTTTTCATAGATTTACTTTGTTCCTCATCCTTCATTGGAACATTAAAATTCTTATATGCGAAAAGCGTGAGGATTGTATCTATGCTTACTCAACAATCGAGTTTATCGCATTGCCTATGGAAATGAATAAGCAACAACTCCTCACGTTATGCGAGAGTATATAGTTCTCCTTTTCAAGATCGTATATATCCCTAACATGTATTGTTGCTACCCGACCTCTTTCCATATTCAAATTTTGCGAGAATTTGATTGTAAGGGCGAGTTTCAATAACACTCTTCGTTTTCTTATGTCTAGTGACCTTTTTGAAATGCAAAGGTATGAAAAATCATGGAATCTTGGTGTAGTAATAGTTGTTTTTTTATTGCTCTTGCTTAAATACTTGGTCGTGTCAGATGTGTTTTCTGTTTATTTTTTTGCAAGTAGAAAGGGCTTTTCTTGTTGGGAACATAGTTGTGGAAAGTGTTGCTTGATAGTTTTTTGTAGAAGCATTTCCCTGTTGTATAAGTCATATAGTGATATAATTTTATAAAGTTCGGTTGCTCTTTTACAAACAAGTGATAATAAATGATGAAAAAGAACTTGGATTTTTCAGAATAGGTTAGAAAAAAAACGTATATTTAACGCAAATTCATTCTCTCAATTCAAAGATCATCATCTTACTGTATGAAAATGAAAAAATAGCTAATAGCTATAGATCGGATCTATATTCTATGCATTTTTTCTATGGGTCAAAATCTAAAAAAACAATCTATGAGAAAAACACATTTATCGGGATTGCTTGTTATTGCAAGCGTTTGTTTGTGGAGTATTCTTTTTGCTTCGTGTGCAACAAGAGTTACAGAAGAAATGTTAACTCCCAGGACAGAATCATCAATGGTTAGTTTACCACGATTTTATCCAATAATGCCTGAACGACAGGAATTTAAAGATGACTTCAAATTAACAAAAACAACGTCATTTATTTCTTATGCAGATGTATTTTATGATGACATGAAAAAGATGTTTCGTAAAAATCAGGAAAATAATTTTTTAATTTCAGTTCCCGATAATTTTGGCTATATTCGGTGTAATAGCATTGATATTAAATTGAAAAATAATTCGTGGTATCTTTTGCCTAGTATATGTACAATTATGTATGCCAATTTGATGGGGTGTCCGTTTGTTGGAATAAAGGTGATAAATGAGGCTTCATTTTCGATATTGGATTGTGAAGGTAAAGAAATTAAGCAATATACGATTCGTGGTGTGGGTCGGTCGTCTGGGGGGATTTATACTATCGGCAGGGATATCGGGAGGTTTGCTTATATCAATGCAAACAAGGACTTACTTAAAAAACTTAACGAGGCCATTCAGAAGGATAAACATATGCTTGCTATAAAGTTGGTAGAGTCGGGGAGAGAGCAAAGAACAAAAATGCAGCTTGGTGAGAAGGCTGTTTCTGTTGCGGATCGTAATTATGAGAAGGGGGTTGAGGCTTTGCAGAAAGGAAAAAATGAGCAGGCTGTTTTATTGTTTGATAGAACACTTACCCGCTATCCTCAACATTATATGGCTTTGTTTTATAGAGGTGTATCGCTCAGTAATTTAGGACGTTACAGTAAGGCAATAAAAGATTTTAAAGAAGCTTCACAGATCAATCCGCAATTTGCCGATGCTTTGTATTTTCTGGCTTTTTTGCAGCAGAAAATGAAACAGTATGAAGCTGCAACAGTAAATGTGCAAAGAGCTTTGGCTTTACAAGGCAATGAGTATTATTATAGTCTTTATGCGGCGCTTTTGCAGCAGGATGGTTATTTGGAAGAGTCTAAAGAACAATATAAAAAGATACTTGAAATTAATCCAGATCGTATTGATGTATATGAATGGATTGCCAAATTAGATGAGCTTATAGAAGCTAAAAAAACAATGGAAGAACAGCAGTACATGCAACTTCTGAATAAGCAGGCACAGGCATTGCAGGTAATGTCGCAAAGTTTAGCCCCAAATCAGATTCAGAATCCCGTGCAATCTTATGAAACAGGTCAAGCTGGACAGCGTAGTAGGGAA
>FR903626.1:0-17811 GCA_000438115.1 Prevotella sp. CAG:617 | reverse complement strand
GTGTATCGCGTGATTTGGATAAGGCACGAAAATTATTATCAGAAATGAAACGAAATAGCGATCGGGATAAAAGCAATGTAGATAAGGTTATTTATCAAAGAATGATACAACGTCAGGAAGAGAAAATTCGAGAACTGGAGCAAGAACTTGAAAAGTTGGATCAATAATATATATATCTTGCAATTCGGTAAAACGTCTGGGGGATACAGTATATAGAGATGAAATGTGTTTTATCGAATTGCAACTTGTGGTTATATTAGGTGTATTTGATACAGTTGTTTTATCTACGGTGATTAGGTGGTGATGAATAATAATAGCTGTTATCTTATACCGATTAGTTTATGTGTTTGTAAAGACAGATTCCACAGTGGATTTTCAAGACAATATTCAATGGCTTCTTGTAGGATTCGCTTGTTTTGTATTTTATCGTGAGTGTCGCATGGTTGAAGATACCGTATTTGACAAGTAAGATTGAGATATTGTGAAAAGTCCTGATCTTTATTGGTGAAAACAACTTTTAGTTCGTTGCAATTTCGTATGACTAAAGGGCGTGGGCTCCATGTTGTTTTTGGTGATAGGGTAATCCAGTCAACATTTCCTTGGATTGGAGTTGTACCATTTGTTTCAATTGCAATGAATTTATGAGCATGGTGTAATGCTGTTGTCAGAGGTTCATCAATTTGTAATGCGGGTTCTCCTCCTGTCAATACTACGTGGCGAATCGGTGATTGTGTCGCTATTTGTATGATCTCATCCAATGTCGTTTCATGGAAAGATTGATGGGATGTATCACAAAAGGGACATTGTAGGTTACAACCCGAAAAACGAATGAATAAAGATGGAGTTCCAGTGTAAAAACCTTCACCTTGAAGTGTATAAAATATTTCGTTGATTTTATAGGTTTTCATGTATTATAGACAACAATTTTCGAAACCTTCTTTGACGTAAACTGCTATATTCCCTTCAGATTCTTGAAATTTAACTTTATAGCATTGCGGAATTTCCTGACAGATCCAATAAGCCAGGTTTTCTGCAGTGGGATTAAATTCAAATTCTTCATTAAGATATTTATGGTCAAACTTCTGCATAATCAAGTCTTTTATTTTTTTGAAGTCAATGACCATCCCGTCTTCATTGAGTGTATCAGATTGACAATAAATTGTTACAATAGCATTATGACCATGGAGATGCTGGCAACGCTTATCATATGATGTTTTTAGATGATGAGCTATGGATATTTCGAGGCGTTTTGATACAAAATACATATGATATATATTTTTGTTATGCGTTATATATATAGTTTGCAGGATTTCAAATTAATCCTGCAAACTATAGTGTTGATCTTGAATGATTATTGTGCAGCCTTTAAGGATTCTATAGTCGCTTTCAATGTAGCGATTTTGCTTGTTGCATCATGTTGTTTCTTTCTTTCCATTTCTACAACTGCTTGGGGCGCATGGCTAATAAATTTTTCGTTGGAAAGTTTCTTTTCTATTCCTCGGAGGAATCCTTCCAAGTGTTTTAATTCAGCTTCTGCTTTTTCTATTTCGGCCTCAATATCTATTAGACCTGCAAGGGGTATGGCATATTCATGTGTACCTACCATGAAAGTTTGAGTATTTTCTTCTTTGGTAGAAACAGATGTGATTGATTCAATGTTTGCCATACGTTGAATGAGGCAGTTGTATGATTCAATTGGATTCTTTCCAACAACTTGCAGTTGCAAACGTTCTTTAGGAGAAATATTTTTTTGATTCCTAATAGAACGGATTCCAGAAATGACGTCGCATACGATGCGAACATTGTTCAGTAAAATATCATCTCCTTCGTGTGGATTCTCAATGGTTTGTGCACTGGTCATGATACTTTCACCTTCTTTCCTATCAGCAAGTTGTTGCCATAATTCTTCTGTAATAAAAGGCATAAACGGGTGAAGTAGATGAAGTAGATGATCAAAACATTGCAGCGTTTCTGTATATGTTTGTTCATCGATTGCACTACCATAGTCTGGCTTTATCATTTCAAGATAATTACTGGAAAAGTCATCCCAAAACAACCTGTAAACTTCCATTAAAGCTTCGCTCAGTCTGTACTTTTTATAAAGGTCTGCAATTTCTGCAGCACTTTTTCTTAATGTTGCAGAAAACCATTCTACAGCTAGTCGAGCTGTTTCAGGTTGTGGTTGTTGGGCTGTATTCCATCCTTTTACGAGGCGAAATGCATTCCAAATTTTGTTGCAGAAATTACGTCCTTGTTCACAAAGGGATTCATCGAATAAAATATCATTTCCAGCAGGAGCTGATAACATCATACCCATGCGGACGCCATCTGCGCCAAATTTGTCAATTAGTTCAATCGGGTCTGGGGAATTTCCGAGCGATTTCGACATTTTACGCCCTTTCTTATCACGCACGATTCCAGTAAAATAAACGTTTTTAAATGGCATTTTTCCAGTATACTCATATCCTGCCATAATCATGCGAGCAACCCAAAAGAATATGATATCTGGCCCCGTTACGAGATCATTAGTGGGGTAGTAATAGTTGAACTCTTCGTTGTTAGGATCATTTATTCCATTGAATAGTGATATGGGCCACAACCAAGAAGAGAACCATGTATCTAAGGCGTCTTCGTCTTGTTTGAGCTGATCAATTGTGAGTGTATGATCATTTGTTTTCGCAATGGCTAACTGTAGAGCCTCTTCAGGTGTTTCAGCTACTACATAACCTCCTTTTGGTAGGTAATAGGCAGGAATTCGGTGTCCCCACCATAACTGGCGGCTTATGCACCAATCTTTAATGTTTTCCAGCCAATGTTTGTAAACATTCTTATATTTTGCGGGGTAGAAATGGATTTCGTCATTCATAACCGGTGGTAATGCCAAGTCTGCAAAATGTTTCATTTTGAGAAACCATTGCATTGACAACTTCGGTTCAATGGCTGTGTCAGGGTTACGTTCAGAGAATCCTACTTTATTAGTATAAGCCTCTACTTTTTCTAACAAATTTGCTGCTTGCAGGTCGTGCTCGATTTGTTTACGGACTTCAAAACGATCCATACCTACATACATACCAGCAGCTTCGCTGATTGTACCATTGTCGTTGAAGATATCTATTGACTCAAGGTTGTGCTTTTCTCCTAACATGTAGTCATTAATGTCATGAGCAGGAGTTACTTTTAAGCAACCTGTTCCGAACTCAATATCAACATAATCATCTTCAATTACTGGGATTATGCGATTAACAAGAGGTACAATAACTTTTTTACCTTTTAACCAAGAATTTTTAGGGTCGTTGGGATTAATACACATGGCAGTATCACCCATGATGGTTTCAGGACGTGTTGTGGCAACTATGGCATATTTATCAGTTTCACCTTCAACATAATAGCGTAGATAATACAACTTAGAATTTTCTTCTTTATAGATAACTTCTTCATCAGAAAGAGCTGTTTGCGCTTTGGGGTCCCAATTAACCATACGAACTCCTCGATATATGAGTCCTTTGTTGTATAGGTCTACAAAAACTTTAATCACACTCTTTGAACGCTCTTCATCCATAGTGAAGGCTGTTCTGCTCCAGTCACAAGAAGCTCCTAAACGACGTAATTGCTTGAGGATGATTCCACCATGCTCATGTGTCCAAGCCCAAGCATGTTCTAAAAATTGTTCACGCGTTAAATCTGTTTTCTTGATACCTTGTTTAGAAAGTCGGTCAACAACTTTAGCCTCTGTTGCAATAGAAGCATGGTCTGTGCCAGGTACCCAACATGCATTTTTTCCTTCCATTCGAGCTCTTCTTACAAGAATGTCTTGAATGGTTTCATTAAGCATGTGTCCCATATGCAGAACTCCTGTTACATTGGGAGGTGGAATGACAATTGTATATGGTTCTCTGCCATCTGGCTTAGAACTGAATAAATTATGGTCTATCCAATATTGATACCATTTGTTTTCAACATTACCTGGTGTATATTTGCTTTCTAATTCCATTTTTTAGAAAATGTAAAGAATTAAATTATTGACTTTATTATTGAAATCACTTTACGACAAAGCGGACATTCCCTTTTTTGGCTTAGCATTTTAGAGAAGTCCGCTTTTTATGCATATATAAATATTATTCTTCTACAACAATTACTTTTTTTACCTTTCGCTTTGCTCCGGTTGCCAATGCTGATTCATTAAAAATTTGATCTTTTCTATCAATTGTAAATTTACGGAATTTACCTCCAATTTTAGTAAGTTCTTTTCCGTTCTTTTTGATGGCTTCCTTATCTGTAATCCATTCTTCTGCAATCATTGGAGGAGTATTTTGGCTACCATACCGATCTTCTTCATATATGTATCTCAGGCGGAGCATTTCAACCGAAAATTTTTCGTCGGAGATGATATAGTTGATTTGGTAGAAGAAGCGTGTATAATCAGTGACCCATGCTTTTTTCTTGAAGTACAAATTTTCCTCAATAGAAGCTGCTAATACCCCTTTTACACTATCTGATTCTATAATTCTTGATTGCTCAAGACTGTTTTCTCCTTTTATAAGTTTTTCTTGAACATAATCTTTTAATTTACTGAAAATCTCAGCTCTGCTTTTTCCTGGGACTTTATATTCTTTTTCAAATACAATTATTCCATTTTTAATTGGTACAGCACCGGCTAAATATTTGTTTACATCATCTTGTGCAGTGCTTTCAATAGCAAGAAATGGAATTAACGCGCATAAGGTTACTAACAATAACTTTTTCATTTGTAGCAGTTCTATGGTGATTTTCGTACAAAGATAAAAAAAACTAGGTAAACATTCGAATTCTTGTTCTATGCTTAATTAATTTTAGCATCGTTCAATCAACTCCATCCCTTTTAGGATTGCTTCTTCATTCATTGGTAGTAGATTATGATGACGTTCTGGAAGAGTCTTGCGTAAGGCTTTCATGATGTTATCAATTGATACAATTGGATGCATTTTAAGATAACCTCCAAGGACAAACATATTAAAACATTTAATCATTTTCATACTTGCAGCTGTATCCATTGCTGTTGTACGGTAGATTTTGATGTCTTTATTTTGTGGAATTTCGAAAATTCCAAAAGTGTCATATAGAAGATCGCCTCCAGGGTGTATCTTTGATATAAATTTTTCTAATGAAGGCTGATTCAATAGGATGGCAGTATCGTACGTACTGAGAATAGGAGAAGAAATTGGTTCATCACTGATTATAACAGTGACATTAGCAGTACCGCCACGTTGCTCTGGTCCATAAGCTGGCATCCACGTCACTTCTTTCCCTTCCATGAGTGCCCCGTATGCCAATATTTTTCCCATTGACAATACGCCTTGACCACCAAAACCGGATATTATTATTTCATTCTTCATTTTTTTTGCTTATTTGTCTTTTAAATCACCTATGTTGTAGAATTTGAACATATTTTCTTCCATCCATTTATTGGCCTTTTCTGGTGACATTTTCCATCCACTAGAACATGTAGAAACAATTTCTACCAAGTTTGATCCTTTTCCATTCATTGAATTTTCAAAGGCATGTTTAATGGCTTTTTTGGCTTTTTTTATCGCTGCAACATTTTCTACACTTTGGCGAGTCACGTAGGCTGTACCTTGCAAGGTCGCGGCAATATCAGTAATGTTTAGTGGGTATCCGTGTATAGCTGCATCGCGTCCGTAAGGGCATGTGGAAGTTTTCATTCCAATTAATGTGGTGGGTGCCATTTGTCCACCTGTCATACCATAAATGGCGTTGTTGATGAAAATTATGGTGATATGTTCACCACGATTAAGTGCATGGATAGTTTCTGCTGTACCAATGCAGGCTAAGTCTCCGTCACCTTGATAAGTAAAAACAAGACGGTCCGGCCATAACCGCTTGGCTGCGGTGGCTAGAGCAGGAGCTCGTCCGTGTGCGGCTTCCAACCAATCAACATCAAGATAGCGATAGGCAAAAACGGCACATCCGACAGGACTAACAGCAATGGTTTTTTCTGCGAGTCCCATTTCTTCAATAACTTCTGCGATTAGTTTATGAACAACACCATGTGAACACCCCGGACAATAGTGCATGTCGGTGTCATTGAGCAAATCGGGTTTTTTATAAACTAAATTTTCTGGGGATATAATTTTATTCGGATCCATCTTTTGTAGAACTCCTTTTTTGTAATTTATTTTGTTGGAGATTTTCAATCACTCTGATAATGGTTTCTCCCATTTTTAAAAGTACGGCAAGAATACCGCTTAAAATATAGTAGAGATTTGACCAAGGGTCTTGAACCAAGAAAAAAATGGTAATAAATGCAATTGAAAAAGCTATGAATAGAATATTCAGCCAATTGCGCGCCATTAAATATTTTGTGGTTTTTGGGGGATTAGAAGACATTTTTACCTTACTTTTGGTTCAGAAGACTTGTTTTTAAAGCATTTACGATTTCATCTGGATTAGGAACAATTCCTCCTAAACGGCCGAATTGAACAACTGGAACTTTTCCATTTACGGCAAGGTTTACATCGTTAACCATCTGGCCTGCGTTTATTTCTACAACTAGAATACCTTTTACGTGATTAGCTAATTCTGCTATTTCTTTTTCCGGAAATGGCCAAAGTGTGATAGGACGGAACAAACCAACTTGTATATTTTTAGTTTTTGCTATCTCTATCGCCTTTTGTGAGATACGTGCTGCTGAACCGAATGCAACAATGGCATAGTCGCATTCTTCTATATTTTTTGTTTCAAATCTAACTTCTTTCTGTTGTATTTCTTTATACTTTTTTTGAAGATGTATATTGCGTTGTTCCATTACGCTGGACGTTAGTTCCAGAGAGGTTAAGATGTTTGGAGCTCTATGGCTTAGTCCGTGCCCATTAGCTGCCCATGGACATTCTTTGGCAATTTGTTCTTCTGTTCTTCTTGGTTTAATAGGAGGAAGTACAACTTTCTCCATCATTTGTCCAATGACTCCATCAGAAAGAATCATAGTAGGGTTTCGATATTTGAAAGCTAACGTAAATGCCAAATCCACGAAATCTGCCATTTCTTGTACCGATGCTGGAGCTAAGACTATTACATTATAATCGCCATTTCCACCTCCGCGTGTTGCCTGATTATAATCACTTTGACTGGGTTGAATGGTACCTAATCCAGGCCCTCCTCGTTGTACGTTTACAATCAATCCGGGAATTTCTGCTCCTGCCATATAGCTAATTCCTTCCTGCATAAGTGCAACTCCTGGGCTTGATGAAGATGTCATAGCACGTTTACCAGTCCCTCCCGCACCATAGACCATGTTTATTGATGCGACCTCACTCTCAGCTTGTAATACTACCATACCAGTAGATTCCCAAGGCTTAAGTTCAGCCAAAGTTTCCAATACTTCACTTTGAGGAGTTATCGGATAACCAAAATATCCATCGCATCCACATCGGATGGCAGCATGGGCAATCGCCTCATTGCCTTTCATTAGTAGGATGTCTTCTTGTTCCATTTTTGTTTTAATCTAATTTCTTTTTATAAACAGAAATACAAGCATCGGGACAAACAATTGCGCATGAGGCACACCCAATACACGTTTCTGGATCTTTTATTTCACAGAATTTGTAGCCTTTATGGTTTACTTGTTTTGATGTAAGTTGTAGGCAATTGCAAGGGCATGCAACGACACATAAGTTACATCCTTTGCATCTATCAGTGTTTATAATTACTGCTCCTTTTATTTTCGGCATATGAATAATTACTGGTTGTATAAATCTTTATTTCTAAAATTGTATATTTCATTCAATATAAAAGCGACTTCAGCAGCTGGTGTATCTACACTTAACTCACTTGCTTTTAAATAGCAGTTATATGCTTCTACATAATTTCCTGATTTTCGGTAAGCATTACCTTGCAAATAAATAAGCCATGCATCATTCGGTTGCTTAATTAACAACTGGCTGATGATTTTTTGTGCTTCTTCCAAATCACCTGTCTGTATTTGTTTGAGTAGATTTTCATATATGGGTGTCATTGTTGCAAATTTATCATATACAAAGTTACATAAAACATTCTTTTTGTCTCTTTCAGTAGGTCTTTTTTCTTTGTTTTTCACTATAGAAATATAAATTGAATGATTTAACTGTCAGATATATAGTTGATTATGTGGCTTGCCAAAAAGGTTGTGATTGCAATTAAAAAAAAGTTCATTGGTTTAAAGATTAGTTAAATGGTGCACAGCCAATGAATTATTCGTGCAGATTAATAGATCTTTTTTTGATAAAAATTTTTTCTGAGAAAACGTAATAGAGTAACTCTATTGTGAGATTATAATCTTGGGGATACAGTGAAAATGATAAGTATGGCTTTTTTATGCTATCGCATTAAGAAATTTAATGCTTAAAAGCGCTGGCGTTTTTTTGAATTTAATAAGTGATAACAATTCGTTTCTTTGTATATTTGCATAAGTATTCAAAAAATAGTTATGAAAGCAGTTATTTTTTCATGGGTTCAGATCTTTTTGGGCTGTTTTATTTTGGCAGCAGGTTTTGTGTACTTTATAAACCCATATAATATTGTACCAGGTGGAGTATATGGGGCAAGTATTGTGCTACATAATATATTTCCTGCTATACAAGTCGGAACTTTTGGCTATATGTTTGACATACCCCTTTTAATTCTTTCTGTTTTATTGTTGGGGGCAAAATTAGGATCACGCACTATTGTTGCAGCTATGACAACACCTTTGATGATGAATATTATGTCGCGTTTGTCTTATCCAACGCAGGAGGCCTTGGAACAGTTGGATCCTAAATTATTGTTAGGTGGGTTATTGGATTTACATGATCATTTAATGTTGTCTTGTTTAATTGGGGCGGCTTTGATTGGTATAGGTTCAGGAATTGTTGTGCGTAACCAGGCTACGACAGGGGGGAGCGATATTGTAGCAATGATCATACAAAAATATTTTCATATTCGTTTTTCGCGGGCGATTTTGTTGGTGGATGCTATGGTAGTATGTTTCGGGTTATTGGTAATAGGATTTGGTATCGGCACACAAGACGAAATAAAAAATCCAGCACTCTATTTATCGTTTTATTCGCTAATTACTATATATGTTAGTTCAAGAGTCTTGGCATATACAATAAATGGGGCGAAGGACGACAAATTAATTTTTGTAATTAGCGATAATAAAATGGAGGATTTGAGAACTTATATATTAGAAGATCTTGATAGAACTGCAACTTTTATAAAAAGCAGGGGACTTTATACGAAAAAGGATAAAGAAATGTTGTTTTTGGTCGTTAGTTATAAGGAAGTTGCTGGATTAAAAACAAAAATACGGGAAGTCGATCCTAAGGCTTTTGTTGTTGTTACAGATGCGTATGATACATTTGGTGAGGGATGGAAACAACTTCCCGAAAAAGGAGATATAGCTCCAGAATAAAAAATCTTCCTATGGAAATATTTTCATAAGAAGTGATTGTATATTTGAGATAAGTTGTAGGGTATAATTCAGTATATAGAGTAATTAGTAAGTTTTTTGTTATTAATAAATTACGTCCTGCGAGATTGTTTCCAGATTTGAGCATCAGAGAACAATAGTGCTTCCATATGGGTTTGTTTTAAAAATCAATGCTGAATCGTGCGTTGAGTTGTCGCCCTGTCAGATAGTTAGGAACTGCATATTGTGTGTTAGTGATATCTGTTACCCAATAATAAGAGTTTACATTATTGATCCCTAGAACATTGAAAACATCAAGACCAATCCATATATTTTTAATAAATTTCCATGGTGTATTACTTAAATGGCGATCTTCGTTGTTAAGCAAACGATAACTCATACCAATATCCACTCTTTTGTATGCAGGCGCTCTGAAGGGGCGTTCAATTTGTGAGGAATGAGGGGCTCCGAAAGGCAGACCATCTGCAAAAATTGCTTTTAAGGTCATGCGCCATCGTGTCGTTCCTGGAAAAAAGTCTGTAAAATGTAAGGATATATTATAGCGTTGGTCCGTGGGGCGTGGAATCCATCTGCCATCAATACATTCTTTTGTTGACATCAGAGAAAATGTAAGCCATGAATCAGCGCCAGGAACGAATTCACCATATAGTTTAAAATCAATGCCTGTCGCATATCCTTTTGCTGCATTTTTTCCATAGTAAACTATTCGAACATTGTCTACTTGGTATGGAATAAGTCTTGATAAGGCTTTGTAATATGCTTCAGCTGTAAATCTGAAAGGCCGATTAGCAAAACGGAAAATATAATCACCTCCTAGCACAATGTGTAAGGAGCGTTGCGCACGTATATTTGTGTTCAGGTTTGCTATGGTTAATCCTTTTATGGTTGTTGTATCCTTAAGTTCTTTGTAAAATGGAGGCTGATAGTATAAACCTGTTGCAAATCTGAAAGTAAGATTTTCATTGAACTTTGGAAGAAAACCGAGCGAAATTCTAGGAGAAACCAAAAATTCTTTATTGAAGTTTCCATAATTCATACGTATGCCATAGTTGAGTGTATATAATCCCATTTTGGCATTAAACCGCCATGTGTCTTGTATGAAGCCTTCAAAACGGTGGGTTTGTAATTTGTTTTGTGACCGCAGACTATAAATTAATTGAAGTATATCTTCAGAGTGCGGAAGAGAATACCCCATGGAATCGCGCATTTCCCATTCTCTTGAATTTTCATGTATAATTTCTTTTTTCCAATCAAATCCGCTTTGAATATGATGTTGAGTGAATCGGCTTTGAAAACGAAGCCCAATTGTTATTACCTTTGCTTTTAGGTAATTACGTGCATGTTCCATATATGTGCCGACACCAATTTGTTCTTGTTGAGTGGCTTCGTTTAGCCAATACTGGCCACTAATATCATAAGTTTCTTGTTCTTTTGTAGAATAGGCAGATCCTTGTAAACTTAGTTTCGTGTTTTTTCCGAAATTACGAGTTAAAGTGAAGGCTCCAAACCATGTGCGGAACATATCAACTTCTTGTCCGTCAAAGTATACTTTAAATTGCTTCGCATCATTTAAGGTTCCAAAATTTGTCTCGCGATCATGTGGCTTAAAGTTGTATTGATTGTCGGAGAAGTTACCAATTATATTTAATTTCCAATGCGAATTTGGGCGCCAGGTAAATACAGATTGGTAGTCTATAAATTGAGGATTATATTCTCCTGATGTTTCTAAAGAGGAAAGAAGGTGGCGTGTGGTTTTATATCGTATGGAGTTCATCCAACTGAAGTGCTTGTTTCCAAAGCCCACGTATGCGCTGGCTCCAAGTAAACTGGCTTGTGCTTTTGCTTCAAAGTTTTTGGGCTCTTTATAAGTAATATCGAGTACAGAAGACATTTTATCGCCGTAACAGGAGGAAAATCCACCGGATGAGAAACCGATGTTTTCAACCATGTCGCTATTAATAATGCTAAGGCCTTCTTGTTGACCTGAGCGAACAAGCATTGGACGAAATATTTCAATTCCATTTAGGTAAACACAATTCTCATCGAATGAACCGCCTCTGACATTGTATTGTGAAGAAAGTTCATTATGTGTTGAAACTCCGGCTTGTGTAGCTATAATTTCTTCTATTCCATTACCGGTAGTTGAAGGCGAAAGGGCATTATTTTGTGCCTTAATTTGTTGTAATGTTCCTGTTTGAAGATGTTGCCCAACTACAGTCGCACCATCAAGTCTTATGCCCAAAAGGGGAAGTCTGATATCCATCCGTATGGTATCTTTAGGCAATGAAAACGTGCGTTTCCGTGTTTCATATCCAACTAATGTATAAGCTATAGTAACAGTGTCTTTTGATTGTATATTTAGTTTGTACTCTCCTTTTAGATTTGTCATCGTACGTGCAGGTTGGCCTATGGCATATATGGTCACCATTTCTAAAGGTGATCCATTATCGTCAAGAACACGTCCATACAAATGACAAGTTTGGGCTATTGTGGTCGTGGCATATATGATTTCACATACCCCTAATAGTAGGCAATATTTAATTTTTTGTTTAAATGATACCCCCTTCATTATATAATATTGAGCAGTTTTTGTTCCTTTTTCGGGTCTTTTATTAGGAGTTGCTTGTTTTTTTCTTTAGCGTCCGGGTGATGCATTGTTCCCGGTGACATATCGTAATTTCAATTCCAAATTTTTCGTGTAGGTGATGCCCCAGATGTTCTGCACAATATACACTACGATGCTGTCCGCCTGTACAACCAAAGCAAAACATTAAATTGGTGAATCCCCGTTCTATGTATCGTTGGACATGGGTGTCTGCCAGTTTGTATACACTATCTAAAAATGTTTGTATCTCACCATCGTCTTCTAGGAATTTGATAACCGGCGCATCAAGTCCCGTTAGTTTTTTATATGGTTCATATCGTCCAGGATTGTGAGTTGATCTACAGTCAAAAACATAGCCTCCACCGTTTCCGGAATGGTCTTCAGGAATTCCTTTTTTATAACTAAAGCTGAAAACTCTTACCTTTAGTTCGCCCGTATTATCAAATGGAGATTGTGTTGGTGTACCTTTTTTTACAGGCTGGAGATTGAAACACGGTAAAGCACACATTTTGTTAAGTATTTCCCTTAAATAAGGATAGGCAGATGTAACCTCCTTGTTTAGCAGATCGCGTAGATTATCAAGAGCAGGTGGAATACTATCAATAAAATATTTTTTTCTTTCAAAGTAACCTCGGAACCCATATGCTCCTAAAACCTGCATTACACGGAATAGGGCAAATAAGTGCAATTTTTGATGAAAATCTTTTTCATCAAGGTTGGGAACAAGTGTATGCAATTCATCCAAATAGGCCTGAATCATCTGATTGCGTAGTTCTGTTCCATATTTAGCAGAAGCTTGCCATAGAAATGATACAACATCGTAATAAAGCGGACCGCATCTGCCGCTTTGAAAGTCTATGAAATAAGGCTCGTTATGGTAAAGCATTACGTTACGCGCCTGAAAATCCCGATATAAGAAACATGGGGTGTAGTCAGACGATAAGTCGTGAGCTAGCTGTTGGAAATCTCTTTCCAGTTTGAGCTCGTCGTATTCTATGTCTGTTGTTAGCAGAAAGCAGTATTTAAAGTAGTTTAAGTCAAATAGTGCTGCTGTTGCATCAAATGGGGTGGGATGCAAGCATCTATTGAAGTCTAAATCTTGTGCTCCCGTTATTTGCATGTGTGGGAGTAATTGTATGGTCTTTTTGATTAAGGTTATTTCATCTTTTGAATATTGCCCTTTTTGACGGCCTTCTGATAAGGCGTGGTATAGAGAGCATCTTCCCAAATCAGTTTGTAAATATCTTCTTCTATCTTGGCTTACTGCCATAATTTCAGGCACATTCAATCCTTTTCTTTGAAAGTGCTTGCTTAGATATATAAACGATTCATTTTCGGATACAGAAGTTCCGATTACTCCAATTACAGAATTGATTGGATATTGGGGCGGACAAGTAAAACGAATATATTTTCGGTTACTTCCTGCTTGAGGTAAACTTTCAATGTTAGTCGGATTGTCTCCGCACCATTGTTTGAAAAGTTGAACAAGTTCTTGCATTTCAGGTAAAAGGATTTTCTGTTATTTTCGATTTTTCCAAATAGACATCACTTTACGTCGTATTGCTACGATGTTGAATATGGAAACTAAGATGAATAGGCAGATACCTGTTAGCGATGCAGGCATTATGCTATTTATTTCCATTTGAGGGAATACAAGTTGGATCATGTGCATGTAATATTCGCGTATAAAGATAAGGAAAATTATAGCTAATACAAGCACAATAACGTTCATTAATATAGTAAGCATTTGGTAGGGGAGTGCAACATTCATTGGGCTATAACCTATTAATAGTAGATTTTCGAGCTTATTTGTGTTTTTTTGCACTAACAGATAGATGCTTAACATGAGAATATAGAATGACAGAATGCTGATAAATAAACCAACAAACATAACCAAACTAACTACAATCTTTAGAAAATAGGTGGCTTTTCCTGCATCTAATTTATTGTCTTCTACATCATAACCATTTTTTTGCATGAATTTGGCAATGTGATCATCTGTAGGATTATAAACACGCATAATAAGACGTGAAGGATCGTCTATTTTGCCTGGTTCATAGTAATTATTACTCCAGTCGATAAAACTTTGTGGGACGAGTATCGTATTTAATCTATTACTGAATCCTAGTATACGCCCCTTGTATTGATCATGCTTGTCACCAGAATTTATAAAGATGGACATATCAATCATTCCAACAAGACCATCTGAAACTTTAGGTAATCCACGGCTTTGGGCAAATCCAAAATTGTAAAGGGCTATATAGGTACGTGGCATGATTACTGGAATTTCTTTGTCTCCAGGATGATAGGTCCATAGATCTGCTTGTGTATCAACAAATTCGTCAGGCACGGATTCAAAAAACATTTCTGTTGTAAGAGCAGGGGAGCCTTGCATCCCCATGGCAGCAGAAACTTTGTATTGAGATGAAGTGAAGGCCCCTACACTTTTACAGAAACTTTGACTACGTATATTTTCAATTTCATCTGTGCTAAATGTGTTATTTCTTCCCGAAAGGGTACCAACTGTGGTTATATGTTTAGAAATAACAATATAGTCATCATTAATGAAACTATCTTTTTCAAAAAACGCTGGAGCAACGTCTGCATAGAATTGTACACCGAGCAGTACGACTAACATTCCGAATAAATTGGCAAAAAAGAAACCAGCAAATTGTGATAGGCTTATATGTTGGCGTAATAATTTCCAGACGAGATTCATAACTTGTATATTTTGTCGTAATTTAAATCCATGTGTTTTCCTATGCTGGTGATGATTATGCCTGCACCTTGTACTTGGGCTTCTTCAGTCATGATTTCTCCCATAATACGAGAGTTATCGGGGTCAAGATGACTGATTGGTTCATCTAGTAGGATAAAGTCAAAAGGTTGTACCAAAGCTCTAATCATAGCAACACGTTGTTGTTGTCCAAAACTCATGATACCGAGTTTTGAGTGCAATTTGTCACTAATGCCTAAGCGCGCGAACCAATCTGTTATTTGTTTGGAAGATGCTTTTTTTGTCAATTTATTTTTTATTTCTACATTTTCGAGAGCCGTTAGTTCTGGGAAAAGACGTAGTTCTTGGAATAGGTGGCTAATGGAATTTTTTCTGATCGATACCCAGTCAGAAATTCTCAGTTGACTAATATCCGTTTCGTCAAACATTATTTGTCCATAATAATCATTACGGTATCCTAAGATGTAACTGCACATTGAGGATTTTCCTGTGCCAGAAGCTGCTTCGATTAAATAAGTCTTCCCTTTTTCAAAACAAATGTCCTGTAGCCATATTTCGCTGGACATATTAGTACGTTGCTTAAATACATGGGGCAACGTTTTTTTTAATCTAATTGTGTTCATCGCGTTTTGATGTTTTATCGGAAGTAGATATCTATAGTTGATTTTTTGCAATTTTTCGCTTTGAATTCCAGTGATTTTAATTGCTCGCTTATACTTTGTATAAAGTTCGTAGAATTGTTTTTCTGTATGTTAGTTGAACTTCTCCATAGTTTGTCAAAATTAATGCTCATATATGTGACGCTTTGCATTATGTGAGGGGAGTTCTTGACTTTGGGGCATTGGATTTGAGCATTCGAAGATAATAGTAATTGGTTATTGCCGGCGTTTAAAAAAAAATGTTGGTTCTTGTAGGAAATATGATATCCTTCATGGGTAGGACGTATAAACATATCTTTCTTTTTTTGAGCACTTTTTTGCCAATCTGGAAATTTTTCCATAAAATTCTGATTGGCAAGTTGAGCTTGTAACGTGAATGTTGGCACTTCGCTTTCGCTAAAGTTCTGTATTTGCAATAATGCTTCTCCTTTTATTGACCGTAGAATCAAGTCGGCATCAATTACCTGATTCATGCCTGCTAACATGGCTCTGAAATTGGGATCTTCACGTAATATGTGAAGTAGTTTTTCTCCATAAGTGTGCATGTACAGTATAATACCATTATTTGTGTTAATAAAGGATTTGAAATGAGTTAATTGAGGCGTAACCTGTTGTTCCAGTATTTTCTCGGCTTCCTTGTCGTTGCTGTTTAAAGTGTTTTGTATGCACAATTTGTTTTGATATATTTTAATTTCAGAACATAGATAAGTTTGCTGCGCAGAAACGTTTTCTGGAAGTTGCAATTTCATGAAAGTGTTGTAAGGGATGGGCAAAACATTAATATGAGAAATCATATTAAGATCTCCTTTGAGTTGATTGAGTTCGTCGTAAAAAGGGGTTGACATGAAACTTTCATCATAGTCTTCATTTAGTATTTCACGCATGGTTTGCCTGATGGTTCCTGCTTCTTGCTGATTTCCTGGTCCCATTAGGAGTATTGCATGTTTTTTATAAGCAATTTGCCATCCGTTTTTTAGAGAATTCCATGTTGCATCTTCATCTATGTTACTTTTTGTAGGTTTCCAGTTTGTAGGAAGATTTTGCAGGCTACTGGCTAAAAGTTTTTCGTCTGTAACAGAAGCTACGGTACCGATATATTCGTTGGGGGTAACGAATATGTATATAGGTTTTTCCCAATCAATTCCTTGTATGTTTTTTAGTGCTTTTTGTTGAAGGTCTTGAAACTTTTGTTGAATAATGGGATTATTCATACATGTTTTCATGTCAATTTTAATAACCAGTTTGGCTTCGGCTGGAATAATGGTTTCGTATGTATTATGGCGGTTTAACCACCATGCCGCTATACCAATCATTATGATTAGTATACCGAAAATGCTCCAATTGCATTTTTTTATTTTCATGATAGTAATCTGTATCTTTTTATTTTGGAAAAGAATGTGTTAAAGAGAAAATAGGTGTAGTAAATGAGTGGCAACAATGGCTGCCGTTTCTGTGCGGAGTCTGCTCTTTCCCAAACTAATTGGAATAAAGCCCTGGCTTATGGCGAATCTGACTTCATCTATACTGAAATCACCTTCAGGCCCAATGCATACTATTGCATCGGTTTGCTTACGAAGAATATTTTGCAGTGGTACTTTTTTTATGGGGCTATCTGATAAATCTGCATCATCGTAGCAGTGGGCTATAAATTTTTGTCCATTCCATTCAGTCGTCGCAAAGTCCTTGAATTTTGTTATATCGTCAATCTGTGTTTTCCACATTTTATGGCTTTGCTTCATGGCCGCAATAGAAATTTTTTCAAGACGGTCTGTTCTGATTTGATGTCTTTCAGAAAAAATGCAATCTAGAAAAGTAATGCGATCAATTCCGATTTCTGTAGCCTTTTCTACCATCCATTCGTTTCTATCCATGTTTTTAGTTGGTGCTACAGCTAAATGAAAAAATGAAGGCCATGTCTTGTTTATGTGTTGTTTCTTCTGTAGCTTGACGGTGCAGTGTTTGGGGGTAGCTAAAGTAATTGAGGCTTCATATAAATTTCCCTTTCCATCTGTTAGCCAAATGGTGTCGTTTTCTTTTAGGCGAAGTACTTTTACAATGTGTTGAGCTTCCTCTGTGGGAAGCTCATGGTTGCTTTCTATATCTGGTGTGTAAAATAGTCGAGTTTCTTTCATTTTATCCTGACGCCTTCCTGAAATAATAAATATATTTTATTATGCAAAAATAGCAAACAATTTGCGTGTGACGAAGAAAACGAACTGTTCTTTTCATCAAATGCGAGTCATTCAAAATGATTCGCATTTGATATTTGCCTTTTAAGACTGCTAAGATTTGGCGAATTCAATGATTTTTCATATCTTTGCATTAATTTTAGAGAAAAGGATAACTGGTGTGTTAGTTCAGCTGGTTAGAA
>FR903625.1 GCA_000438115.1 Prevotella sp. CAG:617 | reverse complement strand
GAGATTTTATGCCCATGAAGTGTCGTTTCAGCCTCCTTTTCGCGTGTGCCGTCCTGTGTCTGCTCCTTTTGGGTAGCTGTGGGGCGGAGCGGACGCGCTATGTCATTGGCGTGTCGCAGTGCAGCGACGACGCCTGGCGCTCGCAGATGAACCAGGAAATCCGCCGCGAAGCCCTTTTCTATCCCCAGGCGCGGGTGGAGTTCCGCTCGGCCCACGACGACAGCCGCCGCCAGATTGCCGACATCGAGGCTTTTATCCGCGAGGGGGTCAACCTGATTGTGGTGGCGCCCAACGAGGCCGACGCCATGGCTCCTGTCATTGAAAAGGCTTACCGGCAGGGCATTCCTGTGGTGCTGGTGGATCGGAAAATCAATTCCGAGCAGTACACGGCCTACATCGGGGCCGACAACTACCGCATGGGGCGCGAGGTGGGCGCTTACATTGCCCACAGCCTGGGCGGCCGGGGCAACGTGGTGGAACTGACGGGCCTGCAGGGCTCCACTCCGGCACGCGACCGCCACCGCGGTCTGCTCGACGCGCTGAAGACTTACCCCGACATCCACATCGTGGCCACGGCCGACGCCGGCTGGTTCCGCCAG
>FR903624.1:47446-58220 GCA_000438115.1 Prevotella sp. CAG:617 | reverse complement strand
GTGTACACGCGGTCGACGCCGTTGCTGCCAGCAGTATGACTGGTAAAGGTAAACGGCACGGCAGCCTGAATACGGGTAGTGCCCTCGGCATTCACGCCACTGCCCTGATAGAAGAAGGCCACGGCGCTCTTGACCGTATTTTCATAGTCCTGACCGGTTTCCGTTCCGTCGCCCTGCTCGCCTCCGGTAGGATTACTGCGCATGGCAGGGGCCGACGGGGTGGTCAGCGACAGCGTGACGAACGAACCGGGCTTACTCCCGCCACCCGAAAAGCCGTCGCCCAGGTCATTCTGCGTGCAGCCGGCCGACAGGGCAGCCAGCGCCAGCACGCAGCCGGCCTGCGGCAGGCTGGAGAGGGCCCGTCGCCATACTGAATAGGAGTGATATATAGGCTTCATAATCGATTCTTTTAAAAAAAAACTGAGGAGAGGTAGTGGATTCCTCACACAAACTACATGATTTTTAAAGTTCCTCATACTGCCAATGTTGGCTCCAGCCCAGAATGCTGATGCTGATGTTGACGTAAGCCAGACGGTCGCCTATCAAGAAAATGTCAACTTGATAGTCATAACCACGATCGAGAAATTCCTGTGCGGAATAGCGGTAGACGTCCTCACTGGTGCGCAGACGGCTCAAATAGTCTGCCAAATTTATAGTACCTACAGTCTTTCCAGTCCGTTTGTTAGTAATAATCAGCACGGCATCGTCAGCTTCGTTATCATGTTTAATAATACGCGAGGTCATGAAGTCAGCATGACCGATGTGACCAACACCCTCAATTTCGTTACCATTAACATCGAAGGCCGGCGTGCGGTCGTCCGTATTCCACAAGGCGTGCGGAGTGTACATCACCTGGTCGGTCTCATCCAGCGAATTGTCCCAAAGGATGTGGGTATTGTTGTCAACGATACGCAAGTCATAGTTGTTGATGTCCATCTGGGTGGGATCGTCCTGTTCACGCAGCGTAACGTTGATTTTCTTGGTGTCGCGCATGAGCGAGATGGTGCGGTAGGTGGGTTTCTGGTCGAACACCTCCACAGGTTCGGTCATGATGCCGTGCCAAAGGGTATCGAGCGGCTGGTTCATATTGTCTACCAACAGCATCGACGATTCGCCGGCCTTAGTGTCCAGACGTACATGAAGCGCGCTCATGTCGTCGCCCAGCTGGGGCTCGGTGCGCACAAAGTGAGCTCGTGGAGCGGCCAGCTGCTCGGCATACGATTTCTGCCCGGCCAGCACGATAAACTGATACTTACCGGGGTCGAGGTTCATGTGCATCCGATAGAGCGGAGCAGCCAGCGGATTACTGCCGCCCTGGTTGGCCTCCGACTGCTTGGTGACGAACTTGCCGTTTTCGTCGAACACATACACGTCGACTGCCCCTACATGGTCGCTGAACATATCAGCGCGCTGCAGGTTGTAGTCGTACTTAAAGGTCAAATAAAGTCCCGTAGGACAATCTTCGCGATCCTCCGTCATCATGTCACACGACGTCAGAGCCATCGAAGAAAACACTGACAACCACAGCCATACTAAATGTTGTTTAATTAAGTGTTT
This sequence comes from Prevotella sp. CAG:617, assembly GCA_000438115.1. Taxonomy (GTDB): domain Bacteria; phylum Bacteroidota; class Bacteroidia; order Bacteroidales; family Bacteroidaceae; genus Alloprevotella. Next base: position 56,663 of record FR903624.1, on the reverse strand, counting down.
CATACACGTATATTTTTTTGTTTTACTTTCATTCAGCTTTTGTGGAACGCGGTTCGTCCCGCCTGTATGCCGCATATACGGCCTTATATGTTTGTGGATGCCGGACTCAGGCCTGCATCTCGTTGTAGTCAACTTAAAATGGGGGCGGCGGTTGTGCCGCCCCAATGTGTTCTTTCCTCTCTTTGTGCCGGAAAGACGGCACCCTCGCTTTTTCTGATTAATCTGCGAAGCGGATTTTCCTGTGTTTACTTTCCCGGATGTCGCTTCAGACTTACCACACCGGGAAATCCAAAAGATTCAATCTGCCGTAAATGCAGAATGGACCAAACAATCACTTCACCTCAAAGAAACTCTGGTTTCTTACAAATCCACACTCTGACTGCGTTTTGCCCAAGAGAGGATATTGATGGTAACAGAAATCCAGGATTCGCTGGGATCGTCAGGAGTACCGTAAACCTTAGGAACTTCAGGGTCACCAATGTTCTTGATACCCGTTACGTTGATTGAATACCAGTTGTTACGCAATACGCCATAGCGGCCCAGGAAGTCAGCATTGTTGCTGCCGTAAACTTCGCCATTGTTCCACGGAGTCAAATCGTCACCAAAGTGCTTAATCATTACAGGATAGTATGAAACTCCGCCTTTGTAGTAAGCAATTTTGTGAGCGGCGTTCACATCGGCAATAATTGCATCGTTGTTGGCAGCCTGCAAGCCTTCGGGAATAGCACCATTCTTAAAATTGGAAGCGCTTGCAGCCTTTATCGTAATTTCCGTAACGGTCACGTATCCGCCGGTAGTGGCCTTCTGATCAAACGTGACGTCAAGGTCATCCGCACCGATACTTGCACCACCGTTCAGATTTGCTTTCAACAAGTTTACAACCGTACCATTGGCCAGGTAGGCAGCCTTTACGGTGTTGGTTATACCGTCAAAAGTCAAAGTGGTATTACTCTTGTCGTTGTCGAGCACATAGAAATCATCGGCGGTACCATTTCCATCCAAATCCAAAGCGGCGGCTACAATGACACGCGTAGTCTGGTTGTCTTTCATCTGAGTCAGATTAAAGGTATTTTCCAGACAATAGTCGTTGGCGCCAACAGCCTTCAAGCTTGTCGGAGTAGTTCCTGCCTGAGTCGTAAAGGTTCCTCCAGTGCTGTAGTTCGGGTCAATGCCCCAATACGTACGATACAAACCGTCAGCCACGGCAGCTGCACCTACAAAACGGTAATCGTTTACACCGCCAGCCTTCAGGCTCCACCAGTCAGCGTCGTTTACATTACGTACCAGATAAGAAGACTGGTTGGTCACGTCGAGCGTCCAACCCTTGATTTCATAGTTGGCAATGTTATCGTCGTCCTGAGTTCCGGTAGGGTTTCCCGTAACCGTCACTTTAGCTACGGCTCTTTCCACATACACGTTGGCAGCCGGGTTGGCCTTAGCTTCTTCTTTGGTCGTAAAGATGTTGTTCGGATTAATTTCCGTCAGCGTCTGCACACTGCCGCCTGTGGGGTTGCTCACACCGCCAGCCTTCGTATAGAGCGGAGCGTTGGTCATCAGGAAACAGCCGCCATCGGCCGTGCTGGCAATATTGGCAACGTCAGTATTGCTCAAGTTATAAGCTGCGCCGGCCAAGTCTTTATATTTGGTAGTTGAAGCCGTCAACGTCTGTCCTTTGATAGACCACGTGCCGCCGCTTTCGGTCAGCACATTACTGGCCTTACCGTTGATCACTACCATAGCATACACGTTTGCACCAACCGGTTTGGTCACCTTCTGCGCAATCTGATACGTTGTGGTGATGTTGTCGCCGTCTGAAGTACCGCCTGTCATTTCTCCTAAATCATAAGCTCCGGCAAACGTGGCCTCACCCTCATTGGCTCCGCTAAAGAGCAAAAGGGTTGCATCCTTTACGTTGTACTCCGTAGCTGCGCCATCATCAAAATCATCATTGGCACGATTGGCCGTACTCTTGACGGTTGGCAAATTGAGCGAGAAGCTGATATAGCCTTTTTCGCCCTGAGCCACGCTGTTGCCTCCGCCCAAGTTCAAACCATCTTCGCTTGAGCAAGCCCCCAGCATCAACGTAGTCAATGCCAGAGGAATCAAATTAAATCGTTTCATCTTCATAAAAAATTAAATTAATGATTGTATTTAGTCTCTTGTTTTTTTATAAGTCTAGTATGTCTAAGTTTTTCTGTGCGTGGGTTATTCCCGCACCACGTGCCTGCTGGAGCAGGCGTCGAGCCTCGTCTGTACGGCCCTGCTTCATGGCCAGCACGCCACGTGCATGAGTGGCCTCGGGCGAATTGCCGGCCTTATCCAAATAGCGCCGGGCACCCTCCAGGTCGTTCTGTTCCATACGGGTGCAGGCGGCATTGATATTGGCCGTAGGGTCGTCCGGATACATGCGTACGGCCGTTTCCATGACTTCGTTGAATTCACGCGAACCCGGCTCATAGGTTTGCGCTACCAAAAACATCTCTTCCAGCGAAAGCTGCTGTGGCTTGGTTTTCAGGATTTCCTTAGCCTCCTCTACGGAGAAGGGGCGCACGGTGTACTTCACCACATAATCCGAATGACGCAGGGCGGGATACCAGTTGTCGAGCATAAAGCGGTAGTCCTCAGGATACGTCATCTTGATGCGCCACTCCTTGGTGTCGGGGTTAAGCTGCTTGTTGTCAATTTCTGCCAGAATCTGGGTCTTGTGCTTCAGGTTGCCCGAAGCTACATAATTGCGCAGCCCTTCCCAATCCTCGGGTGTGGAGCTGACACTGAAAATGCGGTTGTCCAGCTTCATGAGCCGGCACACATAATCCTTGAGCGTGCGGGCACGATTCTCGGCCAGATAGGCGTTGTGTTCATAAGGCGACTCGGGCGAAGCGTAGCCGTGGATTTCAATGCCGGTAATCGACGTGTTCTTGTCATTGCGTACCACGTTGATGGTTTCGATAATCTTGGCCAACTCACGCGGATTGTTGCGATACTCCGGATAAAGCTCTATTTTGTCTACCGGGAAGTCGATAAACGCGCGGCCTTCCTCGCGACGTTCCTTGCGCGCCTCGGCAGCCGGACGGACAAAAGGCATGAACGGCGTGCGCAAGCGATAGACCACATGGGTATTCTCGGCCAGGATGTCGCCGCAGCCACACAAATCCTCGGCAAAGGCCACATCGGCATTTTTCATCCAGTCTTCATAAGGCAACACGGCGCTGTAATGCACGCTCTGTGCGGTATGGTTCTTGCGGCGCACGCTGACCACGTCGTCAGGATACTGCCGGTATCCGCTGCGGCGGAAGGAGATGTCCTGCCGGCGTCCGTTGACGATGACCGAACCCATGGCGCGTGAGGTTTCGCGGTTCTGCACCACGGGAGTAAACACCAGCCGGGTATTGGCCGGAAGGTCGAGCGAGTCCATATTCAAGTCGAAATCGAGCACAAGGTTGTTGTCGGTATGCACCACTTTCATGTTTTCCACCACAATGGTCCGGTCGCCCAGACGAGGTGCCTCATCCTGGGCCTGCATGACCATGGGTGCAGCCAGCAAGGCGTAGCATAATATGTATGTGTACTTTTTCATATACGTTTCAGTTTTAAGAATTGATGAAAGAATTTAGAACACGTAGAGAAAGCTCAGCGCAGCCTTTGTGGGACCAAAATAATTGGAATGCCCCGACTTGAGCTGCTCGCCACACACACCGCATTCAAACTTGTCGTACTTGATATAATCATATCCTACGCCAACCGAAGCTTCAAAATTCCAATGACGCGAAATGGGCCACTGATAACCCACCGTAACGCCTCCGCCGGCATACCAGCCCTCATAACGGCGGTCCTTCAACGACTTGACCAGCCCGAAAGGCAAATCCACGTTTCCGGCGTTAAACTCACCACCCATCAGGTGTCCGCCCAAAAACCAGCCATTCAGGCTCTCACAGAACCAATACCGGTATTCAGGCTGCAAAACCCAGTGGCGTATACTCTTTCCTGACGAAGCTTTCCAGGGGTTGAACCCGTAGAAAAGCTGTACGGAATGCTTTTTGGCAAATGAAACCTCGGCTCCCAGGTTGGGCGTCGTGGTAGCCCAATAGAGCAAATTGGTTTTCAAAGCCACATTCTGCGCAGACGCCGACAGTCCGGCGGCCCAAAGGCATACAGCCAGCAACCATGCGCGCTGCAAAATCTTACGCTTTTTCTTGATACAAGTCATACGCTGTTTTTACTATATGGTTTTCACTTATTGTTGTCCTATGTATTCTATCAAGAAAAGGGAGAATCAGATCTGACCATAAAGCACGTCTTATTCCGGAATGGGGGAAGTACTCCGCCTCAACCTGAAACATGTTGGAAAAGCAAGTTAAGTCATCAATCAATTCTCAGTCTTCTTTACAGAAAGACGTCAACGAAAAAAGGCAGGAAAAACACAAGGAGAGGTTGTCGAATGATTTTAATTTCTTTGTTTTTTTTGAACGGGTTGATATACACCTCTTTCCTAATCGGATAGTTCGCTGTCTAATTCGGTTTGTTCTTTTCAGTGCTCGATTTTTTGATACAAATATAGAGATAATAAGTATCTTTTTGTTGAATTTTATGTTAAAATTTTCCACACAAAAGTCTATTTTCAAAAAAAATCCCCCCCCCATTTCGCTTGTAACCATTTGATTATCAATATATTAAATAAGGTTTTAAAAAATCATAACTACACATTTTTCTATAATCTACCCTAAAAACGTAAAAAAATGGAGCCCTTGCAGAAAAAACAGGTGGCGCAGCGGTGACAAAACGAAAGGGAAATACGCATTTGTGTGAGCCGGATGCATCAAAAACGCATGGAAAAACGGTTTGCCGACCGACTTTCAGGCGGCAAACCGTCAGGAAACCGACAGCAGCAGACGCTGCTTTTTTTTATAAAATACGACTAATCCTCCCGAATCCGAATCAGGGCATTGCTCAGAATGGCTACCAGACCGCCGGTCGTGATGCCGGAAGCGAAAATCCCCTTAATCCATTCGGGAAAATGGTTCAGAATCTGCGGAACAAGCTCCACGCTCAGCCCGCACGCAAAGCTGAGCGCCATGACCAGGGTGGCCTTGCGCGTCACGGTTTGCGAGGCAATGATACGTATGCCGGCCGCAGCCACCGTGCCGAACATAAGCAGCGTGGCGCCGCCCAACACGGGCTCGGGCATCAGCGAGAACACCCTTCCCACAGCCGGGAAAAGCCCCAGCAGCACCAGCATGGCGGCTATAAAATAGCCCACATAGCGGCTGGCCACACCGGTGAGCTGAATCATACCGTTGTTCTGGGCAAAAATGGAATTGGGGAAGGAATTGAACAGGCCGGCCAACATGGAATTGAAACCGTCGGCCAGAATACCGCCCGAGGCGCGCCGCATGAATACGGGTCCCTCAACGGGCTGGCCGGAAATGAGCGAATTGGCCGTGATGTCGCCATAGGCCTCGATGGCCGTAATCAGATAAATAAGCCCCAGCGAAATGATGGCACTGCCGTCGAAACGCAGCCCGTAGCGCAAAGGCACGGGCACATTGAAACCGCCGTAGCTCTGCACCTGGTCGAAACGGACATCGCCCATCAGCCAGGCAGCCACATAGCCGGCAATCAGTCCGATGACAATGGAGCTCATGCGCAGGTAGCGGTTGCTGCTGCGGTTGAAGGCAATGATGATGAGCAGCACGCCGCCCGAAAGGGCCAGATTGCGCATGGAGCCAAACGACCCGTCGGCCAGGGCAGCCTGACCGCCGCCGCAGGCCGTAATGCCTACCTTGATGAGGCTCAGCCCGATAAGCGTAACCACAATTCCGGAGACAAGCGGGGTAATGATGCGGCGCATGTACTTGAGCACCCGGCTGACGGCCATCTCCACACACGAGGCGGCCATACAGGCACCGAACACGGCTCCCAACCCGCCCGACAAACCGGCCGCAATGATGGGGCCGATGAAGGAAAAGCTGGTGCCCTGTACGCAAAGCAGGCCCGTACCGACCGGACCTATGCGCCGGCACTGGATAAAGGTGGACACGCCGGAGGCAAACAGGGCCATGGAGACGAGGAAACCGGTGGTTTCGAGGTCAAGCCCCAGGGCGCCGGCAATGATGAGCGGCGGGGTGATGATGGCTACGAAAATGGCCAGCAGATGCTGCAAGGCCGCAAACAGGGCCTCGCGAAAAGGGGGACGGTCGTCGAGCCCGTAAATCAGGCCCGACGACGGGGTATGATGTTCTTCCATAAGCTGTAACGAATAAGGGGGAAAAGAGAGACGAACCGAGCGGCCGCTTTCATCCTGAGGGGAAAGGGCCGGCGGGGGTCAGTCGCGCAATTTAATCTGGCAGTTGTCGAGACTCTCGATAATGGCCAGCGACTCTACGTGGACGCCCATCTGGCGCAACGTGTCGCCGCCATGCTGAAAGGCCTTTTCAATCAGGAAACCCATGCCGGCCAGTTCGGCCCCGGCCTGCTGCACCAGGTCGATAATGCCCTTGGCGGCATTGCCGTTGGCCAGGAAATCGTCGATAAAGAGCACGCGGTCGCCCGGACCGAGATAGTCGCGGCATACGCACACATCGTAGGTGATGTTCTTGGTAAACGAGAACACTTTGGTGGCCAGCATATGCTCCATTGTAGCCGGCTTTTTCTTCTTGGCAAACACCACCGGAAGCTCCAGCAGATAGCCCACCAGAATGGCCGGCGCTATGCCGCTGGCCTCGATGGTCAGAATCTTGTTGACAGACTGGCCGGCAAAGCGGCGTACAAACTCCACGGCCATGGACTTCATCAGTATGGGGTCCATCTGGTGGTTAATAAAATTATCTACTTTCAGCACGCCGCCTTCCAAACATTTGCCGTCGCGCAGAATACGTTCTTTAAGTGCCCTCATGAAGCTGTGATTTTTAGAATGGTGCAAAGTTACAAAAAAAATACATAAGCCATCCGTCCCCGACGGCCTGACGTAAGCAAAACCGGCACGGCGCAGCCCGGAGCGAAAGGAAGAAAAAGAGAAACACAGTATGTTATTTTCCACAATCGACAGACCGCTTATATATGATTTTATACTGAATGGATTATGCGGTGGAAAAACCTGTGGAAAACCCGGTGGATAACACGTTGAAAAAAGTCGGACGCAGGCATGACGGCGTCGGCTCCGGAAGCCCGGCCCCTGCACGCGGGAGAAAAAAACCGGCACCCTGACGGAAAAAGCCGGCACTTTGATGAAAAAAAGTGCCGGGCTGTCAGAAAAAAGTGCCCCTCCCCCGCAACCCGCCGCGAGCACCGGGCGGACGCACCGGCCGGCCGGCGCTTTTCGGGGAACAGAGGGCCCTGCATGTGCAGAATAATCCGTAACTTTACGGAGCAGCCGGCTACGGCCGGAGAAACGTAACTTAAATCTGCTGACATGAAAATACACCAAGCCTTATCACTCGCCGCCCTGGGCCTTACGCTATGCGCATGGCCCGCATCACTACACGGACAAACCGTATGGCACGACCCGGCCGCCGACCCACACCAGCCCATACAGGGCACAGGATGGGCGCAGGAAGCCCTGTCGGGCAGCTACCAGCGCCTGCCCGACAGGGCGGAAAAGACCGTCAGGAAACAGGTATGGGACCTTTCGCAGGACTGCGCCGGAATGTACCTGAAGTTTCACACCAACGCCACGTCCATACAGGTCAGATATCAGGTGAGCGGCGCGCTCTCGCTGCCTCACATGCCGGCCACGGGCGTGAGCGGCGTGGACCTGTATGCCACTGACTGCAACGGCCGGCAGTACTGGTGTGCCCCGCAGTTCCAGTTCGGCGACACCATTTGCTACACCTACCCCCGACTGACCTACCGCAACAACCACGGCAAGGGAAACGAATATACGCTCTACCTGCCCCTCTACAACCACGTCAGATGGCTGCAGATAGGCACTCCGGAAGGCAGCCTGTTCGGTTTTCTGCGGCACACGCGGGAAAAACCGGTTGTCATCTACGGCACGTCGATAGCCCAGGGAGCCTGCGCCTCGCGACCGGGCATGGCCTGGAGCAACATCCTGCAACGTGAGCTGGACCTGCCCGTCGTCAACCTCGGCTTTTCGGGCAACGGACAGCTGGAAGAAGCGGTATTCAACCTGCTGGCCGAAACCGACGCGGCCCTCTACGTAATAGACTGCATGCCCAACATGACCGGAAACCGCACCGCACAGATTCAGGAACGGCTGGAAAAGGGCATCGGCATCATTCGGAAAAAGAGCAGCGCTCCCATCCTGCTGGTGGAGCACGACGGCTACATGGGCTACCACACTTCGGGGGCACAGGAAGAGTCGTTCAGAGCCACCAACCGCGAGCTGCGCGCCGCATTCAGCCGCCTCCAGCCCCACGTGGAAAACCTGCACTACCTCAGCTTTGAGGAAATCGGGCTGGACATGGACAGCCAGGTTGACGGCACCCATGCGTCCGACTGGGGCATGCGCCAATATGCCACTGCCTACGGAAAGAAAATAGCGCAGCTGCTCTTTGCCGGACTGGACTCGACGGGACTCGCAGCCTGCCGGCAGCACCGTGACGCCGACACCTACCAATGGAGCGAACGGCATGAGGACGTACTGGCCTACAACGCACGCACAAAGCCCGACATCGTCATGATGGGGAACTCCATCACCCATTTCTGGGGCGGGCAGCCATACGAACCGCGAAGAGTGGCCGACGACGTATGGCAAAAGCTGTTTGAAGGGCACAGGGTGGCCAACCTGGGGTTCGGATGGGACCGTCTGGAAAACATGGCCTAGCGAATTATGCATGGCGAGCTCGACGGATTCCGGGCCGAAAAGATATTCATGCTGATGGGTACCAACAACCTGGACACCAACACCGACGAGGAAATCATTGCCGGCATAAAGGACATCGTACGGCTCACCCGGAAAAAACAACCCGAAGCAAGGCTTTACGTGGTGGAGATACTGCCCCGCCGACATTACGAAGAACGACTGGACACCTTGAACCGTACGCTCCGAAAAGCCCTTGCCCACGAAAAGAACGTCAGGGTAATTGACCTCTCGGCCCCACTGCTTACGGGCGAGGGGAAAATCAGGGAATCGCTCTTTTCAGACGGACTGCACCCCAACCACGACGGCTATAAAAAGCTGGCCAGGCTACTGAAACCCTATCTGAAGGAGAAGAACTGAGCGCTGACCTAAGCGACCGTCTGCCCCACCCCCGACATC
>FR903624.1:15997-47401 GCA_000438115.1 Prevotella sp. CAG:617 | reverse complement strand
CGATTGGCGGAGCTGGGCGGGCCGATGGCGGGGGGGAGGTGTATCCGTAAGCCGGCAGCGCCCGGGAAGCCACGTCCTGCCCCACCCCTTGCAACCGGCGCGACAGGTGCCGAACGGCTGCCGGAAGCAATGCGCCGAACCTGCCGGAAGCGTCACAATGCCCTGCCCCCTCCGGCTCCACACCTGCCGGCTGCCGCGCCCCTGCTCGGAAAAAACAGCTTCCCCGCGCTTTTATGCCGCTCGCGGCCCAATGAAAAAAAAGAGAGCCGTTCGTCCCCGGAAAAACGACCTTCAGAAATCCGCTATGTCGCACGATCGCAAAATTGCCGGACACCGATCCACAGCAGCAAAAACAGGCGCTCAGAGGGGCTTAAAATGCTTTCAGCGGGAAAATCTGCAAAAAATAAGGAGAAATACAGGGCAAAAAACACGCAACGGCCGGAAAGCTCCCCCACGGGAGTATTCCGGCCGGCCTTACCTCATGACAAAAAAATCCCGCTGCCTGACCGGCAACGGGATCCATATTAAGATAGAATTAGTATGTGCATTATTCAGCTTTAGCTTCCTCGGCAGATGCCTCAGCGGCAGGAGCCTCGGTTGCGGGAGCTTCAGCTGCAGTTGCTTCAGCAGCAGGAGCAGCCTTGGCAGCAGACTTGCGAGAACGACGCGTACGGGTAGCCTTTTTAGCGGTCTTAGCCATATTGTCGTCGAAGTCTACCAACTCGATGAAGCACATCTGCGAAGCGTCATCAGCACGGAAACCGGTCTTGATGATGCGGGTATAGCCACCGGGACGGTCGCCAACCTTTGCAATTACTTCACCGAACAGTTCAGATACGGCAACTTTGTCTTGCAAATAGCTGAACACTACACGACGAGAGTTGGTAGTATCCTGCTTTGCTTTGGTGATCAAAGGCTCAGCATACTTTTTGAGCGCCTTAGCCTTTGCCAGAGTCGTAGTGATTCTTTTGTGCTTGATCAGCGAGCAAGCCATGTTAGAGAGCATAGCTGCACGGTGAGAAGCAGTACGACCCAAGTGGTTGAATTTTTTATTATGTCTCATGGTTTTTCTTAATCTTTATCCAATTTATATTTTGAAATATCAGTTCCAAACGACAGATTCAGACTCTCTAGCAAATCATCAAGCTCAGTGAGCGATTTCTTACCGAAGTTACGGAACTTGAGCAAGTCGGTTTTGTTGTACTGTACCAACTCACCGAGAGTTTCGACATCAGCAGCCTTCAGACAGTTGAGTGCACGAACGGAGAGGTTCATGTCGGACAACTTGGTCTTGAGCAACTGGCGCATGTGAAGTACTTCCTCGTCAAACTCCTCATTGTCGATGCTGGTGGCATCGTCCACGGTAATCTTCTCGTCGGAGAAGAGCATAAAGTGGTAGATAAGGATTTTAGCGGCTTCCTTCAATGCATCCTTCGGGTGAATGGAACCATCCGTAGTGACTTCAAGCACGAGGTTATCGTAGTCGGTTTTCTGCTCCACACGATAAGGCTCAACGCTATACTTCACGTTACGGATTGGGGTATAGATGGAGTCGATAGGTATGGTATTAATTTCGGTGCAGAACTGGCGGTTTTCTTCAGCCGGTACATATCCGCGACCTTTATTAATCGTAATATCTATCTGCATCGAAGCTTTGGAATCTAAATGACAAATCACTAATTCAGGATTTAACACTTCAAATCCAGTTAAATACTTGCCAATATCACCAGCTTTGAACTCCTGTGAATTCGCTACGGTGATACTAACTTTCTCAGTTTCGAATTCTTCTACTATCTGTTTGAAACGAACTTGTTTCAGGTTCAGAATAATGTTGGTAACGTCTTCTCGCACTCCTGGAACAGAAGCAAACTCGTGCTCAACACCAGCAATGCGAATGGTGTTGATAGCAAAGCCTTCCAGCGAGGAGAGCAAAATGCGACGCAAGGCATTTCCGACAGTTACGCCGAAACCTGGCTCCAAGGGACGGAACTCGAACTTTCCGTACTTGGTGTCATTTTCCAACATTATAACTTTGTCAGGTTTTTGAAATGCTAATATCGCCATGAATTTATTTATTATTTAGAGTACAACTCAACGATCAACTGCTCCTTAATGTTTTCGGGGATGTCAGCCCGCTCCGGCTTGTGAAGCAACTTGCCAGACTTGGTGTTTTCGTCCCACTCAATCCAAGGATATTTGCTGTGGTTGAAACCTGCCAATGCATCGGCAATCACCTCGAGAGACTTAGATTTCTCGCGTACACCGATAATCTGACCCGGCTTTACAGAATAAGAAGCGATGCCTACCACTTTACCATCAACCGTGATGTGCTTGTGGTTGACAAGCTGACGAGCAGCTGCACGTGTGGGAGCGATACCAAGGCGGTAAACCACATTGTCGAGACGGCACTCGAGATTCTGCAACAGCACCTCACCGGTTACACCGGCAGAACGAGCAGCCTTGTCGAACATATTGCGGAACTGACGCTCCAGAACGCCGTAAGTGTATTTGGCTTTTTGCTTCTCAGCAAGCATGATTCCATATTCAGAAGTCTTACGACGACGTGAGTTACCGTGCTGGCCGGGAGGATAATTACGCTTTGAAAGAACTTTATCCGGTCCAAAGATAGCCTCACTGAATCTGCGGGCGATACGTGACTTAGGTCCAATATATCTTGCCATATTACTTTATTTCGATCTTTAATTCGTTGACTCTAATATTATACTCTTCTTCTCTTCGGAGGACGGCAGCCGTTGTGTGGCAGCGGTGTAACGTCTACGATTTCAGTTACCTCGATACCGGCACCATGTACCGTACGGATAGCTGACTCGCGGCCGTTGCCCGGTCCTTTCACATAGGCTTTCACCTTGCGAAGGCCTAAATCGTAAGCTACTTTTGCGCAGTCCTGTGCTGCCATCTGAGCAGCGTAGGGAGTATTCTTCTTTGAACCTCTGAAGCCCATCTTTCCGGCTGAAGACCAAGAAATGATCTGACCTTCGCTATTCGCTAAAGATACAATGATGTTATTGAAAGAGCTGTGTACGTGCAGCTGACCTACTGCGTCAACCTTTACGTTTCTCTTCTTTGCTGCAACTGTTTTCTTTGCCATATCCTATTTATTATTTAGTAGCTTTTTTCTTGTTAGCAACGGTCTTCTTGCGACCCTTGCGCGTACGTGCATTGTTCTTGGTGCTCTGGCCACGAACAGGGAGACCAATACGGTGACGAACACCGCGGTAGCAACCAATATCCATCAAACGTTTGATGTTCAACTGGATCTCTGAACGCAAGTCACCCTCTACCTTGTACTCGGTGCTGATGATTTCACGAATCTTGGCAGCCTGGTCGTCAGTCCAGTCCTTAACTTTGATGTCTTTGTCAATGCCGGCCTTATCCAAAATCTTAGCCGAACTACTGCGACCTATTCCGTAGATATAGGTCAGGGCGATTTCACCCCGTTTGTTCTGAGGCAGGTCAACGCCTACAATTCTTATTGCCATATACTAATTCTGATTTTATGCTATTTTGGATTAACCCTGACGCATTTTGAACTTAGGGTTCTTCTTATTAATTACGAACAAGCGTCCTTTACGACGAACAATCTTACAGTCGGGGGTACGCTTCTTTAAAGATGCTCTTGTTTTCATATCTGTTATTTTTATTTGTATCTAAACACGATTCGGCCCTTTGTAAGGTCATAGGGACTCATTTCTACTTTTACTTTATCACCCGGCAGAATCTTTATGTAATGCATACGCATCTTGCCGGAAATATGAGCTAAAATGGGATGTCCATTCTCAAGCTCTACTCTAAACATAGCGTTGCTGAGAGCTTCAACAATTACGCCGTCCTGTTCAATAGCTGCCTGTTTTGCCATGCTAAATTTGTCCTACGATTTTTTCAATTTCCTCAAATGATGATAAAATGTCATATTTCCCGTGATGAATGGCGATGGAATGCTCAAAATGTGCTGCCACCTGACCGTCTCTGGTTACAATGCCCCATCGATCGGGCTTAAGCGCTATTTCAGGACTTCCCATCACAATCATGGGCTCAATAGCTATACATAAGCCATTTTTCAGTGTTCGGCCGTTTCCCCGCTTACCGTAGTTCGGCACTTGCGGATCCTCGTGCATTTCCTTACCGACACCATGGCCTACAAATTCACGGACAACTCCATATCCGGCCGCTTCGCAATGCGACTGCACCGCATTTCCAATGTCGCCGAGACGACGGCCTGGATAGCACTCATTGATTCCCTTATAAAGGGACTCTTTGGTGGTTCGCAGCAACTGCTTGACCGCTTCGCTTACTTCACCTACGCAAAACGTGTAGCAGGAATCGCCACAAAAACCATTGAGCTGTGTGCCGCAATCAATGGAAACGATGTCACCCTCATTCAGAGGCTTGTCATCGGGAATACCATGTACGACTACTCCATTGACCGAAGTACAGATGGAGGCCGGAAAATCTCCTCCAAAAGGATTAGGGTATCCCTTGAAAGTCGGAATGGCCCCGTGATCTCTTATAAACTCTTCGGCCACGGCGTCAAGCTGTTTCGTTGTAACGCCGGGCTGAATGAGTTTTGCTAATTCTGCCAATGTTTGGCTCACCAAAAGGTTTGCCGCACGCAGCAGTTCAATTTCATCATCAGTTTTCAGATAAATCATCTAACTGTTATTTAATAGGCTGACACGCCATTGGAACGTGTACGTACACGGCCCGAATTGAGCAAGCCGTCGTAGTGGCGTACCAACAAGTGACTCTCTATCTGCTGTAATGTGTCCAATACGACTCCGACCAGAATCAACAAGGATGTTCCACCGAAGAACTGTGCAAAACCTTGTTTAACTCCGAAGAAACCTGCAAATGCCGGCATGATTGCAATCAACGCAATAAACAATGATCCCGGAAGTGTAATTCTCGTCATTACGTTGTCCAAGTAATCTGCGGTATTTTTACCGGGCTTGATGCCAGGAATAAAACCGTTGTTACGCTTCATATCTTCTGCCATCTGCACCGGATTTAACGTCACAGCTGTATAGAAGAAAGTAAAAGCAATGATTAACAGGACAAACACGGCGTTATACAGTACACTGGTATGATCCAGGAACTGGCGCAATGCCCAACTACTGTTCTCGCCAGCCACATTGGCCAATGACAACGGAATGAACATGATTGCCTGAGCAAAGATTATAGGCATTACGTTAGCCGCAAAAAGCTTGAGAGGAATATACTGACGGGCACCGCCATACTGCTTTCCGTTTTCAACACGCTTAGCATACTGAACCGGAACCTTGCGGGTTGCTTTTACCAGCATGATGGCCAAACACATCACAATAAGCAATGCGATAAACTCGAACATGAATTTAATAAGACCACCTCCCTCAGCGCTCTCGAGAGTAGAGTTGAATTCCTCAATAATTGCGGACGGCATTCGGGCAATAATACCCACCATGATAATCAAGGATACGCCGTTTCCTATACCTTTATCCGTAATACGTTCACCTAACCATAAGATAAACATACTACCGGCTGCAAGAATAATCGTAGACGCGAACATGAACCAGAAGCTATCACCTACCAAAAAAGCACCTGAGCCCTGTGTCTGCGCCTTCAAGTTGATCAGATAAGTCGGTGCCTGGAACAGCAGAATAGCTATGGTCAGATAACGAGTATACTGGTTGATTTTACGACGGCCACTCTCACCCTCACGCTGCAGCTTCTGGAAATAAGGTACTGCCACAGCCAGCAACTGAATTACAATGGAGGCTGTGATGTAAGGCATGATACCCAACGCAAACACGGAAGCATTAGAAAATGCACCACCGGAGAACATGTTCAGCAAGGACATCAAACCCTCGCTTGTCTGCGCATGCAGTTGCTGCAGTCTTCCCGGATCAATACCCGGCAACACTACGAATGAACCGAAACGGTATATCGCAATAAAGAGGAGAGTAATGAGGATTCGAGTTCTCAAATCCTCAATTCTCCAGATGTTCTTCAATGTCTCGATTATTTTCTTCATCGAAGTGCGATTTAGAGTTTAGTAACAGTGCCACCTACGGCTGCGATAGCAGCTTCAGCACTCTTAGAGAATGCATGAGCTTCAACATCAACCTTAGACTTGAGTTCTCCATTTCCAAGAATCTTCACGTTTTCCTTGGCGTGGATGAAACCTGCAGCTACTAATTCAGCAATGCCGATTTTAGAAAGCTGCTTTTCGTCAACCAAAGCCTGCAAGGTTGAAAGATTGATAGCTTTGTATTCAACGCGATTAATATTTTTGAAACCGAATTTCGGCAAGCGGCGCAGCAAAGGCATCTGACCACCCTCGAATCCGATTTTCTTCTTATAGCCTGAGCGCTGCTTAGCACCCTTGTGTCCACGAGTAGAAGTACCACCCATGCCCGATCCGGGACCGCGACCAATTCTTTTGCGGGAGTGAACAGAACCCAAAGCTGGTTTCAAAGTATGCAGTTTCATAATTTACTCTTTTATTTTTTATTCAGTTACGGTGACCAAATGACGTACCTTACGGATCATGCCACGCAAAACGGGAGAATCCTCTCTTTCAACTACCTGATGCATTCTCTTGATGCCAAGTGCATCCAACGTTCTTTTTTGGTCTTTGGGAGCACCAATACGGCTCTTTACTTGCTGTATTTTAATTGTTGCCATTGTTGTTACCCTTTTATTAACCTCTAAATACTTTTTCCATTGAAATTCCGCGCTGTTTAGCTACGGTATAGGCATCACGCATTTCGCCGAGAGCCTTAATGGTAGCTTTCACGAGGTTGTGCGGGTTGGAAGAGCCTTTTGACTTGGCCAATACATCCGTAATACCTACGCTTTCCAGTACAGCACGCATGGCACCTCCGGCCTTTACACCAGTACCAGCTGATGCCGGACGGATGATTACCTCAGCACCACCGAAGTGAGCTTCCTGATCGTGGGGTACAGTACCGTTGATCACCGGAATTTTTACAAGGTTTTTCTTGGCGGCTTCAACTCCTTTGGCAATTGCAGCAGTAACTTCACCTGCCTTACCAAGGCCGTAGCCTACTGTACCTTTTCCATCACCTACTACTACGATAGCAGCAAATGTAAAGGTACGTCCACCCTTCGTAACTTTAACTACACGATTGATAGCAACCAGTCTATCTTTTAATTCTTCGTTATTAATATTTACTCTGTCTGCCATAATCATTATAATTTAAGTCCGCCTTTACGGGCACCTTCAGCAACTTCCTTTACACGACCGTGATACAAATAACCGTTACGGTCGAAAACTACATTAGAGATTCCAGCTTCAATAGCCTTCTTGGCCACAGCTTCGCCGACTTTGTTAGCTTGCTCCTTTTTGGGCATAGCTTCCATTCCCAATGAAGAAGCCGATACCAGAGTAGTACCAGTTTCGTCATTGATGATCTGAGCATAAATCTGCTTATTACTTCTGAAAACGCTCAAACGTGGACGGGCTGCCGTACCTGAAATTTTACTACGAACCCGATATTTAATCTTGCAGCGTCTTTCTTGCTTAAATGTTGTCATAATAATCTTACTCTACTTAAAATTACTTAGCACCTGCCGACTTACCAGATTTACGACGAATCTGCTCACCGACATACAAAATACCCTTACCCTTATAAGGCTCAGGTTTACGGAAAGAACGAATCTTTGCGCATACAAGACCCAGAAGCTGCTTGTCGCAAGACTCCAGGCAAATATACGGGTTTTTATTTCTTTCTGACTTAGTTTCAACCTTGATTTCCTTAGGCAACTGAATGAAGATGTTATGAGTATAACCCAAAGACAACTCCATAATGTTACCCTGGTTAGAAACACGATAACCTACACCAACGAGTTCCATCTCTTTCTTGTAACCTTCGGTAACACCAACAACCATGTTGTTTACCAAAGCACGGTACAAGCCGTGGAAAGCCTGCTTCTGCTTCGTTTCAACGGTGTCGTTTGCTTCATCGATGGCAAACTTGATCTGATTATCTTCAATCGTTACTATGATAGAAGGGTCAACTTTCTGAGACATCTCACCCTTTGGTCCTTTTACAGACACTACATTATCCTTCAGGGTAACTGTTACACCTGCAGGGATGTTAATCGGCAATTTACCTATTCTTGACATGTTTTTCCTCCTAAATTAATATACGTAGCAAAGTACTTCACCACCAATCTTCAAATCGGCAGCCTCTTTGTTCGTCATAACACCTTTTGACGTGGACAAAATAGCGATGCCCAAGCCGTTAATTACGCTCGGCATTTCACGGTAACCTACGTACTTACGCAAGCCCGGAGATGAAATGCGGATCAACTTTTTAATGGCGTTGATCTTAGTTTGAGGATTGTACTTCAAAGCGATTTTGATAGTACCCTGAGGGCCATCCTCTACGAATTTGTAGTTCAGGATGTAGCCTTTCTCAAAAAGGATCTTTGTGATCTCTTTTTTCAAATTTGACGCCGGCACCTCAACTACGCGGTGCTTTGCCATGATGGCATTGCGCAACCGGGTCAAATAATCTGCTATTGGATCTGTCATATAAAAATGGTTTTAATTAATCGGGACACTCCCGACAATATTAAAAAAATAAAAAGTTGTTCGTCGTAATTTACCAGCTTGCCTTCTTTACACCCGGAATAAGACCATTCGATGCCATCTCACGGAACTGGATACGAGAGAGTCCGAACATACGGATGTATCCTTTGGGACGGCCGGTGATCTTGCAACGGTTGTGCAGACGGATAGGATTGGCATTGCGAGGAATAGACTGAAGCTTGCGGGCTGCCTCATAAGCTTCGGCAGGATTGTCACTCTTATTGACAATTTCCTTCAGCGCTGCACGCTTGGCAGCATAACGGGCAACCAGCTTTGCACGCTTTACCTCACGTGCTTTCATTGATTCTTTTGCCATATCGTATATTAGTTTTTACCGTTTTTGAAAGGAAGACCGAATTCCTTCAACAAGGCATATCCTTCTTCATCGGTCTTCGCTGTGGTTACGAAAGTAATGTTCATACCCTGCAGACGATCGATTTCATCGATGTTGATTTCAGGGAAGATGATCTGCTCCTGAATTCCGAGGGTGTAATTTCCACGGCCATCCAGTTTGCTTTCGATTCCTTTGAAGTCACGAATACGCGGCAGAGCCACGCGCACGAGGCGCTCCAAAAATTCGTACATACGCTCACGACGCAAAGTTACCATTACGCCGATAGGCATTTTCTTACGAAGCTTGAAGTTAGCAACGTCTTTCTTTGAAACAGTGGCTACTGCCTTCTGTCCAGCAATTGCAGTAATTTCATTGATGGCTACATCGATGATTTTCTTATCAGCCGTAGCAGCACCAAGACCCTGGTTGATCACGATCTTCTTCAACACAGGAATCTGCATGGTGGAAGAGTAGTTGAACTTCTCTTTCAAAGCCGGCGCAATGCGCTCAGCATATTCTTTCTTTAAGCTAGCTGTATTACTCATGACTGATTACTTCTCCTGATTTTTTAGCATAGCGAACTGATTTGCCTGCTTCGTTCAACTTACGTCCGATACGAGTCGGTTTGCCAGTTTTGGGGTCTACCACGTTCAAATTTGAAATATGAATAGGTGCTTCAACCTTTACAATACCACCTTGAGGATTCTTGGCACTCGGTTTGGTGCTCTTTGATACGATATTGCATCCTTCAACAGTAGCGCGTTGCTTGTCAACGAAGACCTGAAGAACCTTGCCGGTCTTACCTTTGTCCTCGCCAGCGTTCACATAAACAGTGTCGCCTTTTCTGATATGTAATTTACTCATTACTTCTAATTTTCTGATTAAAGTACTTCAGGTGCCAAAGATACAACTTTCATGTTCACTGCACGCAACTCACGAGCTACCGGGCCGAAGATACGACTACCTCTCAACTCACCTGCATTGTTCAACAACACGCAAGCATTGTCATCAAAACGGATGTATGATCCGTCAGCACGACGGATTTCCTTTTTCGTACGTACGACCAAAGCCTTAGATACGGCACCTTTTTTAATATCACTCGACGGAATGACGTTTTTAACTGAAACGACAATTACATCGCCAACCGAAGCGTAGCGGCGCTTTGTGCCACCGAGTACGCGAATACATAAAGCCTCACGTGCTCCGCTGTTATCAGCGACGGTCAATCTGGTTTCTGCTTGTATCATAATTACTTAGCTTTTTCTACAATTTCTACAACTCTCCAACGCTTTGTTTTGCTCAAGGGACGAGTTTCCATGATCAACACGGTATCACCGAGATTGCACTCATTTTTCTCATCATGGGCATGGTATTTCTTTGTCTTGGAGACGAATTTACCATAAATCGGGTGTTTCTCTTTGAACTTAGCTGCTACAACAATGGTTTTATCCATTTTGTTGCTAATGACAACACCCTGTCTCGTTTTTCTTAAATTTCTAGCTTCCATCTGGACCATTATTATTTTTGAAGTTCTTTTTCACGCAGAATGGTTTTCATTCTTGCGATATTACGACGTGCTGCTTTAATCTGAGCAGGGTTTCCCAGAGGAGAGATGCTGTGATTCATCAGCATCTGATTGTATTTGGCTACCTCAGCGTCGATGCGCTCTGCCAACTCGTTCGGGGTGAGTTCTCTAATTTCTGCTGGTTTCATAAATTAAGCGTTTTTGTCGTAATCGTGTCTTACAATAAATTTGGTCGTAACAGGAAGTTTCTGAGCGGCCAAGCGGAGAGCTTCTTTAGCTACTTCATAAGGTACGCCTTCAACCTCGAAAATGATGCGGCCCGGAGTAATCGGGAATACATATCCTACGGGATCTCCCTTACCTTTACCCATACGTACATCAGCAGGTTTCTTGGTGATAGGTTTATCCGGGAAGATACGGATCCAAACTTGTCCTTCACGCTGCATATAGCGGTTTACAGCCACACGAGCTGCTTCGATCTGACGTCCGGTCAACCAATGCGTATCAAGGCTTTTAATACCAAAGCTACCGAAAGCAAGCTGGTTACCGCGCTGTGCGTTACCCTTGCAACGGCCTTTTTGCGGGCGTCTGTATTTTGTTCTTTTAGGTTGTAACATAAGATTCTAACGATTTGTCCTATTAACGATTGTTGTTTCTTTTGTTACGGAACTTACGATCTCTGTTGCCACCCATACCACGGCCGTTTTCTTTTTCGGGGGTAAAGTTAGGCGCCAAATCACGCTTGCCGTAAACCTCTCCGCGGCAAATCCATACCTTGATTCCGAGGAGACCTACTTTCGTAAGAGCTTCTGTCTGGCAGTAGTCAATGTCTGCGCGGAAAGTATGCAACGGTGTACGACCTTCCTTAAACATTTCCTTACGTGCCATTTCCGCACCATTCAGACGTCCTGATATTTGAACTTTGATACCTTCGGCACCCATACGCATAGCGTTAGCAATGGCCATTTTGATAGCGCGACGGTATGCGATTTTTCCTTCTACCTGGCGAGCGATAGTCTTGCCAACGATATTTGCGTCGATATCAGGTTTTTTTACTTCGAAGATGTTGATCTGTACATCCTTTGAAGTAATTTTCTTCAATTCTTCTTTCAGTTTATCAACTTCCTGACCGCCTTTGCCGATAATCTTACCCGGACGTGATGTACACACGGTAATTGTAATCAACTTCGGAGTACGTTCAATGACGATACGGGAAACGGTGTCTTTTGCCAAACGAGCGTCAAGATACTTGCGAATTTTGCTATCTTCAAGAATGTTGTCTCCAAAGTTGGAGCCACCATACCAGTTTGAATCCCATCCGCGAATAATACCAAGACGGTTGCTAATCGGGTTTATTTTTTGTCCCATTGCTTATTTCCTTTTAATCGTTAGTTTTGGTTCCCACGAACAAAGTTACGTGGTTTGAACGTTTACGTATTCTGTAACCTCTTCCCTGGGGGGCCGGACGCATACGTTTCAGCGTGGCACCACCATCCACAAACACGGTGGTTACATACAGTTCTCCTTCTTCGGCCTTACGGTCATTTTTCTGTTCCCAGTTGGCAATTGCCGAACGCAACAGCTTCTCTACTGCTACCGAAGCAGCCTTCTTAGAGAATTTCAGCGTACCGAGCGCACGGTTCACCTCCATACCGCGAATCATGTCAACGACATAACGCATCTTGCGAGGAGAAGAGGGCTCGCCTACGAGCTTTGCAAAATACTGGGTCTTGCGGGCTTCTTTACGATTGTTAGCCGCGATTCTTTTTCTTGCTCCCATTTATTTGTTTTGTTTTATTTTCTGGATTGATCAGCCCTGCTTATTTCTTCTTGTTACCGGCATGGCCACCGAACTTACGAGTCGGAGCAAATTCTCCGAGCTTGTGTCCTACCATGTTCTCAGTAATGTAAACAGGTATAAATTTATTTCCGTTGTGAACAGCTACCGTGTGACCCACGAAATCAGGCGAAATCATTGATGCCCGAGCCCAGGTTTTCACCACGTTTTTCTTGCCACTCTCGTTCATCGCTAAAATCTTCTTTTCCAAAGATACGGCGATATACGGACCTTTCTTTAAAGAACGACTCATATTCTTATTCTATTTGTGCTTGTTACTTATTACATCTTTCAATAATGTACTTGTTCGATGCTTTCTTCGGTGAGCGGGTCTTCAAGCCCTTAGCATACAAACCTGTACGTGAACGCGGGTGTCCACCTGACTGACGGCCTTCACCACCACCCATCGGGTGATCAACAGGGTTCATTACAACACCACGGTTGTGCGGGCGACGACCCAACCAGCGAGAACGACCGGCCTTACCAGAGCTCTCCAGTGCATGGTCAGAGTTACCTACGCTTCCTACCGTAGCTTTACAAGCACTCAGAATTTGACGAGTTTCTCCAGAAGGTAATTTAATAACGCAGTAGCTTCCCTCACGTGAAGTCAACTGTGCAAAGTTACCTGCAGAACGAACGAGTAAGGCGCCCTGTCCAGGACGAAGCTCGATGTTGTGGATAATAGTACCCACAGGAATATTCTGCAAAGGAAGTGCATTACCTACTTCCGGTGCAGCATCTGCGCCTGACATCAACTTGTCACCTACTTTCAGTCCGTTAGGAGCAATAATATAACGTTTTTCACCGTCAGCGTAATACAACAAAGCGATGCGAGCCGAACGGTTCGGATCGTATTCGATTGTTTTTACAACTGCGGGTACACCGTCTTTCTCTCTTTTGAAATCAATGAAACGGAATTTACGCTTGTGACCGCCGCCTCTGTAGCGCACTGTCATCTTACCGACATTGTTACGGCCACCGGTAGAGCGTTTTCCTACTACGAGAGATTTTTCTGGTACGGATGCAGTAATTTCTTCGAACGTACCAATAATTTTGTGTCTCTGCCCCGGTGTTGTGGGCTTAAATTTACGTACTGCCATTTTACTATTTAGATATTGCTATAAAAATCAATGGTATCACCCTCTTTCAGGGTTACTACGGCCTTCTTAAAGGCATTTGAACGGCCACGAACAAGTCCCGCCTTTGTGTAACGGGATTTGTTCTTGCCGGCATAATTCATTGTATTGACTGCTGTCACAGTGACGTTATACATAGCCTCAACCTCAGCTTTGATCTGAAGTTTATTAGCGTCAGGACGTACTATGAAGCCGAACTTATTCTGCTTCTCACTGAGGCTGGTCATCTCTTCGGTCACCAGCGGTTTAATTATATATGCCATTTTCCTATCAGCGGTTTATTTATTAAATGCAGCGTCAATA
The DNA here is from genome assembly GCA_000438115.1 of Prevotella sp. CAG:617. Classification (GTDB taxonomy): domain Bacteria; phylum Bacteroidota; class Bacteroidia; order Bacteroidales; family Bacteroidaceae; genus Alloprevotella. Next base: position 33,652 of record FR903624.1, on the reverse strand, counting down.
ACTTTAAGAGAACCTTCAGTCACTACCATAACACCTGCATCAAGCACACTGTAAGTGTTCAACTGAGAGGCGGTAGCCACCTTGGCGCCCTTCATATTACGGGCTGACAAAAATACATTTTTATTTACCTCCGGCAAAACCAGCAACATTTTCTTGGATGAAATATTAAGATTATTTACCATTTCAACCATTGTTTTGGTTTTCGGAGTTTCCAAATTGAAATCTTCTACTACAATGATGGCATTCTCCTGAGCCTTGTAGCTCAATGCGCTACGACGAGCGAGATCCTTCACTTTCTTGTTCAACTTGAAACCGTAGTTGCGAGGTTTCGGACCGAATACGCGAGCACCACCTACCAACAGCGGAGAGTTGATATCACCGCGACGGGCGCCGCCGCCACCTTTCTGACGTCCCAACTTGCGAGTAGAACCGCTAATCTCACTTCTTTCCTTTGACTTGGCAGTGCCCTGGCGCTGTGCAGCCATGTACTGTTTCACTGCAAGGTAAATAGCGTGGTCGTTCGGCTCAATTCCAAAGACTGATTCGTTAAGCGTTACCTTTTTACCGGTATCTTCGCCTTTGATATTTAATACGTTAACTTCCATTATTTCTCAATTATTACGATTGAACCTTTGCAACCCGGAACGGAACCTTTGATCAAAAGAAGGTTGTGTTCAGGAATTACTTTAATCACTTTCAAGTTTTGTGTGGTGACACGCTCGTTACCCATCTGACCACCCATGCGCATTCCTTTGAATACCTTGGCGGGGTAAGAACAAGCACCGATTGAACCCGGCTTGCGAGCGCGGTCGTCCTGACCGTGAGTTGACTGGCCTACACCACCGAAACCGTGACGCTTCATAACACCCTGGAAGCCCTTACCTTTTGATGTACCTACAACGTCAACGTAAGCAGCATCGTTGAAGAGCTCAACGGTGATTGTATCGCCCAGATTCAATTCTGAGTCGAAGTTTGCGAACTCGGCCAAGTGGCGCTGTGGAGCAACTCCTGCTTTCTTGAAGTGTCCCATCAAAGCTTTGGTAGTATTCTTTTCCTTAGCTTCCTGGAAACCGAGCTGAACAGCTGCATAGCCGTCCTTCTCTACAGTTTTGATCTGAGTTACCACACAAGGACCTGCTTCGATAACAGTGCATGGTATGTTTTTACCATCAGCACTGAACACGGATGTCATTCCGATTTTCTTTCCTAATAATCCTGGCATTTCAGTATAAAATTTAATATTAATTTGATTGGTTTTCTTTATAAATCTCGCGGGCTACTACACTTTGATCTCAACTTCTACACCACAGGGCAATTCCAGTTTCATCAAAGCGTCTACTGTCTTGGCAGTTGAGCTGTAGATGTCAATCAGGCGTTTGTAAGAAGAGATTTCGAACTGTTCGCGTGATTTCTTGTTGACGAACGTACTACGGTTTACCGTAATGATACGTTTGCGGGTAGGCAAGGGAATAGGTCCGCTGACGATAGCACCTGTTGCCTTTACGTTCTTCACGATCTTCTCTGCAGATTTCTCTACGAGCGTGTGGTCGAACGATTTCAATTTGATTCTGATTTTCTGACTCATTTGTGTTTACTTTAAAATCCGTTGGCGGAAATTGGGCTAAGAGTCATTCGTTAGCCCAACCCCTCCAGCGGCTTGTTGTTATGTTTATGAATTAGTTGTTATTTTACGAGGTCTACGCGGCCCTTAACTTCCTCCAGCACAGCCTTGGCAATGTTGCTGGATACCGGTGCGTGGTGATCGTACTGCATGGAAGAAGTAGCACGACCGGAAGTGATGGTACGCAAGGCGGTAACGTAACCGAACATCTCGGCCAGAGGTACCATAGCCTTCACGATACGGGCACCGCTACGGCTGTTTTCCATACCTTCAACCTGACCACGACGCTTGTTCAAGTCACCGATAACGTCGCCCATGTTCTCCTCAGGAGTTACAACCTCCAGGCGCATGATCGGCTCCATCAAAACGGGACCGGCCTGAGCGCAGGCGTTGCGGTAAGCATTGAGGGCTGCAATTTCGAATGACAACTGGTCAGAGTCAACCGGATGGAATGAACCGTCGAGCAACTCAACCTTCAGGCTGTCCATAGGATAACCACCGAGCACACCGCTCTTCATGGCGCTTTCAAAACCCTTCTGTACGGAAGGAATGAATTCCTTAGGAATGTTACCACCGGTTACCTTGTTGATAAACTGCAGACCACCTTCCTTGAAGTCCTCATCAACCGGACCTACGTTCACGATGATGTCGGCGAACTTACCACGACCACCAGACTGTTTCTTGTAAACCTCACGGAGGTTAACGGTCTTGGTGATGGCCTCTTTGTAGTTAACCTGAGGCTTACCCTGGTTACACTCTACCTTGAACTCACGTTTCAGACGGTCAATGATGATGTCCAAGTGGAGCTCACCCATACCGGAGATTACGGTCTGACCGGTCTGCTCGTCGGTATGTACGGTAAAGGTCGGGTCCTCTTCAGCCAACTTGGCCAAGCCGTTTGACAGCTTGTCGAGGTCTTTCTGAGTCTTAGGCTCAACGGCGATGGCGATCACAGGATCAGGGAATTCCATTGATTCCAGTACGATAGGTGCATTCTCGTCGCACAAGGTATCACCCGTACGGATATCTTTGAAACCTACACCGGCACCGATATCACCTGCACCGATTACCTCAACCGGATTCTGGTGATTAGAGTGCATCTGGAACAGACGGCTTACGCGCTCTTTCTTACCTGAACGTACGTTGTAAACGTATGAACCGGCCTCAATCTTACCAGAGTAAACGCGGAAGAAGGTCAGACGACCTACATACGGGTCGGTAGCGATCTTGAAGGCCAGAGCAGCAGTGTGCTCGTCCTCAACCGGACGACGGTCTTCCTCTTCGCCGGTTACAGGGTTCTTACCTACGATGTTAGGCGTATCCTCAGGTGAGGGCAAGAACATACATACGTAGTCAAGCAGCGTCTGTACACCTTTATTCTTGAATGAAGAACCGCAGCACATCGGGGTGATAGCCATTGACAGCGTACCCTTACGCAGGGCGGCAATGATTTCCTCCTCAGTCAGGCTGTCGGGATCCTCAAAATATTTATCCATCAAAGCCTCGTCACACTCAGCAGCTGACTCCAGCAGCTTGCCGCGCCATTCGTCGGCCTCGGCCTGCAATTCTGCGGGGATGTCGTCTACTTCGTATTCAGCACCCATGGTCTCATCGTGCCACAGGATGGCTTTCATCTTGATCAGGTCAATTACACCTTTGAAGTTTTCCTCAGCACCGATAGGCACATTGATAGGCACGGGAGTAGCACCGAGCACGTCCTTCATCTGACGTACAACCTCAAAGAAGTCGGCACCCGAACGGTCCATCTTGTTTACATAACCGATACGAGGTACGTTGTACTTGTCAGCCTGACGCCATACGGTTTCAGACTGCGGCTCAACGCCACCTACAGCGCAATAGGTTGCTACAGCACCGTCGAGCACACGCAGTGAACGCTCTACCTCAGCGGTAAAGTCAACGTGTCCCGGAGTATCAATCAAGTTGATCTTGTACTGTTTGCCGTTCCAGTTCCAGTAAGTTGTGGTAGCAGCAGACGTAATAGTAATACCACGCTCCTGCTCCTGTGCCATCCAGTCCATGGTGGCAGCACCTTCGTGCACCTCACCGATTTTGTGAGTTTTACCGGTATAGAAAAGGATACGTTCCGATGTGGTAGTCTTACCAGCATCGATGTGCGCCATAATACCGATGTTACGCGTAAGATTAAGATCTTGCTTTGCCATTATTTCAAAGGTTTAGAAATTAAAAACGGAAATGAGCAAATGCACGGTTAGCCTCGGCCATACGGTGCATATCTTCTTTACGTTTGAATGCGCCACCCTGCTCGTTGTAGGCGTCCATGATCTCGGCAGCCAGTTTGTCTGCCATGGTCTTGCCACCACGTTTGCGAGCGAAGTTGATCATATTTTTCATTGACACTGACTCCTTACGGTCAGGACGGATTTCGGTAGGAACCTGGAAGGTAGCACCACCAATACGGCGTGACTTAACCTCAACCTGCGGTGTAATCTTGTCAAGAGCCTCTTTCCAAATTTCAAGAGCTGACTTCTCTTGATCTTTCATCTTCTCACCTACAATTTCCAATGCTTTGTAGAAGATAGAGTAAGAAATCGTCTTCTTACCGTCGTACATCAAGTGATTTACAAACTTAGAAACCTTCTGGTCTCCAAAAACGGGATCCGGCAGGATCAAACGCTTTTTTGGTTTTGCTTTTCTCATGTTATTGTTAGTTGGTTTGTTTAGGCTGCATCTTCATGTTCTTCAACATCCCCACCGGGATATTTACTCAACCTTCCGTGTGCGAACCAAAAAAAATAAAAAATCTTTTCTTAATGCTCCGACTGATTATTTCTTAGCCTTAGCACGTTTTGCACCATATTTTGAACGGCGCTGTGTACGGTTAGCTACACCGGCAGTATCCAACGTACCACGAACGATGTGATAACGTACACCAGGAAGGTCTTTTACACGACCGCCACGAACCAGCACAATGCTGTGTTCCTGCAAGTTGTGACCTTCACCAGGAATGTAAGAGTTCACCTCTTTTGAGTTTGTCAAGCGCACACGCGCAACTTTACGCATAGCAGAGTTAGGTTTTTTAGGGGTGGTGGTGTAAACACGTACACAAACACCACGACGCTGAGGACAGTTGTCCAATGCAGGCGATTTACTCTTATCGACTGCCACCTCTCTACCTTTTCTTACCAATTGTTGAATAGTAGGCATTTCTTTGATTTTTAATTATTTATATATATTATTTTTTGATTTTTCCTTCCAAATGTGTAGGCATACTCTATGCCTTACGGGCTGCAAAGTTACAAACTTTTATTCGAATAAGCAAGATTTTCAGCAACTTAATCAATTATTTTTCAGGATATTTTCTCCAATCATCAGAGTTTAGACAAACAGCCCTGTTTTTTGCTGTTTGGCAAGATCAAAAAAATGAAGTTTTCCCCAGTCCCGCACCTACAAGGAAGCACAATTACACATCTTTATATATAAACAAGTACGCTACCGGACAACTCCTGCCCGATTCATAACATATACAAACAAGCGCATCCGTACATTGTTTTTTTGTACGGATGCGCTTGTTTATATTATTTTTGTAGATTAAAAAGGACTTATGCCTTAGCTTCCGGATTTCCAAAAGGTGTTGCGGTACGTCCGCCTACTTCCTGCTCACCCGGCAATTCAATTTTACCAAAACTCTGCTCATATTTCATTACATTATCCTGCAATGCATAAAGCAGACGCTTGGCATGCTCGGGAGCCAGAATGATACGTGATTTTACCGGAGCCTTGGGCATACCCGGCAATACGCGGATGAAGTCGAGCACTACCTCAGAGTGAGAATGAGTAATTACGGCCAGGTTGGCATAGGTTCCGCCGGCTACTTCAGGAGTCAGTTCAATCTGCAATTGATTTTCGTTGGGATTCTGTTTGTTTTCCATTTTGTTCAGGTCTTGTTTATTTATTAAAATTAGTTTCTAAACACGATAGCTTTATTGCTGTTTTGTCATTTCCGCTTACAAATATACGCAGAACTTGTGAAATATTTGTTTTTTTCGACAGAAATCACAATCAGTTTTCCTTTTATATACATATTGGTCATTCATCACGTCGGTATTTAAAACGATCAGCCTCCGTAATCCGGCGAACTACCCTGCAAGGGTTACCCACGGCAATTACTCCTGCAGGAATATCGTGTGTCACCACGCTACCGGCCCCGATTATGCTACCCTCTCCTATATTCACTCCGGGCAACACGCTGACATTACCGCCAATCCACACGTTGTCGCCCACCGTGATGGGCAAAGCGATTTCCAATCCGCGGTTACGCTGCTCCACATCCAATGGATGCCCCGCCGTAAAGAATCCGCATCCCGGTGCTACAAACACATGGTTTCCGAAAGTGACTCGCGCTCCGTCCAGCACCACGCAATTCACGTTCATGAAAAAATCCTCTCCCACTTCAATATTGTAACCATAGTCACAGAAGAATGGCGACAGGATGGTGAACCGTTCCGGCGTCCGGCCCAACAGTCCGCGCAGCAGCTCCTGGCGTTCCGCCTCGCGGCTCGGGCTCATCAGATTCAACTCATGTATCTTTTCCGCACAAGCCGCCCGCTCCGCCAGCAGTTCGGCATCATAATTGGCATCATAAAGCAAGCCTGCATGGGCCTTTTTCTTTTCTGTTCCCATCATGCTGAATGTTTTATTTACTATATAATAATGTATCGTATTTTTCAAAGATACACAAATACTGCATCCGAAAGCCTGACTCCCGCCGTTTTTTTCATCCTCCGGTCTCCTCTTTCTGAAAAAAACGTATCTTTAACGAAACTAAACTTTAATGATTCATTATGAAGAGAATCTCTATATGGCTGGGAATCTTACTGACTCTAATCGGATGCCAGTCAGCCAACAACGGACAAAACATTGACAACACCACGGTGTCGGCGCTTGACATTCCCCGTTTCATGGGTAAATGGTACGAAATAGCCCGCTATGAACACCGTTTTGAAAAAGGCATGACTCATGTCAGCGCCACCTATTCCATGCTGGACAACGGAAAAATCCGAGTCGTCAATGAGGGAGAAAAGGACGGAAAGCACAAACAGGTAACCGGACGTGCCAAACAGCCCAACCCTCAGGATCCGGGCAAATTGAAGGTGTCGTTTTTCCTCTGGTTCTATTCCGACTACTACATACTCGACCTGGCTCCCGACTACAGTTACGTACTGGTAGGCAGCAGTTCCGACAAATATCTCTGGATCATGAGTCGTACCCCTACACTCCCGCAAGCCACACTCAACCGCCTGCTCCATCAACTCCAAAAACGGGGTTACGACACAAACCGTCTGATATTTGTAAAGCAAGACTGACCCGACTCCCCCCACGCCAAAAAGACAGACGGCATTTATGGATATATGGCTTTTTTTTCTTACTTTTACATGCCCGCTTCGATGTGGAGCAGCGGCTTAATAAAAAATCAGATCTCATTTCCGATGAAGAAACATACCATTGCCAGCTTCATGCTGGGTGCATTCTGCCTTACGGCTTCAGCTCACAAAACGGTTGAGGGAAGCCTGTTTTTCGACAACTGGTCAGTAGGCCTCAACGTGGGCGGCGTAACTACGCTCAACCCCGACTATCCTTTTTGGAAAAGTACCCGTGCCATGACGGGAGTGGAAGTCACCAAAATGATTACCCCCATTTTCGGACTCACGGGCGAAGCAGCTTTCTCCTTCAACAGTTGCAAAAACTACAATACCGTAGGTCATAATGCCGTCAACCTGCTGGGACGCTTCAATCTGATGAATGCTTTTGGCGGTTATACCGGCACGCCGCGTTTCTTCGAAGTTGAAGCCGTAGCCGGCGTAGGATGGCTACATGCCTTTATGGGCCATCAGGACGGAGAGAGTTCGCTCACGTCAAAATTCGGTCTGCAATTCAATCTGAACCTCCCCAAGGGCTGGAGTGTGGGCATAAAACCTGCAGTTCAGTTCGACATGACAGGCAATGTCAGTGCATTTGCCACCGAAAGCGGAAATTTCCATCGCAGTCCGGCGTTTGATGCCGACAACGCGTCGTTTGAGCTTTCGGCCGGCGTCACCTACCATTTCAAAAACAGCAACGGAACCCACAGTTTCGTCAATGCCCGCCTTTACAACCAGTCGGAAATTGACCGCCTGAACGCACGTATCAACGACCTGCGCCAGCAAATAGGCGACCGTGACCAGAAACTGAAGGAATCGGCCCGCCGGCAGCGCGACCTGCAAAACAAACTGAACGAAAGCCGCAACCAGCATCCCATACCCAAGGAGTAAATCCTCTGAATATACATCAACATACATTATGAATACGCCCTGGACTGAATCTGACAGTCCGGGGCGTATTCATAATGTACAGACGGCTCCTTACAAATCCACTTGACGGAGCACTTCTCCCTGCAAATTCTTTACCGTCAGGTGCAACTTCTTGCCCTGTTTCTGCAAGAGCATATAGGTGGCAGCTCCCGGACCTCCTCCCACACATACGGGGAACGGATTGCCAATGGTTCCGGCAGGATGATAGACAAAACGGTGGGTATGGGCAGAAAGTTCCACATCAAACGGGGCACGCTTCAAAGCTCCGCCCCACATGTCCTGACACGGATTGTACTTATCCTCATTGCCCCAAAGCGGAATATGGCAGAGCAGAACCCGCCGGCTGGCCCGCCGGAAAGCCTTTTCCTTGAATTCCTGCTGCAGGAAAGCCAACTGTTCTTCCCGGAATCCCCGGAAATCATTCAGCCCGTAGTACACCCAATGGTCGTCGGGCTTGTCCTCGCCGCAGTCGAGTATGACAAAACGGGTATCGCCCCAACTGAAGGCTCCATACGAATGTCCGCCGGGATAGTCAAACAGCGAAGGCATTCCGGCCGAATAGGCATTGCGTATTTCGTGATTGCCGCGGATAAAGAAGAGCGGCACCTGTGCGCCGTCAAACCGCTTCGCCAGCCGGTTGATGTTATACATGGCCTCTTCGCGGGTTGAAGGTTCGGGCAAACAGTCGCCATTGAAACAGATAAAATCGGGCTTTTCCTCACGTGCTATGCGGGCCATGGCCTCTTCGTCGCGCGAAACGAGGTGCAAGTCGTTCATCACCATGACCTTAAAGTCGGTCTGGTCGGCAGCCGGCAGCTTAAAGCGGTAGAAACGCGAGCGCACCGTGTCGCCAAAGGTCTTGCTGTACGACTGGTAGTCGGCTATTTCGCGGGCACAAACGCGGTAATAATAGGTCTGCCCGTCCTGCAAGCCGTTCAGCCGTATTTTATGTTCAATGTCGTGACAGGCAGCCTGACCGCCCACCAGTGTCTGCGCCCGTTGCAGATGCAGTGTATCCGTACCGTATTCTACCCAAGTATGGGCTATGACACGCGTCTGGCACATCACCGTCACGCCTCCGTTGCCCGGGTTCTGCAAATAGGGAGGAGCGTAAAATACGTTTTCGTTGGGCTGCAGGAAACGCACCGTAACTTCCACGGGACGGTGGTCAGAGGCTTTTTCCTCGCTTATAACCCTGCTTCCGCGGGCCACCACACGCCGGGCCGTAGGACGCCACAGGGCCACATAGTCAATGGTCTGATCGGGTTTATCGGCCGGAAAGGTCAGTTTTTTTGTATTATTCAACAGCTTGAAGTCACGCTGTATCAGTTTCAGCGTCGAGTCGGTGGGCTGGGCATTCCAGTCGCCGGCCAGGAAGAAGGGTTTGTCGTAAGCGGCTGCAACCTGCTTTAGGATGGGCACTGAAGCCCACTGGTCGGCAGGCGTCAGCGAAAGGTGTGTGCAGGCCACACAATAGTCCCGGAATTCGGCCACCAGGAGCACACGCGGTTCCTCAGCTCCCGGCAGCGGAACCCGCTTGACCGACAGGGGCTTTTCCTTTGCGAGCAGTCCCACGCCATAGGCTCCGCCGTCAAAGGACATGCTGCGTGCAAACACCGGATACATCAGGGCCTCGTCGGCCACACGGCGCAATACGTCCTGCCCGCCACTGCGGTTTGTAACGCTGTCGACCTCCTGCACGGCCACCACGTCGGCTCCGCTCTTTTTCAATATGCTGCCGATACGCACGTAGTCGGTACGGCCGTCAAGCCCCTGGCCATGACGAATGTTATAAGTCAGGATTTTCAAATCATGCTGCTCCGGCAATGTCTGCGCCAATGCCGGACTGCTACCCATTGCCCACAAACAGGCTCCCCACAAGGCTGTTGCCCGGAATAACTTTTTCATAGTAAATTGTTATTTAAGTGTCAATAAATAAGTGTTCGAAGCAAAATTACAAAGTTCTGTCTACAAAGCAAGGAAAGCTGTCCTAAAAAGACAAAAAAAATGCGTAATTCAAAGAATATCGAACTACGCATTTTTGACATCTCTAGTTTGCAAAGATCGGTAACGGGGGGGGTAATTTTACTATGATAAAAATGGTGGAACTGCGCCCACGAGGAAAACCCCACATAACGGGCCAGTACCGAAAGCGAAGACCACTGCGGACGTGTGCCGTCGGACAGATAGCCCCAAATACGCTTGAGAGTCGTACTGCTCAGCGTATCGCCAACGTCACGCGCAATGCTGCGGGAAAGCACCACAAAGTCACGCGGGCACGACATGGGCTTCTGCATTTTCTGTTCTACGGCGCGGCATAGCCAGTCTATTTCAGTTTGTGTGATTTCGGTATTCATTATCTTCTGAACAGGAATAACGGATGCAAAATAAATCATTTTTCGGGGTATCCGTTGTTCCATTTCAATTCTTTTACCAAAAATATATTCTGCCGCCCGCAGGCAGGCCAGCGGCCTTTCCGTATAAATGCGTCTGTCCGGTTGGGCCGCTGTTTGCTCAAAAAAGTGTAACTTAGTATCCCGAAAGTCATGTGTTCAACATCATAACCCCAAACCATACAACCTCATGAAAGGAAATTACAAAGCAGAAAACGAGGCCTTTATGGCCGAAATGGCACAACAGCCCGACGTACATCAGCTGGCGGGCGGCGTGCTTTACCAGGTAGTCAGGAGCGGCACGGGCACGCGGTGCCCCAACGTGCGCAGCATTGTCACGGTAAACTACAAGGGCAGCCTCATCAACGGGCGTGTGTTCGACGATTCCTCGCGCCAGGCCTGTCCGCCGGCCTTCAGGGTGCGCGAACTGATTGCCGGCTGGCAGATTGCCCTGTGTCGCATGCACGAGGGCGACTGCTGGAAGATTTACGTGCCGGCCAACCTGGGCTACGGCCCGCGCACCAGCGGCCCCATACCGGGCAACTCCACCCTGATTTTCGACATCGAGCTGCTGCGCATCGGCTGAAGCCGGCCGGTAAACCAGCCGCACAGCCTGAAGAAGAAGCCGGAAGAGTTGCTGAAAAAACAGGGTCGGACCTTGTCGGAACGGGGTCGGACCCTGGGCTATGCAGCCGGCACCTGGTTTTACCTTTCCTCCGGCCCCACATACAGCAGACCGGGGAGCACACTCACCCAACCGGGAACAAAAAACGGAAGCAAAATTTGGCATGCCCGAAAAAATATCGCATTTTTGCATAAACGCCCCGCCCGCTGCACACACTGCACAAAGCGGCGGCAACTCACTGATTAACCGACATAAACTAACCTGCCATGAAACAAATCATCACCATCAGCCGCCAATATGGGTCGGGCGGCCGCGAAATAGGACAGGCACTCGCCGAACACTACCACATTCCGTTTTACGACAAAAACGTGGCGGAGCTCTCGGCTGCCGTTACGGGATTCACCACCAAGGTCATTGAAAATCTGGAAGACAGTGTGCCGAGCATATTGAGCTACCAGTACTACGGTTTCCTGCCGCAGCCCATGCCGCTGTCGGACCAGGTGTTCTTTGCGCAAAGCGAGGTCATCCGCAAGGTGGCCGACGCCGGGCCGTGCGTCATCGTAGGCCGCTGCGCCGACTACATCCTGCGCCAACACCCCCACTGCCTGCACTTTTTCATCCACGCCCCACTGCCGCAACGCATCCGCCGCGTCATGGAACGTGAACAGTGCAGCGAGGCCGAAGCAGAAGCCCACATCAAGATGACCGACCGCAACCGCGCGGCCTATCACGACTTCTACGCCCAGGGCAACTGGGGAAAGACCGAAAACTATCATGCCACACTCAACAGCAGTCTCGGCATTGAATGCTGCACAAAGGCTCTCATCAGTCTCATCGACCTGCACGAGCAGCAGCCCTGAAACAAACATTTTAACACGGCAAAAGTGTTAAAAACATCAGATTGTAAAAAAAATCGGAGCAAAGCTTTCGTTTTTTAAGAAAATAATCATTACTTTTGCTCCCGATAAAAAAGGAACAGCATACGATGACTACATTGAATCATAATTATTGGTGGCGCCGCTTACTACTACACAGTCGTAAGGGGAACATCAGTCGTATGCCAATCCGTTCATAAACCGGAACAACAGATTTGCGCAAATTCATATCAGGCTGTCGTATTCACTTACGACAGCCTTTTTTGTTGATTTCCACTCCTCACACAATTCCTCAAACCAAACAAATGCTTATGTCAACTTTTCAGATTAACGAACAAGGATTCTATGGCGACTTTGGCGGTGCCTACATCCCCGAAATCCTGCACCGCTGCGTCAGCGAGCTGCAGCAGGCCTACCGCCAGGTGATTGACTCCCCCGAATTTCAGCGGGAGTTCGACCAGCTGCTGCGCGACTACGTGGGGCGCCCCTCGCCCCTGTATCTGGCCCGGCGCCTGTCGGCCGTACACGGCTGCCGCATCTACCTCAAGCGCGAGGACCTCAACCACACCGGCGCACACAAAATCAACAACGCCATCGGACAGGTACTGCTGGCGCGCCGCATGGGCAAGACACGCATCATAGCCGAAACCGGAGCCGGACAGCACGGCGTGGCCACGGCCACCGTCTGCGCACTGATGAACATGGAGTGCATCGTCTTCATGGGGCGCACCGACGTGATGCGCCAGCGGGCCAACGTGGAAAAGATGAAAATGCTGGGCGCCAAGGTATGTGCCGTTGACTCCGGCAACAAGACCCTGAAAGACGCCACCAACGAGGCCATACGCTACTGGTGCTGCCACCCCGACGACACGTACTACGTCATCGGCTCTACCGTTGGCCCCCACCCCTACCCCGACATGGTGGCCCGCCTGCAGTCGGTCATCAGCCGCGAAATCCGTCGGCAGCTTCAGGAGCACGAGGGTCGCGACTATCCCGACTATCTGGTGGCCTGTGTGGGAGGAGGCAGCAATGCCGCCGGCACCATCTTCCACTATCTGGACGACGAGCGCGTACGCATCATTCTGGCCGAAGCCGGCGGTGAGGGCATCGACACGCCCCGCTCGGCCGCTACCATCCACCTGGGCCGCCCGGGCATCATCCACGGCGCCCGCACGCTGGTGATGCAGGACGCCGACGGACAGATTCAGGAGCCGTACTCCATTTCGGCCGGTCTGGACTATCCCGGCGTAGGACCGCTGCACGCCCACCTGGCCAGCCAGCACCGCGCACAGGTCATGGCCATCACCGACTCCGAGGCCCTGCACGCCGCCTACGAACTGACCCGACTGGAGGGCATCATTCCCGCCCTGGAGTCGGCCCACGCCCTGGCCGCCCTTCACCGCGCCACCTTCAAGCCGCAGGACATCGTGGTACTGACCGTATCGGGCCGCGGCGACAAGGATATGGATACTTATCTGAAACACCTCAACGAAGCTGAACAATGAAAACCTATACTTACCATACGGCCTACCGCCTCATGTCGGGCGACCTGCACACGCCCGTAAGCACCTATCTGAAGGTGCGCGACCTCTTTCCGCAAAGCGTACTGATGGAAAGTTCCGACTATCACGGCGCCGAAAACAACCGCTCGTTCATTGGGCTGAACCCGATAGCCTCCATCAGCATTAACCACGGACGGGCCGTGGCCGTGCTGCCCGACCACTCGCGCTACGAACTGACCCTGAGCGACGAGGTGACGGTGGAAACGGCGCTCAACCAGTTTCTGAGCCACTTCAACGTGACGGGCGACTACGCCCGCTACTGCGGCCTCTACGGCTACACGGCCTTCAACGCCGTGCGCTACTTTGAGCACATCCCGGTGGCCGACAGCAGCGATGCGCGCAACGATGCGCCCGACATGCTCTCCATCCTCTACAAATACCTCATCGTCTTCCACGACCACCGCAGCGAGATGGCCATCGTGGAGATGCTGGCCGAGGGCGAGACGAGCCATCTGGATGAGATTGAGCGCGTGGTGCACAACCGCAACTTCACCACCTATCCCTTTGCCTGCAAAGGCCCTACCACCAGTCCGCTGACCGACGAGGAGCACAAGCGCAACGTGCGCCGCGCCATCAGCCACTGCCTGCGTGGCGACGTGTTTCAGATTGTCATCTCGCGACGCTTTGTCCAGGAATACGAGGGCGACGACTTTCAGCTCTACCGCGCCCTGCGCAGCATCAACCCCTCGCCCTACCTCTTCTACTTTGACTTCGGCGGCTTCCGCATCTTCGGCTCGTCGCCCGAAACACACTGCAAGATTGAGGACGGCCGCGCCACCATTGACCCCATTGCCGGTACCACGCGCCGCAGCGGCGACCGCCGCACCGACGAGGAACTGACCCGGAAACTGCTGGCCGACCCGAAGGAGAATGCCGAACACGTGATGCTGGTGGACCTGGCCCGCAACGACCTGAGCCCTGGCCCGCACCGCCCGGAGCCGCAACGGCCATGACACAAGGGTGGAATTCTTCAAGGAGCCGCAATACTACAGCCATGTCATCCATCTGGTAAGCCGTGTGAGCACCACGCTCAACCCCAAGACCAACCCCATACGGGCCTTCATCGACACCTTTCCGGCCGGTACGCTCAGCGGTGCGCCCAAAATCCGCGCCATGCAGCTCATCCACGACATCGAGCCGCACAGCCGCGGCGCCTACGGCGGCTGCATCGGCTTTATCGGTCTGCAGGGCCAGCTCAACCAGGCCATCACCATCCGCACCTTTGTCAGCCGCAACCACCAGCTGTGGTTCCAGGCCGGCGGCGGCATTACGGCCCTGAGCCGTGAAGACGATGAGCTGCAGGAGGTCAACAACAAGCTGGGCGCCCTGAAAAAGGCCCTCGACGTGGCCGCCACGCTGTCCTGACGCACCACTTTTTCCCCCTTACCTAATCACTTCAATATCCAAACCGAAAATACACTGCAAAACATGAATATTGTAATTATTGACAATTACGACTCGTTTACCTACAACCTGAGCCACCAGCTCAAGGCGATGGGCGCGCAGGTAGACGTGGTGCGCAACGATGCGTTCCAGATGTCCCGACTGGAGCCGTACGACAAAATCGTGCTCTCGCCGGGCCCCGGTATTCCGGAAGAGGCCGGCCTGCTCAACGACGTCATCCGCCGCTACGCCGGGCGCAAGCCCATACTGGGCGTCTGTCTGGGCCATCAGGCCATTGCCGAGGTGTTCGGCGGACGGCTCGAAAACCTGCGAACCGTGTACCACGGCGTACAGACACCTACCCACATCATCAACCACGACTACCTGTTTGAGCACCTGCCCGAAACCTTTGAAGCTGGGCGCTACCACTCGTGGGTGGTCAGCCGGAGCGGTCTGCCCGACTGTCTGGAAGTAACGGCCATCAGCGACGACGGCCACATCATGGCCCTTCGCCACCGCACGTACGACGTGCGCGGCATACAGTTCCACCCGGAGTCCATCCTCACGCCTGAGGGCGCCCGAATCCTGCAGAACTGGCTGAACCATCCGATATGTCAAACCCCTGAAAACGCCACACGATGAAACAGATATTAAGCAGATTATTTGCCCACGACACCCTGAGCCGAGAAGAGGCCTATGACCTGATGACGGGCATCACCCACGGACAATACCCCGAAGCGCAGATTGCGGCGCTGCTCACGGTGTTCCAGATGCGCGGGGCACTGGTTGACGAAATCATCGGATTCCGCGACGCTCTCCTGGCCACGCGCGTGCCGGTGAACCTTGGCGACATCGACACCATTGACATCGTCGGCACGGGCGGCGACGGCAAGAACACATTCAACATCTCCACCTGCGCCTGCTTCGTGGTGGCCGGTGCAGGCTACTACGTGGCCAAGCACGGCAACTACGGCGCCACCTCCGTAAGCGGCGCCAGCAACGTGATGGAGCAGCACGGTGTGCGCTTCAGCAACGACGCCGACCACCTGAAACGCTCGCTCGAGACGTGCCACATGGCCTACCTGCATGCACCGCTCTTCAACCCGGCCATGAAGTACGTGGCCTCCATCCGCAAGGCCCTGCAGGTGCGTACCTTCTTCAACCTGCTCGGGCCGCTCATCAACCCCTGTCTGCCCAAGAGCCAGCTGCTCGGCGTGGCCGACCTGGCACAGATGCGGCTCTACACCAACGTGCTGCAGAAGTTGCAACAGCGCTTTGCCGTGGTCAACAACCTCGACGGCTACGACGAAATCTCGCTGACCGACGAGTTCAAGGTCATGACCAACCAGTACGAAACCATCTACCAGCCCTCCGACCTGGGCTTCGAAAAGGTGGAACGGGCCGCCCTTTCAGGCGGAAAAACGCCGGCCGACGCCGCACGCATCTTCGACAACGTACTGCAAAACCGCGCCACCAAGGCCCAGACGGACTGCGTGCTCATCAACGCCTCGTTTGCCATTCAGGCTCATGCACCGCAGTTGCCCATTACCACCTGCGTAGAACAGGCCCGCGAGTCGCTGCTGAGCGGCCGCGCCTGGGAGACCTTTACACGCTTTGTTGAATTTAACCAATAATCAGTCATGGCTACTGACATTCTCACCACCATCATGCAGCACAAGCGCCTCGAAGTAGCGGCGCAACAGGCCCGCATACCGGCCCGCCGGCTCGAGCAGACCATTGCGCAGCAACCCGCCACACGCAGCATGTCACGGAGCCTGCGGAAAGCCCGAACAGGCATCATTGCCGAGTTCAAGCGCCGCTCGCCCTCGCGCGGCTGGATTTGCCGCGAGGCCAAGGTGGCCGACATCGTTCCGCAGTATGCGCAAGGCGGAGCCGCCGCCCTGTCGGTGCTGACCGACAAGAAATTCTTCGGCGGCTCGCTGGACGACCTGCGCCAGGCGCGCAGCCTCTGCCAGTTGCCCATATTGCGCAAGGACTTCATCTGTACCGAATACCAGCTGCTGGAGGCGCGGGCCGCCGGAGCCGACGCGGTGCTGCTCATTGCCGCCGTACTGACGCCGGCCGTGTGCTGCCGACTGACGGCGCAGGCCCACGACCTGGGGCTGGAGGTACTGCTGGAGCTGCACGACGCCTCGGAAGTGGCCTGCCTGGAAGCCGGGCCCGACATGGTGGGCGTCAACAACCGCCACCTGGGCACGTTCCACACCGACGTGAGCCATGCCCTCACGCTGGCCGGAAAACTGCCCGAAAAGAGTCTGAAAGTGGCCGAGAGCGGCATTACCACCGCCGCCGAGCTGCAGCACCTGAAGCAGGCGGGCTTTGACGGATTTCTGATAGCCAGCGCCCTGATGGACGCGCCCCAACCGCAGCTTCAGCTGCAAAAACTCCTGTCGCAACCATGATTATCAAAGTATGCGGGATGCGCGACCCCGACAACATTCGCGCCGTAGAACAGCAGTGCTGCCCCGACTGGATGGGCATGATAGCCTACCCGCGCTCGCCGCGCTACGTGTCCGGCACACCCACGCGGCTGCCGCTTCGGGCCATGCGCTGGGGCGTGTTTGTCAACGCCCCGCTCGACGAGATTCTCCGGCAGGCCGAAGCCTGGAAACTGCAGGGCATTCAGCTGCACGGCTCCGAAACGCCCGACCTCTGCTACGGTCTGCGCCAAAGGGGCTTCAGGGTAATGAAGGCCCTGGGCCTGCTCACGCCCGACGACGTAGACAAGACGAACACCTACGCCGACTGCTGCCACTACCTGCTGTTTGACACGCCCTGCACGGGCCACGGCGGCTCGGGGCGCACCTTCAACTGGCAACTGCTCAACCTCTACCAGGGCCCTACGC
>FR903624.1:0-15972 GCA_000438115.1 Prevotella sp. CAG:617 | reverse complement strand
TCCTGCTGAGCGGCGGCATCGGGCCCGACAGCCTGCCGGCGCTCAGCAGGCTGCACCATCCGAAATGGGCGGGCATCGACCTGAACAGCCGTTTCGAAACGGCGCCGGGAGTGAAGAACGCAACCCTGCTGCAACATTTTATTCAAGCCGTCAGACGGAACTTTCCCGCCAACGGTCACAAATAATCCTAAAAAAAGACTCACACATGAACCGCATTAACCAACTTTTCCTGCAAAAGCCCCGTCCCCTGCTCTCGCTCTACTTCTGCGCCGGCAGCACGGGTATTGACGACACGCCCCGCATCATCCGCCAACTGGCCGAAAAGGGCGTGGACATGATAGAAATAGGCATCCCCTTCAGCGACCCCATGGCCGACGGCCCGGTCATTCAGGAGGCCTCGACCAGGGCCCTGCGCCACGGCATGACCCTCCGCATCCTGATGGACCAGCTGCGCCACATCCGCCGGGACGTGCCCGACATGCCGCTGCTGCTCATGGGCTACCTCAACCCCATCATGCAGTATGGCTTTGAAAACTTCTGCCGCGACTGCGCCGCCTGCGGCGTTGACGGCATGATTATTCCGGACCTGCCTTTTGACGACTACATCCGCCACTACCGCCCCGTGGCCGACCGCTACGGCCTGCGCATGGTAATGCTCATCACGCCCGAAACGAGCGAGGAGCGCATCCGCCTGATTGACGAAGCCACCGACGGTTTCATCTACATGGTCTCCACGGCAGCCACCACGGGAGCGCAAAACGCCTTCAGTCCCGAGGCCGAAGCCTACTTCAGCCGCATTGCGGGCATGGGCCTGCGCAACCCACGGCTCATCGGATTCGGCATCTCCAACCACGCCACCTATGCCTCGGCCGCACGTCACGCCGCCGGCTGCATCATCGGCAGCCAGTTTGTCAAACTACTCGACGAAGAGCAGGGCAATGCGGCCCGTGCCTACTACCGCCTCATGCAGCGTCTGCGATAAAACACATGCCCACACAACACAAAGAAATCGGGTTGCCCGATTCCACCGCAAAGGGGAAAAAGGCAACCCGGTTTTGTTTATCGACAAATGAAAAGCGGCTTAACGTACGCTGACCTTCTGGCCACCCACCAGATAAAGCCCAGGAGTCAAGGAGCCGACTTCAGTAGTACCGGCCTTCACCTGAAGGCGGCGCACCTGCTGGCCGGACACATTGTAGATGCTGACACTAACGGGGCGGGTAGCGTTCAGATAAATCACGCCTTCGCCACCGGTGGCTGTCAGTTCCTCGGTAGCCGGAGCCGACGTGATTCCTTCCGGAAGACTGGGGTTGTAACCATATTTCGCATCGAGCGCGGCCATACGCTGGTCAATCCAACCGGTAATGTAATTGACATCGTTGGTAATGTCCGAGCGGCTGTCGGAGTTGCTCCACCGGGCCGTTTCGCGACTGACGGCGCCACTCTCGGTCATCAGGTTGGCATAGGACGTGAAACGTGCTTTCAGGCTGTCGGGATGGAAGGGACCCGAACGCAAAGCGGCATAGCGGTCGGCCAGTGCCTTGGCCCACTGCTGGCTCGTGGACGGATTGTTGCGCAAGCGGTAATAGAGCGTCAGCTCGCCATGCTCATTCTGCCACAACATGTCTTCAAATACGGTAGTAGCCGACGTATAATAATTCGAACCGTCCCAGCGGCGTCCCCACGTACCGTCCAAATCCCACGGAGCCATACTGATAAGCCGGCTATGGTCCTCGTCGGTAATGTTATAGTTGAGCAGGAACATGTTCTTTCCGTGGTTGTCGGTAGCCAGAATCACGTCGAGGAAGAGGTAATAGTCAGTCCATACCGGCATGTCGAACCACGACTGATACTGACTGGCAAACTCGCTGTCGCTGGACGTGGCCACAAAGTTAACCGCGTTGTAAAGCGGTCCCCAGTCGATGCTCTCGCCGTCTTCCAGGTCGGGATAATCCATCTCATAAGTACTCCAGGTCATGGAATTGTTGTCATAAGACATGGGGGCATATTGCGGGAACACACGGCTGTCGAGCTCGTGTCCCATCAGTACCTCATAGCTCCACTGGTCAGACTTGTAGAGCACGCCGCGAATCACGTCGGCCTCGCCGTCTTCCTGTTTGATTTTCTTAAGCTTGAGCTGCTTGCGGTCAAGTTTCTCGGTCATACAATAAAGACCGTGATAATTGCCGTTGAGTATCATCTCCACAAAACGGCCGCGCGTTCCGGGGTTCATCTCCGGCTCCTCACCGGCATAGTACGGACGGGTGGAAAAGGCATTCCAAAGGTCGGTCGACACGCGGTTGCGCATGCGCACCTTGTCAACGGCCATGGCGTCGAGAATCCAGTTGTTGTCCTCGCGCAGACCGAAATAGCTGTGATCCAGGGACTCGCCCTCGGCATCCTTCAGCTTCACGGCAAAAGCCTTTTTCTGATAATTCTGGGCCGAAGCGCCACGATAACGGAACGTCGTGCTCAATACGGGGTCGTATTCGGTGGTTGAAGGGTCAATCACGCGGAAATCACCGGGCGTATAGTCCGTACCGTTACAGTCGGGCGACGTGTGGAGCACCACGATGGGCAGGAACGTGAATTCAAGATTGGTCTGAGCCAGCAGTTGCCCTTCGGCGTCAAGCAGTTTCAAGGCATAGGGCTGCGTGCAGTCGAAATCGGCCAGACCGACGCTGTCTGTCCCCGACACGGCCTGTCCGGCCAGCTCGAGATGCGCTCCCGAAGCCGCTTCGCTGAACGCATAAGTCAGACTGACATTGAGCGAGGAGCGTCCACGCGAAGTTTCGGGCAGACTGCACAAATAACGGTTACCCGCCTGGTCGTACACAGCCGGCTTGCCGTTGACGTAAAGCGAGTCGAGCAGGCTGGGCATCGTACCGGCCGAAGGGTCGTCCGGCAAAGACGTACCCTCAGCTTCAACGGGGGCACCCGCCTGGTCATAAAACGAAAACAGTTCGTTGTCAGCCATGCCCTGATGGGCATACGTTCCGAGCAGCCACGTACCATCCGTGCGGAGATTGAGCCACTGCTGCGGGTCGGCCACATTCACGATATTGTAGCGGTTTTCGCTGCCCTGCAACTGCCAGCTGGTGGAGTCGGCCACCACTTCGCTGCTGAGCACAAGCCCCTTAACGGATCCTTCAACCCGCTGAGGACTGTACTGCAGATACTGCCCCGTAACGGCGTTCTTGATACGCCAGGTGTTTTCCGCCCCGGTTGACTCAAACACCCAGTAGCCGTCTTCGGGAATCTGCGACGTCTGCTGATAAAGCAACAACACGCCGGAGCCGTGAAGCTCGCCCAGCGTCACGCTGCCCTCACCACCGTAGCGGCACGTTAAAGTATAAGGAGTGGCCGGTTTGAAAGGAACATCGGCCATCAGCCCAAGAGGACATAGCCCCAGGAGCATCAGAAAAGTTTTTGAAAATGAGTTCATAGTTTTGATTTATAGGAGGTAAGTTCGCAAATATACACTTTTTATACGGTCCGGTGAACAGCAAACGGATTTTTTTTGAAGCCAGCCCGAACTTTACGGCATGATTTCCGAAACACGCAAGCTACAAACCCCGACAAACCGGCAGATAAAAGAAACAAAGTGGCGGGAAAAAGAATTAAGTCGGCACCTCAATTCTTTTTCCCGCCATCTCTTACCGTTAAGTCCGCACAGCACCGGACACACCCCGGAGCCATGATTCCGCAAACACTAAAATTAACGGCAGAAAAAAAGGCGGAGGGAAGCCACACTGCTTCCCTCCGCCTCTATGTTAAAACGGACGCCACCTTTATTCGGCAGCCACTTTTTCCGTCTTGTCAATCTTTTCAAAATCGTCCATATCACCAACTACAATACGGTTGAACTCACGCAAACCGGTACCGGCCGGAATCAGGTGACCGCAAATCACGTTCTCCTTCATACCTTCCAGATTGTCCACCTTGCCACTGATGGCAGCCTCGTTGAGCACCTTGGTCGTTTCCTGGAAGGAAGCTGCCGACATGAAGCTCTTGGTCTGCAATGCGGCGCGGGTGATACCCTGCAGAATCTGCGTTGAAGTAGCCGGCATGGCGTCACGCACCTGAACGAGTTTGAGGTCGCGGCGCTTGAGCTGGGAGTTCTCCTCACGCAGCTTGCGGGCGGTTACAATCATACCGTTCTTCATGGTCTGGCTGTCGCCGGCGTCGGTTACCACCTTCTTGCCCCAGATGCGGTCGTTCTCCTCGGCAAAATCGAGTTTGTCCACAATCTGCTGCTCAAGGAAGCGGGTGTCGCCCGGTTCGTTGATCTGAACCTTGCGCATCATCTGACGGACGATAACCTCGAAGTGCTTGTCGTTGATCTTCACACCCTGCAGACGGTAAACGTCCTGGATTTCATTAACGATGTACTCCTGTACAGCCGTCGGGCCCTTGATGGCCAGGATGTCAGACGGTGTGATAGAACCGTCGGACAGCGGCGTACCGGCACGTACGTAGTCGTTCTCCTGTACCAGAATCTGCTTGGACAGAGGTACGAGATATTTCTTCACCTCGCCCAGCTTGGAGGTCAGGATGATTTCGCGGTTGGCACGCTTGATGTTACCCATGGTGATCTCACCGTCGATTTCGGCTACAATAGCCGGGTTGCTCGGGTTACGGGCCTCGAACAACTCCGTTACACGGGGCAGACCACCGGTAATGTCACCGGCTTTACCTACGGCACGCGGAATCTTGACGAGGATGTCACCGGCCTTCACCTTCTGGCCGTCTTCTACAACGATGTGACCGTTGATGGGGAAGTTATAGGTACGGATCAGTTCGCCCTTGTCGTCAAGAATGTGGCAGGAAGGAACACGGTTCTTTTCCTTGGATTCGATGACGATCATCTCACGCAAACCGGTAGCCTCGTCTTCTTCAACACGGTAGGTTACGCCTTCGGTTACATCCTCAAACTGGATGGTACCGGCGTTTTCCGTAACGATAACGGCGTTGAAGGGATCCCACTTGGCAATAACGGTGCCTTTCTCAACCTTGTCCTTATCGTTGACATAGAGCAGAGAACCATAGGGCACGTTCTGCGTAGAAAGCACGATGTCGGTATTCTCATCCACAAAGCGAACCTCAGCCAGTCGGCCAACCACAACCTTTCCGGCCGATCCGTCCTCGTTAACCACGTCAACGGTGCGGAGTTCTTCAAATTCCACACGGCAGTCGTTCTTGGCCACGATAGTAGCGTTGGCAGCAGCATTGGCCGCAATACCTCCGGCGTGGAACGTACGCAACGTCAGCTGCGTACCCGGCTCACCGATTGACTGTGCGGCAATAACGCCCACAGCCTCGCCCTTCTGTACCATTTTGCTGGTGGCCAGATTACGGCCGTAGCACTTCATACATACGCCGTGACGGCTCTCGCAGGTCAGTACCGAACGGATTTCGACGCTCTCAATGGGCGAAGCTTCGATTTCGGCAGCAATGGCCTCTGTAATTTCCTCGCCGGCAGCTACAATAAGTTTGCCGGTAGTAGGATGAATGATATCGTGAACGGACACACGTCCCAAAATACGTTCGCCCAACGAAGAGATCACTTCATCGCCGTCCTTCAGGGCGGTGCAAACGAGTCCGCGAAGTGTGCCGCAGTCTTCTTCAGTAATAATCACGTCATGTGAAACGTCAACCAGACGACGGGTCAGGTATCCGGCGTCGGCCGTCTTCAAAGCGGTGTCGGCCAAACCCTTACGGGCACCGTGGGTAGAGATAAAGTACTCCAACACGGACATACCCTCCTTAAAGTTAGAAAGAATCGGGTTCTCGATGATCTGTGCACCCTCGGCACCGGCTTTCTGCGGCTTGGCCATCAAACCACGCATACCGGCCAACTGGGCAATCTGATCGGCTGAACCACGGGCTCCTGAATCCAACATCATGAACACCGCGTTGAAGCCCTGGTCGGCCTCGGTCATCTGTTTCATCAACGTGCTCTTCAGGTCGTGGTTAACGTGAGTCCACGTATCGATAACCTGATTGTAACGCTCGTTGTCGGTGATGAAACCCATGTTGTAGTTCATGGTGATCTGCTCGATTTCGTCGTTACCCTTCTTCACGATTTCGGCTTTCTCCTTCGGGATGATGATATCGTCAAGGTTGAACGACAGACCACCCTCGTAGGCCATGCGGTAACCCAGGTTCTTGATACCGTCAAGGAAGTCGCAGGCACGGGCCATTCCGACGCGTTTGATTACACGGGAGATGATGTCACGCAGGGTCTTCTTGGAAATAACAATGTTGACAAATCCGACTTCGCTCGGGATGATTTCATTCACAATTACACGGCCCACAGATGTTTCCACCATGTGTTTAACCATCATTCCGGTTTCGTCAATATCATCAACGACAACCTTAATCGGAGCATGAATGTCTACGCGACGCTCGTTGTAGGCAATGATGGCCTCTTCAGGACCATAGAAAATCAGTCCCTCGCCCTTGGCTCCCGGACGCAGCTTGGTGATGTAGTACAGACCCAGCACCATATCCTGCGAAGGCACCGTGATAGGTGCACCGTTGGCAGGGTTCAGGATGTTGTGGCTCTGGAGCATCAGCATCTGAGCCTCCATGATGGCTTCGTTGCTCAAAGGCAAGTGAACGGCCATCTGGTCACCGTCGAAGTCGGCGTTGAACGCCGTACAAGCCAGCGGGTGGAGCTGAATGGCCTTACCCTCAATCATCTTGGGCTGGAAGGCCTGGATACCCAGACGGTGAAGTGTCGGCGCACGGTTGAGCAATACGGGGTGTCCCTTCATGACATATTCCAGGATGTCCCAGATGACCGGTTCGCGGCGGTCGACAATCTTCTTGGCGCTCTTCACGGTCTTTACGATGCCGCGCTCAATGAGCTTGCGGATGATGAACGGCTTGTAGAGCTCGGCGGCCATGAGTTTAGGCAAACCGCACTCGCCCATCTTCAGTTCCGGACCTACCACGATTACGGAACGGGCTGAATAGTCAACACGCTTACCCAGCAAGTTCTGACGGAAGCGTCCCTGCTTACCCTTGAGGGAGTCAGACAGAGACTTGAGCGGACGGTTGGAGTCGCTCTTCACTGCGCTGGCCTTGCGTGAGTTATCGAACAAGCTGTCGACAGCCTCCTGCAACATACGCTTTTCGTTACGCAGGATGACTTCGGGAGCCTTGATTTCAATGAGTCGTTTCAGACGGTTGTTACGGATAAGTACGCGACGGTAGAGGTCGTTAAGGTCGGATGTAGCGAAACGGCCGCCATCCAGCGGTACCAACGGACGCAACTCGGGCGGAATGACCGGAATAATCTTCATAATCATCCACTCGGGACGGTTGCGGTCGCGGCTGGAACGGAATGCCTCAACTACCTGCAGGCGCTTGAGCGCTTCGGTCTTGCGCTGTACGGAAGAGTCAGAATTGGCGCGGTCACGCAACTCGTAAGACAATCCGTCAAGGTCAATGCGGGTTAGCAGATCGTAGATGGCTTCAGCACCCATTTTGGCAATAAACTTGTTGGGGTCTGAATCCTCCAGATACTGGTTGTCTTTCGGCAACTTTTTCAAAGCCTCGATGTATTCATCCTCTGTCAACAGGTCGTTTACAGCATAATCGTCACTCAGGGCTCCCGGCTGGATTACTACATAACGCTCGTAGTAAATAATCATGTCCAGCTTCTTGGTTGGAATACCCAGCAAGTAACCAATTTTGTTAGGAAGCGAACGGAAATACCAGATGTGCGCTACCGGCACAACCAACTGGATGTGGCCGGAACGTTCGCGACGCACTTTCTTTTCGGTCACTTCTACGCCACAACGGTCGCAGACAATGCCTTTATAACGAATGCGCTTGTATTTTCCGCAATGACATTCGTAATCTTTGGTCGGACCAAAAATACGCTCGCAGAAAAGTCCGTCACGCTCGGGTTTATAGGTACGGTAGTTGATGGTTTCGGGTTTCAACACCTCACCATACGAATTTTCAAGAATTTCCTCGGGCGATGCCAGACCAATGGAAATCTTGGTGAAATTCGTCTTTATCTTGTTGTCTCTTTTAAATGCCATTTTTCAATACTTGATTTGTGTAAGAAACTCTGTGAAAGACTAATCGAGCTTGATGCTTAAGCCCAATCCGCGCAATTCGTGCAGCAACACGTTGAGAGATTCAGGAATACCCGGTGTTGGCATAGGATCGCCCTTGACGATAGCTTCATAAGCTTTGGAACGACCTACCACATCGTCTGACTTGATGGTCAGGATTTCCTGCAATACGTGCGAAGCTCCAAAGGCCTCGATAGCCCAAACCTCCATTTCTCCGAAACGCTGTCCACCAAATTGAGCTTTACCTCCAAGCGGCTGCTGGGTTATCAGAGAGTACGGACCAATTGAACGGGCATGCATCTTGTCTTCAACCATATGGCCGAGTTTCAGCATATAGGTCACACCTACGGTAGCTTTCTGGTCGAAAGGTTCACCCGTACCACCATCATACAACTGCGTAGAGCAGAAACGCGGCAGGCCGGCCTTGTCAGTCCATTCGCTCAATTCATCCAGCTTGGCTCCATCGAAAATAGGAGTAGCAAACTTCACACCCAGTTTACGTCCGGCTGCACCCAACACGGCCTCGAAAATCTGACCGAGGTTCATACGTGAAGGCACACCCAGCGGGTTCAATACGATGTCAACCGGCGTACCGTCTGCCAGGAACGGCATATCCTCCTGACGTACGATTTTGGACACGATACCCTTGTTACCGTGACGTCCGGCCATCTTGTCACCGACACCGATTTTACGTTTCTTGGCAATGTAAACCTTGGCCATCTGCATGATGCCTGAAGGCAGTTCATCACCGATGGTAAGAGCCGTTTTGCGGCGCTTGAGCTGAGCGTCAAGCGTATTGTGCTTACGCAAATAGTTGAGCACGAGCTGCTGTATCAGATGATTGATACGCTCGTCATCGGTCCAGTTACACAACTCTACGGAAGTGTAATCTATTGTCTGCAATACCGACTTGGTAAACTTGGCATCCTTGGCAATGACTTCGGCACCAAGGTTATCATGTACGCCTGCGCTGACATGTCCTTTGGTCAAAGCAAGCAACTTGGTAATCATCAAGTTCCTCAATTCGGTGGTCTCAGCCTCGAAGTCCTCGTCCATCTTCTGCAGCTTAATCTTGTCAGCAGCTTTCGATGTACGTGTCTTTACAGCTTTTGAGAAGAGGCGCTTGCCGATAACCACACCAGAAAGTGAAGGATTGGCCTTCAGTGAAGCATCCTTCACATCGCCGGCCTTGTCACCAAAGATAGCGCGCAAGAGTTTCTCCTCAGGCGTAGGATCACTCTCACCCTTCGGCGTAATCTTACCAATCATGATGTCACCCGGCTGCACACGCGCACCGATACGGATAATACCATTTTCGTCCAAATCCTTCGTAGCGTCCTCGCTTACGTTAGGAATGTCATTGGTAAACTCTTCCATGCCGCGTTTGGTCTCACGCACCTCCAGAGAATACTCATCCACGTGAACTGAAGTCAGAATATCCTCACGAACCATACGCTCGTTCAATACGATGGCATCCTCATAGTTATATCCCTTCCAAGGCATGTATGCTACCAGCAGGTTACGGCCAAGTGCCAACTCTCCGTTTTCGGTAGCATAACCTTCGGTCAGAATATCGCCTTTCTTTACCCGCTGTCCCTTTTCGCAGATAGGACGCAGGTCAATGGTCATATTTTGGTTCGTACGGCGGAACTTCGGAATCTTATATTCCTTCACTGAGGGTTCAAAGCTGACAAACTCCTCATCCTCCGTACGGTCATAGTTAATTTTAATTACGGTGGCATCAACGTATTCAATCACACCGTCGCCCTCGGCCACGATCATGGTACGCGAATCCTCGCACACCTGTTTTTCAATACCGGTACCTACAATAGGAGCCTCCGAATGAATCAAAGGTACAGCCTGGCGCATCATGTTAGAACCCATCAATGCGCGGTGGGCATCGTCGTGCTCAAGGAACGGAATCAACGAAGCTGCAATGGATGCAATCTGCTGCGGAGCCACGTCAATCAACTCTACCTGTGAAGGCGGAACAACAGGATAATCAGCATCCTGACGACATTTTACTTTGTCGCGGATAAACGTTCCGTCATCATTCAGCGGAGCATTACCCTGACCGATAATCTTGCCTTCTTCCTCTTCGGCACTCAGATAGATTACGTCATTGTTATCCAGGTCGACCCGACTGTTCTCCACTTTGCGGTAAGGCGTTTCAATAAAGCCCAGTTCGTCAATCTTGGCATACACACAAAGAGAAGAAATCAAACCGATGTTCGGTCCTTCAGGCGACTCAATCGGGCAAAGACGTCCATAGTGGGTATAGTGTACGTCACGCACCTCGAAACCGGCACGCTCACGTGACAGACCGCCAGGACCGAGGGCTGACAAACGACGTTTGTGCGTCACCTCAGCCAGCGGGTTTGTCTGGTCCATGAACTGCGAGAGGGCATTGGTTCCGAAGAAGGAATTGATTACCGACGAAATCGTCTTGGCATTAATCAAGTCAGTCGGAGTGAACACCTCGTTGTCACGCACATTCATGCGCTCGCGGATGGTGCGGCTCATACGGGCCAGACCGATGGCAAACTGATTGGACAACTGCTCACCCACTGTACGTACACGACGGTTGCTCAAATGGTCAATATCGTCAACAGTGGCCTTAGAGTTGATCAGTTCAATCAAATATTTGATAATTTCAATAATATCTTCTTTGGTCAACACGCGCACATCGGCATCAGTTGAAAGATTCAACTTCTTATTGATGCGGTAGCGACCAACTTCGCCCAAGTCATAACGCTTGTCAGAGAAGAACAAGTTGTTAATCACCTCGCGGGCGCTGGCATCGTCAGCAGGGTCAGCATTACGCAACTGACGATAGATATAAAGCACGGCCTCTTTTTCAGAGTTGCTGGGGTCCTTCTGCAGCGTATTGAAAATGATAGAGTAGTCAGAAGAATTTGCCTCTTCATGGTGAATCAGAATGGTCTGCTCGCCACTGTCGAGAATATCCTGAATATTATCCTCCGTCAATACGGTTTCGCGATCGAGAATAACCTCGTTACGCTCAATGGAAACTACCTCGCCGGTATCCTCATCCACAAAGTCCTCTACCCAGCTCTTCAGCACACGGGCAGCCAGCTTGCGGCCGATTACTTTTTTCAAATTAGTCTTGCTAACCTTGAGCTCTTCAGCCAGGTTAAAGATCTGGAGAATGTCCTTGTCATTTTCAAAACCAATGGCACGCAACAACGTAGTTACCGGCAACTTCTTCTTACGATCAATGTAAGCATACATCACGTTGTTGATGTCCGTAGCAAACTCAATCCATGAACCCTTGAACGGAATAACACGGGCAGAATAAAGCGGTGTGCCGTTAGGATGTACACTTGACCCGAAGAACACGCCCGGCGAACGGTGCAACTGAGATACGACAACACGCTCAGCTCCGTTGATTACGAAAGTTCCGTTGTCAGTCATATAAGGGATATGACCCAAGAAAACCTCCTGCACTACGGTGTCAAAATCCTCATGGTCAGGATCAGTACAATAAAGTTTCAACTTGGCCTTCAAAGGCACACTGTAAGTCAATCCGCGTTCCAGACATTCGTCAATGCTGTAATGAGGCGGATCAATATAATAGTCGAGAAATTCCAATACGAAATTGTTACGGGTATCGGCAATGGGGAAATTCTCGGCAAAGACTTTGTACAAGCCGTCATTTTTTCTCTGTTCAGAAGGAGTGTCAAGCTGCAGGAAGTCACGGAAGGACTTAAGCTGAACATCCAGAAAATCCGGATAGGGCAACGGATTCTTCACGGTCGCGAAATTGACGCGATTATTGATTACTGAAGACATTCTGCAAATTTAATGAGTAAAATCTGAAAATATTTAGACGCAAAAAGGTTAAGAACCCTCTACCAGAGGACTCTTAACCAAATTACCCGTTAGGGCTTAGTGTTATGCTTATTTTACTTCTACTTCAGCACCAGCTTCTTCAAGAGCTTTCTTCAGTGCTTCAGCTTCTTCTTTAGCAACACCTTCCTTCAACGTGCTGGGAGCACCGTCAACGAGGTCTTTTGCTTCTTTCAAGCCAAGGCCGCAAGCTTCTTTCACAGCCTTAACAACCTGCAATTTAGCAGCACCTGCGCTCTTCAGAACAACATCGAAAGATGTTTTTTCTTCAGCAGCAGCACCAGCTGCAGCAGGACCAGCAGCAACAGCAACAGCTGCAGCGGCGGGTTCGATTCCATACTCGTCCTTCAGGACAGTTGCCAACTCGTTTACTTCTTTTACTGTCAAATTTACTAATTCTTCAGCAATAGCTTTGATATCTGCCATTTTCTTATAACTATTTATTTGTTTCTTACTTGATTAATTTTATGGGAACGGGTCATGCCACCTGATTATTACTCAGGACGCTCACCCAAGGTCTTAAGCACACCGTGAATGGTGTGTCCAGCAGACTGGAGAGAAGAGATAACGTTCTTTGCCGGAGACTGCAACAGGGCAACCACTTCGGCCAGAACCTCTGCTTTGCTCTTGATAGCGCAGAGCGCATCCAAGTTCTCAGCACCTACATAAATTTCTTCCTCAGCGTAAGCTGCTTTCAAAGCAGGAATTCCGGTAGCTTTACCTTCTTCCTTAATCAGCTTTGCAGGAGCATTGGCCGTATTGCAGAAAAATACTGCTGTGGTACCTTTCAGGCAACCGTAAAGCGGAGAGAAATCTACTTCAGCTTTTTCAAGAGCTTTGTGAAGCAAAGTGTTCTTTACTACCATCATCTTGATGTCAGCATTGAAACACTTTCTACGCAAATCACTTGTCTGCACAGCGTTCAGCGCAGTCACATCTACAAGATAGAAATGGCTATACTCGCTAATACGCTCGCCAATCTGATTGATAATTAGGTCTTTATCTTCCTTTTTCATACGATTTCAATTTTAGTTTTCAACAACAGATTTCACATCGATCTTGATACCACGACTCATCGTTGAAGAAAGATAAATACTCTTGATGTAGGTACCTTTTACCGTTGTCGGTTTCAATTTCATGATGGTAGAGATAAATTCCTTAGCGTTACCCACGATCTGCTCGGGAGTAAAGGATACCTTACCAATTGAAGTATGTACGATACCTGCCTTGTCTACTTTAAAGTCGATCTTACCCTGTTTTACCTCGCGAACAGCCTTGGCCACATCCATGGTCACTGTTCCGCTCTTGGGGTTAGGCATCAAACCACGGGGACCCAAAACGCGACCTAAAGCACCAATCTTACCCATGATAGAGGGCATAGTGATGATTACGTCAACATCCGTCCAACCGCCTTTGATTTTTTCGATATATTCATCGAGACCTACATAGTCAGCACCTGCTTCCTTTGCTGCAGCTTCGGCATCCGGGGTGCACAAGCACAGAACGCGAACGCTCTTACCGGTTCCGTTGGGCAGTGATACCACGCCACGTACCATCTGATTGGCCTTACGGGGGTCAACACCCAGACGTACGTCAATATCCAACGAAGCATCGAACTTGGTGGTGGTAATTTCCTTCACCAAAGTAGCTGCTTCTGCCAGCGTGTATGCCTTCCCTGCTTCAATCTTATCAGCTACCAACTTTT
This sequence comes from Prevotella sp. CAG:617, assembly GCA_000438115.1. Lineage (GTDB taxonomy): Bacteria > Bacteroidota > Bacteroidia > Bacteroidales > Bacteroidaceae > Alloprevotella. The sequence goes on along the minus strand of FR903624.1, from coordinate 2,304 downwards.
GGTTTTTTGTCAGTTTACTCATTGTAATTGAAGTTATTTGTTTGTTGTTTCAGGGAAGTCCCCTTTTACTGTGATACCCATTGAACGTGCAGTACCGGCTACCAAACGCATGGCGGCTTCAATCGTAAAGCAGTTCAAGTCAGGCATTTTGTCGGTTGCAATGGCCTTCACATCGTCCCAAGTAATTTCAGCAATCTTGGTACGGTTAGGCTGTGCCGATCCACTTTTCTTTTTGGCTGCCTCAAGCAGTTGCACTGCCACAGGAGGAGTCTTCACAACGAATGAGAAAGACTTGTCATTATAATAAGTAATGACTACCGGAAGAATTTTACCGGCTTTCTCCTGAGTTCTGGCATTGAACTGTTTGCAGAAATCCATGATGTTGATTCCCTTGGAACCCAATGCAGGGCCTACGGGAGGTGATGGATTTGCAGCGCCTCCTTTAATCTGTAATTTGATTAATCCAGCAACTTCTTTTGCCATTTTCTTTAATTTTGATTTGTTTTTTGAAAGGTTAGGCACGTAACATTACCTATTCTTTCTCTACCTGCATAAAACTTAATGCCAACGGAGTATTACGTCCGAAAACCTTCACCGTCACGGTCAGCTTCTTCTTTTCGCTGTTGACTTCTTCAACAACGCCTGTAAATCCGCTGAACGGACCTTCGGTCACTTTCACGGCCTCTCCTACTGCGAAAGGAACAACTACATCGTCATTCTCTTCGAGCATTTCGTCAACCTTTCCAAGAATACGGTTTACCTCACTCTGCTGAAGAGGAGTCGGATTATCCAATCCGCCCAAAAAGCCCAGCACATTCGGTGTATTCCGTAATTCGTGTGCAATTTCGCCCACCAGTTTTGCCTCTACAAGCACATAGCCCGGCAGATAGTTTCTTTCCTTAACGACGCGTTTGCCGTTGCGTACTTGATAAACTTTCTCTGTCGGTATCAATACCTGCGAAACGTAACCGTTCAGACGCCCGTTCTTAATCTCGGCATCGATGTACTCTTTCCCCTTGCCTTCTTTACCGCTTATGGCACGCAGTACGTACCATTGCATTGCAATCTCAGCCATCTTTAAAATTAATGATTATGATTTAATGCGGGTATACGAGCTCCATCACGAACTGGAATACCGTATCCATAAGGAAAACTATCAGCGCGATGAGTATGGAAGCATAAAGTACTACAACAGCACTGTGCGTCAACTCGGCACGTGTTGGCCACGTGGTCTTATGCGATAGTTCGTCGTAAGATTCCTTACAATATGTAATTACCTTGTGTAACATTGTATTTTACTTTTGCACGGGAAGAGAGGCTCGAACTCCCGACACCCGGTTTTGGAGACCGGTGCTCTACCAACTGAGCTATTCCCGTAGAAAAACAGGTCCCTTTCGCCTAAGGGTTCGAGAGAACCTGTTTTGATTTATTTATCCGACCTTAATATTAGTCGAGGATTTCAGTAATCTGACCTGAACCTACGGTACGACCACCTTCACGGATAGCGAAGCGGAGACCTACGTTCAGAGCTACCGGATAGATCAACTCAACAGTGATTTCTACATTATCACCAGGCATAACCATTTCTACGCCTTCGGGCAAGTGAATTTCACCGGTGCAGTCCATCGTACGGAGATAGAACTGAGGACGATATTTGTTACCGAACGGAGTATGACGACCACCTTCCTCTTTCTTCAAAACGTAGATAGAAGCCTTGAATTTAGAGTGCGGAGTGATGGTACCCGGGTGGGTAATAACCATACCACGTTTGATTTCCTTCTTGTCGATACCGCGAAGCAACAGACCTACATTGTCACCAGCTTCACCTTCGTCAAGAATCTTACGGAACATTTCAACACCGGTTACAACTGACTTCTTGTCTTCGCCAAGGCCAAGGATCTGAACTTCGTCACCTACCTTAACGATACCAGTTTCAACACGACCAGTAGCAACAGTACCACGACCAGTGATTGAGAATACGTCCTCAACAGGCATCAAGAAAGGTTTCTCAACGTCACGAACCGGCTCCTGGATCCAGTTGTCAACAGCATCCATCAGCTGGAGTACTGAGTCAACCCATTTGTCAACACCGTTCAAAGCACCAAGGGCAGAACCGCGGATGATAGGAGTATCTTCTTCGAAGTCATACTGAGCAAGCAGCTCACGCATTTCCATTTCAACGAGTTCGAGCATTTCCTCGTCCTCAACCATGTCGCACTTGTTCAAGAATACAACCAAGCGAGGAACGTTTACCTGACGAGCCAACAGGATGTGCTCACGAGTCTGAGGCATCGGACCATCAGT
>FR903623.1 GCA_000438115.1 Prevotella sp. CAG:617 | reverse complement strand
AGCGGTTGGCCTGCGTGCCCGTCTGCTCAAATTGCGAAACCACCTGCACCTTGTTGCGGGCCAGGTTCTGCTTGTCGGCCAGGTAGATGTTTTGCAGGTGCCCGTCGTCAAACGTGAAGTCGTAGATGTAGTCATCCTGAATTTTCCGGGTCTTTTCGACGAGTCCGTCGCTGGGCTTGTCCAGATATTCGGCTACAAACCGTTCCCATTCCGGGTCGGTAAACGTAATTCCGTTGAGTTCCTGCAGTTGCTGCCGGGCATTGGCCAGCAGGGCAGCCGGCGTCGAAAGGTCGGGGAGGTACTCATATCCCTGACTTTGCAGGTCCTGAATCAGTTCGCGCTCAAGGGACGCTTCCGACTGGTAGGCTACCGGCGTTTCGTGCACCTCGTAGTATTTGGCATAGTGGTCCAGTACAATGAAATGGTTCGATTCGGCTATGGCGTGGTAGGGCTTCATGCTTCTAATTTGGGAAAGGACAATAACTTGTTTCGGTAATATTCATATTGCTCTTGTACGGCTGCTATTTCTGCAGGAATTCCCTCTGTGAGGTCATTAACCAAGGTCTCAAATTTGTCGAGAATGGAGATGATGCGTTGCTGCTCGGATAGAGATATTACGGGTATAACCAGTCTTTCTATATTTTTATTGTCAAGAGTTGGAATTCCAGCTATTCTTACTTTTGATTTTAAAGAAATCTCCATAGATTGCAGAACATAAAATAAATACTTTTGGATGACAATTTTATTATGGGTAAAACAAAAGCAACCATCAGAAGACCAAAATGCAGTTTTGCAAAATCCTACAGTTCCAGCAGATGCTCCAACATTTATAATCATTGTGGAATTTGCAGCTCGGTTGGAATGTGGATAAAATCCGATTGGCTTAATTCCACCATGGAAAACTGGGAATTTTCCATTTGTGTCTAATTCTTTTGTTGTCAATCTTTTACCTCTAAGTATTTTACAGAATTCTCCAATTTTTATCCATCTTACATCCACATTATTTTTATCGAAAGAAAGTAATTTGTTTCGATAATATTCATATTGTTCCTTTCTCGCTTGCAGCTCCGCTTGCAGCTCCGCTGTATGTGATGTGAATGTGTCGAGAATCCTAACTATTTCATTTTGAACTTCAAGAGGAGGAACAGGAATCTTAACTTTATTTAAAATGGATTGTGTCAAGCTGGGAACACCACCTGCTTTATTAAGATTTTCCAAATGTTGTTTAGCCAATACATAATATAAATATTTAGCTTCTATTTGTTTTGTATCAATTTCTGTGTAGAAGATTGTGTCAACATTCCAAAATGGAGTATCAATATAAAATATATTTCCGAGTGAGCCTTTACGAGGTATTAAAACTGTAGGCTTATTATATACATATTTATTAACGTAAGTCATAATTCCACCAGAACCATAAACGGGAATGTTTCCTGGAACTAAATGTTTATAATCTTTTCCGTTTTTTATTATAACAATTCTTCCCAAATCTTTGAATTCTACCCCATTAGGACAAAGTCTCCGTATTAATTCTTGTATCTGACTCATGCTTCATCCTCCTCCAATTCTGTTACAATTTTGTCTATTTCCGTACGCAGTTCATTTTCGCGCGCTACGATGTGGCGGATGCGCTCATTCAGTTCCTTAATGTCGGTTTGGGGGCGAGTGTCCTTGACCTCGATGTAGCTGCTGACCGAAAGGTTATAGTCGTTTTCGGCAATGGCCGCCTGGTCTATGGATTGGGCTACGTAGGGTACGTTTTGCTTACGGTCGAAAAGGTCGATAATCTTGTCGATGTGCTGTTCTTCCAGAACATTGTTGTTGGTCTCCTTGGTGAAGAATTCCTCACTGCTGGCATCAATGAACTGAATCCGTGTATCAGTCTTGTGCTTGGACAGCACCAGGATGTTCACGGCAATGCTGGTGCCGAAAAACAAGTTGGGCGGCAGGGCAATGATGGTTTCGATGAAATTGCTGTCGACCAGGTATTTCCGGATTTTCCGCTCGGCACCACCCCGATAGAAAATACCGGGGAAGCAGACAATGGCCGCCCGCCCCCGGCCGGAGAGGTAGCTCAGGGCATGCAGCACGAACGCAAAGTCGGCCTTTGACTTGGGAGCCAGTACGCCGGCCGGGGCAAAACGGTCGTCGTTGATGAGGGTGGGGTCGTCGGAGCCTATCCATTTTACGGAGTAAGGCGGATTGGAGACGATGGCGTCGAAAGGCTTGTCGTTGCCGAATTGCGGTTGGAGCAGCGTGTCGCCTAGGGCCAGGTGGAACTTGTCGTAATTGATGTTGTGCAGGAACATGTTCATGCGGGCCAGGTTGTAGGTGGTGTGGTTGATTTCCTGACCAAAAAAGCCATCCTCAATGACATGGTCCTCAAATTGCCGCCGTGCCTGCAACAGCAGGGAACCCGAGCCGGCAGCGGGGTCATAGATTTTGTTGACGTGGTCCTGCCCGTGCATGGCCAGGCGGGAAATGAGCTTCGACACGTTTTGCGGTGTAAAGAATTCGCCACCCGACTTGCCGGCGTTGGCGGCGTAATTGTGAATCAGGAATTCGTAGGCATCGCCAAACAGGTCAATCTGGTGGTCGGCAAAACTGCCGAAGTCCAGTTCGCTTACGCCTTTCAGTACGGCGGCCAGTCGGCTGTTTTTGCTTTCGACGGTATTGCCCAGACGCGTGCTGGTGGTGTCGAAGTCGGCAAACAGGCCCTTGATGTTCTTTTCGGAGGGGTAGCCGTTGGCTGAATTCTCAATGGCGTCGAAAATGTTTTTCAGGTCGGTGTTGAGGTTCGGGTTGGTGGTGGCATCCTTTACGACGTTGACAAACAGTTGGCTCGGATAGATGAAGTACCCTTTGGTCTTGACGGCGTCGTCCTTGATTTCGGGCGTGATGACGCTGTCGGGCAGGCTGGCGTAGTGGATGCTTTCGTCGCCGCCTTCGATGTATTCCGTGAAATTTTCGCTGATGTAGCGATAGAATAGTGTGCCCAACACGAATTGCTTGAAGTCCCATCCGTCAACGGCGCCACGGACTTCGTTGGCAATTTTCCATATTTTGGCTTGTAGTTCTTCTCGTTGCTGTGTACTTGTCATATTTTGTGTTTTGTGCTTCGAATAATAAAGTAAGAAAATACAAAGGTATTGAATTTTATGATTATAGGAGGAAGTTATGGCGTTACTTTTTATTGTGGTTTATGTTTCTCCACAAAGCAGCCGGTAGGGACACAGGGCGCATTTGTCGGGCAGATCGGTGGGGGTGAAGGGGGAAGACTGCATACGCTCGATGAGACTGGTCAGTTCGGCCTTGAAATCGGGGGCAACGTCAGCAAAGTTGAGCATTTCGGAGCGGCCGAGCTTGACGTACGGACGATAGTTGGGGTCGCTGGTCCGTTGCAGAAAATAGAGGGCCGGGACGATGTGTTCACGGGAACCGTCGGCCGAGGCTTGCTGCTGCTCCAGACAAACCAGACTGTAGAGAAAGGTTTGCAGGAGATAGGCTTTTGACTTGGGCTGACAGGTGGTAAGCTCGGAGAGGTCGGAAGCGCTGATTTTGTCGGAGGAAAAGGTGCCCGTTTTGTAATCGACGATGCGCAGGCAGGGGAGTCCGTCGAGGGTGATGTGGTCCTTGCGGTCGACAATGCCGCCGATTTTCAGTCCGCTGATTTCGATGTCGTGCCGTGTTTCCATTTCTTCCAGACGGAGGTCGTGGAGGCGGGCATCGGAGAGGAGAAGGCGCTTGAGATAGTCGGTAATGACGTGGAACTCAAGCGTGTATTGCTCGGGTGTGTAAACCTGCGTGCTTTGGGGCACCTGCTGGCGTACAAGGGGGGCGAGGGCTTCGCGGTCGTAGCGGAGGGCTTTGCGGTTTTCGGGGGGGAGGTGGGAGAGATGGAGCTCGCTGAAGGCGTGCCACTCCGCCACGTTTTGGGTGATGCGGTCGAGATAGGCTTTGAAGCTGGTTTCGACAAAGGCCTGCTGCATGATGCGCTCCAGGCGGACGGGGCTCTCGGCCAGCCGGGTGAGCTGGTCGGGGGTGATGGACGGGCCGGCCTGGGTGAGTTCCTGATAGGCTATTTGTGCGGCCTCGTGGAAGAGGGTTCCGAAAACGTTGGGTGGCAGGAAGTCGGTGGGCTTTTCGACTTCAGGCAGGTAGGCTACATGCTTGAAGAAGAACTTCAGAGGGCAGTCGACATAGGTGGAGAGGGCGGTGGGAGAAAGGCTCAGCTTACGGGCCATGAGCGCCTGTGCGTTGTCGGCATTTACCGCAATGGGGGCATATTGCCTGAGGGAGGACCGGGCCTGAAGGCTCCAACTGTGGATGGGGAGATAGGAGCCGGATGCGGTTTGGAGGAGAAGAAGCTGTTGCATGAAGCGGGACATTTCGCCTTTTTTCAGCCCGTCGGTAGCTTCGTTATAGACCAGTGTGACCTGACGGGCACGGGTGAGAAGCCGGAAGAAGTTGTAGGCGAACACGGCTGTTTTTTGTCCCGGCATGGGGAGATTGAAGGCCAGCCGCACATCGTAGGGAATGAACGAGTTGTGGGTATAGAGGCGGGGCAGTACGCCTTCGGAAACGGAGAGCATGAGCAGGTGGTCGAAGTCGAGGCAGCGTGTTTCCAGAATGCCCATGACCTGCAGACCGGTGGCCGGCTCGCCGTGGAAGGCTACCGACTGGTTGCGCATGATTTGGCGCAACAGGCGGCTGAGGGTGTGCAGCTGCATGTCGAGCAGCCCTTCGGCCGCAAGATGGGCGAGGCGGTTGGCTATGGTGTAGCACTGGAAATAGCTTTCGGTGGAAAGCTGTTCCTGCCAGCTGTTGCGCGGATGGCGGCCGCGCGTTCTGAGGGCTTCGTCCTTGATGTGGGCGATGAGTTGCCGTAGGCATTGTTCGACCGTGGTGTCGGCATGGTCGGTTTCGATGCGTTTAAGGAACTTGCATACGGAGGCATAGGCCGGAGTGTGACCCAGGGGGTAGCCCTTGGTGATGTTGACTTCGCGGGGACCTCCGGGCATGGCGGGGTCGGGGATGGACTGGACCACGGACTGGAGCATGCCCTCGTCGGCCAGGACAATGGCGGTGTGTCGCTCCTCGTCGGTGGTCAGATGCTGCTGGAGCCATTGGGGGACGTAACGGGCCTGGGCATTGTCGGAAGTGGCGGCAACGAAGTCGATGCGGGGAATGCGGGAAAGGTTGTCGAACTGCGAGGCATCGAGCGGGCTGGGAAAGCGGGTCAGGTTTTTGCGGAAAGCGCTGCCAATGTCGACGGGTGACTGCGGGCTGACGAGCAGCTGGTCGTAGTCCCAATAGAACAGGGCCTTGCCTTCTTTCTGGATATGGGAAAAGAGCTGCTCCTCAACTTGCAGGAGCACATTGAAACCTACGAAAACGAAGCAGTCGTATTGGGGCGGAAGAGTGGCTTGTTGCTGCTGCAACTGCTCGACGGCCAGGCGCTTACGGGCTCCGTCGTAGGCCAGGCCACGCTGACGGAGGGTGAGGTTGAGCTCGGTGTAGATGTCGTAGAGTTGCTGCCACACTTCAAGAAACTGACGCTTGATGCGCGAAGGGGTAAACGGGCCGGACGACTCAAGGCCCAGCTTGATGCGCAGTTCGTGCAGCTTCTGCTGGATTTCGGGGTCGCTGATTTCCTCAATCTTCTTGATGTCGTAGAGATTGGTGAAAAGTTGTCGGGCATCGGCCATGGCACAGTCGACATCGTTGAAATCGCGGAGCAGCTGCTCGCCCCAGCCATAGAACCAGTCGAGCGACTTGGCCGCCTTGCCCAGCCGTTTCCGGTAGATCTGGTAGAGGAGGCAGATGGTTTCGATGTCGTCAGCCGTACGGAGCGGACTGATGAGGCCGAAAATCTGGTCGATGGTGAGATAGGTCGGGGCCCAGAGCGGGGTGCCGTCGGGAGGGGTGATATAGTCGTTGAAGAAGATGCCGGCACGCTTGTTGGGGAAAACAATGGCCACGCGGCTTAAATCGTGGGAAAAACGCTGCCGAAGATCGTCGGCCACGAGTTTCAGGAAGGGTATGGCGTGAGAGGTGTTCATGGTGGGATTATTCTTGTGGAGCGGAAACGGGTTCGATACGGTTTTCATAGACATACCAGAGGTAGCCGCTGACGGAGCGGTGGCCCATACGGCTGAGGAGCTGCATGTAGGTTTGCACCTGGAGTATATAGTCGGGGCGTGGTTTGCCGAATTTGAAATCGACGACTACGGTATGGCCGTCTTTGGTCATGACGCGGTCGGGGCGGCGGGTTACGACCTGCCGGCTGTCCGGCTGCCGGCTGAGGATGCAGCATTCGCGAAAGAGGGTCCACGTACCGTTGAACCAGTTGCGTACCTGTTCGTTTTGCCAGCCACGCTCAATGATGGCGCGTATGTCCTGCAGCTGGCGGTCGTTTTCAATGAGCCCCTGCTCAAGGAATGCCTGCAACACCTGCGGGGCATCATCGGCCGCATTGATTTCGGAATAGATTTTGTGGAGCAGGTTGCCCTGTCGGATGTATTGCCGGCGGTTGTCGGTATCTCCCTCGAGGGCCTGGAGAAATTCGGCCGACTGGTTGGACTGGCGGAATACCAGCCGCTCGCTGTGGGGCGCAAACGTGGCGAAAAGATCACGGCGCGGAAGTTTGAAACGATTGTCGCAGCGACGGGGGCTTTCGGACTCTGCTGAGGACGGAAGAAAGGGTTGTCCGCAGGTGTATATAATCGGGTCGGAGGCGTCGGCCGGATGCTGAAGAACATCGGCATTTTTGTCGAGGGTATAGGATATCAGCTGGCCCACGGTGTTGAGCGGCACATTGGGCTGCTTACCCCCGGACTGGCATTCGACCTTGGACCATACGTAAAGATTATTTTCGGCACGGGTAAAGGCTACGTAAAGCAGATTGAGGTTGTCGATACGCCGTTTGAAGTGCTCCGTCTGATAGTCAATGTTGTAGATGGAGTTGGAAGCCACGGACGTAGGGGTAATGGGAATGTAGGGAATATCATTGTAAGGGTCGGCCGAAGGTGCACACCAAAGCAAATCGTCGGTACGGTCTTTTTCGAGATCCCAGTCGCAGCAGGGGAGAAATACGGTTTTGTATTGCAGACCCTTGGATTTATGGATGCTGACAACCTGAATACCGCGGCTCTGGTCGGAGGAGGGTATGGATTTCAGTGAGAGGGTATTGTCCCAGTACTCAAGAAATTCGTCGAGGCTGGAAGACTGGTCAGAGAGATAGGCAATTGTTTCGTCTAGAAATGCAAAAAGGTATGCGTCGTCAGTCAGAGGACGCTGAGACGATCCCGGAGCAAACAGGAGCAGGCTGACGAGCTGTTCGATGAGCTCATAGAGAGGATAATGGGACAAGGCTTCGCGCTGCTGTACAAAAGCCTCGGGCAACAGTTCCTTGAGCATTTCGGAATCCTGGCCGAGACGGGAGGTGATGTCTGTCCAGTCCGTAACGGGACAGCCGAGTATGTCTTCCCGGTAGTGACGGGCAAGGTAACAGAGGGAAATGAGGTCGGTTCTGTCGTTGAGGTAGCGCAACGCGCTGATAATCATTTGTACAGACGTGGAGGCACGCAAAAGGAAGGCTTCAGCCGAAACAATGGCGGGACGTTCCGTCTGCCCCTCAGACTGGAATTCGTCCCAATGAGCATCGAGGTAGCTGACAATGGTGGCCGTGAGGTTATGGGTACGGACCAGAATAGCCATCTGACTGAAGGGCATGCCCTGCTCGTGGAGTTGGAACAGGGTGGTAAACATATCGTGGAGGATTTGCTCGTTGGTTTCCTGCAGCAGGCTGCGGCCGGTAGGATAGAGCTTGAGGCAGACGTGTCCAAGTCCTCCGGAGCGGGCGCAGAATCTAGTCATGTCGGGGGCGTCGGGATCGTAGCCTTCGGTCAGGTACAGGCGGTGGATGGTATCTTCATCGAATCCCTGTTCGGCCAGCAGACGCCCTACGGTGTGGCGGGCATCCTCGTCGTCGGGAAGCAATTTGTCGGCCAGTTGGTCGAGCATGAACGACGCCTGATGGAAAAACTGAAGATTGAAACGTACAATGGTTTCCTGACTGCGGAAATTTTTGTCGAGAGGGATGATTTCGGCCGTCTTTTCATGGAAATGACGGCCCAGACGACGGGGCTTGTCGGATTGGATACTGCCGAGAATATCCCAGTCGCCACCCCGCCAGCGATAGATGCTTTGCTTGACATCGCCAACCAGTAGGGCCGTACCTCCCGAAGCGATGATTTCTTCCGTGAGAGGCATGAAATTTTCCCATTGCAGGGATGAGGTATCCTGGAACTCATCGATCATGATATGGTGATAGCGGATGCCGGCCCGCTCGAGAATGAATGTGGCGTCGGTGGGCTCCTGACGTATGACTTCATAGAGCTTGATGGGGGTTTGGGCCAGCAGGAAACGATCGTTTTCCTGCTCAATCTGTTCTACCTTGCGATGGATGTCGTCAAGCAAGCTGAGTTCATTGAGATGCTTGAGCGTAAGCCGGCGTGAATTGCGCAGGGAGGCGCAACGGGCTGCTTGTGTCATGATGGACGAAAGCAGAGCTGCCATGTCGGCTGCATATGCGGTGTCGGTGCGCTGTTTGGCCCACGTGTCAGGAAAACTGAGATAATTGGCCAAACGGTTGGAAGGTTGGCGGAAATAATCGCTTTCCTTGAGACCGTGAACTTCGTTGAGGCTGTTTTGCAGGTTGGTAGTCCAGGAAAGGGCATCCTGACCATATTTCAGACGGTCTTTTTCAAAACTGTTCTGGAATTTACGAAGTAGTGAATCCAGTTTTTTCCGAGCATCGCCCTCGCCGGTGGTGACAGAGTCTTTTTGGAGTCGTTCCTGATAGGCAGAGATCTTGTCTTCACAGGACAGGGCGTCGTTGAGTTCGCTGCCATGGCGCAGGTAGGTCTCGCGGGTCAGTTCCTTGGCCAGAGCCTTGAGTTGCCGGCGGACATCCCAGCCTTTTTCGTCGTCCATGCGCTGCTTGATAAATCTTTCGACCCGGCTTCGCAAACGGGGTGAGTCGGTAATGTGACACATGAGGTCGTCGACTGCTTTTTCAATCACCTCTTTATCGCTTAATTCAACCTTGAAGTGAGCCGTGTATCCCAAATCACGCGCCAGACCGGAAAGCAGGGTTTGAAGGAAGGAGTCGATGGTGCAGACCGTGAAGTGGTCAAAATCGAGCAGAATGCTCTTAAGAGCCTTTTGGGCCTGACTGCTGATAAATTCGGGCTGGTTGTAGGGGTAGCGTGGCGTGGGTGCTGGCAAAAACTGAAGAATGGTTTGGCGCACACCGTCGGCTTCGGGGAGTGACTGCCCGATGGCATAAAGATATTCGATGATGCGCTGCTTCATTTCGGCCGTGGCCTTATTGGTAAAAGTGACGGCCAATATGCTGGATGCAGGGATGTCCTGAAGCAGCAGGGCAATGTAGCGGGCAGCCAGCGTGTAGGTTTTTCCCGTACCGGCGGACGCTTTGTATATGGTGATGGCTTTCATGCAATTAACAGTATAAATTAAGGATGGATGGCCTTTTGGCTATTTAGGACAAAGATACGTTTTATCACTGAAAGCGGCAAGTCGTAATGTTGCTGTTTTGAAAAAAACGGGAAATATATTTTGGCTTTTAGCCGGTCAAGCGCTAACTTTGCACTTTAAAATAAATTCTAATGCAAATATGCCAGGATATTTAGTTGAAGACTCAAGAAAAGTCACTACACATCGTTTACAGGAAATGAAGGAGCATGGTAAAAAAATAGCCATGCTGACTTCGTATGACTATACTACCGCACGCATCGTAGACAGTGCCGGCATAGATATGATTCTGGTGGGTGATTCGGCATCCAACGTGATGGCCGGAAATCACACAACCCTGCCCATTACGCTGGATCAGATGATTTATCATGCGCGGTCGGTAGTACGCGGCGTGAAACGCGCTTTGGTGGTATGTGACATGCCTTTTGGAACATATCAGGTGGATGCGACTGACGGTGTCCGCAATGCCATCCGTATTATGCAGGAAACCGGTTGTGATGCCTTGAAGTTGGAAGGCGGAGTGGAGATACTTCCAACGGTAACCGCCATATTGGAAGCCGGTATACCGGTGATGGGACACTTGGGACTGACGCCGCAGAGTATCAATAAATTCGGTACATACGCAGTGAGAGCCCGGGAAGCGGAAGAGGCAGAGCGTCTGAAAACGGATGCCAAGGCTCTGGCAGAAGCCGGCTGTTTCGGTATCGTATTGGAAAAAATACCGGCTGTGTTGGCAGAAGAAGTTGCCAAAAGTGTCAAGATTCCGGTAATTGGAATCGGTGCAGGAGGCGGCGTGGACGGTCAGGTGCTGGTTGTGGCTGACATGTTGGGAATGAATACGGAATTTTCTCCTAAATTCTTGCGTCGTTATGCCGATTTGCAAAGCATTATGACGGATGCCATCGGCCATTATATAACGGACGTGAAGAGTGGAGATTTCCCGAACGCTTCGGAGCAATATTAATTAATGGCATAACCAGAAAATAAAGTTCGCAAAAATCTCATGTCGTAAGTTTTTACTAACTTTGGCACCAAAATAATTTTTTCAGCATTAAAAACAAAGAACAAAATATGTCGAAACGATTCATCGAACGCAGTGGCTTGAACCTCTCTGAAATTAATAAGGAAGTATTGAAAGAGTGGGATGACACTGACCTCTTCCATAAAAGTATGTCGGAACGTGAAGGATGCCCGTCCTTTATCTTTTTTGAAGGCCCTCCTTCGGCCAACGGTCATCCGGGTATTCACCATGTGATGGCGCGTACGATTAAGGATGTATTCTGCCGTTACAAGACCATGCAGGGCTTTCAGGTAAAACGAAAGGCCGGCTGGGATACTCACGGACTTCCTGTCGAGTTGGGAGTAGAAAAAGAACTTGGCATTACGAAGGAAGACATCGGAAAAACCATTTCGATAGAATCGTATAACGAGAAGTGTCGTACCAATGTCATGAAGTTTACCAAGGAGTGGACCGACTTGAGCCACCGTATGGGATATTGGGTTGACATGGAACATCCTTATATTACGTATGAAAATTCATATATAGAAACGCTTTGGTGGTTGCTCGGACAACTTTACCAGAAGGGCTTGCTGTATAAGGGCTATACGATTCAGCCTTATTCGCCTGCAGCAGGAACCGGGTTGAGCTCGCACGAGTTGAACCAGCCGGGATGCTATCGTGACGTAAAGGATACGACGGTGACGGCACAATTCCGCATACTTGATCCTAAACCGGAAATGACGGAATGGGGTGAACCGTTTTTCGTAGCCTGGACTACTACACCATGGACCTTGCCTTCGAATACAGCATTGTGTGTGGGGCCGAAAATCGAATACGTATGTGTACAGACTTATAATATGTATACCGGCCGTCCCATCAGTGTGGTGATGGCACGTGAGCGTGTGTCCGCTTATTTCCAGGCAGAAGGAGCAGACGCAGACATGAATGCTTACAAGCCGGGTGATAAGGTAATTCCTTATCGTATTGTCGGTTCGTGGACAGGTGCAGAACTTGCGGAAATGCACTATGGGGCATTGTTGCCTTATGTTCGTCCGGATGAGGGAGCCTATCGCGTAATTCTCGGTGATTATGTCAGTACGGAAGACGGTACGGGTATAGTACATATAGCACCGACGTTTGGTGCTGATGACGCCTTTGTGGCCAAGCAGGCCGGAGTGCCGGGGATGCTGTTGCTGAACAAGAAAGGCAAGCAAGTGCCGATGGTTGACCTGCAGGGACGTTTTTATCGTATAGAAGATCTGGATGCCGATTTTGTGGCGAATCGTGTTAATCTGGAGTTGTATGGCCGTTATGCTGGTCGTTACGTAAAAAATGCGTATGATGATCAACTGACGGAGAAGGATGAAACACTGGACATCGCCATTTGTATGGACTTGAAAGCGTCCAATCAGGCATTTAAGATAGAGAAACACGTACACAGCTACCCGCATTGCTGGCGTACAGACAAACCGGTGCTTTATTATCCTTTGGACAGCTGGTTTATCAAGAGCACTGCCTGCAAAGACCGTATGATTGCTTTAAATAAGAGTATCCGTTGGAAACCTGAGTCAACGGGTAGCGGGCGTTTTGGTAAATGGCTTGAAAACCTGAACGATTGGAATCTGAGCCGCAGCCGTTATTGGGGAACCCCATTGCCAATCTGGCGTAATGATGACGGTGAAGAAATCTGCATCAGCAGCATACAGCAACTTTATGATGAGATAGAGAAGAGTGTGAAAGCTGGTGTGATGAGCTCAAATCCGTTGAAAGACAAAGGTTTTGTTCCGGGTGATTATTCGACCGAAAACTATCATAAAATAGATTTGCATCGTCCGTACGTGGATCAGATTGTATTGGTTTCTGCTACGGGGAAGGCTTTGCATCGTGAAAGTGATTTGATAGATGTATGGTTTGATTCCGGTTCTATGCCCTATGCTCAAATTCATTATCCGTTTGAAAATAAAGAGGCTTTTGAACAGGGTAAGATTTATCCGGCAGATTTTATTGCAGAGGGAGTGGATCAGACGCGTGGATGGTTCTTTACCTTGCATGCTATCGGAACAATGGTGTTTGATAGTGTGGCCTTTAAGGCTGTTATCAGTAACGGATTGGTGCTGGACAAGAATGGCAACAAAATGAGTAAGCGTCTCGGAAATGCAGTAGATCCGTTTGGAGCAATTGAAAAATACGGCTCTGATCCATTGCGTTGGTATATGATGACAAATTCGGCACCGTGGGATAACTTGAAATTTGATGAAGCTGGCGTGCAGGAAGTAGCTCGTACGTTCTTTGGAAAATTGTATCAGACCTATTCGTTCCTGGCCATGTATGCCAATGTTGATGGTTTTGATAACGCCGCACCGCAGGTTCCCGATAGTGAACGTCCGGAAATAGACCGTTGGATTTTGTCCGAATTAAATACGCTGGTTAAAAATGTTACGGCATGTTATGAGGATTTTGAACCGACTCGTGCCGGACGTCTGATGGAGTCGTTTGTAATTAATAACTTGTCTAACTGGTTTGTACGTTTGAGCAGAAAACGTTTCTGGGCTGGCGAAATGACAAGTGATAAATTGAGCGCATATCAGTCTTTGTATACATGTTTGTTGACAGTATCAAAACTGATGGCTCCTATTGCTCCTTTCTATGCAGACCGCTTGTATAAAGATTTGGTATCGGCAGTTAATGGTGAAAATGAAGCCGGAAGCGTGCATCTCGCTAAATTCCCAGTGGTGAACGAGAAGCAAATTGATGTAGAATTAGAAAAACGCATGGAACTTGCCCAGCAGATAACTTCGATGGTGCTTTCTTTGCGTAAGAAAGAGCATATTATTGTTCGTCAACCGCTGCAATGTATTTCTATTCCGGTGAGCGATGCTACACAAAAAGCGCGTATTCAGGGCGTGCAGCAACTGATTCTGGATGAAGTGAATGTTAAGGAGTTGCGCTTTGTAGAAGGTGCTATGCTGGAAAAGAAAGTAAAATGTAATTTCCGCATCATGGGCAAAAAGTTTGGCAAGTTGATGAAAGCTGTGTCAAATGCTGTGACAAGTATGTCGCAGGAGGAAATTCAGATTCTGGAGTCAACCGGAAGTTTTGAGTTGAATGTTTCCGGTGAAGCAGTAGTAATTGAACGCACTGATGTGGATATTGTAAGCGAAGATATGCCAGGTTGGTCTGTGGCCAATGAGGGTACGTTAACTGTTGCATTGGATTTGGAAATCACTGAAGCCTTGCGTCAGGAAGGATTGGCCCGTGAGTTGGTAAAACGTATCCAAAGTTATCGTAAAGAGCATGATTTCCAGATAACGGATCGCATATCAGTGTTAATAGAAGAGAATGCTGCAATGTCTGCTGTATTGGATGTTTTTGGTGAATATATCAGTAAGCAGGTTCTGGCAGAAAATGTAAGTATGGTTGCAGCAGCTTTGGATGAAAATAAATCAGAAACTTTTGATTTTGAGGATTTCAAATTGAAAGTAAAAATAGAAAACCTATCTATAAAGTAAAAGCTATGGCAGAAAAAACACGTTACAGCGATGCTGAATTAGCTGAGTTTCGTCAAATTATTCTTGAGAAACTTGAATTGGCAAAGCGCGATTATGAGCAAATGATGGCTGTGTTGATGAATAAGGATGGAAATGATGTTGATGATACATCACCTACATACAAAATTCTGGAAGAAGGTTCATCAACACAGACAAAAGAAGAGATTACCACAATGGCCGCACGTCAACAGAAGTTTATTCAGGGCTTGCAGGCTGCTTTGGTACGAATTGAAAACAAGACGTACGGAGTTTGTCGTGTAACGGGAAAATTAATTCCTAAAGAGCGTTTGCGTGCAGTACCTCATGCCACATTGAGCATAGAGGCCAAACAGATGAAAGATCGCAAGGATTAAGACATGACAAACATGCAAAAAGTACGGATGCGAGCCTGGAGTGTGTCTGTTATTATCGTACTTGTATTGATCATTGATCAGGTTATCAAGTTTTGGGTAAAAACGACAATGGCACTTGGAGAGGAATTCAAAATCACGGAATGGTTTAGAATTCATTTCATCGAGAACAAAGGTATGGCATTCGGAATGGATTTTATAGGGACATGGCCATTAACGCTATTTCGCGTAATGGCTGTGGCTCTCTTTATTTATTTGTTGGTGAAAATTGTAAAGAAGCCAGAACGTTATCCTTTTGGGTTAGCCATTTGTCTGGCTTTTGTAATAGCGGGTGCTGCCGGTAATATCATTGACAATTGTATTTACGGTTTGATTTTTAGCGAAAGTACTCCTTTCAATGTGGCAATGATAATGGACTGGGGAACAGGATATGCTGATTTTATGCATGGAAAGGTTGTAGATATGTTTTATTTTCCGCTAATTGATACCTTTTGGCCGGACTGGGTACCTTTGCTTGGAGGGAGCCGTTTTTCGTTTTTCAATGCAATTTTTAATTTTGCCGATGCATCAATCAGTTGTGGAAGTATTGTTTTGATTCTTTTATATCATCGTTTCCTTTTTACGAAATAGTTAACCGGTAAGGCGAGAGATTATGAAAATAAAGCATTTGTTCTTATTTCTGTTTCTGTTGTGTTCGATGATAGCTTGTCAGCGTAAGGAACAGAATATCTTGTCTGAACGTCAGATGGAGCACATGCTTTATGATTATCACTTGTCTCAGGCTATGGCGTCGCAGTTTCCTGATAGTGTAGCTTTCAGACAGCATTTGTATGCTGAATTGGTGTATAAAAAGTATGGGTTGACGGAGGCTGAATTCCAGCGTAATTTGCAATATTATATGCGTCAGGCCGAAGTCTTGCAAAAAATGTATGTGAATATCAACAAACGCATGCAATCTTATGCTGGAGGCGGTTTGACAGAATCGGAATCTTTGGAGCGCAGGCAGTTTTCTGCAGGGGGCGATACAGCTAATGTTTGGAAAGGTGCAACGTTCTATTTGTTGAATTCATATTCTGCTTCCAACCATGCATCATTTGAATTGCAAACTGATAGTACATACAGGAGTGGTGACAGATTTGTGATGTATTTTAATACGAATTGGCTTTATAGTGAAGGGGCACGGGAAGGAGTATTGTCTGTTCGAGTTCTGTATGCTAATGATTCTGTTGTGGTTAAAACGCAATATCTGTACTCCTCAGGAGAGCAAACAGTAGAATTCGGTGGTGTAGACATGCCTATCAAGTCTATCTCAGGCTTTTTCTATCAACCGGGAAGCCTACTTCGTAAACCGCGTTTGATGTTATTGTCTGATATCGTTTTGTTGAGAATACACCAGGCACGGATAAAGCCTGTTGTTGTGCCTGCTGCAAAAGCAGCATCATCAGATAGTGCGCATCGTGAAAAAACGGATAGCGGCCTTGTCTTGCCTTCGCCTTCGCGTGATAGCGCAGAAATGAGTAAACGTCCTCATTTCCGTGAGATGCCGGATAAGTCAGAACCCGATAAGCGTAAAATGCATTATCGTCGTGGAGTATTGGTGAGTGATTGATTTATTAAATACATGCTATTCTGAAAGGATGAAAATAGCTGTTTCCCGTTTGCATTTGTTGTCAGGTGAGGTGCTAACCAATCAGGTGCTGACATTTCAAGACGGTCAGTTGAGCAGTTGGCATAATTTGGTAGAAGAGGAACCCTTTGTTGCTTGGATTGGGGGTGATTATGATATGAAACTTAGTGTTTCAGAAAATTCTTCTGTGCTTGGCATAAAAATAGAATAAAGCAAAGATGTGTTTTAGGGCCAAGCCAGATAAAAGGTTGCGGTTCGTGCTGCGTTGGCATAAATGTATGATGGAAAATTGAGGTAAGTAGCATATTTTCCACCCTTTTTTTCTTATTCGCAGACAAAAGTCTGCATCTTCTGGGCCATAAAAAATGTTTTCGTCCAACGGGCCTGCCTCTAAATAGGCTTCGCGGCGGAAGAACTGACAAGCACCTATCAGGTATTCTGGCTCGAATACATTATTCATAAGATTGGGATAAGAATACCTGCTACTATGTCTGTGGAGAATATTTTTGACTTTTTCTGTGATACCAGGATATTTTTTGCAGTTGTCTTGTGGTGTTCCGTCAGGATCGGTTAGTCGGCATCCACATAATCCGTATTCTGGATGTTTTTCCATGAAGTATTCCATCCCTTCAATAGCTTGTGAGGATGCTATTGTATCGTTGTCTAAAATCATCATGAATCTTCCTCGAGCTCTTTCCAACCCTCTGTTTCGCGCGTACGAAACTCCTCGGTTTGTATTCAGATGACGGTATTTGACATACGGGAATTCTGATTCAATCATGGCTTGAGTTCCATCGGTTGAGCCGTTGTCTATCAGAATAAATTCAATGTCTGATCTTTTTTTTAGGGAGGCAATGGATTTCAGGCATTGCCGGAGTTTTTCTTTTCCGTTCCAGGTAATGATAATGATGGAGAGTCTTATCATGGTTGTTTTAGAGGTGTTCCGGTTCTAGCTATCCAAATAATTTTATTTTCAGCGCTTTAAGAGCATAAGTAAATTCTTTCCAACTTTTGAATCGTCTGATTTGGCTGATTACGAAATGAGGTGATAGAAAGTAGCTTAGGTTATTCCTGAATAACAATTTTTCCATTTCTTCTGCCGAAAGATGCGGGTAACTCAGAATAGAGTTCCTCTGCACATCCGTGGGCAGGTAATCGCCTGTAACAATCCATCCATTTTTGCGTGCCATGTCATAGAATTCGGTACCAGGAAATGGCGATACAATATTGAACATTACTTGGTCAACCTTGAGTGCTTTGGCGCGTTTTAGTGTATCGCGGATGGTAGCTTTGGTCTCCAGTGGGCTTGTTCCGATCAGAATGTTGAGCTTTACGGGGACGTGATATTTTTTCAGGAGTTCAATAGCCTGATAGATTTGAGCTCGTGTGATACCTTTTTTGATGAACTTGAGGATGTCGTCATTGAAGGATTCTACCCCCAGGTCAACGTATTGACAACCGGATTCGCCCAACATGCGTGCAATGGGTTCGGTAATGGCATCTACGCGGGCCTGGCATCCCCAAACAAATCCGTATTTTTTCAGGACTTCACATATTTGGGCAGTGCGCTTTTCGTTCCAAATGAAATTGTCATCCATGAAGCCGATGGCTTTGTAGCCTTGGCGATGCAAAAGTAATAATTCTTCTGCTATACTTTCTGTGGAACGAAAACTGATGGGAGGCTTGTGGCCTGTATTTCGGCGCGATTCAATTTCGCGTGCAAATGTCAGTGAACTCGGAACGCAGTAAATGCACCGGTAAGGGCAATTCCTGCTGCTGACAACTACTGTATAGGGCGAGCATTTGAGTTTTGGGTTACGGTATGTCCTTTCTCCCAGCAAATCACGTGCGGGGAAGGGGAGTTCGTCCAAATTCTTCAGTAAAGGTCTGGAGGGATTGTTCCTGATCTGGTTCCCATTGCGGTAAGACAATCCTTCAATGCCTGACCATGACTCATTTTGGGCCAAAGTTTTTACCAGACATGCCATGGTTATGTCTGGCTCGCCTCGTACAACAAAGTTCTTTTCACCTTCTGGTAAACATTGTTCGATGTAAAAAGTAGGCCCCGGTCCCATAAAGACTACATAGGATTCGGGATGGATCTGATGAATCAGTCGTGCTACGGCTACGTCATTCTTTAGCGACAAATTGACGGTCCAAATAGCGTATAACTCACTGTCATCCTGCTTTATCCAGGTTTTGAATTCTTCAGCGGTTTGTTCCGGATATACAAAGTCCTTGTATGCGACGGTTGCATATCCTTGTTCCCGGATGAGGGCGGCAACTGTTAGTTCGTACATGTTGGGGGTAGGATATACGACTCGTGTACAACCGGAAGTTCGTTCAGCCGGATGCTCTCCGCGGTGGATAACGGGTGGTATGACAAATGTTACTTTCATGTGTAGATTTCTGTTCTCGTATGTAATCCTGTAAAATATAAACGGAGTTTCATCTATATTTATGCGAAATTACATAAAAAAAATATGCCCTACAATAATTGTGCTTTGAAAAATGTACTGTTCAGAATGTGTGGCTGTTTTTGAAAGACGATGGTATTAAGGAAAAACAAATCGGTTTGAAAAAAGAAATAGACGGCTTGTTATTGGAAACAGGTCGGACTTCGTTTTGTCTTTTTACTGACGGTCAATTGTGATGTTTTTATATAAAAATCGTCTGATCCATTTTGCTTAATGTACCAGACGATTGGTTTTTCTGTGCATGTAAAGAATTTTTTATGGATTTAGTGTCAATCCTTTTCCCGTATAACTTACGGTATATGTTTTCCCCTTTTTTGTGGGCAAGTTCAACTGGTTGTTTTGATAACGCAGCAGACAGGTTGTGCCGGAACCGGAATGAATGACAACCTTGCTCAACTGACCTTGTTGCCAATAGATGTCAACGGTAAAATTTCCACGTGCCTTTAAGCCTTTGATGCATCCGTCTTTCCATGCATCAGGTAATGCCGGAAGCAAATGTATGAATCCCATGTGGCTTTGCATGAGCATTTCCGCTACGCCTGCTGTGCCTCCAAAATTACCGTCAATCTGGAAGGGGGGATGGCTGTCCCATAGATTGTCGTTGGTTCCGTTTTTGAGCAAATTCTGATAGAGGGTGTAGGCATGGTTCCCATCGTGCAGACGAGCCCATTGGTTGAGCTTCCATCCCATGCTCCACCCTGTGGCTCCGTCACCGCGATGATTCAGTACAACTCGTGATGCCCGTGCCAAATCGGGGGTGGTTACGGGTGAAATGGTGTGTCCGGGATGAAGACCGAACAAATGGTTGACGTGGCGGTGTTGGTCATTAGGGTCATCAATATCTTTTGACCATTCCATTAACTGACCGTAGCGTCCTATACGATAGGGAGTCAGATGTTGCAATACGTTTGTCCATTCGTTACGTTCTTTTTCGTCAGTTTGTAAAATGCGACTGGCTTCAATGGCGTCGGTCAGGATTTCGCGTATTACGGCGTGTGAAAAAGTTGTGCCCTCGTCGATTGGTCCGTGTTCCGGTGACGTGCTGGGAGCAGCTGTGTACGTGCCGTCCGGTTTCTTCCACAGGTAATCTACAGCAAAGTTGGCACTGCTTTTAATGAGTTCGTATCCTGTTTTTTTTAGGAATTTCAGGTCGCGGGTGTAGTCGTAGTAATCCCAAATATGAGTGGCAAGCCATGGGCCTGCAACCGGGGAAAAATTCCATGACATATCTTTGTCACGTAACGGAGTGGTAAAACCAAAGATATTAGCTGATATGGATGCCGTCCATCCGCGTGCGCCAAAATAGGCTTGGGCTGTTTTTTCGCCAGGTTTGTGCAGGGTGCGGATAAAGTCGATCAGCGGCAGTTGGCATTCGGATAAATTGGTTGGACAGGCCGGCCAGTAGTTCATCTGTATGTTAATGTTGTTGTGATAATCTACTCGCCACGGACCGTCAACATTGTTGTGCCAGATTCCTTGTAAGTTTGCCGGCATATTTCCCGGTCGCGAACTGGCAATGAGCAAATAGCGTCCGAACTGGTAGTACAAACTCTCAAGTGCGTAGTCGGCTTTTCCTTGACGGTATTGGATCAGTCGTTGCTGGGTGGGCAGCGAGTCCTGCGAGGATGGAACTGAAGGGTTTAGCGTGAGAGTCGAACGGTTGAATAGTGATGTGTAGTCGTTGACGTGGCGCGAAAGCAGTTGTTGGTAACTTTTTTTGCGTGCTTTTTTTATCCATTTTTCCGTTGTCTTTAATGGATTGACACCTACATAGGCTTTGGGGTCAGAAAAGTCCGGATCGAAATTGGGCCGATAGTCTGTATCTGCAGTAATGAGAAACAATACTTCATCGGCATTTTCTATTTTTAATACCCCTTCCGGCAACGTTGTGACATTTCCTCCATGGGTTACGGCCTCTATGCGTACTACATATTTCATTCCGTTGTTGTTCAATTGAGAAGTGTAGCATACGGCATTTTTTTCAGGCGACGTAACAAAGTGGCCGGAAGTAAGAGGGTTTGGAGTATATGATAAACTAACGTTTTGTCGGCCTTTTTGGCTGGCTGTCAGACGCACAACCATGACCTGATCGGGGTAGGATACGAAAAAGTCTCTTCGATAGCTTGTACCTTGTACGTTAAATCGAACGGTGGCTAAAGCAGAGTCGAGGGAGAGCGTACGACGGTATTGGCTGACTTCTTTTTCGTTGAGGTCAGTAAGCAGACTGAATTCACCACCCGTAGTAAAACTTCCAAATCGGAAAGGATCTTCGGCATTGGCTTCGTAGGGAACTCCGCTGTTAAAATTGTCTTGGGTGAGTATGGCTGCTTTTTGCCAGTCGTTTTGTTGGAAAGCGTTGCGGATTTCTTGTAAAACTGTTGCCGATTGTTTGTTAACATCCCAATAATAGGCTGCACCTTTTGATGTGTTTGGACCTCCTCTCCATAAGGTTTTTTCGTTAAAGGAAAAACGCTCGGTGGTTATTGATCCAAAGATATTGGCACCAATGCTGCCGTTGCCAATAGGTAAAGTGGAATTTTCCCAAAACGGTTCAGTATTTTGATGTGCACTTCCCATATCAACGGCCGGTTGTCCTTTTCCCCATGGAGGTGTGGAGGCGAGAGGTGCAGGTGTGTCAAACCAGATTTCTTGAGCGGATTGGGCATATAATGACAAGGAAATGGTTGACAGGAGTAAACTACGCAGTAAATTTTTATTGAAAGTGTTCATTTCGTGAATAAAATTATTTTTGTTGATATACACGAACATAGTCTATTTCATAGCGCATGGGCATAGCTTTTAGATCAACTTTTCCGCCACTGCTTCCCATAGCCAGGTTGAGTAAAAGATACATGGGCTTGTGAAAAGGATTTTCATTTTTTCCCTTGACTCCATTGAACGTCTTACTCAGGTCAATTTCATTGAGCAATTCATCATCAAGATACAATTTAATGGATTCCGGCGTCCAGTCCATACGCCATATGTGGAATTGAGTTGCCCATAATGAATCTTTTTGAGTGAAGTGGGTAAACGGAACGACTTCGGTATCCCAAACACTTTCATCACCCTCTTTGGCTCCCCAGCATGCATTTGCCAGAATGCTTCTGATGCCGCCACGTTCATAAAATTCCATGATGTCTATTTCGCCGCAGTGTGGCCATCCGTAGTCTTTTTTCTGTCCAAGAAGCCAAATTGCGGGCCATGAACCTCGGGCAGCCGGAATCCTTGCACGGATGAGAAAACGGCCATAAAGAAATTCACGTTTCTCTTTTGATATGACACAGGCTGAAGTGCATTCAATTTGTTTCCGTTGTTCGCCCCATTTTTTAGATCCTTCTTTATAGGTGGGATTGGGGCGACGTTCTTCACGGGCTGTGATGATGAGTGAGCCGTCGTGTACTATGGCATTGTCGGATTGGTACCATTGCCATTCATGGTTTCGTACAAATCCCTCTTCAAAACTCCAATTGCTCGGATCTGGACGTCCGTTAATAGAGAATTCATCGTTCCATACCAGATGATATCCGTCGGGTAATGATGTGGGAACGTTGTCTTCAGTAGATTGTGCCATACTGCCCGAAGCATATACGGCCAATAAAAGAGTCAGCAGACTTGTTAATTTTTTAGATTTCATAGCTGTTAGTGATTAAGGATTATAGATAAAAATCTTGAGTGAGTAGTTCATATTCTTTACTTCTCCCATGAGGCCCGTTTCCAGAAAGCGGCATATTGTTGAAGGTAACATGGTCGGGACATTTTTTACTGTTCTTGAAGCATAGTAGTACACGTTTACAGGGACGTTGTGGTGATGTCATGACTCGTGTAATACAAGTCAAATACAATCCGTATTGTTCTGCTTTTGAAATAAACCGATGAAAAATAGCTGATGGAAGAATCACATTAAAAAGTCCAAATTCAGGTTTGAGCAGACATGATGCCGTTTGTGCCAGCTGGTCTAAAGGCAATGTGTTTGTATGTTTGGCAATGGCTTCACGTTTGGAAAGAGGAAGCATGTCTTCTTCATAGAAAGGAGGATTGCTTACAATGGCGTCATATGATTTCTGTGGAGAAATGGAGTGTCGGTAAGCCCTGGCATCGGAAATTTCAAAAGAAATCCTGTCACTCCATGGCGAAATGGCCGCATTTGCTTTTGCTTGGTTAATGGCTTGATAATCAATGTCAATACCTTTGATTATAGCAAAAGGATAACGCTGTGCCAACATAATGCTGACTAATCCCGTTCCGCATCCAATATCAAGGACTGATATCGTGTTTCCCGTATCTTTTTTTTCAGGCAGTTTACTCCATGCTCCAAGCAGAACTCCGTCAGTGCCTACTTTTAAAGCACATTGGTCGTGATATATTCTGAATTGCTTGAATTGAAAATATTCGGGATGTTTTTTCATGTGTAATAGATCATCTTATGTTCTTTAGGTCTGGCAATATCAAAAACATACGGGATTTTTCGGCAGATTATGTTTTCATTGTGTCATAAAGTCCGAATCCTACTTGTTTTACACTTGTTGGTTTGATTATCCCCGTAAGTTCAGATCGTCAGTGCAAAAGTATATAATTCTCTGAGAAACGCGGCTTGAAATGTTCGGAATTATTAGAAAAATTGTTATTTTTGCAAATCTATTTGCCTGTGATATGCCGGCATTTATAACGTTCGGCAGTAATAGGTTATTCATTTAAAGAAAATCAGTTTTAAGAAATAAGAAAATACTAATGAGCAGAAGCGAAACCAGTCATAATCCATTTTCTTTGATAGCCGATTTTGATGGTGATATTTCCAATTTATTTAATATAGAAGTAGACAGCCAGTTACCTATTCTTCCATTGCGGAACATGGTGCTTTTTCCGGGTGTCTTAGTACCAGTTGTTGTAGGCCGCCAGCAATCGTTGCGGTTGACGAAGAAGGCAATGAAGACGGGGTGCTACATAGGAGTTGTGTGCCAAAAAGATTCGTCAGTGGATTCTCCTCGAAGAGAAGATCTGTATGATTATGGTACAGTGGCAAAAGTCGTTAAAATTTTTGAGTTGCCAGACTCTACAACAACCGTTATCTTGCAGGGATTTTGCCGATTCCGGTTAGGAGAAATAACAAAGAATCGGTTTTATATGGTTGGGGAAGTCACTAGATTGACGGATGAATTGCCTCAGGAAAGTGATAAGGAATTTAAAGCTTTGGCTGAGGCTTGCAGGGACTTGACATTGGAATGTTTGAAATTAAATGAGAATCTGCGTCAGGAAGCTGTCGTGACTATCCGTAATATAAACAATGACATTTTCCTCGTTAATTTCATTTGTACAAATTTACCTTTTGGAATAGAAGAAAAAGATAGGCTTTTGCAAATAGACGAGGTTAAGGTGCGAGCTTACCAACTGTTGGGAATCTTGAATCGGGAAGCCCAGTTTGGACGTTTGAAAGAACAGATACAGAATAAGACCCGTGAGGAACTCGACCAGCAGCAAAAGGAATATTTTCTCCAACAGCAGATAAAGAATATACAGAGCGAATTAGGCGAAGCTCAGAATTCTGATGTCGTAGAATTGCGAGAAAAGGCCAAACAGAAAGAGATGCCTCAAAATGTGCAGGCTTTGTTTGAAAAGGAAGTCGGTAAGTTAGAGCATATTAATCCTCAGAGTCCGGATTATAATGTGCAATTGAATTATCTTTCAACTTTAACCGCTTTGCCATGGGGTACGTATACAACGGATAATTTGGATATAAAACATGCCGAGCGGACCTTGAATCGGGATCATTACGGATTGGAAAAGGTAAAAGAACGCATTTTAGAACATCTGGCAGTATTAAAGTTGAGAGGTGATATGAAGTCACCCATTATTTGCTTGTATGGTCCTCCGGGAGTTGGAAAAACATCGCTGGGACGTAGTATTGCTGATGCATTGAATCGAAAATATGTGCGGATTTCTTTGGGAGGAGTACATGACGAAGCTGAAATTAGAGGGCATAGACGTACGTATATCGGTGCTATGCCGGGACGGATTATTAAAAGTTTGATTAAGGCTGAAAGTGGTAATCCGGTCTTTATATTAGATGAAATAGACAAGGTTTCTTCGAATAATTTTAATGGGGATCCGCAGTCGGCTTTGCTTGAAGTGTTAGATCCGGAGCAAAATGATACCTTTCATGATAATTATTTGGATGTCGATTATGATTTGTCGAAAATCTTATTTATTGCTACGGCAAACAGCTTAAATACTATCCCCGGCCCGCTGTTGGACCGTATGGAACTGATAGAGGTGAGTGGTTATCTCACTGAAGAAAAAATGGAAATTGCACGTCGTCATCTGTTACCACGTAAGCTTTCTGAGAATGGGTTTGATCCTAGCGTAAAAATAAAACTGACTCCTGCGGCCCTGGAGATGATGATTGAGAAATATACACGCGAGAGTGGGGTGCGCCAACTTGAAAAGCAAATAGATAAGTTGTTACGGAAAATAGCTTTCGATTGCTTGAAGAAAGGCGAGACCATACCGAATATGACCATTAAACCGGCTGACATAGAAAACTATTTAGGTAAGCCGTTATTCAGTCGCGATAAGTATCAGGGTAACAGTTATGCCGGTGTTGTGACAGGATTGGCATGGACTGCAGTGGGCGGTGAGATTCTTTTTGTAGAAACAAGTCTTAGTCGTGGAAAGAGTGCTAAATTAACCCTAACAGGAAATTTAGGCGACGTTATGAAGGAATCTGCAGTTCTTGCTTTGGAATATATTAAGACGCATGCGGAAAGATTGAATATTGATTATCGTATATTTGAGCATTGGAACATACATATACATGTTCCAGAAGGTGCTGTGCCTAAAGACGGTCCTTCGGCAGGAATAACGATTGCAACATCCGTAGCTTCAGCTCTTACACAGCGAAAGGTTCGAGAGCGTTTGGCCATGACTGGTGAAATTACGTTGCGGGGTAAAGTCTTGCCTGTAGGGGGAATTAAGGAGAAAATCCTGGCAGCAAAACGAGCTGGTATTAAAGATATTATCATGAGTCGGGAAAACAAGAAAGATATTGACGAAATTTCGGAAATATATCTTGACGGTTTAACGTTCCATTATGTTGATGATGTGATGGATGTGCTTGATTTTGCTTTGCTGGATGAGAAAGTGGCACATCCTGTAATTTTTGATGTGGAGGATGAAAAATCTGTGAAATAATGAGATTTACGTTATTGCATACAGATAAGTCCAGTCAGGCCCGGGCAGGTTTGATAGAGACAGATCACGGTAAGATAGAAACTCCAATTTTTATGCCGGTCGGCACTGTCGGTTCTGTAAAAGGGGTTCATGTTCGTGAATTAAAGGAAGATATTCATGCTCAGATCATATTGGGCAATACTTATCATCTGTATTTGCGGCCAGGATTGGACATACTCGAAAAGGCCGGAGGCTTGCATAAATTCAATGGCTTTGATCGTCCTATACTTACAGATAGTGGAGGTTTCCAAGTTTTTTCCTTAACGGGGATACGCAAATTATCCGCCGATGGATGCGAGTTCCGTTCTCATATAGATGGGAGTAAGCATTTCTTTTCTCCAGAGCGGGTTATGGATATTGAGCGAATAATTGGAGCTGACATTATGATGGCATTTGATGAATGCCCTCCAGGCGATTCCGATTATTCGTACGCCCGAAAAAGTCTTGATTTGACACATCAGTGGTTGTTGCGTTGCGTGAAGCGCTTCCGAGAAACGGAACCTAAATATGGATACAATCAGTCTTTATTTCCTATTGTGCAAGGATGTGTTTACAAGGATTTGCGTCGTGAAAGTGCGCAGTTCGTGACAGATTTGGATGCTGACGGTTATGCTATTGGCGGATTGGCCGTAGGTGAACCAGAGGGAAAAATGTACGAAATGATTGAGTGTGTCAATGAAATCCTTCCGGAAAATAAACCGCGTTATTTGATGGGAGTCGGAACGCCGGCTAATATTCTTAATGCGATTGAGCGTGGAGTAGATATGTTTGATTGCGTGATGCCTACTCGGAATGGGCGAAATGCGATGTTATTTACGGCTCATGGTGTGATGAACATGCGAAATGCTAAATGGGCTGACGATTTTTCACCTATTGATGCTGACGCTCATTGCTTTGTGGATGTCCAATATACAAAGGCATATTTGCATCATTTATATAAGGCCAAGGAATTATT
This sequence comes from Prevotella sp. CAG:617, assembly GCA_000438115.1. Classification (GTDB taxonomy): domain Bacteria; phylum Bacteroidota; class Bacteroidia; order Bacteroidales; family Bacteroidaceae; genus Alloprevotella. Next base: position 33,925 of record FR903623.1, on the reverse strand, counting down.
GGCTATGCAAATTGGTAGTATTCATAATCTGGCCTTTTATCTGTGGTTGACCGGCGAGGCAAGGAAACACATACAAGCTGGCGATTTCTGTACATGGAAGGGACAGATGATTGAACAAATGTCACAGCGGTTATGAGAAAATTCGGCAATAGAAAAAAAGGAAAAATCATGACGGAAAACGGCGTTAACGAGCATTGTCTTGCTGATGCTGAAATGCCGGACTGTGGGATGCGGAAAAATAAAAAAGCCAGAAAGTCCAAATGCCCTTCATGGTTGAGAAAATGTCTGAAGGTGAAGTTTATATCCAGAATAGACCGGTATATAATCGTTAAATTTTTAGGCACATATATTTTTTCAATAGCCCTTATTATTTCTATTGCTGTAATTTTTGATATAAATGAGCGTATCGACAAACTTACACAAAGTCATGCTCCGCTCAAGCGTATCGTGGTGGACTATTATATGAATTTTATTCCATATTTTTCTAATCTTTTCAGTCCACTTTTTGTCTTTATATCAGTTATATTTTTTACATCAAAGTTAGCTGATAATTCGGAGATTATTGCAATGAAGTCTACCGGAATGAGTTTTCGGCGGTTGTTGCGGCCGTATATGATAACTGCGGCCTTAATAGCTGCAACCTCATTCCTGTTGGGAGCTTATGTAATTCCACGTGGAAATGTGGCACGTGTGAATTTCGAGAACCGTTATATTAAGAAAAAGAACATTGCTAGTGTCGATAACGTGCAGTTGCAAGTAAGTCCGGGAGTCGTTGCCTTCATTTCTCATTTTGATATGAATACAAAATCCGGATATGGCTTTTCTTTGGACAAATTCGTGGATAAGAAATTGGTAGCGCACCTGACTGCTCAGACCATACGGTATGATACGCTTTCAGCCGAACGCTATCATTGGAAATTGAATATGTATAGTATCCGTACGCTGAAGGGGTTAAGGGAGAAACTTTCATCTGGAGCAGCGATGGATACTATTATATCTATGGAGCCTTCGGATTTCATGTATACCAGCAATCAGCAGGAAACGCTGACGTTGCCGGAGTTGAAGGAATATATCCAACGTCAGAAGGAGCGTGGGGCTGCTAATATCAGTCCTTTTGAGGTGGAATATCATAAACGTTTTGCCACACCTTTTGCTGCATTCATACTGACACTTATCGGCGTGTCGCTTTCGTGTGAAAAGCGTAAAGGTGGAATGGGACTTTCATTGGGGGTCGGATTGGCTTTAAGTTTTTCCTATATTCTTTTTCAAACCATTTCCGCTACGTTTGCCATTAATGCAGGGTGGCCGGCTATGATTTCCGTCTGGATTCCCAATATTATATTTATCATGATTGCGTTATATCTGTATAGAAAAACGCCAGAATAAAAGATTTATTTCAATATATGGATTTTTACGATTTAGATTTAGATGATGCAACGCTTGATGCATTGGATGCCATGCGTTTTGAGAAATGTTCTCCCATACAGGAAGCTGCCATTCCGGTTATATTGGAGGGTAAGGATGTGATAGGAGTGGCTCAAACCGGAACCGGAAAAACTGCTGCCTATTTGTTGCCTATTCTAAATCAGTTGAATAAGGGTACTTATTCGGAAGATCACGTAAATTGTGTCATCATGGCGCCTACACGTGAGTTGGCTCAACAGATAGATAAAGCCATGGAAGGCTTTTCCTATTTTATGAATGTGTCGAGTGTCGCAATATATGGCGGAAATGACGGCATACGTTATGAGCAGGAAAAGCGTGGCCTGACCAAAGGGGCTGACATCGTAATTGCGACCCCCGGTCGTTTGATATCGCACATGAGCCTGGGAAATGTGGATTTTTCAAAGGTTTCATTTTTTGTGCTTGACGAGGCCGACCGTATGCTTGACATGGGCTTTAGCGATGATATTCTGCAGATTGAAAAAATGTTGCCCAAGCAACGGCAGACTATATTGTTTTCGGCTACAATGCCCGACAAAATTGTGAGTCTGGCCAAGAAAATCATGAATAACCCGGTTGAAATAAAATTGGCTGTATCCAAGCCGGCAGAGAAGATTGACCAGGGTGCATATTTATGTAGAGAGGGAGAGAAAATTGCTGTTGTAAAGCATATCTTTCAGCAAATTCCTCCTGAGCGTGTTATTGTTTTTGCCTCGTCCAAGCAAAAGGTAAAGGAACTGAACATTGCGCTAAAACGCCGTGGATACAATTCGGATGCGATGCATTCGGATTTGGAACAGAAGCAGCGTGACGAAACGATGACTAACTTTAAGGCAAACCGTACGTCTATTTTGGTGGCTACGGATATTGTGGCCCGTGGTATCGATATTGACGATATTCAGATGGTTATTAATTATGATGTTCCGCATGATTCGGAGGATTATATACATCGCATCGGACGTACGGCACGCGCCAATCGTACGGGACAGGCCATTACGCTGGTCTCGGAAAAGGACTACCCTAAATTTTGCAGCATCGAAAAATTCCTCGGGCGAAAAATTGAGGTTAAGAAAAACCCGGAAGGATGTATTCAGGAGGAAACGTTTAGAAAACAGGTTTCAGAGGCCGGCTGTTCAGGAGAGCGCCGGGGAAGAGGCCGTCATCACGGTCCGAAGCGACGGGAAGTGAACGGGGAAGAGAAAACAAATGCCAACCGGTCACGTCGCCGTGGGCATAAACGTGGTGGGGGACGTTCAAATCAAAAGAACTCGGCACCTAAAACGGCTGAGAAGGCACCTAAAAAGAACGGCGAGCCGAGTTAATTTAATTATAAACCATGCAGCGGATTTTTTCCGCAAATGAAAGACATACAGGGGAGTTATGAATACTGCTGATTTCTTTATTCTTTATCAGGAAAGTGAGGCTGTTTATGATTTGCTGTCGGAGTTACAGCAAAATCCGCATATAGCTAATGTTTTTTTGCTGACCACACAGTCCGTATCGGAGTTGACAATACCGTATGCGAAGTGTCGTTTTGTAACCATTCAGTCAACGGAGAATTTGTCTACCATCAGAACAATATTGCAAATGGCAGAAAGTGATTGTTGTTTTTTCCAGCTTTCGCCTAATGCTGTTCGTCTGGGGTATCGTTGCGTAGAGCGGATGTTGGAGTGCATGGCAGCCGAGCAGCCCATGATGGTGTATGCCGATCGTTATGACCGAGTTGGCGATTCAGTCCAGCCGCATCCTGTAATTGATTATCAGAAAGGATCTGTACGCGATGATTTTGATTTCGGTTGTTTGTGGTTGGTCTCGCTGTCGGGAATTCGTCATTTCCTGAAACATACCACGCTTGTACATGTCAAGTATGCCTCAACCTACGCTCTTCGTCTGTATTTGAGTACAATGGGCGAATTGTTCCATTTGAAGGAATATCTTTACGAAGAAGAGAAGGTAGATTTACGTAAAAGTGGTGAGAAACAGTTTGATTATGTTGATCCGCGAAATCACGCCGTACAGAAGGAGAAAGAAGCAGTTTGTACTGAACATTTGCACAGAATCGGAGCATGGCTGGCTCCAGATGAATATGACGAGCCGCATTGTGAGCACGATGAATTTCCGGTGGAGGCTTCAGTAATTATTCCGGTACGTAATCGCGAGCGGACCATTCAGGATGCTGTTGAGAGTGTACTTTCGCAGCAAGCGGATTTCAGCTACAATGTAATCGTAGTGAATAATTATTCGACTGACGGAACGGCTGAAAAATTACACCGATATGCAGGAAATCCCCAAGTAAAGGTGCTGGTGCCTCCCATGCACGATTTAGGCATTGGCGGATGTTGGGACTATGCCATACGTTCGGCTTATTGCGGACGTTTTGCCGTGCAGCTGGATTCAGATGATCTGTATAGCGGTCCGGATACGTTGTCGCGGATTGTTGCAGCATTTTATGAGCAAAAGGCTGCTATGGTGATAGGTTCTTATCGCATGGTTGATTTTCAGTTGAATACCCTTCCGCCGGGTTTGATTGACCATAAGGAATGGACTGTTGAAAACGGACGTAATAACGCACTCCGAATCAATGGCTTGGGAGCTCCCCGTGCTTTTCAGACTTCAATTCTTCGACAGATCGGTTTTCCGAATACTTCGTATGGCGAGGATTATGCGGTTGGACTGGCCGTATCACGTCGGTTCCGTATTGCACGGATTTACGACGAATTGTATTTGTGCCGTCGTTGGGAAGGTAATTCAGATGCTGCACTTTCAGTAGAGAAGATCAATAAGAATAATCAGTACAAGGATAGCATCCGGACAATGGAGATCAGTGCGCGCCAGCATTTGAACCGCATTTGGAAAACTCCGGTTTCGCGTGAGCAGACAGCGGATTTTATTGATCGTCAACTGGCTGAGTGGCCAATGGCACGCAAAAGCTTTTCTGACTTGGCTGAACAGGTGCGTTTGCGCGATGTATCCCGTGAAGGATGCAGGTTGACGTTGCAGTACAACCCGGCACGTATGGGGTCGGCTACGGCCAAGGTCGACGCGGTTAGTATCAAGCAGCGTGCTTGCTTTTTGTGTGATCATAACCGGCCTGCTGAGCAGTTGAGTCTGCCAATTGAAGGTCATTTTCAGATTTTGATTAATCCGTATCCCATTTTGCCTCGTCATTTAACGATTCCTACCCGTCGTCATGGCGCTCAATCTGTGGGAGAATATATAGAAACCTTTTGTCGACTGGCTTGGACACTTAAAGATGACGTCGTGTTTTACAACGGAGCGCGTTGTGGTGCTTCAGCCCCCGATCATGCACATTTTCAGGCTGGCCGATGCTGTGGGGTTCCGTTGATTGCTGATTGGAGATATTACGATTCTCTGTTGTCGACAGTAAAGGTTACGAAAGATGCTTCCGGTGCAGAACATGGGGGGATTTATGTACTGAAAGGGTATGCTTGTCCTGCTTTTGTTGTGAAGGCTGATAATGTTGAGCGGGGAACAGAATGGCTTAGGTGGTTGATAAAGTTTCTGCCAAAAGCCGACGGACAGTTGGAACCCGACATGAACTTACTGGCATGGAAACAGCGTTCAGAGTCAGATTTGGCTGATCAATTGATTGTTGTTCTGTTTCCTCGTACAAAGCATCGGCCTGAATGTTATTTCCGGGAGACTGACAGTCAGCGGCTGATAAGTCCGGGCGCTTTGGATATGTCGGGATTGATAATCACCCCCAGAGCGTCCGATTATGAGCAACTGACATGTGACGAAGCTTTCGGTATCTTACAGGAAGTTACTATGTCGGCAAGTAGTGTCGAGCAGTTGGCTTTGCGTATTAAGGCATCGAATCAACCTTTAGGATGTAGCGCACTTGTTGCGACCGAACCGGAAGTAGAGGTGGGAATTATGCACGGAGAGGACATTAAGTTTAGGCTTAATGAAGTGTATGTGGTAGAAAATAATACGGTGAGTGGTCAGCAGCATTTGGCATATCATGAGGGTAAGATTTTATGGAACGGAAATTTGTATGATGAGCTTTTGTTCCGACCTTGCACTACCGATTCGACGTTTACTCTTGAAAAGGTCACAATTGGTATTCATTTTCATTGGGAAAGACAAGAGGACCAGACCTTTTTGGGCGCTTTAAAGTTTGTGGTACACGATGATACCATCTGGGTTGTTAATATAGTTCCGGTTGAGACGTATTTAACGAGTGTGATTAGCAGTGAAATGAAAGCTACATCAGATTTGGAATTGCTGAAAGCTCATGCTGTGGTTTCTCGCAGTTGGCTTTTTGTGCAGATGATGAATCGTCGAAATCCCGATGTAAAGTCAAATTTGGAGCCGGCCGGAAAAATCGTAAATGAAGATGAAATCTGTACATGGTATGACAGGAAGGATCATACGTTGTTTGATGTTTGTGCAGACGATCATTGTCAACGTTATCAGGGAGTTACACGTGAAAGTACTGCGCATGTATCTCAGGCCGTTCGTGCAACGAAAGGACAGGTCTTGGTTTTTCACGACGAAATATGTGATGCTCGTTTTTCAAAATGTTGCGGTGGTATAAGCGAAGAATACGCTGCATGTTGGGATAAACGTGATGTTCCCTATTTGTCTGCAGTACATGACAATATGGAAGAAGATGGTGTTCCTGTTTTAAGTAACGAAAAAACAGTAGAGGCGTGGATTAATTATCCTGAGGATGTTTTTTGTAACACGCATGACCAGCATATTTTACGACAGGTCTTAAACGATTATGATTGCGAAACTCCCGATTTTTATCGTTGGACAATTTGTTATTCGCAAGAGGAATTGTCGGACATGGTACGTAAGAATCTAAATATGGATTTGGGGTATATTGTTGATCTGCAGCCTCTTTCACGTGGAAAGAGCGGGCGGTTGTATCGGCTGAAAATTGTAGGGACGTTGCGCAGCATCATTGTTGGTAAGGAATTGGAGATACGTCGTGTGTTGTCTGATACTCATTTGTATAGTTCTGCTTTTATTATAGAAAAAGGTAAGGAAAATGCATCAGGAGTTCCTCAGTCGTTTGTGCTGAAGGGTGCAGGTTGGGGACATGGCGTAGGAATGTGTCAGATTGGTGCGGCAGTTATGAGTGAACAAGGATATTCTTTTGAGCAGATTTTGCGGCATTATTATAAAAATGCAGAGATCAAAAAGGTTTATCAGTAAAATTATATAATTATGATTCAGAAAAGATGCTCGAAACGTTCGCCTTGGGCTTGGGTACCGTCCTTGTATTTTGCTGAAGGTATACCATACGTGGTGGTAATGTCCATTGCGGCAGTAATGTATAAACGTTTTGGATTGTCAAATACGGATATAGCTTTATATACCAGTTGGCTATATTTGCCGTGGGTCATCAAACCTTTTTGGAGTCCGGTAGTGGATATGTTAAAAACGAAACGGTGGTGGATAGTAGTTATGCAATTGTTGGTCGGGGCATCTTTGGCTGGAGTGGCTTTTACGTTGCATACTTCCTTTGCCATTCAGTTAAGTTTGGCGTTTTTCTGGTTGATGGCTTTTAGTAGTGCAACACATGATATTGCGGCCGATGGATTTTATATGTTGGGGCTTGATGATGAAGAACAGGCTTTATTTGTAGGAATAAGGAGCACTTTTTATCGTATTGCTACAATTGCCGGACAAGGCTTTTTAATAATGATTGCAGGTGTGCTGGAGGTATTTACGCGTCGCATATCGATGGCCTGGAGTTTGACTTTTTATGCTGCGGCAGCGTTGTTCCTTTTACTTTGCGTATATCATAGATTTGTGTTGCCGTGCCCGTCTGAAGACCGGTTGAAAAGGGTTTCAGGAAGAAATCTGTTAAGAGATTTTCTGGATTCATTTGTCACCTTTTTCAAAAAGCCTCATATTATTCCAGCAGTGTTGTTCATGTTGCTCTACCGGTTTCCTGAAGCGATGTTGACACGCATTTGTCCATTGTTTTTTATTGAAAAAAAGTCTGCAATGGGATTGGGATTGACAACGTCAGAATTGGGCTTTGTTCAAGGCACCATAGGAGTGATAGGCCTTACTATAGGAGGAATAGTTGGTGGTATTGCTGCGGCAAAGGGCGGACTTCGCAAATGGTTGTGGCCTATGGTAATAGCCATGTCGTTACCTAATTTGGTGTATGTATATTTGAGTTGGGTATTGCCTGAGAATTTTTTTATGATTAATGCTTGTGTATTTATCGAGCAGTTTGGTTATGGTTTCGGATTTACTGCTTATATGCTGTTTCTTATCTTTTTTTCAAAAGGAAATAATAAAACAGCCCATTATGCTATATGTACGGCATTTATGGCCATGAGCATGATGTTTCCGGGGATGGCGGCAGGATGGTTACAGGAGAAATTGGGATACGCACATTTCTTTGAGATTATAATGCTGTTTTGCCTGATTACAGTGGGAGTGTCTTATTGGATTAAACGTCGTTTTGAAACGTTGAAATAAAAAATAAGTATGAATTTTATGCGCCGATTGTTTCTGCTTGTACTATTGTTCGGATATTATTATGTTGCAATGGCGCAACATAATATGATATTTTCTGACCGTTTGAAGACATTAATGGTACGAGTCGGGGATGATTTGAAGGCTTCACCCGTAATAAATTTGGGAGAAGATGAGTATGTAGAGATTTCTTTTGATGAACTTTCTCATGATTATCGTCGCATGGCTTATAAAGTTGAGCATTGTGAAGCTGATTGGAGCCTTTCCGATCAACTGATTGAGAGTGATTTTTTAGACGGATTTGGTGATGATCTGCTCATTCCGTCAGTTGAACAAAGTATGAATACGACAGTACTTTATACGCATTATATGTTTCGCCTTCCCAATGCGGATGTGTCATTACGAATGTCTGGAAATTATCGGGTGACGATTTATGATGTGGATGATGAAGATGAGGTTCCATTAGCTTATGCTTATTTTTCTGTTTCAGAACAACAGATTATGCCGGCAGTAGATATTTCGACCAATACGGATAGGGATTGGAATAGCAGTCATCAGCAGGTATCCATGTCGGTAAATTTTAGTAAGGTAGGTAATGTCAATAATCCTGCCAAGCAGTTTAAAGCTTGTGTTGTTCAAAACGACAGGTGGAACAGTGCCGTATGGCCGGTTGCCACATCCGTACTCCCATCTTCGCTTTTGTGGGAGCATTGTGCCGATTTGATTTTTCCCGCTGGTAATGAATATAGAAAAGTCGAGTTGCTGGATGTGAACGTACCTACGATGGGAGTTGATTATATTAGGAGAATCAATCCGTACTATCATTTTTTTCTCTATGCCGACAGTCCGCGTAAAAATTATGTGTATGATGAGGATCAGGATGGCGCATTTGTAATACGTTCTACCGGCAGTAATGTAAGTGCTGAAAGTGATTATGTGATGGTTCATTTTCAGCTTAAGATGCCGGAACGTAAAGATGGAAAAATTGTAGTAGATGGCCGATGGAGGTGTAAGGATTTGCATCCGGAAACTTATGAGATGGTATATGATGAACCTACTCAAAGTTATATGGCCAGTTTGTTGATGAAACAGGGATATTATAATTATATGTATATGTTTGAACCGACAGGAAGTAGAGCAGGTGAGTTCTTGACAGAGCCGGTTGAGGGAAACTTTTATCAGACGGAGAACAAGTATTCAGTATATATCTATTATCGGGAAATTGGTGCAAGAACAGATCGCCTGATAGGTTATACTGATGTATATTTCCGACCTTAAAATAAAATCTGTAATCATGAAAATTGTATTTCTTGACGGATATACCGTAAACCCGGGAGATATATCGTGGGATGAATTGTCTGAACTTGGTGATTTGACGGTTTATAACCGTACGGAGCCTGAAAATGTATTGGAACGTGCAAAAGATGCTGAAGTCTTAATAGTGAACAAGACCGGACTTCAACGTGAGCATTTTGAGCAGCTTCCGTCATTAAAACTTGTTTGCGTTGCTGCAGCAGGTTATGACAGGATTGATGTTCAGTCTGCTGCCGAACATGGGGTATGGGTGTGTAATGCGGCCGGATATGGTTCGGAGTCGGTTGCGCAGATGTTCTTTTCTCTTTTGCTGGAATTAACCAACAGGGTTGGGCATTATGCTCGTGCCAACCGTAATGGATTTTGGAGCAAGAGTCCGGATTTTTGTTGCTGGAATCAACCGTTAATAGAACTTTGGGGTAAACGGTTGGCCATTGTCGGATTTGGACGGATTGGTGAAGTTGTGGCTCGTATGGCACATGCATTTGGTATGCAGATTGTTGCTGTTACGCATCGTAAGGATTTACCCGAATACGTAACACCAGTTACTGTAGACGAGGCTTTCAAAACTTGTGATGTGGTCAGTCTGAACGCACCACTTACGGCTGAAAATCGCCATTTTGTCAATACCGCGTTGTTGGGCAAGGCAAAGCCCGGATTATTGCTGATAAATACGGCGCGAGGAGCTTTGGTTGATGAGCTGGCTGTTGTTGAGGCTTTAAAGAGTGGCATTTTAGGAGGATATGCTGCAGATGTGATGGAGCATGAGCCGCCTTGTGAGAATCATCCGTTTTGGACCCTTGAAAATGTATTTATTACGCCTCATATAGCATGGGTCACTACCGAGGCTCGTATGCGGTTGATGAAAATTATGGCTGATAATATTCGCGGCTATTTGACAGGTCGATTGCAGAATGTGGTAAATAAGTAAATTTGATTTCGTTATTATTATAATTTTTCAGTAAATGACAATACAGCTTCCTACTTTTGTTCAGATGCTTGACTTTATCGGAACTTTTGCTTTTGCCATTTCCGGTATTCGTCTGGCTTCAGCCAAGCGTTTTGATTTGTTTGGCGCTTATGTGGTGGGTGTAACTACTGCTATAGGTGGCGGAACTTTTCGCGATTTGATGTTGGGCGTCCCACCATTTTGGATGACTAATCCGTTTTATCTGATCTGTTCTGCTTTGGCTTTGATTTGGGTAATGGTGTTTGGTAAATATGTAATCAAGCAGCAAAGCACGTGGTTTATATTTGACTCTATTGGCTTGGCACTGTTTACGGTTGTGGGATTGGAAAAAACCTTGGCACACGGATTTCCTTGGTGGACTGCTATAATTATGGGCACAATGACCGGAGCTGCCGGTGGTGTGTTGCGTGATGTTTTTATTAATGAAGAACCTTTGATATTTCGCAAGGAAATTTATGCATTGGCCTGTGTTGTAGGAGGTCTGGCTTATGTGGCCTGTGATTATGTGGGTTTTGATTATCGTATTTCCAGTATAGTTTGTGGCTCGGTAGTCTTTATAATGCGTATTTTAGCTGTCCGATATAAATTGACATTACCTATTTTGCGAGGAGAGGAATGATAATTGCTTCTTGAAAGCACTGAATTTTGTACCACAAGGTCGGAGCTTAATTTTTATGGCAGCCAGCTAAAAAAATTAAGCTCCGACCTTGTTTTGTGATATAAGTATTTTGTATGTGGCAAAAATTTGCCGACCATTGAATCCTGTATGGTTATTTACGAGCAGGTATGAAATGCAATGATATAAGAAAAATGCTTGAAGTCCGTATATGGAAATACAAAATACGACAAAGTTACGGCTCAGCAAAGAGAACTTCTTTGCTGAGCCGTAACTTTGTATTAAAACTAATAGTGTGTCAGTGTAAGGTTAGAGTGATCTGTTGAGTGCCTGTCGGAATTCTTCACTCCAATGTGCTATTTCTTCTTCAGAAAAATCGGGGTTGATATGCTGCAAGATGAGTTTGAACTGCGTAGTAGCAATAGCTCTGGTCTTGCTCACTCCGCTTCTGTATCCACTTTGGAAAAGAGTGGGAGGAAGAAGATTCCTGTTGAAATTACCGTCACTCATAATTCATCGTTTTAGTATGCAGAGGTAAATTCATCAAGGAAACGAACGTCATTTTCAGAGAACATTCTTAAGTCCTTAACTTGATATTTGAGGTTTGTGATGCGTTCTACTCCCATACCAAAGGCATAGCCCTTATATTGTGTAGAGTCAATACCATTGGCTTCGAGAACAGCCGGGTCAACCATACCACATCCTAAAATTTCTACCCATCCGGTATTTTTGCAGAAACTGCAGCCTTTTCCGCCACATAGATGACAACTGATATCCATTTCCGCAGAAGGTTCCGTAAAGGGGAAATAGGACGGGCGAAGGCGTATTTGGGTGTCTGGGCCGAACATTTCTTGTGCAAACAGTAACAATACCTGTTTCAGGTCGGTAAATGAAACGTCCTTGTCAATGTATAATCCTTCAACCTGGTGGAAAAAACAGTGTGCGCGTGCACTTATGGCTTCGTTTCGGTAGACTCTGCCGGGGCAAAGCACGCGGATAGGAGGTTCTGTATGTTCCATTACGCGTGACTGTATGGAACTGGTGTGTGTACGCAGCAGAACGTCCGGTTGGCGCTTGATGAAGAATGTATCTTGCATGTCGCGTGCAGGGTGATCAGCAGGAGAGTTCATGGAAGAGAACACATGCCAGTCGTCTTCAATTTCAGGTCCGGAAGCCAGAGTAAATCCCAGACGTGAGAATATATCAATGATTTCTGCTTTTACGATAGAAAGCGGATGTCGTGTTCCCAGTTTAATAGGATAGGGCGAACGGGTTAAGTCCAAAGCCTTTGTTCCGTCGTCTTGTTCTTGCGTCAATTCGTTACGCAAATCAGCCAACCGCTGGTTTAAAGCATCTTTCAACTGGTTTAGCAGCATTCCTACTTCACGCTTTTGTTCGGCGGGTACTGAACGGAATTGGGTCATAAGGTCGGCCACAATACCCTTTTTGCTTAAATATTTGATACGTAATGCTTCAAGTTCTTTAGTATCATGAGCTTGAAGCGTATGTACTTGGCTTAACAATGCTTGTATTTGTTCAATCATAAGATTAACTTTTGAAGGAAAGTCTATAATATTTCATTCGTTTCAAGTTGCAAAGGTAAACATTTATGAGAAAAATAGGTGTGCGATAGGAATAAAAACCGTATTTTTGCCTTGAAAATAGACATAAATTGAAAATGAAAAAAGTTTTCTTGTGCGTTTTTGTCGTTTTAGGGGTCTTGACCTCTTGTCAAGGTTCCGTAAAGCAACAAACAAACTCCCGAGACAGCGTGATGTCACAGGCTGATTCAGTTGTTGTGGACAGCAGTGTGGTTGTAGATGAAAAAATGCCTCCCAAAAGTGTTGATGGTCTGTTTGATGACTTTATATATAGTTTTATGACCAACAGGCGGTTTCAGATGCAGCGTATAGATTTTCCTCTTCCGGTTTCAGATGCCCGGACCGGTACCAAATCGTATTTGCAGCAGAAGCAATGGCATTATGATCGTTTGTATTCTACGAAACAAGCGTATATCGTGATTTACGGTCATCATAATAATACGAATCTGGAAAAGGATACAAAACTGAATAGAGTAGTCGTGGAGTGGATAAATTTGAATAAGAAGACAGTTAAACAATATGACTTTCAGCGCGAAGAGGGAATTTGGAAACTAAAAGCTCTGCGTTATGAGGCTGTCCGCCAAAATGCGAACGCTGATTTCTTGAATTTTTATCAGCGCTTTGCCGTAGATTCAGCCTTTCAGCGTCGGCATGTTTCGCAAACTGTAAGCTTCAAGACCTATGATTCTGATAATTTTGAAACGGTTGAGGGGGTTGTTGACGTTGATCAATGGTTTGCCTTTAAACCGGATTTACCTCATGGCGTGATTGCAAACGTAAATTATGGTCAGCAATATCGTGATAACCGTGAGCGTGTTATGGTCATAAGCGGTTTGTCAAATAGCATGCATAGTGTGTTGACTTTCAAAAAGAAAAATGGCAGTTGGATTCTTACAAAATTTGAGAACTGATGATAGATGAAAAAAATTATTCTTTGAAACATCATAATACGTTTGGTGTAGATGCTCTGTGTGCAAGATATATAGAATATGAAAGCGTAGAGGAGTTACAACAATTTCTTCGCCAACGTCCTGCAGATATTCCCTTTTTTCCGATTGGTCAGGGGAGTAATTTGCTGTTTACAAAGGATTATGAGGGTATTATCCTGCATTCTAATATTAAGGGTATAACTTTAATGGCTTCTAATGATGATTCTGTTTTGATTGAGGCCGGTTCAGGAGAAGTGTGGGATGATTTTGTAAGTTATTGCGTGGATCATGGTTATTATGGTTTGGAGAATCTTTCGCTAATACCTGGTGAGGTTGGAGCTAGTGCAGTTCAGAATATAGGGGCTTACGGTGTTGAGGCAAAAGATTTGATAGAAGCTGTAGCGGCCATTGATGTGGAACACAACCGGATGGTCATACTCGACAAAAAACAGTGTCGGTATGCATATCGTAGCAGCCGTTTTAAAACCGATTGGAAGGGAAAATATATTATAACTCATGTGTTGTATCGCCTGAATAGGACGTTTAAACCTAATTTGGAGTATGGAGCACTAAAGCGTGAGTTGGAAAAGCGAGGTTGTACATCTGTAACAGCAGGGGAGCTTCGTGATTTGATTATAGAAATTAGACGCAGCAAATTACCTGACCCCACAGAGATTGGCAGTGCAGGATCTTTTTTTATGAATCCAATTGTCAATAAAGAAACTTTTGAATCTTTGCAGACTCAATACCCGGAGATGCCTCATTATATAGTAGAAGAAAATAAGTATAAGATTCCCGCAGGGTGGTTGATAGAACAATGTGGCTGGAAGGGAAGGAAAGAGGGCGCTGTTGGCGTTTATGATAAACAGGCATTAGTTATTGTAAATTATGGAGGCGGAACCGGAGCAGACATTGCGCAGTTAAGTGATAGAATCCGCGATGATGTAAAGCTAAAGTTCGGGATAGAAATAAAGCCGGAGGTAATATGGATTTGATGACTGTGACTTTTTTAGGAACAGGAACAAGCACAGGAGTGCCTCAGCTTGGATGCAATTGTGAGGTTTGTCGTTCAGCGGATGAGCGGGATAAACGTTTGAGGTCATCTATTCTGATAGAAAGTCAATTAGCGAATATCTTGATTGATTGTGGCCCGGATTTTCGGACTCAGATGTTAAAGTTGGGAGGACTGCGTCATTTGGATGCAGTATTGCTTACGCATGAACATTATGATCATGTGGGAGGAATAGATGACTTGCGTCCATATAATGTATTTGGAACTACGCAGATTTATGCAGAAGCTCCATGTGCAGCTCATATTAGAGAGCGTCTTCCTTATTGTTTCGTTCAGAATAAATATCCTGGAGTTCCTCAACTTGATTTGAAGGTTTGTCATCTTCATGAATTATTTACAATTGGAGGATTAGATATTTTTCCGATAAGAGTGATGCATGGTAAAGCTCCTATATTGGGATATAGAATTGGTCGGATGGCTTATTTGACAGACATTAAATCATTGCCGGAGTCTGAGATGGTATATTTGCAGAATCTGGATGTGTTGGTATTGGGAGCATTGCGTTTTGAGCCACATGCTACGCATGAGAGCATTGATGAAGCTATACGGCTGTCTGAACGTATTGGCGCAAGCCGGACTTATCTGATACATATGAGCCATCATGCTGGATTACATGCTAGTTTGGAACAATATTTACCCGATGGCGTGTATGCGTCATATGATAATCTGAAAGTGAATTGCTAATTGATTTGTATATAAAAATGAAAAATAACTTTCATTTTGAGTAGTTATGGTGTGAATTTTATTACTTTTGCAAAAAGATGTATGGGTAGGATTTTAGCAATAGATTATGGAAAGAAAAGGACAGGGATTGCTGTTAGTGATCCTTTGAAGTTAATTGCAGGAGGATTGACTACCGTTCCTACAACGGGGCTTATGAGTTTTCTGAAAAACTACGTGCAGAAGGAGGCGGTTGAGTTGTTTGTCGTAGGATTACCTGTTACAATGAATGGTCAACCTTCTGAAAATCAATCACGAGTACGTTCTTTTGTGGAAAAATTGCGTAAAGAGATCCCCCAGATTCCTGTTGCTTTTTATGATGAACGGTTTACTTCAGTTATCGCTCATCAAACAATGCTTGCGGGAGGAATGAGAAAAAAGGATCGGCAAGACAAGGCTAAAGTTGATGAAATTAGCGCAACAATAATCTTGCAGTCGTATATGGAATCAATAAAAACAATATAAAGTCATGATATTACCAATTTATGTATATGGACAACCTGTTTTGCGACAGGAAACAGAAGAACTAGACCAAAATTATCCGAATTTGAAACAACTGATTGCTGACATGTTCGAAACGATGCAACAGGCTGATGGAGTAGGACTAGCAGCTCCACAAATCGGTTTGTCAATTCGTCTGGTCGTTATTGATTTGGATGTTATGGGAGAAGATTTTCCTGAATATAAAGGATTCCGGAAAGCATACATCAATCCGTATATCGAGGAATATGATGAGTCTAAGATGGATTCAATGGAAGAGGGCTGTTTAAGCCTTCCGGGAATTCACGAAGCAGTGAAACGTCCAACACGTATTAAAGTCAGTTATTTGGATGAGGATTTTAATTTGCATGAAGAATGGGTTGATGGTTTCTTGGCCAGGGTAATGCAGCACGAGTTTGATCATCTTGACGGTAAGGTCTTTACTGATCGCATTTCGCCATTGCGTCGTCAAATGGTAAAGGGAAAATTGACGATGTTGCTCAAGGGGCGCGTACATGCTTCATATAAGACGAAGCGTGTTGTAAAAAAATAGTTTTGATAAGGTAACTTGAAAGAAGGGAGTTGTTGGCGTATAGTGAATTCGGATTTTGTCAAAAGTATAAAGTGATGAATAATCTGCGACTTTTTTTTAATCATGATGTCATACGTCAGTCTTGTCCCTTTTTTTATTGGTTATATTCTAATAACATAGAGCGTTTTGTCCGTTTTTGTTTTGTGTTGACTTGTTTTTTTTGTGGTGCATATCATCTGAAATCACAGGTCAATACAGACATGGTTATGGAAATGGGAAAAGGAGCTTTGTATTATGATGATTATGTACTTTCCATAGGTTATTTTAATCAGGTCATTGATGCTAAACCGTATCTGTCTGAACCTTATTATTATCGAGGACTGGCTAAATTCTATTTGGAGGATTTCGAGGGAACAATAGAAGATTGTTCGCAATCGATTGAGAGAAATCCTTTTATAATGCCCGTATATCAGTTGCGGGCCTTGTGCTATATAAAACGTCAGGATTTTGCAAAGGCTGCAGCAGATTATGATTATATTTTGCAGAACGATCCCGTGACGGGTGAACGGGATGTATCTTTATGGTATAATCGGGTGTTATGTCGTATTGAGTTGAAAGATACAGAACGAGCTTGGTTAGAATTGGATACCATTTTGATGAAATGGCCACGATATGCCAAAGCGTTTGATTTAAAGGCTCAAGTTTGTTTGGAAAAAAAAGATACGTTGGACGCGGTAAACTGGTTGAAGCGTTCGGTCGATGTCCAACCTCAGAATTCGGAGGCGTGGGCTTTTATGGCTTCAACTTATTACAATGCAGAGCAGTATCAGTTTGCCGATTCCTGTTTGACGCAAGCCATTACTTATTCACCTAAAAACGTAGGATATTATCTGAATCGTGCCGTGGCGCGATATCAGTTGGGAAAATTAGGAGCCGTTCTGAGTGATTACGATGAAGTCTTGAATTTGGATCCTGATAATTTCTTGGCACATTATAATCGTGGATTGTTACGTGCGCAAGTTGGTGACAATAATCGTGCAATTGTTGATTTTAATTTTGTCTTGAATTTGGAACCTGATAATATGTTGGCTCGTTTAAATCGTGCACAGCTGCGCCAGAAAACCGGTGATTTTAGGGGAGCAGTAGCTGATTATACGGTCATTATTAAATCATATCCGGATTTTCTTTACGGGTACTATCAACGTTCTGTTTGCTACCGACGTTTGGGGATGAATAAGGCTGCCGCATCTGATGAGAACAAGATTTATATCAACCAGTTGGATCGTTTTGTTTCTGCTTCCTCCCGTCGCAGACGTACCAAAGCTGTACGTAAACGGAGTAATCATGAGTTAGAAAGCTATCAGCAACTGGTAGTGGCAGATGAAACTGATTCTCTGACACACTCACTATATACTCGAATGTCACGTGGGTTGGTACAGAATAACGTCGTGGAAAAAGAGCCACAGCCGATGCTTGGTCTTATTTTCGTTCAAACAAAAGGCCGGTTAAATACCGAAGAACCGATTCCAACCTATTTCCTAACGGAAATTGAACAGATCAATCAGGAAAAAATTACCCCATTTCGGATAGAAATGTCTACAGCCGTGAAACGCACTGTCGGCGATTTTGGAGGTAGAGAATCTTTGGAAGAACTGCGTAAATCGTTGGTTCAAATGCAAACTTTTGAGTCATGGTTGCTTTCTGCAATATGTGATTTATATTTGGCTCATTATACCAATGGTCTTGATGCTGTGAATAAGGCATTGGTGTTAAATTCACATTCCGTTATGGCTATGTTGGTATATAGTGAGCTTTGGGTGAAGTATGCAACTGTACATCCAACTCAAAACGAAAGAGATTCGTGGGCATTGCTATTAAAACAGCTTAATGCCTTTTTGCAGAAAAATGGTAGTTCTGAAAATCAAGTTTGGCCTATAATATACAATCGGGCATGTGTGGAAACACATTTGGGGATGAATAAAGAAGCTCTGAACGATTACAACCGCGTGTTGTCATGTCAGCCACGTTTTGCTGAAGCTTGGTATAATCGGGGCTTGTTACATCTGCAGATGAATGAAAAGAAACAAGGGTTGTCTGATTTGCGCAAGGCCGGTGAATTGGGCTTATATGCTGCATATAGCATTTTAAAACAAGAGAGTGCGCAATAATGAAATTAACTGTATCTATATTTTAAAATAGGGCAGGCACGATTCAAGATCTTTCAATATACGGTTTAGATAGGATAAATTCCTATCTAAATTTTTTTAGAAGGTTTCTAATGAAATTAAAGTCCAACCTTGTTTGGATTGGGGTAGCATTGTAAAAAAATCGGATAATTGAGGACGTAGAGAAGTGGGGGCGTGGCCGATTTATTAGCCTTTTGTTTCAACTGTACTTGCGGAGGGCGTATTGTAGTGTTCTATTGTGTGAAATCTTGATTCCTGGTATAGTCTTATGTCTTGAATTTCTTTTTGACGATGGGGCTTATTTATAAGTATTATCTCCTTTTTTTGCAAAGTAAAATAATAGTTGGGAATATATGAAATAACTGGATGTAAAGTAATATAGAAATAAGGGCCAAAGTCTTAAAAAGCGTAACCTTTTTAGCAGTGAAGAATAAAAAGAAAATCCCGAACTTTAATATAGTTCGGGATTTTCTTTTTATTATGAATGTATTGCTGATTAGCACAGTTTACGAGCTCCATCACCAATTACAACGTCAATAACAACAGGTTCTTTTCCAAATTTTTCTTTATATTCTTTTTTGGCTGTCGTAATAAAGTTTTCATATAATTCTTCTCTGACAAGGTTGATTGTGCAACCGCCAAATCCACCACCCATTACGCGTGAACCGGTTACTCCGCATGATTTTGCGATATCATTGAGGAAGTCAAGTTCCGCACATGAAACTTCGTAGTCTTTGCTCAGACCTTCGTGTGTTTCATACATTTTTTCTCCAACTGTTTCGTAATCATCTTTTTCCAAAGCATCGCAAACAGCCAGAACGCGGTCTTTTTCACCCAATACATATTTAGCTCTCAGCAAATCTTCTTCAGAAACCGTATCTCTAACTTCAGAGAGCATGGCCCAATTGGCATCTCTTAGGGTTTCTACTTCAGGATGATTTTTTTGGATAGCTGCTACAACGTTTTCGCAACTCTTACGGCGGTCGTTATAAGCTGATCCTGCCAGATTGTGTTTAACACATGAATTGAGAAGCACCAGTTTATAGCCTTTGGGGTGGAACGGATAGTATTTGTACTCACCAGAGCGACAATCCAAACGGATTAACTGATCTGCTTTTCCAAAGATTGAGGCAAATTGATCCATAATGCCACAATTGCATCCGATATATTTATGCTCTGTTGCCTGTCCGACTTTTGCCAATTCAAATTTTTCGATTTTGTTGTCACCGAATAAATCATTAAGGGCAAATGCAAATGTACTTTCCAATGCAGCTGACGAACTCATTCCGGCTCCTATAGGCACGTCTCCTGCAAATGCGGTGTTGAATCCTTCAACTGGTACACCTCTTTTCATCATTTCGCGGCATACACCGAAAACAAATCTGAAGTGGGTTGCAGAGGGACCTTTTTCATCGTCAAGATTAAATTCTACATAATCTTTCATGTCAATGGAATAGGCGCGAACGGTACGTGTTCCGTTTGGCTTGATTTCAGCTATAACACCTTGTTGTACTGCACCGGGAAATACGAAACCGCCGTTGTAGTCGGTATGTTCTCCAATGATATTAATTCTTCCCGGTGAGGTATATACGCTTCCTGTTGTTCCGTCGAAGTGCTCAATAAAGCGGCTTCTTACATCTTCTATTGTTAATTTCATACGATCAAATTTTAGGAGTTACCAAATTTATGCTGTAGGAATATCTTTGTTTACATTTTTGCTTCCGATCAAGGCAAAGAACAGAATATAAGCAGCACAAGCTAGAATTACAATGTAGCTGGTCATATAGTTAGAGCAGATATCAGCAACCCAACCTTGAATGGGAACAATGATACCGCCACCGCAAACCATTACCATGAACATTCCGGATGCGAATTCAGTGTATTTACCTAAGCCTTCAACTGCCATATTGAAGATTCCTCCCCACATTACAGATGAACAAAGTCCTACCAGAATTAGGAACAGTACACCAACCGGAACTTGAGCTGTAGAGAATGTTCCTTCACTACCATTAAAACCAAAAATTGTAACGTTGGTTTCCGGAGCAAACATACCGATCAGTACGAAGATGATGCATAAAGAACTAACAACTGTAATTTGCGCCTTACTTGAAACTTTTGAGCCAATAACTCCGCCAACCAGACGGCCAACAAGCATCAAAAGCCAATAAATTCCAACGATGGAACCAGCTATACCAGCATCAATACCAACACCTGCTGTAGCTGAGTCGGGGGTAGCTGTAAGATATTGATTGACATAATACGGCACGCCAACTTCAATACCCATGTAGAAGAATATAGCTAAGATTCCTAAATTAAAATGTCTGAAAGAGAATGCACTGTACGGATCTTTCTGTGTGCTGGCTTCTTTTTTCTGATTCGTTGGAGGTTCAGGGATGTTGACAATTGCCAATACGATAAATGCAATGGCAAAGATACCTAAAGCAATGAACAGAGCAGGTGTGGCATCGCTGATTTTGGCTTTTGTGGCGTCACCTACGAGTGCTCCTACAAAAATTGTAACGAATGTAGCTGAAAAAGAGTTTAATACGCCGCCAAATTGGATCAATTGGTTGCCTTTGTTACCACCACCGCCAAGGGTGTTAAGCATAGGATTAACTACGGTGTTAAGCATACACATACAGAATCCGGCAATGAATGCTCCTGTCAGATATATGGCAAATGCGTTACTGTCACTTGCTTTACCTGAGAAATATTGCAGCAATACGCCTATGAATCCTACAACAATGGCAACAAGAGCCGTTTTCTTGTAACCGATTTTCTTTAAAAGAAGTCCTGAAGGAATTCCCATTACTGCATAGGCAATAAAATTGGCTGCATTACCTAATGCGGCTTCAAAGTTGGATGCACCAAATTGATTTTTAACAATGACTCCCATTGGGGAACATAAATTTGTAACGAATGCAATCATTGCAAACAACGCAAACATCATCACAATGGGGAGCGCGTTATTTTTCTTTTGTTCTACCATTTTTTTAGTTTGTTTTTATATTAGTAATTTATTGTTGATTGTCAACTTAATCTGCTATGCCAAATTTGTAAATGGTTTTTTGGGAGTATAGTTCTCCAGGCTTGAGTATAACAGGGGGGAAGTAAGAATGATTCGGACTGTCTGGGAAGTGTTGTGCCTCAAAACAGATTGCGCTTCGTCTTGGGAATGTGGCACCAAATTGTCCCTTGTATCCATCAGCCCAATTGTCTGTGTAAAATTGAACTCCAGGTTCTGTTGTCCAAACCTCCATTGTTCTTTTGCTTTTTGGCTCAACGACTTTTGCAGCAAAAGAGAGTTCACCGGGTTCATTCTTTTTCAATACAAAGCAATGGTCGTAGCCTGCACCATTTTTTATTTGTTCGTTGTCGGCATCAATGTCTTGTCCTATTTTACGCATGGTTCTAAAATCAAATGGTGTGCCTTCCACTTTGAGAATTTCGCCTGTCGGAATTGAGTTCTTGTCAATAGGAATATAGTAATCTGCATTGATTTGGCACTCAATATCTTCAATTGTAGGTGTGGGGTTTGCAATGCCTGCAAGTGAGAAGAAACCGTGGTGAGTCATGTTTACTACAGTCTTCTTATTTGTTGTTCCACGATAATTGATAATCAGTTCATCATCATCGTTAAAAGTGTACATGACAGTCATTTTCAATTCACCGGGGAATCCTTCTTCGTAGTATGCTGATGTGTAACGTAAAATCAAACTTTGTGTGTCAACTTGTTCTGCATCCCATACTCTACTATGAAAACCTGTCGGGCCGCCATGTAGGTGATTTTCTCCATTGTTGATGGCTAGTTTGTATTCTTTGTTGTTCATAGTAAATTTACCCTTGCAGATACGATTTCCATATCGGCCGATTAGGGTACTTAGGAATGGCTCAGGTGATGAAATGCAATCCTCAATGCAATCATGGCCTTGAATAATGTTACTTAAGTTCCCGTTTTTGTCAGGAACCATGATCGCTACAATTGTACCACCGTAATTGGTGATTGCAATTTCATGGCCGGCTGCATTATGTAAAAAGAATAAATCAGTAAGTTTTCCATCGATATTTTTCTGGAACTTTTCTCTTTGAAGCCCACTAATTGATTTTTCTATGTTTTCCATGTTTATTAGATATTTGATTGATTTTTCCTCTTGCAAATTTGCTGAAAAATATCCGAATAAGCAAAGTTTTTTGTGATAAAAAAGAGCTTTTCTTTTCCTTTTGTATAGGAGCAGGAAAGACTGGTGTTTTTTTGTTTTCTTGTTTTTAATTATGCTGATAATATTATAAATGCAGAACGTGAGTGCAATATTTTAGAATTTCAGGTCTGTGCGTAATAAAGATTATGGTTTTTTCAGGGTATAGACTTGTAATGTTTTTTATAACATTCTTTTCTGTATCCTCATCTAAAGAGGATGTGGCTTCATCCATAATGAGAATGCTGCATGGTTTTAATAACGCTCTTGCAATGCTGATTCGTTGGGCCTGTCCTTCAGAAAGTCCGTTACCACCTTCGCCACATGGCATATCCAGCCCTTTTTCTGAGTTGAATACGAAATTGGCACATGCAGCAGTGAGCGCATTGACCATGTCTGTTTCTGTGGCATATTCGTTTCCGAGAATCAGATTGCTTTTTATGGTTCCGTTTAGTAATGTGTTTCCTTGTGGCACGTATGAAAAGTTATTACGTGATAAGTTGGTAAGTGACAAACGTGTAGTCTTGTTATATATTTCTATGCATCCTTTTTGGGGGTGCAGGAGAGAAAGTGCAAGTCTTATTAAAGTCGTTTTTCCTTTTCCGGTTTCGCCTACGATTGCAGTTTTGCTATGTGGGGTAAAATTATATGAGAAATTTTCAAAAATATGACGCCCTTTGGGATATTGAAATGTAACGTTTTTTAATTCTATTCCCACATCACCTTTCAGCAACGGCTTGTAGAATAATTTTTCTTGTTTTATTGCTTGTAGTTCAATAATGCGCTCGCTTGCGGTAAAGGCATTTATGAATATGGGAATGTAGCGTGAAAGGTTTCTGATAGGAGCTTGAATTTGCCCGATAAGTTGCATGAAGGCTATGAGTGCGCCATAAGTTATAATTCCATTTTCCAAATTAAGGACTCCCCAAGTGAAAGTGATAATATATCCAGCCGAGAATCCAAAGTTCATAGTTAAAGACGAAATGCTGGAGTATATCGTTTTGTTTTTGATTCCTTTTTTTAGGTTGTTTTGTGTCTCATTCAGAATTTCTGTGGCCCATAAAGTTTTTCCAAATGTTTTGAGTACGGTAATATGCTGTAAACCTTCCTGAATAGTTGTTTGAATTTTGCTTTCAGACGTTCGTATATCATGGGTGATCAGCCTTGTTTTTTTTACGTATAATTTACTGATAATCAAAAATAATGGGCAAATGATAATTATAATAAGTGCAAGTGTCTTGTTCATTATGTACAGAATCAAAAAAGCACCGATTAGTCTGGTAACAGTTGCCAGAAGTGACGGAATGGATTCTGTTAGAAACGTAACAATGGAATCGATGTCTTTTTCCAGCCTGTTTAGAATATCACCGCTATGGTATTGTTTTAAGGCCGACCAGTCACATTGTAGTAAATGCCGATAGTTGTCCTTTTGCATTTGGCATGTGCTTTTTGCCCCTAACGTGGCTTTAACCCATTTGCTGGCGTAGGAAAGTAGCAGTTGGGTAATAAGTAATATGATAAGTAGGGTAATCGCTGATTTTAAGCTGAATCTTGTGTTGTTATGAGTCGCGATATCAATACATAGTTTTGTTCCCCAAACAAATGCTAGATCTGTGAAGACTAGTAATATTCCAATGGCAATATTGATTATTGTTTGTAATTTATATCCTTTCCAGGTATTATATAGCCATATAAATATGTCTTTTGATGATGTCAATTTTTCCATGGCGCATATTGGCTAAATCCTGTTATCAATTCCCCACATCATTTTTTCTTTTAAAGTTTCAAAGAAGTTCTTGTGGAAGACTTTGACGATTTTTACACAATAAGGAGCTTTGCATAATGTGACTTTTGTATCAGCAGAGAAACTTTCACTTCTGCCGTCAATGGAGATCATGAAATTGTGGCTTCTGCTTTGTACTTCTAATGTGATTGTTACATCGTCCCTGAGCACTACAGGTCGAATATACAAACTATGAGGGGCGACTGCAGAAATGCAGAAATTCTTGGCGTCGGGAACCATAATAGGTCCACCTGCACTTAAGGAATATCCCGTGGAACCTGTGGGGGTGCAGATGATTATACCATCTGCAAGATAATTTGTTAGGAGTGAACCGTTGATTTCTGTTTTTACTTCAATGAGTGATGAATTGTCGTGCTTTAATATTGCAACTTCATTTAAAGCAAAAGGATAGCAATTGATTACTTGCTTGTTGGTGCTAACTTGAATGACACTTCTATCTTCAACCATAAAATTTTGATTTGCAAGTGATTCAATTGCGTTGTCTATGTTTTCGGGAGAAACGTCAGCCATGAATCCCAAATGTCCGGTGTTGATTCCCAGAATAGGGATTTCCAAATTTTTGATTTGGGCTGCTGTATTTAAAAACGTGCCATCGCCTCCAATTGAAATGGCTAGATTATATGTATTATTAATTTGTTGGAAAGAATTTATGCCATGTGTCGAAATTCCTAACTCCGTTTGAATGTATTGGTTGAAACTGTGTTCAAGAGCAATGTCAAAATTGTTGGTCATTAATTTGTCCAATATATTTTTGACATATTGTCCTTTAGATGATTGGTGAATGTTACCAAAGATTGCGATATGTGGTCGTTGTGGTAGTGACATGTTTTTTGCTCACTAGCTAAATGTTGTTTTTTTGAAAGTAATTTATTACTTTTGTAATTAAAATAGATTGAAGAGTGGCTAAAATAATGTTGCCGAGTCTATATAAGTTAATTGCAAATATACAAAATCTCTTTAAGATATATGGCTTATGACTAAGTTAAGTGTAAATATTAATAAGGTCGCAACGTTGAGAAATGCTCGAGGAGAAAATAATCCTAACGTCGAGCAAGTCGCGTTGGATTGTGAAGCTTTTGGCGCAAATGGAATAACCGTTCATCCAAGACCGGATGAACGTCATATTAAATATGCTGATGTTCTGTCTTTAAAAGAAATTCTTCGAACAGAATTTAATATAGAGGGGTATCCGGATGAGAGGTTTGTAGAGTTGGTGTTAAAAGTCGTGCCAACACAGGTAACTTTGGTCCCTGACAGTCCTACACAATTGACGTCAAATCATGGATGGAACACAGTGGATAATGAAAAGTTCCTTACGGATGTAATCAGTACATTTAAAAAAGCCGGAATTCGAACTTCTATATTTGTTGATGCAGATGAGAAAATGGTTGAGGGGGCTGCTGCATGTGGAGCAGATCGCGTTGAGCTTTATACGGCGCCATACGCATCTGGATATCAGTTGAATAGAGAACAAGCCATAGCTCCTTTTATAAAGGCTGCACAAAAGGCTAGATCTTGTTATTTAGGATTGAATGCCGGGCATGATTTGGATTTGCATAATTTGTCCTATTTGCATCAGTGTATACCTTGGATTGATGAGGTCAGTATTGGGCATGCATTAATTTGTGATGCGTTATATTTGGGATTGCATAATACGATACGTAAATATCTTGAGTGTTTGAGATAGAGTATATGCAGGAATTGCATTTAGTGTGGATTTTTTCTTTAAAGATATAGTATATTATGGTATATGTTTTTTTAGCTGACGGTTTTGAAGAAATGGAAGCTTTGGGAACTGTTGATATTTTACGTCGGGCCCAAATTGATGTACAAACTGTTTCTGTAACAGGTGAAAAAGTGGTAACAAGTTCTCATCACGTGCCTGTTTATGCAGATATTTTATTTGATGAAATTAATGCAGAAACTTGTGAATTGATGATGATGCCAGGAGGGCTTCCTGGTGCCACAAATCTTGCAGAACATAAAGCTTTATGTAAAGTGTTGCAGGATCAAAGTGTAAAACATAAATATGTCGCGGCGATTTGTGCAGCTCCCATGGTTTTGGGAAAAATCGGCATCTTAAATCATAAGAAAGCGACGTGTTATCCAGGGTTTGAAAAATATTTGGATGGTGCTGAATACACGGCAAGTTTGGTTGAAGTTGATGATCATATAATAACCGGAAAAGGGCCTGCAGCCGTAACCGAATTCGCTTTTACTTTAGTTCGATTATTGGCCGGAGAGGCAAAAGAGTCTGAAGTGCGACAGGGCATGCTTTTTTCTTGAT
Organism: Prevotella sp. CAG:617; assembly: GCA_000438115.1. Lineage (GTDB taxonomy): Bacteria > Bacteroidota > Bacteroidia > Bacteroidales > Bacteroidaceae > Alloprevotella. The sequence goes on along the minus strand of FR903623.1, from coordinate 7,307 downwards.
ATGTTAAGTATGTAATGGTACCAGACATACTTTTGCAAGATGTAAAATATTTGAAAGGGGTTGGTCCGAATAGAGCAAAAATTCTAAATGAAGAACTGCACATTCGGACCATCCTTGACTTATTGGAATATTATCCTTATAAATATATTGACCGATCAAAGATTTATCGAATAGATGAAATCGTTGAGAATATGTCCAATATTCAACTTAAGGGACGTATTGTTGCATATCAAGAAGAGGGGGAAGGATATAAAAGAAGGTTGAAGGCCAGTTTTTATGATGGCACTGGGTATGTTTCTCTTGTTTGGTTTAATGGCTTAAAATATATCCGGAAGAATTATCCGGAAGGTAAAGAGTATATACTGTTAGGTAAGCCGATATTTTTTAATGGTGCAATATCTTTTGCGCATCCAGAGTTAGACGATGTCAGTTTATTGTCGAGCGGTAAGAATTTCATTATGCAGTCTGTTTATCGCGTTTCAGAAAAAATGAAACGGCATAATTTGAATTCTTATTTTATTAGGGGACTAATCGAAAATGTTTTTGCATTGGCCGCGGGGCGGATTGATGAGACTTTGCCAGACAGTATTTTGAATGTTTATCATTTATTGTCTCGAGAGGAGGCTATCAGAAAAATACATTTACCGGAAAATTCTATGCAAGTTTCGGAGGCATTACAGCGTTTGAAATTTGAAGAATTGTTCTTTTTGCAATTGATGATTTTGCGCTATGCGCGAAGCAATAGAGAAGGGATACGTGGATTCTTGTTTTCTCGAATAGGTCAGAGTTTCCTTGATTTTTATAATCTGCAATTACCTTTTGAATTAACAGATGCACAGAAAAGGGTAATTAAAGAAATACGGGCTGATGTCGGAAGCGGTAAACAAATGAATAGATTGCTTCAGGGAGATGTGGGGTCGGGAAAAACCATGGTTGCTTTTATGACATGTTTAATGGCTATTGACAATGGGTTCCAGTCAAGTTTGATGGCTCCTACTGAAATATTGGCAGAGCAGCATTACTGTAGTTTCAAGAGTCTTATCGGTAATCTGCCAATAAAAGTAGAGTTGTTGACGGGAAGTATAAAGGGGAAACGGCGCGAAGAAATTCTTAAAGCTTTGTCCAATGGCAATATTGACATCTTAGTGGGAACTCATGCCATAATTGAACCTGATGTGGTCTTTTCTAATTTGGGGTTGGCTGTGATCGATGAGCAACATCGTTTTGGAGTGAAGCAGCGTGCCAAATTATGGAAAAAAAATTATAATCCGCCGCATATTTTGGTTATGACAGCCACACCTATACCTCGTACTCTTGCCATGACTTTGTATGGCGATTTGGATGTTTCGATTATTGATCAGTTGCCTCCAGGTCGCAAACCTATAAAAACACTACATTATTTTAGAGAAAAATGTGATAAGCTGTACGATGGTATTGATTATGAATTGGAACAGGGGCATCAGATTTATGTGGTTTTTCCTTTAATAGAAGAAAGTGAGAAAACAGATCTTAAAAATTTAGAGGAGGGATATACTTTTTGGTCTGAGCGGTTTCAAAAATATCAAGTCGGGAAGTTGCATGGTAAGATGTCATCTAAGGAAAAAGAATTGGCCATGAATGATTTTCAATCAGGAAAAACTCAAATTTTAGTGAGTACAACCGTAATAGAGGTTGGAGTGAATGTACCTAATGCATCTGTGATGGTAATTGAGGATGCACAACGTTTTGGCTTGGCTCAATTACATCAATTGCGGGGAAGAGTAGGTAGAGGGGCAGATCAGTCATATTGCGTTCTGGTTACAAACTATAATATGAGCGAAATAACTAGAAAACGAATGCAAATTATGGTTGATACTACAGATGGATTTGTTATTGCTGAGGAAGATTTAAAATTGCGAGGTCCCGGCGATATTGATGGTACGGCACAGAGTGGACTTCCGTTTGATTTAAAGGTATCTAATATTACAAAAGATACAGCATTAATGGAGGTAGTCCGTAAAGCGGCTCAGGAAGTGATTGAGCAGGATCCTTTGTGTGTAAAACCTCAATACAGAATGATGTGGGAGCATTTATCGCATATCTGTAAAAATAACATTAATTTTTCCTCCATAAGTTGAGTCTTTTCCATATCTGTCTTTTTAGAGAGTTTTGCAGTTCGTAGGTGTTTAGGGCTTCTTCTGTCTTTTTTCTTCCTATTTCTTCAAGTTCTTTTTCCTTGTGGAAATCAAAAAGACCGGAAGCATTAAGAGGTATATTGATGAGAATGTCAGGATGATATATTTGAACTGCTTGTTGGGCAATTTTGGCCGTCATCAGTTCAGACATTCGCCTGAATGTGCCTGCATAGTTAAAATCTTTTCCAGAATCTGTAAATATGGAATCAACTAAACTTTTTTTCCAATCCCGAAGTTGAGAAAATTTGTGCTTTATAGAAGAAAATGAGTTGTTTGTGCTTTTTTCTTCTTCCTGGAAATAGGTTGTGGCATCTTTTAATGTTTCAATGGCATATAGGTTTACGCCCAAAATGAGATCACCTTTTCCATATTTTTTTGCATAATTAAGGGGAAATGGATTTGTAACGCCACCGTCTACTAATATCATTCCGTTTTTGTAGATTGGTTTGATTACTGATGGAATGGCAACAGATGCGCGAACTGCTTGGTATAGACTTCCTTTATTAAGTATTATTTCTTGTCCGGAAATCATGTCTGAAGCTATAATTGTTGTTGTGATGCTAAGGTCTTCTATATTTCTGTCTGGTGCTATTTTTTGTAATTCATTAAAGAAGCGGTTCCCTCTGATGAGCCCATGTCCGGAAATCGTGAAATCCATAAGGTTCATAATGCTTTCCTGGGTTTGTTGTTCAAGAAAAGATGTGAATTCTTGTAGTTTACCTAAAACATACATCGCTCCGATAAGCGCTCCTATGGATGTTCCTGTTACAGAAGCAATTTCGTAACCTCTTTGTGTTAGTTCTTTGATAACTCCAATATGTGCTAATCCGCGTGCGCCTCCGCCCGATAATACTAAGTCAATTCTTTTTTTCATCTTTGTTGCCGTATTTCAAGTAATGCAAAAATACTAAATTTGTAGCGTATTTAAAGGTTGATATATTTGTTAAAACGAGCGTATTTTTTAATCGTGCTTTTTTGTGATGTTTAATTTCTAAATTTGGAATTATGATAGATGAAATTTTAAAATTTAATGAACAGTTTGTAGCCAAAGAGCTATATAAACCTTATGTAACTACAAAATATCCGGAAAAGAAAATAGCAATCGTTTCATGTATGGATACAAGACTGACGGAGTTATTGTTAGCTGCTTTGGGATTAAAAAATGGTGATGTAAAATTGATCAAGAATGCAGGTGGTGTAGTTATGTCACCGTTTGATAGTACAATTAGGAGTTTATTAGTTGGCATTTATGAATTGGATGTGCGTGAAATCATGATAGTTGGGCATACGGATTGTGGTGCTCAGCATTTGGATAGTGAAGAAATTATCAAGAAGATGTTGGATAGAGGGATTTCACGCGATCGCATTAATATGATGAAATATTGTGGAATAAATTTTGAACAGTGGTTATGTGGCTTTAATAGTTTAGAAAAAGCGGTTTCCGAGAGTGTGCAACTTGTTGCTAATCATCCGTTGATACCTGCAGATGTGAAAGTAAGAGGTTTTGTGATCGATTCTGTTACAGGTAAATTGGCAGAGATTCTATAAAATAAAAGAAGTTCCAAATATTTATTTGGAACTTCTTGTGGGCAAAGATGGATTCGAACCACCGAAGGCGTAAGCCAGCAGATTTACAGTCTGCCCCATTTGGCCACTCTGGTATTTGCCCTTGTTTCTTTGTTACCTCTGTCTCGACTTTTTTGCAGCCGTTCGCAGTAGCAACAACCACGAAACGGCTGCAAAGTTAGGCATTATTTTTAATATTCCAAATTTTTGAGAGATTTTTTTTACTTTCCGCGCAGTTTTTCTTTATACTTCTCCAACTGACGCTCGATTATGCTTACGCAAAGGTCCACTCCTTCTTCAAAAGTATCACACACTTTAGTGGCATGATAATCATTGTTGGTTACATAAGCATGCATGTCCACCTCCTTGTTCTTGGCGGTTTCAGGCTTAACAACCTTCAGGGTTACTTCTACTTTACGAATATTGTCACTTATTTTTTCGAGTTTGCCGACTTTCTTCTGGATGAATTCGTGCAACTTTCCGGTTGCATCAAAATGAATGGCTTGAATCTTAATTTCCATAATGTTCCTCCTTAATTAATTTAAGTGTTAGGTTTATGCCCTCGGATGGGCGTTCAGATATTCCTCTTTCAGTTCGGCCAGCGAGACGTGGGTATAAATAGCCGTTGCTGCCAGACTGGCATGCCCCAACAGTTCCTTCACGCTTTCAATGTCGGCCCCATGGTTGAGCATCGCCGTAGCAAAACTGTGACGCAACACGTGCGGGCTCTTCTTGGCCAGGGTGGTCACGGCCGACAGGCGCTTGTGCACCATTCCCGCCACGTAACCGCGCGTAATGCGCAATCCGCCACGCCCCACGAAAAAGGCTCTTTCATGTTCGGCAGCCAGCTCCGGCCGTATGGTCTTCACGTAGCGGGTCAGCTCAGCGGCCAGTTCCTCGCCAAAGGGTATCAGACGCTGTTTGTCGCGTTTTCCCAGCACCCTCAGCTGCCGATCGGCCAGCGACACGTCGGTCAGATCAAGCCCTACCAGCTCCGCCAGACGTATACCTGTCGAATAGAACGTCAGCAGAATCAGGCGGTCGCGCTGCTGCTCGGGAGTGCTGTCAAACAGCTCGTCACTGTCAAACAGGCGGTTCAGCTCTTCCTCACGCAAGAAGGTGGGCAGCGGCTTCCCCAGTTTCGGCCCCTTTACCTCGGCCGCCGGATTCCGGTTGGCCAGACCTTGTTGCATTAAATACTGATAGAACGAACGCACGGCACTCAGCCTGCGGCGCACGTAGGTGGGTTTATAATGGGTTTCCATCATCTGCGCCACCCATCCCCTGATGAGGTCGCGGTCCACGTCCTGCCAGTCCAGCTGACGGTCCGTTGCCTGCAAGTAAGCGCAAAAGTTTTCCAGATCTGCCCGATAGGTTTTCAGGGTCAGTGCCGAACGTCCTTTGTCCGCGCTTATATACCTCAGGAATTTTTCTATCCTATCCATCTCGCTCCGATGTCTTTTCTAAAAGCGAATATACGGTATTTTTTGACGGATTCCAAATTTTCATCCGTCTTTTTTCGGTGTTTTTTCTTTTTAAAATGTCGTTTAACCTCTTTTTGTCTCCTGCATCCTGACGGCAAAAAAAGACCAACGACAAGCCTACTGCACAATTTCCCAGTATTTTTCGAGCGACGGCGGGGTCTCTATACGGCGCCACTCCTCCGTCACATACGGCTCCTGCCGGTTGCCCAGGTTCCGCCACGTCATCCGGAAGCGGTCGGTCCCCATCTGCCTGACGGGGCAGTCCATGCTCCGCTCGCGCACCAGGGTATCGTTCACATATTCATACGAGCCGCCCGAGCCCTGAAACAGAATGGATGTATCGTTGATGGAATCGTTCAGGAAAGCCATGGTAAAAAATGACTCGTTGCCCACGAATTTCAACTGCCGCACCGCCGCCGGTTTCACGCGCCCCGTATGCGGGTCTACCACTCCCACCAGTTCCCACGTTCCGCGCAGCGGATTGTCACGCCGCGTCTGGCAGGCCAGCGCCACCCCCGCCGCCACCAGTACCACGGCAGCAGCTCCCGTCAGCCGCCAGCACACCCGGCGCTGACGCCGGTTCATAAACAGGATGCGCAGCTTTAGCGGCGAATAAAAATAATTGGAATGCAGCGAGAGGCAGGTACGTTTCAGCACACACAGCTGCAACAGACTGAGCTGATACTGGCGGCGGTCCACCCCCTGGCGCAGCAGGTCGGTGTCAACCTCCATTTCCTGCACCCGTTTCAGACTGAAAAACCACAGCCACATAAACGGGTTAAACCAGTTGAGGGCCACCCAGAGCTGAAACAGCAGCAACTGGGCAAAGTGGCGGTGCGTCAAGTGGCTGCGCTCGTGCCGCAGCACCATGTCGTGCAGTTCTCCTTCCGGCAAATCCGCAGGAAGAAAAATACTCCGTCCGTAGGAAAACGGGGCATCATACGGCCCTTCATATACCTGTACGCCACGCAGCCCCGGCAAATCATACCGCCTTACGACCACCCGCTTGAAGCGCCGCAGCGCCACCAGCTGCACAAACACGTACAGCAACACCAGTGCCGCGCCACCCACATAAGCCATGCGCCAGCCGTTTTCCACCAGCCACCATCCGGCCGACGACCCTTCAATAATCTGACTCACGGTCAGGTAGCGCCGTGCCCCCTCCGCCGTGGCCGCCACGGCAGCCTCTGTTCCGCCCGGTGGCATCAGACGTACCGGCGAAAGCATGCTTACTCCTGCCGCTGCCACCATGCCGACCAGCAGGTAGGCATAAACCACCCTTACCGGAACACGGCCCTCAAGCAGCAACTTATACAGTACCCACAGCACACCCGTAAGCACCACAAACGAAAGCAGGTGAAAGTCAAACGAAAGCATCATGGCGCCACCTTCCTACTTCTTGTCGATAATGGAAAGAATCTCGTTAATCTCGTCTTCGCCCAGATTCTCCCGGTGGGCAAAAAACGACACCAGCGACGAGAAAGAACCGCTGAAAAACGTATCCTTCACGTGTGTCAGGAACTGTTCGATATATTCCTCCCGCGTCAGCAGGGGCGTGTACCACAGCATCTTGCCCACCAGACGCGACTTGACAAAGCCCTTGGTGGCCAGGATTTTCAAAAACGTAGCCAGCGTGGTGTAAGCAGGCTTCGGATCGGGATAATCGGCCAAAATCTCACCGATAAATCCGCCGCCCGCCGGCATGTTCCATAAATGCTCCATTACCTGGAACTCGGACTTGGTTAAGTTCTTTCTTTTCATATGTATACTAAGGAATTAATGTTCTGCTGCAAATATAATACTAATAACTTAGCAAACATACTAACCGCGTAATATTTACTTTTATTTAACACAAGGTTGTGCGGCCGGGCCTCCGCCCAGCCGCACACCGCATTCCATCCGAACCGACCGCCGCAGATAGAGTCCATCTTATAAGGACCTGACCATATCCAGCCAACAGCAAGATTATCCTTCAGTAAAGTTTGCCTCTGAATGATCACCACAAGTTAAGCAAACCCGGTTTCCTTAACTTGTAATCAAGAACGGGTTAAAAAATCAGGGATTGCTTAACACGTTTCATAAA
>FR903622.1 GCA_000438115.1 Prevotella sp. CAG:617 | reverse complement strand
GCAGCCGGGCATGCCGGCACTGCGCTGGCGCAGGATAACGCCCGTAACGGTTTGGATTTCGCCCAGGTCAATAATCACGCGGTAGGGCATGGGGAGAGGATCCTTTTTCCAGATGGAATGCCAGTAAGTACCGAAATCGGCATCCACTAAGTTTTCGGCGTCGCCCTCGCGGGGCTCCTCGCTGTTGGCGTGTACAATCTGCCAATCGTCTTTGCTGATTTCCTTGCCGTCAGCACCCAAAAGGGTGAGCTCGCTCAAACAGGCGTTTTTGCCGTCATATGATGAGTTCACCTCAATGCAGAGGTGACGCAGGGTTTTGCCCGTGTCAAAACTAAAGCGCTGGGGGCCGTCGACCTGACGGAGCGTACCGCTGAATATCTTGTCACCCTCGTCCAATACAGGCGTTTTATCAGGCATGTGCGCGGGGCGCTTGGCGGCGAACTTATCCGGATGAACTTCATCGAGTATGGGCTGGGAGAGGCCGGCGAGGGTGTGGGGCTGGCCGGTGGGTTCCATTTCAAACACTACGACTT
>FR903621.1:1431-3394 GCA_000438115.1 Prevotella sp. CAG:617 | reverse complement strand
TTCTAATCAGTAAGTGGAGAGTGGTGCCCGTTGGCGGGTGATTTTTATTTATCGGAAAAATACAAAAACAGACATACATTATGAAAACAAAGAGGCGAACAATGCTAAGACTTCCGATGCTGCTTCTGGCCTTCTTCCTGGCCGGAATGGCAGCGGCGCAGAGCAAAATTTATTACGTCAGTTCGCAGGCTGCGGATACCGGCGACGGCTCGTCGTGGGCCAATGCGACGACGCTTACCAAAGCCTTGGATAAGGCTGTGGCCGGCGACCAGATTTGGGTGCAGGGCTTTGAGACGCTGACCGGCGGCAATCTTTACGTGGCGCCCAAGGAGGGCTTTGCGGTGAAGTCGGGCGTGCAGCTTTACGGCGGCTTTGCCGGCACGGAGAGCCGGTTGAGCCAGCGCGTCACGCTGGGCAAACCCTATCAGCTGAAGTACCGCTCCGTGCTCTCGGGCGACATCCTGAAGAACGACACGGTGGGCAGTGTTGACCTGATTTTCCCGGCCAACGGGACCCGCTCGGACAATGCCACCCACGTGTTGAGCGTAAATCTGGATCCGACGCAGGCTTCGGGCAACAACAATACGTACCCCACCGTAATCAACGGTTTTTCCATTGGTAACGGTCAGGCAGCCGGCACCGATGACGCCGGAAAAGGCGGCGGTATTTACGTTTATGGCGACAACAGCAAGGGCGGCGTTTTTCGCATCGAACGCTGCTTCCTGATCAGCAACTATGCCACGCAGGGTGGTGCCGTTTACGTTTCTTCTGAAGTACAGAACGTCAACAACGGCGAATCGCTCATCAATCAGTGCGTCATCTACAACAACGCCGCCGGCGAGCGTGCCGCGGTGGAGAACCAGGGCGGCGGAATCTATCTGGCCGGTAAGGCCACGGTGGTCAATACGTCAATCTTTAACAATGGGAACGGCGGCGTGCGCCTCTCCTCCGGCAGTAAGGTGGTCAACGCCACCATTGCCCGCAACACGGGTGCGGGTGTGGACATGACGGCCGGCGGTTCGGGTGACGCCCATGTGTATAACTCCATTATCTGGGGCAACACGCAGCTGTATTTGCAGAATGACCCGGGATTCCGAAATTCGGCATACCATGAGGTGGTCAGCAGTGACCCTGCAACACCGGACGAAAACGGCAACATTTACGTGGCCAAGGAAAACCGCGGCGACAAATTCGGCCCCATGTTCGACGCGCCGTCTGTCAAGACGAGCTACGACCGCGACTTCAACTGGCGCGAGTCGGCCTATCCGCTCTGGTCGTGGAACGTGCTTGAAGGTTCGGTCATGATTGACAAGGGTGATAATGACTATTATGACCAGAATGTTTACGGCAGTGAAGACATGGCCGGCAACCCCCGTATCAGCGGCGACAGTATCAGTGTGGGGGCCTATGAGTATCAGTATCTGCCCGCCACGCGCATCCGCTACGTGAAGCCCACAGCTACCGGCACGGGCGACGGCTCGTCGTGGGACAACGCCTCGGGCGACCTGCAGAAGATGATTGACGAGCTGGCCGACAACAATGTCTCACAGCAGGCCGGCGAGGTGTGGGTGGCTGCCGGAACCTACAAGCCGCAGTCGCAGCTCATCAGCGGTATGAACTATTCGGCATCCTTCCGTATGCGCGACGGAATCAGCGTGTACGGCGGTTTTGCCGGCAACGAAATGTCCAAGCAGGAGCGTGCCAAAGGCACCATGCCCTGGGACTTTATAAACGTAACCGTACTCGAGGCGGCCTATTATGAGAGTAAGCTGGCTTGGACCAATAACAAGTGGACGCTGACCAGCGACTCGCGCCACGTGGTGTGGTTTGCGCCCATGTCGGGCGGGACAGCCTTTGCCAATGTAACCACCCTTGACGGCGTCACCATTCAGGGCGGCTACGCGCAGGGCAATACGGGGCTTGACGACTTCCTGACCGATTGCGGCGGAGGTGTATATATGGA
>FR903621.1:0-1422 GCA_000438115.1 Prevotella sp. CAG:617 | reverse complement strand
GAGGTGTATATATGGACGGCGCCAATGCCTACCTGTCCAACTGTATTGTCCGGGAAAATTATGCCACCGGCAATGGCGGCGGTGTGTACCTGAAAAATGGCCGTGTGCAGACGTCGCTGATTTACAATAACAATGCCGACGCCGACGGTGGTGCCGTGTACGTGGAAAACCGCGGCCTGGTTTACCGCTCGATGCTGACCAACAACTCGGCGCTCAATGGGGCCGGTGTGTACCTGTATAACGGTGCGGAGGCCAGTTTGGACGACCCCGACCATCCGGAATACCTGATTCTGTCCACCTGCGTCGTGTCCAACAACACCGTAAGGGGCAACGGCGCTGTGTACTGCGACAAGGGCGGCGTGCTGATGCAGAACACCATCACCAACAACGAGTGTGTGACGGCTACCGACGCCACCGATGTGAATGCTTCGCAAACGGGCGGCATCTATGTCGATGAGTACGCGCTGGTGCTGAACTCCGTGCTGTGGAACAACCAGATGCAGGGCGGCACCAACATCCCGATGTATGCCCGCAATCCGTCGGCTGCGAAGGTGCGGTTCCTTTACAACGCCATTTCGGGCGTGAACAATGCCGTGTGGAACAATACGCTGCAGGAGCAGACGCTCTCGCTGGTGGATGAGAATGCCGGAAAGCAGGACGACGGCACCAGCATCGGACCGCGATTTACGGAGCCTGCTGCCGATATGAATTTTTCCCTTAATACGAATTATGGCGTACAGGCCGGATGGAAAGACGGCCTCATCAGCTATTACTGGAAACCCGTAAGCGGCTCAAACCTTTGGGCACGTGGTATGGCGCTCGGTCAGCTGCCGAGTGAAGTGGTGCTCTCTCCCGAGCTGGACATCGAAGGCAAGGTCTACGCGCAGAAACCGGCTGTGGGTGCCTTCAGTGTAGGTGCGCCCGGCATAAAGCATGCTACCGTGGGCGACTCGCTGGTGGTGTATGTCGACGTGAACTGTACGGAACCCGACCACGACGGAAGTTCATGGGCTAAGGGTTTCCGCTCGCTCAACAATGCCATCAGCTATCTGGCCGGGCTGGACGCAGCTACCGTGGGAACGAAAAAACTGGTGGTGCGTGTGCTCGAGGGCGACATCTGGCCGCGTTATGCCTTTACCAACAACGACCCGAAAACGGCAACCATCACCGTACCGAAAACGGCAAGCGGTCAGCCCATTGAAATCTATGGTGGCTACCACCGCACCACGGATAACAATACCGTTGTACGCGATCCGCTGACCTACCGCTCTATCATCAATGGCAACACCGAAGCCAAGGATATTACGCAGGGCCTTTATCACTGCATCACGGTAGAGAGAGGGGCCAAGCTCGTGCTCGACGGCTTCCATGTCATCAACGGCTATGCCGCCGGTGAGGCCAGCCGTCAGTATGGCGCCGGTT
>FR903620.1 GCA_000438115.1 Prevotella sp. CAG:617 | reverse complement strand
AAAAAAGATAAAGTATTGAATAATAAGTATTTCTGATAAGCTGTATAATCAAGTTTGTACATTGGCTTTCTTGTCAACCTTGTCAACGCTGAAATATATATGCCTATCTGTTTTTTAGATTTTTGTCCCGTTGCCATTTCATGTAAAGATGATTACCTTTCTGAACAGACGGACACATATTCCCTGAAAATCCTACAAACTACGTGGTATTCCCATGTTTAACCTGTTTCATTTTGATTTTCGGCATTGTATCTTTAATGCCAAAACAAAGTGGATATGGATATATGCAAACATTTTTCAGAGATAAAGCCGGAACAGTCGTATTCGGTAAGCGATGCGGCGCGTTTCCTCGGCATACACCGGTGTACCATCTATGATTACATTACCCATACGGAAAGGCCGTTGCCGTTCTTCCGGATGCAGGACAACCAGAGAATACAATTCCGTGGTGATGACCTGATTGCCTACAAGACTGCCGGCCTCCCGAAGAAAGGGCGCAAACGGAGATAGGATGAAAATTTCATAGCCTGCCACACCAATAG
>FR903619.1:19957-28461 GCA_000438115.1 Prevotella sp. CAG:617 | reverse complement strand
CGGCTGTGGTCAGCCTATTTCTGTTTGAATACGATGCACACGGGGTGTACGTTCACGTTGTAGCGTTTCTGGAAATAGCCTTTGGGGCAGTATTGCATGACGCTTCCCTTTAACGCATACTGGCTGGAGGAGCCGTCGGTCGGAGTCGCAGCGTCGGAAGTGATGTAGATGTCGTGACTTTGCGGCTCAATGAAAATGCCGGTCGGATTGTCCGGCAGGTTCGACCGGAGCATCGGGCTGGAAACCGAGGTGAGGGTGTCGCCTGTCAGTGAGTTCATCGTGAAATAGTCGTAGGTAGAGTTCCAGTTGGCGTCGTACGACTGTTTGATGAGATACAGTTTTTCGCCGTCAACGGCCATCATGCTGGCTGAGGTAAAGTCGCTCACCTCATCGTTGGGGGTAATCTTCTGAATCATGGGCGGTGTGGCTCCGTAGTCGCCTGTGCAGGCAACAAACACGTTACCCTGGCTGTCGGCCACCAGTCCGGTCGGGTTCAGCCCAACCGGAATTTTTTTGACTTCCTGGAAGGATGAGAGAGCTATTTTTGAAACGCTCTTTCCGTTTTCGTAGTTGTTTTGGAAGTTGTATCCGTCGGAGTTGGCCACGTAGAGATAGCCGTTGGCCACAACCATACCTACCGGGTTGGGGCCGACAGGTATTTCGGTGGCCTGGAACGAGGTGGTGTCAATGCGGGCCACCGTTCCCGTGTTGCTCGTGGCATATACATAGGTGCCGTCGGTATACACCTTGTTCGGCTGTGTCAGAGCCACCTGGCCTTGCAGCACGGCCGTGTTGGCTGATACCACCCAGATACGGTTGCTGCTGAATTCGGCAATATACATTTTGGAGCCGCAGATGACGGCGTTTTGCGGATTTTCGCCCAAAGCCTGGTTGTTGGCCTTCTTGAATATACCCGAAGTAATGGAGTCGTTGGCCAGGTTGACCCAGTCGAGCGAGCCTACAATCTGAAAACCGGTGTTGCCCTGGTTGACCACGTAAAAGCCTTCGGTGTTTTCACAGCCTGTGCCGCAGGAGCCGCCGTCGCCGTCGTTCTCGTCAGTAATACAGCCGCTCAGCACGAGGGTGCCGGCCATGGCCAGCCACATGTTTCTCAAGAAATGTTTCATGTCGTTTTGTGTTATGGTTGAATGGTTTATAGATATGAATTGATTTGTCGTATATGTTTTACCATTTGACCGACAGGGTCAGTTTGACCTGCTGTCGGGGCATGGGGTAGGCTTTGATGATTTCGTATTCCGTGCCCGTCAGGTTGAGCACGTCCAGTCGTGCGCCGTAGCGTCCAGTCTGGCGCCGTGGCAGATGCCGCTTGCCTGCCATTGCTGCCACAGGCTGGCGCTCAGTTCGGCATAGGGCTTGAGGCGCGTGCCCTCGTAGTGCTCGGGCGAGCTCCATCGTTCACCGCAGAAGGCTGCGTTCAGCGCCACGTTGGCCCACGGGTTGAGCCAGCTCAGTCCTGAGGCCGCCACGTGGCGTGGCGTGTAGGCCAGCTGGAGGTGCCGGCTTTCGGGCATGGCGTTGGTCAGGTCCTGCAGCGTATAGGTAGTGTTCCACTCCAGCCGTTGTCCCGACGGCATCCGGTAGCGTAGGTTCAGTTCGCCTTCTGCGCCCAGGCTGCGCACCCGTCCGATGTTGGTGGTGCGCCAGAGGTTCAGGGTGACCGGCACGGCTGTGATGCGGTCGGTGATGAATCCGCCAAAGGCGTCGGCTCTGAAACTCACGCTCAGCGGTTTCGTGGCGCGCAGGTGGCATGTAACACCCAGTCCGAACTGTCGCGCCCGTTCGGGCTTGACTTGCGGCGAGCCGTAGTGGTAGTAATAACATTCCGTAAACGTGGGTGCCCTGAATGTCTCCTTGTAATAGGTGCGCAGGTTGAGCCTCGTGTCGCGTTGGTCAACGGCCTGCCATCCGGCCATGAGCCAGGGTGTGATGCGCCGGGCGTTGCGGGCGCGGGCCGAGGCGTCGGCATTGCCGTTGTAGATGAAGCTGGCCACCACACGTGCCGTCAGGCTCAGGCGTTGCCAGGTGGCGCGTCCTGAAAGGGCGTGGAGCCAAGTGGTGCGCCACACGTCGTTGTCGGTCTTCAGGTTGCTGGTCATCCAGGCCTGCTGCACGTCGGTAGCGTAGGCCATGAGCAGCCAACTGGCCGGGCGGTAGTCAAATCCTGCCGTCATGTAGGCTTCGTGCTGCCAGTAGTTCTGGCGCAGGCATCCGCCCGGGTATTCCAGTCCGGGGTCGGTGTACCGGCTTTCGTTGTAGGTATATTTGCCGGCCGCCATCAAGTGGAATCGCGCTCCCACGGGTTGTCGGTAGGTCAGCTGCGCCAGGGCTTCCTGTTCGGCCATGCGCTCGTCGTTGTCGTCCACGTACAGTTTTACGGCGCCGGGCAGGTGCTGGCGGTTGCGGTAGTAGCGCGACTGCAGTTCAAGCGTGCCGTTCCNNNNGTTCAAGCGTGCCGTTCCGCCGGTTGCGCCATTGCATACCGCCGCTGAGGGTCCATGCCTGCAGGTCGCTGTTGCGCCGGCGGCGCTGCTCGGTGGCCACCCCGTTGTGTACGGTAAACGGATAGTTGTTCTGTCCGAAATAATATTGTCCGCCGGCGTTCCAGCTCCACGCGCCCTGGCGGGCCTGATAGTGGAGCGAGGGACTCACCGTGCCGAACGAACCGCCGCTTACGGCCGCCTTTACGTGATGGCCCGCCGAGTCGGGCGTGGCGTCGGTCTGCAGGTTCAGCAGGGCGCCGCCCAGATTGCGCACGGGGCAGAGCAGCGACAGCTGGTCGGCCGTGGTGAGCGACACTTCGGTCAGGTCGCTCACGTCGTTGTAGCGCGCGAGGTCGACCTGTCCGCTGCGGTGGTCGCTCAGGCTGAGCCCGTTCAGGGTAACCACCGTGTGGCCCGCTCCCATGCCGTGTACCGATACGGTTTTCAGTCCGCCGGCGCCGCCGTAGTCGCGCACGTTGGTTCCCGAAAACCGCTGCAGGGCGTCGGTCAGACTGCTTACGCCCCTTTCCTGCAGGGTGCGTGCGTCCATGCGCTGGGTGGGGCTGCCTACGTATTCCTCGGCTGTGGTGCGTCCGGCCCTGACGTCTACCTGTTGCAGCTGGCGCGCGGTGCGCAGGGTGTCAGTCGGCAGGGAGGCTTCAGACGGCAGCATACAGCTTGTCCACATGGTCAGCAGCACGCTGCCGATTGTGGTCATACGCCTGGCGGGCAACCCTCGTAACGGGGGATATGAAGGGTGGCTCATTGGAGTGAGTTGCATACGTTTCATGATGTGACAGGAGGGGGTGACGGGCGTCGGGCAGTACCTTGGGCAGGCGGCGTGTGGGCCGGGCTGCGGTATTTGTTCACTCCCGTTTTGTCCGTAAACGGGACGGGAGGTTATGACGCCGGTCTGAATCGGGCCGGAGAGTCATGCAACGGCTGAACCTGCCCGAAGACCTGCACTGACGGCGGGTATGCTTCACCCTGTTCAGCCATTGAAAAACGGCAGGTATTCTGGCTTGTTCCCACCGTCGTTACCTTCCCGGCTTGAACGTGACGGCTCAAGCCAGTGGCGTTTCAATAAAAATATGACGACGGCGATAATGGAATTTACAGCAGCGGCACTGCGCAGGATTCACACCTGCTTCCCTTTTTCATTGCCCCCAAGCCAAGTATTCCGTCGGCGACGGGCTTGCGGGGGCAAACCGTTTTGTGGTGCAAAGGTACGAAAAAAAAGCCAAAATTCACCCGGCGGCCGCGAAACTTTGGCAGAGTATGTCCGGGCAAGGGGGTTGCCGGCCGTGAGGCGGGCGGGAGAGAAAAAACAGGGTGGCTTGAAAATGAAACAAGGTCCGACCTTGTCGGAACAGGGTGCCGTCTTGCTTTTTCGCGAAGCCGTCTTGTTTTTTCGTGAACCTTTCGAGGCCGTCAGCTTGGGGTGATAAAAAATACTAATTGTTTGTCCGTGTTGTCCACTTTCGCTAATTTAGCTGCAAATAGCGTCCGGCGGGCGGAGGGTTTCCCGGTCCGGCGGGCCATAAGAAAAAACGGATACAGATATGACCAACGGAAAATTGCTTTGGGTGGACGATGAGGTCAACATGCTCAAGGCCCATATTATATTTCTGGAACAGAAGGGATACGAGGTGACGACCCTGACCAACGGATACGATGCCGTGGAGCAGTGTCAGCAGGAGGATTTCGACCTGGTGCTGCTGGACGAGAACATGCCCGGCCTGAGCGGGCTCGAAACCCTGCAGCGCATCAAGGACATCCGCCCCGACCTGCCCGTGGTGATGGTGACCAAGAGCGAGGAGGAAAACATCATGAACCAGGCCATCGGGGCCAAGATTGCCGACTACCTCATCAAGCCCGTCAACCCCAACCAGATTCTGCTGACGCTGAAAAAAAACATCCACAAGAGTGAAATTGTGGCCGAGGTGGCGCAGACCAACTACCGCCAGGACTTTGGACGCATCGGCATGCAGATTTCGGACTCGCTCACGCCCGACGAGTGGAAGGACGTGTACCGCCGGCTGGTGTACTGGGAGCTGGAGCTGGCGCAGTCGAGCAGTCCGATGAGCGAGATGCTGGCCATGCAGAAGGAAGAGGCCAACCAGGCTTTCGCCAAGTTTGTGCGCCGTCACTATGCCGATTGGATTCAGCAGTCCGACGAGCGTCCCATGATGAGCATGGACGTGTTCAAGAAAGTGGTGTTCCCGCTGCTCAATGAGGGGCAGAAGGTGTTTCTGCTCGTGCTCGACAATTTCCGCTACGACCAGTGGCGCGTGTTCAGCCACGAGCTGGCCGAGGACTTCAGTGTGACGGAGGACCTGTATTACAGCATCCTGCCCACCGTGACGCAGTATGCCCGCAACGCCCTGTTTGCCGGACTGACGCCGGCCATGATACGCCAGATGTATCCGCAGCTTTGGGTGGACGAGGAGGAAGACGAGGGCAAGAACCAGAACGAGGAGCAGCTCATTGCCGAGCAGTTGCGGCGCTACCGGCGCAAGGAACGCTTTTCGTACCACAAACTGCAGACGTCGCAGGCCGCTTCCCTGTTCTTGCAGAACCAGTTTGCCCAGCTTTCGGGCAACGAGCTGAACGTGGTGGTCATCAACTTTATCGACATGCTCTCACATGCCCGCACGGAGTCGGAAATGGTGCGTGAGCTGGCGGCCAACGAGGCGGCCTACCGCGGCATCACCCTCTCGTGGCTCAAGAACACTTCGGTGCAGGCCCTCTTTCGGGCTTTGGCCGAGAGCGACTATACCATCGTACTGACTACCGACCACGGCAGCATACGTGTCAGTGCGCCCTCGAAGGTGGTGGGCGAGCGAACCCTGAACACCAACCTGCGCTACAAGGTAGGCCGGCAGATGAGCTACAACAACCGCGAGGTGTTTGAGGTGCGCGAGCCGCTCAAGGTGGGACTGCCGTCGCCCAAGCTCTCATCGACCTATATTTTTGCTACGGGCAGCCGTTTCTTTGCCTATCCCAACAATTATAATTATTACGTGCAGTATTATCAGGACACCTTCCAGCACGGCGGCCTGTCGATGGAGGAGATGATTGTACCCATCGTTACGCTGCGCCCGCGCCGGCGCTGAGGCCACCGAGGGCGGGCCTAAAGCTCGTCCTCAGTGGGGCAGTGCGTAAAGTGCCACTGCTCGCGTGCCTTTTCGGGCGGGAAGGTGAAATACGTGCAGGCGCCCTGGGCGCATACCTTGCCCTGGGCATTGGTAAGCGTGGCCTCCAGATCCACCAGATTGCGGCGCTGCGCCGTGATGTGGGCGCGCAGGGTGAGTGCACCCTCCAGACAGCTTACGGGGCGCAGGTAGCGCATGTTCAGCTGCGAGGTGACGCCGGTGGTCTGCAGCTTGCGCATGATGACCCATCCGCATATTTCGTCGATGAGTGTGGCCTGCACGCCGCCGTGCAGGGTGTTGAGCCAGCCCTGGAATTCCGGGCGTGGCTGCCAGGTGGCTACGATGTCGTCGCCGTCTTCATAAAAAGTGAGTTTCAGACCCAGCGGATTTTGCGGCGCGCAGCCGAAACAGTTGTAGCCGTCAAGGTGAATAAAGGGGTTGATGATTTTTTTCATGTTGCAGGATTTTAGTTTGAAGCCCGAATGATGTGGCTCTTCCGTTTTGCTTTTTTTATGTTCAGTTGCAGCGTGGCGCTCTGTAACCCGTCGGCCGAGGCTTGCAGCGTGAGGGTGCCCTTGCTGTTGCGGTCTGGTTTTACGATGGCCAGCAGCAGGCCGTTGAAGGCCGGGCGTGTGGTGGTGCCGAACGGTATCAGACAGTTGGGGTCGCCGTTGTCGGTGGCAATTACTTTTCCGCTGCCCTGCAGGGTGCAGGAAATGACGTTTTCGGCATCGGGCACTTCGCGTCCCTGCTCATCGGTGATGGAAACGCGTACGAAGATGAGGTCCTCGCCGTCCGACAGGGCAGTTGTCTTTTCGGCCGTAAGTTTCAGCCGGCTTGCTTTTCCTGTGGTATATACGGATGTTTCGGCCCATACCTTCCCGTTGCGGTAGGCTACGGCTTTCAGCTCGCCCGGCTCGTAGGTCACGCTGTCCCAACGCAGGCGATATTCGTATTCGCCCTTCTTTTTCCGGCCGAGCGAGCGGTTGTTCAGAAACAGTTCGGCCTCGTCGCCGGAGGTGTAGACGAATACGGGAATTGTCTGTCCCGTACGGTTGGTGAAATTCCAGTGAGGCAGGATATGCACCATGGGTTTTTCAGGCATCCATCTTGATTGGTACAGGTAGTAGCGGTCTTTGGGAAAGCCGGCCAGGTCGACAATGCCGAAGAAGCTGCTTCGCGATGTGGGCCGTTCCTTTTCAATCTGTTCCAGTTTTTCCCGTTGCTCTTCAAGTTCCTCCCGGGTCATGGCTGCCGCATGGTTGAGCAGCACCGAGTTGTCGGAGTTGAAGGGGGTAGGTTCGCCCAGATAGTCAAAGCCGGTCCATACAAATTCGCCGCAAATGGATGGGTAGCGGTCGAGGGCGGCAAATTCCTGGTCGGGCAGGCCGCCCCAGCCCGGTTCGTTCAGGTCGTAGGCCGACATTTGGAATTTACGTGGAAAATATTCGCCGCGCGAACTTATGGTAGAACTGCTCTCGCTGGAAAATCCGGCCAGATGTTCGTGACCTTTCTTATTGAGAAAATCGCCGTAGAAATGAGGGCCGCCGTAGCATCCTGCAGTGTAGTTCATGCCGTGAACATCAACCTGCAGCTCTGTGCCGTTCATGGCCGAAAGGCTGGGGTAGGAGGCCCCGAACGTGACCGGGCGTGTCGTGTCGTACTGGTGGACCAATTCCGTCAGGTGGCGGGCGATGCCCGTTTCGGGATGATATTGCTCGTCTACCTCGTTACCCGTGCTCCAGAGAATGATGGAAGGATGGTTGCGGTCTCTGCGCACCCAGTTGCTGATGTCGTGCTGGTGCCATTCTTTAAAAAGCGAAGCATAGTCGTTTTCCTTTTTTCCAACGGTCCAGCAGTCAAAAATTTCGTCCATAACCAGCAGTCCGAGTTCGTCAGCCAGTTCCAGCAGTTCGGGGGCCGGCGGATTATGGCTCGTGCGGATGGCGTTGCAGCCGAAGCTTTTCAGTATGAGCAGCTGGCGGCGCAGGGCAGTACGGTTGATGGCCGCCCCCAGAGCACCGAGGTCGTGGTGGTTGCAGGTGCCCTGAATGGGCACGTGCTTGCCGTTGAGCAGGAAGCCTTTGTCGTGTGAAAACTCAATGGTGCGTATGCCAAACAGCGCGTCGTAGGAGTCCGTGGCCTTTTTCTCCTGATAAACCGTAACGCGAGCCAGATAGCGGCAGGGGGCGTCAAGTTCCCAGAGTTTGGGCTGGCTGATGCGGACTTCCGACAGGCTCGTAATGGAATCGCCGGCCTTTATGTTCAGCGTGGATGATGAGGTGTGGGCTACACGCTTGCCGCGCCGGTTGGCGGAGGTGACTTCATAGATGTCAATGGTGTAGTGGCAGGGCTGCGCCGCCTGGTGGCGGTTGCGTATGCTGACTTGTACCTTTGCCGTGGCCTGCTGCCGGCTGACTTGGGGCGTAGTGACAAATACGCCCCATTGTCCGACATGAAGCCTGGACGTCTTGACCAGGCGGACGTGTCGGTAAATACCCGCTCCGGGATACCATCTTGAACCCCACTTCTCGGTGTTCAGCCTGACGGCGATGGTGTTTTTCCCGCCCCAGTGGATGTAGGGCGTAAGATCAACCCGGAAGGAAATGTATCCGTAGGGCTGGTATCCTATTTTCTTTCCGTTGAGCCATACTTCCGCATGTGCCATGGCACCGTCAAAATCAAGGTAAAAGCATTTGTTCCTGTCCTCTTCGGACACATCAAAGTGCTTGCGATACCACCCTATACCCCGCCAGGGCAGTTTGCCGGTGTAGCCCTCAAGGTCGGTACGGAAAGGGCCCTCAATTGCCCAGTCGTGCGGCAGGTTGAGTAGTTTCCAATGGCTGTC
>FR903619.1:7490-19951 GCA_000438115.1 Prevotella sp. CAG:617 | reverse complement strand
GTAGATTCCAATGCCTGTCGTCGGTAGCCGGCGATTCCATGGCCGGCGGTTCGGGAAGGCGGGAGCCGTCGGGTTGCAGGCCGTAGCGCGCAAACCTCCAGTCGGCATCAAAATTGAGTTCTTCACGCAGATTCCTAGCGTGTAGCGAAAGGCATAGAAGCAGGAAAACGGAAACAGTAATGATTTTGTTTTTCATGATATAGTGTTGACAAATCGGTTATTGGTAAAGGGTGACTTCGGCCAGTCCGGCATGTCCTCCGGTGGCCTGGAGAAAGGTGATGCGGAAATATTTCAGCGTGCGGTCCACACGGACGGGCTTGAAATCCCATCCGGTGCATTCACGCTCGTAGAGCAAGTCCCAGTGTTGTCCGTCGGTTGACGTTTCCACTTTGTGCAGATAGGACGAACTGTCTTTCTGGAAACGTATGCGACTGCCGGACACCTTGCCCGCTTGCGGCAGCTCGAGTGTGACAACTTGGGGCAATGTGCTGTCGGCCGCAATCCACCAGCTGAAGTCATCGTGGTCGATAGCTTGTTCAATCGGGTAGCCTTTTGCCCCCTCGGGACCGGTAATCTTGACTCCCTTCCATTGGGGACGGCTCAGCATTTCGTTGTCCTTGGCTGAAGGCTTGACAACTGCTCCGTCTTCTTCGTGTCCTGTAAAGGATGCATGCTCGCCGTCGGGCAGCCATTTTCCCTTGAATGGAATCGAGCGGCATTCGGTCCTGTCGGGGGTTAGTCCGGGAGAGGTGGCGCTGATTTGGATTCTCCCGGCTTTTTTTGTGGTGCGTACGAATACAAATCCGACACCGCCTTCGGCCTTTTGCGGATTGACGCCAATGCGTGGTATGCTGTCGCCGATAAGAGTTCCTTGTCCGGTCACTTTTATGTGTATGGTAGCGTCGGACGACGGTACTGTGGTGCCGTTGCGGTCGCAGACCTTGATGTACACGGGAATCATGTCGGAACCGTCAGCAACCGGACGGAGCGATTGTTGCGGTATTTCAATTTCAAGATGATGGGGGCGCTCGGGCGTGTGTACCGTGTGGCGTGCGGCAATTTTTCCGTCAATCCATCCTTCGGCATACAAGGTGCCCGGTTCGTAATGTCCGGCATCAAAATCGTAAATGGGGCTTCCGCCTTTTTCAACGGTAAACGGATACAGGCGGGTTCTTTCAGCCCGGGTCTGTTTGCCGATAAGGTGGTGGTTACGATACAGCCTGACTTCGTCGCAATTGGAGAATACCATAATGTGATGCACGGATGAGGGGAAGGCGGCCGAATCGTTGAACGACGCAATGTGAACCATGGGGCCATCGTACAGACCGGGCAGCGATTTACGTGACGGGCGCATGCTTTGCATCATGTAGTAGCAGAACTTGGGGCGGCGGTCAACGTCTACCACTCCTGAATACATGGTTTCTTCTTCCGAACCCCGCGCGTAGTCGTTGTAGCTCCAGAGGAAATGTCCGCCTATATGGGGATTGGCGTCAAGCATGCACCAGTCGAAGTAGCCTTCGCCATTGAGCATGCGGATGCGGCATTGGCATTGCCGGGTCTGCTCGTATTCATTTTCGGTGATGCTGACGCGTGGCTTTTCACCGACTCCATCACCCCATTCGCGGGTAAACAACGGCTTGACGGCAATCAGATTTTCCGGCATGTTGCTCATGACATTTCCGTCTGAAGGGAAGCGGGATACCTGTTTGTAGAAAATATCATAATAGGGAAGTGTCTCTTCATGACCGAAATAATCGCCCGAAGTATAGAATTGCGTACCGGGGTATTCCTCGTGTGCCGTCTGGTAAATACGTTTGACGGTGCTCAGGGGGTAGCTCGTTTCGTTCAGGGCCGTTTCCCACATGATGATGCTCGGGTGATTGCGGTCACGCCGTATCATCCGGCGGCATACCTCTTCCAGCCGGTCGGAGAAAACGGGGCTTGAGTGGTAGTATTGCCAGCCGGGAATACATTCAATAACCAGCAGACCATACCGGTCGCAGGCCGAAAGGAAGGCCGGGTCGTGAGGATAATGGGCGGCTCTGACGGCATTGTAGCCTCCACGCCGGATGTCGATGACATCGCGTTCCTGCATGGAATTGGAAGCGGCATCGCCTACATAGGGAAAGGACTGGTGGCGGTTGGCGCCAATCAGATAAAGAGGTTCGCCGTTGATGTAAAGTCCTTTTTCAGCTGTATATTTTATGGTTCGGATGCCGATGTCTTCGCTCAGGCAGTCAGTGGATTTTTTTCCATCCGTGACCGTACATTCCAGGCTGTAAAGGTTGGGATGGTCGGGGTGCCATAATTGTGGATTCGTCACGGGCAGGTCAATTTCGACGGACGTCTTGGCGTGCGGCTCCAGGCGGATTTCCGTTTGTTCCATGCTGACTGTCCGTCTGTTTTTAGGAGCTTTCAGACGGGCGTAAAATGTGGCACTGACCGGATATGAATGGTCGTTGCAGATTTGCGCCTTGACATGTACGACGGCTTTTTGTGTGGATACCTGCGGATAGGTGACAAATACACCTCCTCCGGCCACTTCGTCCTCTTCCAACTCATCGGTAAAGTGCAGCTTGTCGGTCACAACAAGCCTGACATCCCGGTAGATTCCGCTGTAATAATAAAAGTCCAGATTTTGCTGGGGCTTTCCCGGCGGAGTAAACGGATCATATTCCGCCGAAACTTTTACAGCCAGCACATTGTTTTCCGGTAGGACGTAAGGAGTAATGTCGACGGTAAACCCTACGTATCCGCCATGATGGTTGGTCACTTTCTGACCGTTGACAAAAATTTCGCAGTTGGTCATTACTCCCTCAAACGACAGAGCGATGCGTTTGTCTTTGGCATTTGCAGGAAGCTTGAAATAACGTCTGTACCATCCTATGCCGTCGTAAATGGTATTTCCGCCACAATGTTTTTTTTCAAGTTGCATGATGTGGGGAATAACCACGGGAATCCAGTGGCGGTCGTTGAAATCAGTGGCTTCTCCGTGCGGAACGTCACCACGGAAAAAGGCCCAGTCGGTATTGAGCTGGTAGGTAGTTCGGCTTTCTTTGGCATGGCAGTTCGCAGCCAGCAGACCGCAAAAAAGCATGATGCAGCAGATTCGGCTTGTTCTGCAGGGGCGTAACAAATGCTGTATGAAATGAAACAGAATACAGGGCATACGAGGAATTTAGATTTATGGTTACGAAAAAATGTCGGATATCTTCCTGATAGAGGAGCAGGGAGCATAAAGGTGTCTCATAGTTCCCAAGTTTCACAAAAGTACTAAAAATGGAATAGCCGGTTCTTTATTTTATAATGTTTAACAGGGAAGATGCGGGTTTCGGAAAAAGGCAAGTAAAAGGCATAAAAAAACTCCCTCGTTTCACAACGAAGGAGAAAAAATTACAATCATTCACTTACTTGTGCAGATCTAGCTTAGTTTTGTTGACATGAAAATAGCACATAGCAAAAATATTTGCTGTTGCGCTATCTTCATGTTTTACAAAGGTAAAAAGCATTTTTTATAAATGCGCTATTTTATAGTTGAAAAAAAGGACATTTTTGAATATATTAAGCAAACATGTATTTTTATTAACTTCTATTTAACTTCCATATCAACGGCATTTGTGAGTTCAACGAATTGATTTACAGAAAGTTGCTCCGGACGTTTCATGAGCAGCGGTTGTGCAAGGAATTCCTGGTGTGTTCCGGTAAAATTCCGCTCGTTGTCGAGTTGGCTTAGCAGGGGCTTGAGTGAGCCGCGCATCATTTTCCGCCGTTGGTTGAATGTTGTTTTTACTACGCGGCGGAATAATGATTCATTGCAGCCCAAATCCGTAGTCTGGTTGCGTGTCAGACGGATTACTGCGCTCTTTACTTTGGGAGGCGGGTTGAATGCGCCCGGTTCAACCGTGAAGAGATATTCCACGTCGTACCATGCCTGTAACAGCACACTCAGAATACCGTAGGTTTTGCTGCCCGGAGCTGCAGCCATGCGTTCGGCCACTTCTTTTTGTATCATTCCGGTACAACAGGGGATGATGTCCTTGAATTCAAGCATCTTGAAAAAAATCTGACTGCTGATGTTGTAAGGGTAGTTTCCGGTAAGGACGAAAGATTGTCCGTTGAAAACGCGGTCGAGGTGCATCTTCAGGAAATCGTCCTCAATGATTTGTTCTTCCATCTGCGGGAAATTCTGGCGCAGGTAGGCCACGCTTTCAAAATCGATTTCCACAACTTTGACGGGGCGCGACTTGGTCAGCAGATATTGAGTGAGTACTCCCATGCCGGGGCCTACTTCCAGTATGGGCAGGTCAGGGCAGGCATCTACCGTGTCGGCAATGGCACGGGCGATTGACTGGTTGGTGAGAAAATGCTGGCCAAGAAATTTTTTGGGACGTACAGACTTCATCGTTCTACGGTTTTTTGTTATTTTTGTTTTGCCGGAGTAAGCGCGTGTCGGCTTTTAAAGATAAAGCCTGTCTCCAATCGTGAAAAATATGGATTCTTCTTTTGGCGCTCCAGGCTTTTGCGCTATCTTTGCTATGCGAAGTTAGCGCTTGCCGGCCGAAGCGCAAAGAAAAATATCGTTTTTTATGCTGAAAAGGTTGTAGAAACGGGTTCTATGCGTATCGGTTGGAATAAATATCGAACTTATAAAAATATAAGATACCTTGAAGAAGTTTTTGTTCACTACCCTGAAAATAGTTTTGCCGTTTGCCTTCGGCTTACTCATGCTTTGGTGGATTTATCGGGGGCTGAATTGGCGTGACATTGAGGACACCTTACGCTATGGCATGAACTGGTGGTGGATGGGGCTTTCGCTTGTTTTTGGTATCCTGCCCCAGATTATGCGTGGCACGCGCTGGCGTCAGACACTTGTGCCGATGGGCGAATGCCCGCGCCGCCGTACGTGTATTGATGCCATCTTCTTGTCGTATGCCTCCAGCTTGCTGGTGCCACGAATTGGCGAAGTCACGCGGTGTGGCACGCTGAAGACGGTCGATCACGTGTCGTTTTCCAAATCACTGGGAACCGTAGTGACCGAGCGTGCCGTCGACTCCGTTATCATGTTGCTTTTTACGGCCGTGGCCTTTTTGCTTCAGATTCCGGTGTTCAAGACGTTTATTTCACAAACCGGCACCGGAATCGACGGCTTGCTGGGCCGGTTTACCCATACGGGATATATCGTGACGCTGGTATGCTTGCTGGCAGTAGCCCTGAGTGCAGGTTTCCTGATATGGAAACTGTCGGTTTTTCAGCGCGTAAAGGGCGTAGTGATTAATCTGACCACAGGCATAACGTCGCTGCGCAATGTGGAACACAAGTGGATTTACTTGTTCCGTTCGTTGGGCATTTGGATTTGTTATTTCCTGCATTTTTATCTGGCATTCTTCTGCTTTCCCGAAACTGCCCAGTTGGGCTTTACCGCCGGTATTGCTGCTTTTTGTATCGGGTCGTTTGCCGTGCTGGTTCCTACGCCAAACGGGGCCGGTCCGTGGCATTTTGCCGTGAAGACGGTGCTTGTGCTTTATGGCATATCGGGGCAGGCTGCCATTATGTTTGCGTTGGTTGTACATACGCTCCAAACGCTTCTGATTGTGTTGCTGGGCGTGTACGGTTGGGTTGATCTGGCCGTTATCGGCCGACGGAAATAAGCAGGTTGCATGGAACTTATTTACTAATTAAAAATATATAGGTTATGAGCGAAATCAAAGATTTACAGCCGCAGGCTATTTGGAAAAACTTTTATGCTTTGACGCGCGTTCCACGTCCTTCCGGACATTTGGAAAAGGTACAGAAATTTTTGCTCTCTTGGGCGCAAGATAAAGGCATTGAGGCTTTCCAGGACAAGGCCGGTAATATTATAATGCGTAAACCGGCCAGCAAGGGTATGGAAAACCGCAAAGTCGTTACGCTGCAGGGACACATGGACATGGTGCCCCAGAAGGTGAAAGAGAGCAATCATAATTTCGAAACCGATCCTATTGAAACCTATATCGAAGGTGACTGGGTACACGCCAAGGGTACTACACTCGGTGCTGATGACGGTATGGCCGTGGCTACCATTATGGGCATAATGGAGGACGACAGTCTGGTTCACGGCCCGCTGGAAGCCTTTATTACGGCTGATGAGGAAACAACCATGTATGGCGTTAACCACATGGAGCAGGGTACACTTACCGGCGATATCCTCCTGAATCTTGACAATGAAACCGAAGGCGAAATGGTTATCGGTTCGGCCGGCGGTGTTAATTTTACCGCTACATTGAACTACAAACCCGTGTCACCCGATGCCGCCGACAAAGCCGTATGCGTAGTGCTGAAGAATTTGCGTGGCGGACATTCCGGCTTGGAAATCAACGAAGGACGTGCCAATGCCAACAAACTGATGGCGCGTGTGGTGCGTGACGCCGTGAGCGAATTCGATGCCTGTCTGGCCGAGTGGAAAGGCGGCAACATGCGCAATGCCATTCCCCGTGAATGTGAGGTGGTACTGACTTTGCCGGCTGAAAATGTGGAAGCCTTCAAGGAGGCTGTGGCCGACTGGAAAGATACTTTTGTTGAAGAATACGGTACGATTGAAACTGAACTGGCCATGACGGTTGAAGAGGTTGCCCTGCCGCAGGAAATCGTGCCTCAGGAAATTCAGGACAATCTGGTTGATGCTCTTTGCGCCTGCCACAATGGCGTGTTGCGCTTCATTCCGGCCAATCCCTCTATCGTTGAAACATCGTCCAACCTGGCTATTGTCGAGATAGGTGGTGGCAAGGCCAGTGTGCTGATTCTCGTACGTTCTTCTTGTGACTCCATGCGCGAGTGCTGCGTCGAAACGCTCGAGAGTGCCTTTGCCATGGCCGGTATGAAGATTGAACTTGACGGTGAATACCCGGCATGGCAGCCCAACTGGGACAGCGAAATCGTAGCGCTGATGAAGAAAATCTACCACGAACTCTACAATGAGGAAAATCGTGTACAGGTTGTTCATGCCGGACTGGAGTGCGGCATTATCGGCACCATGTATCCGCAGATGGATTTGGTCAGCTTCGGTCCGACGCTCCGTTCGCCCCATACGCCGGGTGAGCGCTGCCACATTCCGAGCGTAGAAAAATATTGGCGCTTTGTGCTGAAAACACTGGAAAATATTCCGGAAAAATAATCTGATTTTTCACATTCCTGAGCAGCGGAGGGGAGCTGAAGTTCCGCTTCGCTGCCTTTTTGTTTTATATTTTGAATTTTTCGACTTATGAAAATAGGAGATAAAGTACGTTTCCTCAATGAAGTGGGCGGCGGAACCGTATCGGGCTTTCAGGACAAGCAGACGGTGCTGGTGCAGGATGAAGACGGCTTTGATATTCCGATGCTCATTTCCGATTGTGTCGTAGTTGAAACCGACGATTATAATATAGCCAAGGTAAAAACCATTACGGCGGCACCTCCTCAAAAAAGGTCGGAGCCTGAAACCGACGAGCCGGCACCTCTTAGCAAGCCCTATGCCTATACCACTACCGTGGCTGAGCGTCAGGGCGGTAACGAACTTAATATTTATTTGGCATTCGTGCCGGTGGAGAGCGAGCAGGAGGGTGAGCCGGAGTATGAAACTTATTTGATTAACGACAGCAACTATCACGTGACCTTTGCCTACCTTTCGGCTGAGGGCAGCAACTGGCAGATTCGCTTTAACGGTACGGCCGAACCCAACATGAAACTCATGCTTGAGCGTTTTGCCCGTCCGCAGGTGCAGCAGCTTGAGCGCGTGTCGGTGCAGCTGTTTGCCTATAAACTGGGCCGGCCGTTTGCGCTCAAACCCGCCATGAATGTGGAGTTGCGTATTGACGGAACCAAGTTCTTCAAACCCGGAGCTTTTGCGCCGTCCGACTTTTTTGAAGAACCCGCCCTGCTGGTCGAGGTGGTACGCCATGATGAGCCGGTGCGGTCGGTGTTTGTCAATGCCAGTCAGCTGCAGCAGGTGCTGATGGAGAAGAAGGTGGGCGACACCCGGCCGGCCCGAGTGCCTAAGAAATCGGCCCTTCATCCCGGTCAGCCGCTCGAGGTGGACTTGCATGCCGGCCAGCTGTTCGACTCTACCGAGGGACTCGAGGCCAAGGATATTCTTGAGGCGCAGATGCGCAAGTTCGGTGAAATCATGGACCGACACATCAAACAGAAAGGGTTCAAAATCGTGTTTATCCATGGCAAGGGAAACGGCGTTTTGCGTCAGGAAATCATCAAAACCCTGAAATATAAGTACAAATCCAGTCTTTACCAGGACGCCTCTTTCCGCGAATATGGCTTCGGAGCAACCCTCGTTACCATAAAATAGTCTTAATAAAGATTTTTTTTGCAAACTGCGGGTATCACTTGACTGCCTGTAAAGTTAATATCAACGCTTTGAAACAAAAAAGTAACCCAAAAGTTTGCACCTGCTTTTTGAATGTTCGTATCTTTGCATCGGTAAAAAGAAAGAGAGGTCTTGAAGAGAGAGACCATATAGGTATTATAATTTTAAATAGGTAAAAAGATGGTAACATTCATGATTTCTGTAGGCTATGTAGCCTGCGTTGCATTACTGATTAAAGGAGTAATGAAACTTGTAAAAAGAGAAGTTCGCTTCTAAGGTATTTTACCAAGAGAAGCCATTCTCTTCATTTTTGAAAGCAATGAACGGCGGCGCAAGCCAAAGTTCGGAACATATTAGGCTGCTATTCCACCGTATGGTTGGTAATAGCAGCCTTTTTTGTTTCTGGGCATTGTATCAATCAATCCCTCATGCGGCCGGTAGGTACTTTTTTCCGAACGGCCGCATGAGGGATTGGCGTAGTCTTGCGGAATTACGTTTCCCTTGAGGTTACTTCCGGTTGAGTTGTCGGGCCATGCGTCTTACGATGGTGGGGCCCTGATAAATGAAGGCAGAATACAGTTGTACCAGCTGGGCGCCGGCCTGTTGCATCTGCAGGGCATCTCCGGGGGTCATGACGCCTCCGGCTCCGATTAGCAGACATCCTTCCGGAACGAGCTGGCTCAGGCGGCGCATCATGGCCAGCGATTTGGCCAGTACCGGATGTCCGCTCACGCCTCCGGCTCCGATGTGTTCCAGTTCTTCGGGCGTGGCGTGGGTCAGTGTGCTGCGGTCCTGTGTGGGGCCGGTGGCAATGAAACCGTTGGCTCCTGCCTCCAGCAGCCGGCTGACAATATCCGGTAATTTTTCCAGCGGCAGGTCGGCCGGCAGCTTGATGACTACGGGGCGTGCCTCCTTCTGTGCGCGGCAGGCCCGAAGGGCGGCCAGCAGGGTCTCGGGCGGCATGGAGCCCCAGTTGAGTGTAAAGTAGTCAGCCTTGTCGGCCAGGGTAGTGCAGAGCCGGGTAATGTCGGCTACGGCTTCAGCCGGCTGGTCGGGATGGTTGGTGTTGATGTTTACGCCCAACACGTAGCGCTGCCGGTGGCGGCCCAGACGTTGCAGGCGGATGGCGGCCATTTCGATGCCGGGATTGTTGAATCCGGTGCGGCTGATGAGAGCCTCGTCCTTGGGCAGGCGGAAGATGCGCGGCTGCGGGTTCCCGGCTACGGGAGCTGGTGTGATGGTACCGACTTCAATCAGCGCAAAGCCAAAGTCGGCCAGTTCGTCGAAACATTCGGCCCCCTTGTCGAATCCGGCCGAAAGTCCCACGCGGTTGCGGAATGTCAGTCCCTGCCAGCTGAAGGGAGTGCCGCCCTGATAGTCAAAGCAGGCGCGCACCAGCGGGCGCAGAGGGGACATGCGGCGCAGTGAGGCCACAAGTTTGACGATATCCTGATGAATTTTTTCCGCATCACGCCGGAACAGCAGCGGACGTAGCAACGATTGGTACATGGCAGGTTGTTGTTTTTTTGAGTTCTTGTAGTTGATAGTTGACGCCCCTTCCGTAAGGGGGGGCTGCACAAAGTTACGCATTTTTTCGGCGCGGCAAGCCGGCCGCCGTCGCTTTTTCCCGGAAAAAAAGAGGCCGGCCGCCGTCCCGTACCTTATGAGGTGCGGGGTCGGGCAGCCGGCGCTGACAGATGATTGGATTATAATATATGAAAACAAAAAGTGCTCAAAACCTTATGTAAACCTCCTGCCGTACAGGGGCTATTGTATCTTTTCCAGACGGAAGGGGTCGGTGGAGAAGGCCACGTTGTAGCCATTCCATGACTGGCGTGTAATGGCGTTGTCGGTGGTGATGCCGATGGTGACGGAGCCGCCTTGCGGCACACTGAATTCCAGCGTTTCTTCGGGCAGGATGGCGTAGTTGTAGTCATCGTCGGCCGACGAGCCGTACAGCTGGCCCGACAGACGGATGGAGTCCGGCAGCTGGCCGAGGCTGTCGTTGCTCAGCACCTGGTGGTGCAGGGCCTTCAGCCGGTCTTCCGACGTGGTGTTGAGGTATTTGGACACCGGCAGTTCCTTCATGGCCAGCACCTGTCCGTGGTTGTTCATGGCGTAGAGCACGCAGCCCCGTGCGTCGGCAGCGGCCGGAATGGTCACCTTGTACCGGCCCGGTTGGAGGTCGCTGAAGCTGACGGCCTGATTGAGGCCCACGGTTTCGGAACCGTCGCGGTGTTCGTAGAAGTCGGCCCAGTCAAGGGCGAACCACGTGTCCAGCAGTTCCTTCTTGTCCTTGCGGAATTCAATGCCGTTGGCCTTGAGCTTGTCGTTGATGATGGTGGCAGACACGACGCAGCCTACAATGGTCACCAGTATCAGGAAGGCCAGCGTAATGCGCTGCCACAGGCGCATGGGCGCCATGCGGCCCTTGAGGCTCAGGAAGAAGGCTATGCCGCAATAGAGGATGAGGCCCGAGCCTACGATGACGCAGCCGAAGAAGGTCCAGAACAGTGGTATGTAGGGGGCGGGAATGTAATAGTCGCCCCAGGTGAATACGCCGTTGGCTCCGAAGAGCTGGCCCGAGGTGGCCGCGCTGTGGCTGAAGAGGACGATGCCGGCCACGATGAGGCTGACAAACACGATGGCTATGGTAAGCAGGATGACGCCGCCGGTAATGAGGATGAAGATGTAGAGAATTTTCGAGAGGAAGCTCAGCAACTGGTTGATGCCGCTGTTCTTGCCCTGCCGGGGCGCCGAGGCGGTACCCTCCTTATTGCTGTTGACGATTTGCTCCCCCAGGCTTTCGGGCGTGACGTCCTTGCCGTCCATGCGCAGGAAGTCCTCGGGGGTCTGGGCCTGCGGAATCAGAATCCAGAGTATGGCGTACACAATGATGATGGTGGAGTAGCTGCAGAAGAAGAGCAGCACCATGAGCAGACGCATCCAGAGCGGATTTTTCAGTCCGAAGTAGCGCGTCAGGCCCGACAGTACACCGCCCATCATCTTGTCGCGCGGGTCGCGGAACAGCTTGCGGCGGCTGATGGCCCTGGTGCCCGAGCGGGCCGCATCGTAGAGGTCGTCCCGCAGCCGTCCGAAGGCCTGGCGGGCCTGGCTGTCCGTGCTGTCGGTTTCGGAGCCGTCGCCGTCCTTGCCCGGGTCGGCAAAGTCCTCGGGCCGGCCAATGCGGCGGATGATGTCCTCCACGTGCTCAATGGTGATGGCCACTGTGCCGTTTTGGCGCAGGTCTTCAATCAGTTCGGCCACGCGGTGCTCAATGTCGTCGGCAATTTCGTCGCCGTCCTCGCGGCGCGAGAAGTATTGGCGCATGTTGTCCTCGTATTTCTTCAGCAGTTCGTAGGCATCCCTGTCCATGTGGTAGATGGTGCCGAAGAGGTTTACTTGTATGTTCTCTTTCATGGTCATGATGTGTGCTTGGTAAGTGTTTCTTTTAGTGAATCAGGTGATTTCAGGCGATAGGAGCGGCTCAGGCTTCCTGTCTGATGTCGTCAGCCTGCGGCGGCATGCTGATGTGCATGAAACTTTTCAGGTGGGTCACCGTTTGTGTAAGGTCGGACCATACCGTGTCGAGTTCCTTGAGGAAGGCTTCGCCCTCTTCGGTCAGGCCGTAGTATTTGCGGGGAGGTCCCTGTTGCGACTCGCGCCACTCGTAATGCAGCAGTCCGTCTTTTTTCAGACGGTTGAGCAGGGGGTAGAGCGTACCTTCCACCACAATCAGGTTGGCTTGCTTGAGACGTTTGATGATGTCGTTGGCGTAGGATGTTTCGCCTCGCAGCAGCAACATTACGCAGTACTCCAGCATGCCTTTTCGCATTTGAGATTTTGCATTGTCTACGTTCATGGTGCTTCTTTTTTAAAGGTTCGGCCGTCCTGTTCCGCCGGGCCGCACGGGCGATGTGAAGATTACCGCAGGCGCGTCGTCTTTCAGAACGGCAATGCAAATATAGGCAATAATTGATACTATGCAATACATACTACCTTATATTTTCTCTCCTGTTAACTCTTATTATAGCTTTCTTTTTTGAAACAACATGAAATTAAATATTTTTTAATATTAATCGGGCGTTTCTGGTCTGTCGGCTGCTTGGGTATGACGGACGGAAGAAGG
>FR903619.1:0-7396 GCA_000438115.1 Prevotella sp. CAG:617 | reverse complement strand
GCTACTAAGTGCCGGCCTTTTGAATGTATCCGGCACCTTGTTTTTTCGAAGTCCCGAAGGCCTTTCCCGGTGGTCGTCCGGATGGCTTATAACGTATGGTAAATGTTCCGCAGGGCTTCGGGAGCATCCTGCGTATGGGTAAATATGTCGCGCGCGCGGGCTATGTCAAGATTTTGTATTAACTTTGCACGCAATACTTGAATGAAGAAAAGAAAAATGGAAAGAACTGATATTCTGCTGCTTGCCGTTAATGCCGCCCTGGCAGCCGGCAAACGCATTCTTGAAATATACAACCAGCCGCAGGAGTCGTGGCAGGTGGAGCAAAAAGCCGATCATTCACCTCTGACGCTGGCCGACCGTCAGGCCAACGACATTATCGTAAAGGCGCTGTCGCCTGTGGGCATTCCCGTGTTGAGTGAGGAAACCCGCCTGACCGACTATCAGGAGCGCAGCCGGTGGCAGCAGCTCTGGATTGTGGACCCGCTTGACGGTACCAAGGAGTTTATCAAGCGCAATGGTGAGTTTACGGTCAACATTGCGCTGGTGGAGCAGGGCAGTCCGGTGTTTGGCGTGGTTTATGCGCCGGCACAGGGAAAGCTGTATGTAGGCCGCTGCGGGCAGGGCGCCTGGCGGCTTGAGGTGGATGCCGATACGGTTTTGCCCGACTGGTCGGCCGTGCTGGAAAACGGCCGTTCGCTGCCCCTTGACGGCCGTTCGCTGCCGCTTGAGCCGGACGCTGCGTCCGGCACAAAGACACGCATCGTGGTGAGCCGCTCTCATCTGGACGAACATACCCTGCAGTTTATTGCCCGGCTTGAAGCCGAAGGCCGCCAGGTGGAAACCGTAGCCAGCGGCAGCTCGCTGAAAATATGTCTGCTGGCCGAAGGTTCGGCCGACCTGTATCCGCGCTTTGCGCCTACCAGCGAGTGGGACACGGCTGCCGGCGACGGCGTGTTGCGGGCCGTAGGCGGGGTGCTGCATGAGGTGGAGACCGGAGCTCCTTTACGTTATAATAAAGAGAATATCCTGAATCCGTTCTTTATGGGCGGTGCTGCGCAGGAATAGTTTTTTTGTCGTTTTATTGAAAAACCGTCACATTCCATGCAGCCTGCAACGATATTTGTACTTCTGGTACTGGCCCTGCTGATATTCGGGCTTGTACGCGACCGTATGCGCCCCGGCATGATACTTTTTAGCGGAGCCGTGGCGTTTATGGCCGTGGGCATACTCCAGCCGCGCGAAATGCTGGAGGGCTTTTCCAACAAAGGCATGATTACGGTGGCCATGCTCTTTCTGGTGAGTGAGGGCGTCCGGCGTTCCGGACTGCTCGAGGATTTGCTGCGCCGCCTGCTCCCCTCGAAAAACGGGGTGGGGGTGAGCCGACTGCAGGCCCGCTTACTGCCGTTCATTGCCAGTATATCGGCCTTTCTGAACAATACGCCTGTGGTGGTGATTTTTGCCCCTATGGTAAAGCGCTGGGCCGAGTCGGTAAAGATGGCGCCCACCAAATTGCTCATACCGCTTTCCTACGCCACCATTCTGGGCGGTATGTGTACGCTTATCGGCACGTCAACCAACCTGGTGGTGCATGGCATGGTGCTTGACTCCGGGCATCGCGGCTTTACCATGTTTGAACTCGGGCAGATCGGTGTGCCCATCACGATTGTGGGCATACTCTACCTGGTGCTGGCTTCTAAGTATCTGCTGCCTGACAGCCGGCCCGACTCAGCCGAAGCCCTTGACGATGAAACCCGGCACGGAGCCTACCACAAAGTCGAGGTTGTGCTGGGAGCGCGTTTCCCGGCCATCAACCGGAGACTGGCCAACTTTGATTTCAAAACCAAATACGGCGCCACCATCGTGGAAATCAAGCGCGGCGGCAACAGCCTGACGCGTAACCTGCATAATGAGCGCTTTCATGAAGGCGACACGCTGGTGCTGCTGGCTGATGATACGTTCATGAAAAACTGGGGTGACTCCTCGTTTTTCCTGATGGTGTCAAACGGCCGCGAGCCCGAACCCGCTTTGGGGCGCAAAAAGCGCTGGCTGGCCGTGGCACTGATGGTGTTCATGATTCTCGGCGCTTTGGTGGGCGAGTTACCCTCCATGCAGAATGTAGTGCCGGGCATGAAGTTTGACATGTTCTTTTTTGTCAGCATCGTAACGGTAATCATGGCTTTGCTGCGCATTTTTCCGGCTCGCAAGTACACCAAGTTCATTTCCTGGGACATCCTCGTCACCATAGCCAGCGCCTTTGCCATCAGTCGCGCCATGCAAAAGTCGGGCGTGGCTGATGCCGTGGCCGAGTTTGCCATCAGCCTGAGTCATAGCCACGGGCCTTATCTGCTGCTGGCCGTGGTGTTCATCATTACCAACGTGTTTACGGAAATCATGACCAACAACGCCGCGGCGGCACTGGCCTTTCCGATCGGGCTGGCCATTTCAGAGCAGTTGGGCGTGAATCCGGAGCCATTTTTCGTGGCCATTTGCGTGGCGGCCTCGTGCAGTTTCAGCACGCCCATCGGATATCAAACCAATCTTATCGTGCAAGGTATAGGCAACTATAAGTTTCAGGACTTTGTCAAGGTGGGGCTGCCGCTTAACCTGATAGCCCTGACGCTTTCCGTGCTGCTCATTCCGCAGTTCTGGCCGTTTTAATTGACAAATACAAATCTTATATGAAAGCAGAAAACATATATCCCATATTTGACAAAATGCTCTCGCGCGCCGACAAGGAGCAACTCCTGGGGCAGCGCGGACTGATGGTGTGGCTGACGGGCCTGAGCGGCTCGGGCAAGAGCACCCTGGCCATCGCCCTGGAGCGCGAGCTGCAGCAGCGCGGCCGGCTGTGTCGTCTGCTCGACGGCGACAATATCCGCACCGGCATCAACAACAATCTGGGCTTCTCGGCTGACGACCGGCGCGAGAACATCCGCCGCATAGCCGAGGTGGGCAAACTTTTTGTAGATACCGGCATCGTAACGGTAGCTTCCTTTATCAGTCCGACCCGCGAGTTGCGGCGCATGGCCGCCGACATTATCGGTCCGGACGACTTTATGGAGGTGTACGTCAGCACTCCGCTGGAGGTGTGTGAGCAGCGCGACGTTAAAGGACTGTATGCGCGGGCACGCCGTGGCGAGATACGTAACTTTACCGGCATCGATGCACCTTTTGAAGCCCCCGAGAATCCCGACCTGAGCCTGGATACCGGAAAACTTCCGCTCAAGGAGTGCGTGGATTTGCTTCTCGACCGGGTACTGAAGCGTACGGCCCGTGAGGAATAAAAACCGAATAAAAAAACTTAATCCATATAAATATGGCAGAAAACTATAGCTTGAGCCACTTGAAAGAACTGGAAGCGGAGTCAATATATATTATCCGCGAGGTGGCTGCAGAATTTGAGAATCCCGTCATGCTGTACAGCATCGGCAAGGATTCTTCTGTAATGGTACGTCTGGCCGAAAAGGCCTTTGCACCCGGACGTCCGCCTTTCCCGTTGATGCACATCGACTCGAAATGGAAGTTTAAGGAGATGCTGCAGTTCCGCGACGAATATGCCGCCAAACATGGCTGGAAACTGATTGTGGAAAGCAACATGGAGGCTTTTAATGCCGGCGTGGGACCCTTTACGCACGGCAGTAAGGTGCATACCGATTTGATGAAGACCCAGGCCCTGTTGCACGGACTGGAAAAATACAAGTTCGACGCAGCTTTCGGCGGTGCCCGACGTGATGAGGAAAAGTCGCGTGCCAAGGAGCGCATCTTCTCCTTCCGCGACCAGTTCCAGCAGTGGGATCCCAAGAACCAGCGGCCGGAGTTGTGGGACATCTATAACGCCCGTATCCATAAGGGCGAAAGCATCCGTGTGTTCCCGCTGAGCAACTGGACCGAGCTTGACATTTGGCAGTATATCCGCCTGGAAAACATTCCCATCGTGCCGCTTTATTTTGCCAAGGAGCGCCCTGTGGTTAATCTGGACGGCCAGCTTATCATGCCCGACGACGACCGTTTGCCGGAGAAGTACCGCGACAAGATTGAGATGAAGATGATTCGTTTCCGCACGCTGGGATGCTGGCCGCTGACGGGAGCCGTGGAGAGTGAGGCCGACACCATTGAGAAAATTGTGGAGGAAATGATGACCACCACCAAGAGCGAACGTACCACCCGCGTTATCGACTTTGATCAGGACGCCAGTATGGAGCAGAAGAAGCG
The DNA here is from genome assembly GCA_000438115.1 of Prevotella sp. CAG:617. Taxonomy (GTDB): domain Bacteria; phylum Bacteroidota; class Bacteroidia; order Bacteroidales; family Bacteroidaceae; genus Alloprevotella. Next base: position 3,184 of record FR903619.1, on the reverse strand, counting down.
TGAGGGTTACTTCTAAATAACACGAATACACAAAGAGAACGCAAAATGGAAGATAAGATAAAGAACAATACGGCAGCTGCCGCCGACGGTCAGCAGAAATTGTCGATCAAGGAATTCCTCGATCAGGACGAACAGAAGGACCTGTTGCGCTTTCTGACGGCAGGTTCGGTGGACGACGGAAAGTCAACCCTGATTGGCCGACTGCTGTTTGACAGCAAAAAACTTTATGAAGACCAGCTGGCCGCCCTCGAGCGCGACAGCAAGCGCGTGGGCAACGCCGGCGATCATATTGACTACGCCCTGCTGTGTGACGGCCTGAAAGCCGAGCGCGAACAGGGCATCACCATTGACGTGGCCTACCGCTATTTCTCGACCAACAAGCGCAAGTTCATCATTGCCGACACGCCGGGACATGAGCAGTACACCCGCAACATGATTACCGGCGGATCTACCGCCAACCTGGCCATTATTCTGGTAGATGCCCGCACGGGTGTTATTACGCAGACCCGCCGCCACACCTTCCTGGTGTCGCTGCTGGGCATCAAGCACCTGGTGCTGGCCGTCAACAAGATGGACCTGGTAGACTTCAGCCAGGAAGTGTTTGACCGCATCGTGAGCGACTTCAAGGCTTTCATCGCTCCGTTCAACATTCCCGACGTGCAGTGTATTCCGCTTTCCGCACTCGAGGGTGACAACGTAGTGGAGCCTTCAGCCCGCACACCGTGGTACGAAGGCCCTTGTCTGCTGCATTATCTGGAAAACGTACACATCGGCAACGACCATAACCTGCAGAATTTCCGCTTCCCCGTGCAGTACGTGCTGCGTCCCAACCTCGACTTCCGCGGATTCTGCGGTAAGGTGGCTTCGGGCATCGTGCGCAAGGGCGACGAAATCATGGCCCTGCCTTCAGGCAAGAAGTCGCGCATCAAGCGCATCAGCACCGCCGACGGCGACCTGGACTACGCCTTCCCGCCGCAGAGCGTCACCCTGCTGCTTGAGGACGAAATCGACATTTCGCGTGGCGAAATGATTGTGCATCCCAACGACGTGCCCTGCGTGGGCCGTCACTTCGAGGCCATGCTGGTGTGGATGGACGAGGAAGCCATGAACCCCGAAAAGTCGTTCTACATCAAGCAGACCACGCACTCCAGCCGCTGCCGCATTGACCATATCAAGTATAAGGTTGACGTCAACACGCTGGAGCATTCCGAGGTGAAGGCGCTTGCGCTTAACGAAATCGGGCATGTCGTGGTGACTACGGCTCAGGAGTTCTTCTTCGATGCTTACAGCCAGAACAAACCCACCGGCTCGTTTGTCCTGATTGACCCCATTACCAACAACACGTCGGCCGTGGGTATGATTCTCGGTCCGGTTGAGGAGCGCGACTTGCACCTGCAGGAAAGCCTGCCTACGCTCGACCTTCCGGCGCTGGGCATCGGTCAGGAGCATTATGAGGCTATCGACAAGGCTGTGGCCGCCCTGCAGCGTCAGGGAGTTGAAATCAAGGTGAAAAAGGCCTGATGCTTCATTCGCCTCATCCGTTTTCGGAAAACCGGATGAGACTGTGGGGGAACCGGGCGGAACAGGTTGGCGCATGTCACGGCGCAGCATGTTCCGCCCGGTTCCCTTTTTTGCCGGAAGCATCTGCGGAGCTTTTCGTGGCGGGAGGAAAAAACAGCAAGGCACGGAAAAAAACTTATCCGGCTTCTGTTTTGTTTCAGGCGGCACCCTGTTGGCCCGATTCTCCCCGCCGGTTGCTGTTCCGCAGGGCGGCAAGAAGGGTCCGGCCGTAAGCAGGAGGACAAACGCCGGGCCTGCAGTGGTCGGGTTTACAAAAAAAAGTCGTATATTTGCTCCGATTTTTAATGATTAAACAATAGCACATGGGACTTTTGGAATTTAATAAACTCCCCATCAATACCTTGGTTGGAGCCGACTGGAAAACGTTTCATCAAATTACCGACGGGCGTCAGATTGACGCGTCATACCGCGGAAAATACCGGCTCACCAAAATGGTGTGCCGCCTGCTCTCCACGCTGGCTCCGATTCAGGAACGCCGCTATCAGAAGCAGCTGGCCGACAAGCCGCTGGAGCACGACCCCGTATTCATCCTGGGCCATTGGCGCAGCGGTACGACCTTCGTACACAATGTCTTTTCGTGCGACAAGCACTTTGGCTACAACACCACCTACCAGACGGTGTTCCCGCATCTGATGATGTTCGGCCAGCCGTTTTTCAAGAAGAACATGAGCTGGCTCATGCCCGACAAACGTCCGACCGACAACATGGAACTGGCCGTCGACCTGCCGCAGGAAGAGGAGTTCGCGCTGGCCAACATGATGCCCTACACCTATTATAACTTCTGGTTCCTGCCCAAATACATGCAGGAGTATTGCGACAAGTACATGCTGTTTGAGGGCATCAGTCCCGAAGAGCTGCGCACGTTTGAGGAGGTGTTTACCAAGCTCATCAAGATTTCGCTCTGGAATACCGGCGGCACGCAGTTCCTCAGCAAGAACCCGCCCCACACCGGACGCGTGAAGGAGCTGGTCAAGATGTTCCCCAACGCCAAGTTCATCTATCTGATGCGCAACCCCTACACCGTGTTCGAGAGCACCCGCAGTTTCTTCACCAACACCATACAGCCGCTGAAGCTGGAGGACATTACGCCCGAGCAGCTCGAGCAGAACATCCTCTCGGTCTATGCCAAGCTCTACCACAAGTACCAGCAGGACAAGGCCTGTGTGCCTGAGGGCAATCTGGTGGAAGTGAAGTTTGAAGACTTCGAGGCCGACGCGCTGGGCATGACGGAGGAAATCTACCGCCAGCTGTCGTTGCCCGGATGGGAGGAATCAAAAGATGCCATTGCCGCTTATGTGGGCAGCAAGAAGGGATACAAGAAGAACAAGTACAAATATGACCCGCGCACGGTCGACCTGGTGGAGAAGAACTGGCATTTTGCCATTGACGACTGGGGTTACGAGCGCGCCAAATAAAATTTTTTTCGTTTATCTTACGGACACTTGCTTTCCTGTCGCCACAAAAGGCCGGAGGAAGGCAAGTGTCCGTTTCTTATGTCAGGGAGAACAGAAAAATGAGAATCACGATTATCGGAGGCGGCAACATGGGCGGCGCCATCGCCCTGGGTTTGTCGCAGTCGGCCGCATGGGCCGGCGCTGAAATT
>FR903618.1:22608-38102 GCA_000438115.1 Prevotella sp. CAG:617 | reverse complement strand
CTCCTGCATCTCCCCGATATAGTCGGGATGGATGATGACGGCCGTTTCGGCAATGTCGGGGTGCCGTTCAAAGGCCGTCAGGCTGTAGGCCACCAGCGGATGGCCGGCCAGCGGGCAAAACTGTTTGGGCGTGTCGAGCCCCGTGCGGCGGCCGCTGCCGGCGGCCAACACTACGGCAATATGTCGGGGGGTAGTTGTCATGATGATGTCTTGAAAATGGGTTCAAAAAAAACAGATATGCGGCCCTGCGCCGGGCGGGACCGCATATAACCATTCGGGTTCACTCTTCCTTATTTTTCCTTGTGGCGCTTGGCCTTACCGCCGCGTTTGCCTTTCTTGCCGCCTTTCTTTTCCTTGACGGTGGGCGGCAGCAGGGCCACGGGCTGCTCGTCGGGGCGGCTGACCAGCTCGAAGTCAAGCTGGCGCTTCTCGAGGTTGGCGCGGGCCACCTTGATGCGCACCTTGTCGCCCAGCGAATACGTATGATGATTCTTGCGGCCGCGCAGGCAGTAGTTCTTTTCGTCAAACTCGTAGTAGTCTCCCTGCAGGTCGCGCAGCGGCACCATGCCCTCGCACTGGTTCTCGTCGATGGCCACGTACAGGCCGAATTCCGTCACGCCGCTCACCGTTCCGGCAAATTCCTGCCCCAGGCGGTCGGCCATGAATTCCACCTGCTTGTACTTGATGCTGGCGCGCTCGGCCGAGGCAGCCAGCTGTTCCATGGCCGAGGCGTGTTCGCAAAGCTCCTCGTACTTGTCCTTGCTCACCGAGCGTCCGCCGGCGGCGTAGCGGGCCAGCAGGCGGTGGACCATCGTGTCGGGGTAGCGGCGGATGGGCGAGGTGAAGTGGGTGTAGTAGTCAAACATCAGACCATAGTGACCGATGTTTTCCGTGCTGTACCGCGCCTTCATCATGGCGCGCAGGGCCACCGTCTCCACCAGTTCCTGTTCCTTCTTTCCCTTGACGTCGCTGAGCAGTTTGTTCAGGCTGCGGCTCACCTCCGTCTTGGTGCCCTCGGTGCGCAGGCGGTAGCCGAAGCGCGAAATAAAGCCGCTCAGTTTTTCCAGTTTTTCGGGGTCGGGCACGTCGTGAATACGGTAGGGCAGTACCTTGGCCTTCTTGCCCTTGGGCACCTTGCCTACGCTCTCGGCCACCGAGCGGTTGGCCAGCAGCATGAATTCCTCCACCAGCTTGTTGGCGTCCTTGGCTATCTTGACGTAAGTGGATATGGGGTGTCCCTTCTCGTCGATTTCAAAACGGATTTCGGCGCGGTCAAAGCCGATGGCGCCGTGTGAAAAGCGCCGCTTGCGCAGCTTTTTGGCCAGGCGGTTGAGCGTGACCAGCTCCTCGGCATACTCGCCCACGGGCTTGCCGTCGGGGCCGGGGCCCACCTTTTCGGGGTGTTCGCCCGGCAGGGCCAGGTCTTCGGCCGAGGCTTCGCCGTTCTGTTCCAGAATGGTCTGCACCTCCTCGTACGTGAAGCGGCGGTTGGAGCGGATGACCGTCTTGGCCAGGTGCCACGACAGCACGTCGCCCTCCTCGTTCATGCGGAACAGCGTGGAGTAGGCCAGCTTGTCCTCGTCGGGGCGCAGCGAGCAGATGTAGTTGCACAGCCGTTCGGGCAGCATCGGTATGGTGCGGTCAACCAGATAGATGCTCGTGGCGCGTTTCTGGGCCTCCTTGTCGATGATGTCGCCCTCGTGCACGTAGTATGACACGTCGGCAATGTGTACGCCCACCTCCCATGTGCCTGCATCTATGCGGCGTATGGAGAGCGCGTCGTCAAAGTCCTTGGCGTCGTGCGGGTCGATGGTAAAGGTCGTTACCTGGCGCACGTCCTCGCGGCGGGCTATCTCCTCGTCGCTGATGACGTCCGAAATCTTGTCGGCAGCCTCCTCCACGGCTTTGGGATATTCATACGGCAGGTTGTATTCGGCCAGAATGGCGTTCATCTCCGTGTCGTTGTCGCCCGTCTTGCCCAGAATGTCGATGACCTTGCCGATGGGGTTCTTGGCGTCCTGGGGCCATTCAATGATTTTCACTACGGCCTTGTCGCCCGTCTTGCCGCCCTTGAGCTTGTCTTTCGGTATGAAAATGTCGTTGGCCAGTGCGCGGTCTTCCGTAATCAGGAAGGCATAGTGCTTGTCCACGTGCAGCTTGCCCACAAAGGTGTCGTGGCTGCGTTTTACAATTTCGATAACCTCGGCCTCGCGGGTGTGTCCGCGGCGTCGGGCCAGCATCGTCACGCGCACGCGGTCGCCGTTGAGGGCGCGGTGGGCGTTGCGCTCACATACCAGTATGGGCTGCCCGCCGTCGTCGGGCAGAAAGCTGTTGCGCCCGTTGCGCTTGCGTACAAACGTACCCTCCATCACCTGCGAGCGCACGGCCAGGCGGTAGTGTCCCTGTTTGTCGGTGGCCAGATAGTCGTCGAGCACCAGCTCGTTGAGCACGTCCATCGTCAGCATCTTGGCCGGGTGTGTCGTAGCGCGTATTTCATGGAAAAGGTCCTGTATGTTATATTCCTCCTGAGCGTGTTGTTCAAAAAATTTCAGGAGCAGTTCGGTTATTTCCTTCTTGGTCAGCCTGCGGCCGCCCTTTTTGCTTTTCTGTCCCATGTCGGTTTGGTATTAAGGGTCATTACTTTCTACAAAAATAGCGCTTTTTTTGTTCTCTTACAAGGGCCGGGCGGCCTATTTGCAGGCGGTTGGAGGAATAAAAAATGCAAATTCGTTTGTCCTGACAACAAACCGGCGCCTGGAAAATAACAGCCGGCTTGTTGAAGAAAAAAGGTGCCGGTTTGTTTTTCCAGTACGCATGGCTTTTGTGCGGAGCTTCACACATTAATATATAGTATCCGCGTGGGCAAGATAAAAGAAACAAGGAAATCTGCCCGGGCGTGACATGGATTTCCGGCAACGTCCGTTTTTGGGGGTATTCAATTATCAATAAATTCCGTAACAACACAAATTCCTTGCAAAAATTATCGGCCGTACGATAAAATTTCGTAGCTTTATGCTCCGGAAGCATAAAGCCGTTCGTTCGGATGTGGTAAACAGCCATTATGAATCGATTACGTTCGCCGTTATCTTCCGGATAATCAAATAAATATATTGACCTTTAATCGAATCTGTGTCAGAATTGTTACCTATGAAAACAACGTTTCAAACCCTGGCCTGCGTCCTGCTGTTATCTACTTCGGCAGGTTATGCGCGCCCCCAGCATCCGTTTCCCCACAAAAAGGAAATCTATAAAAAAGGATGGATTGACTTCAACAAAAACGGGAAAAAAGACATTTATGAAGACCCCACACAGGACATTGAGAAGCGAATTGACGACCTGCTTTCACAGATGAACCTGGATGAGAAGACTTGCCAGCTGGCCACCTATTACGGTTACAGGAAAGCCCTCAAGGACAGTGTGCCTACCGCTGAGTGGAAAACAAATATCCTGAAAGACGGAATAGCTAATGTAGACGAGCACCTGAACAAGGAAATCGGAGATCCGAACACCTTGGCTACGGCACTGGCCGAGACCCAGCGCTTCTTTGTGGAGTACACCCGATTGGGGATTCCTGCCGACTTTACCAACGAAGGCATCAGAGGCCTGAATGCCCGGAGTGCCACCAGCTTTCCGTCGATGAACGGGCTGGGATGCACCTGGGACAAGGAACTGGCCTACCGGCAAGGTGTCATCGAAGGCCGTGAAGCCCGTGCCATGGGCTATACCAACATTTATGCCCCTATTCTGGATGTGGCAAGAGACCAACGCTGGGGGCGGTGGGAAGGCGCAATCGGCGAAGATCCCTATCTGGTGGCACGTATCGGCGTGGCCATGAGTAAAGGCATACAGAGCCAGCGGGTGGTATCCACGCCCAAGCACTATGTCGGATACGGCGACTGCAAGGCGGCCCGCCAGTGGGATTCGCGAACCGACCCGCATGTCACTCCTTCGGAAATGTACTATATCCATGAGTATCCCTTCCGGAAAGTTTTTCAGGAAGCAGGCGCTTTGGGCGTAATGTGTGCCTATAACGATTACGACGGCGTACCCATGGCCGGCAATTACCATTATCTGACAGAAGTGTTGCGCAAAGAAATGGGCTTTAAGGGGTATGTCGTATCAGACAGTTACGCCATCGGCCGGCTGAACGGCGTACACAAGGTAACCCCCAACTTCAAGGAATCCGGGCGTAAAGCCATAGAGGCCGGTTTGAACGTGCGTACGGAGTTCAACGACCCTACTGAATACATTACAAATATCCGGGAATTGGTGAAGGAAGGCCGGCTTTCCATGAAAAGAGTGGATGAAATGGTCAGAGATGTGCTGTATGTCAAGTTCTGGCTGGGGTTGTTTGACAATCCCTATACCGGATCGACCAGAAAGGCTTCCGACATCGTTTCGTGTGAGGAACACCTGAACACGGCCTTGCGGGCTTCACGCGAATGTCTCGTACTGCTGAAGAATGCCGACAACATGCTCCCCTTCCATACCCGGTATCGCAAAATAGCCGTCATAGGCCCCAATGCCCATTCGAAAGACTACATTCCGGCACATTATGGCCCGATGGGCTTTCAACGCTTCTTTAGTGTAGTTGACGGTCTTAAGAGCGTTTATAAGCATGATGATGTGGAAATCAATTACGTTAAAGGCATTGATATCGTAAGCCCGGGATGGCCCGAAAACGAACTGATGTGCGACACCCTGACGGCCGGCGAGCAGCAATCCATACAGGAAGCCGTAGAGCTGGCGCGCCGCAGCGACGTTGCCGTACTGGTGCTGGGTGACAACCAACGCACCTCAGGCGAGAGCCGTACGCGCAGCAGCCTTGATTTGCCCGGACATCAGGAACAGCTGCTGGAGGCCGTGGTAAGGACCGGAAAACCCGTCGTGCTGGTACTTATCTGGGGGCGTCCCGCCACCATCAACTTTGCCGACCGTTATTGTAAAGGTATTCTGGCAGCCGGATATCCGGGCGCACAAGGCGGCCTGGCCATTGCCGAGGCTCTGAAGGGCGATTACAACCCGGGAGGAAAACTCACCGGGACCTGGCCCAAAACGGTCGGGCAACTTCCGATGAACATTCCGACCAAACCCAATGCCAACTGGGAACCGATGCAATACCGCTCTGCTGCAAACAAAGGACTGCTGTACTGCTTCGGACATGGGCTGTCCTATACCACATTCCGTTATGACAACCTGAAAATCGACAGTATTCATTCCCAGACGGCCCACGTTAAAGTGACGTGCCGGGTAACCAATACCGGAAGTGTAGCCGGCGATGAAGTGGTGCAGCTGTATGTCAACGACGTGGTAAGCTCAACCACTACTTATGAAAAGAATCTCAGGGGATTTGAGCGTATTCATCTGCAACCGGGCGAAAGCCGGGAAGTTAGTTTCAGCATCGTACCCGACGACCTGATTCTCATTAACGAAAAGAAGGAACGGGTAGTGGAACCCGGTGAATTCAGAGTGATGGTAGGAAGTTCATACGACGATATCCGGCTGAAAGACAGTTTCTTCTATCGGTCTGACACCACAGACGGAAATGTCCAGTCGGCCAACAAGGGCAAGATGATTGACGAATCGAATTTCAAGGAAGAAAAAGAATAACACACATATATTATATTTAGCAACAGGTTCTGGATGGTTGTTACCGTCGTTCAGAACCTGTTGCTCATATAAAAGATGAAACATGCTGAATCTGTCCCGATGAGTAAAAATCAATTGTCGTGAAACACGGGAGTAGAAAATATTCGCTAATTTTACGAAGTTGAAACTCGTATGTCAGTCAGATACTGCGTGAAGCAACTTACCTTAAATTAATACTTATATATGAGATTAAAACGAATCTTTGTCACCCTTTGCCTGGTGAGCTTCATCGGACAACTTTTTGCGCAAGAACGCATCCAAATCAAGTATGGTCCCTATCTGCAAAGCACTAAAGAGACTGAAACTACCATTGTATGGGTAGCTAACAAACCTTCTGTCGGTTGGGTGGAACTGGCACCGGACGATGGCACTCATTTCCTTCAAGTGCCCCGTGAGAGATTTTACGATACAAAAAACGGCATCAAGAACACCGCTTCAGTACATAGTGTCCGGCTGACGGGCCTGAAGCCGGGTACTTCCTACCGTTACCGCATTTGCGTGCAGGAGGTGCTGTCACATAAAGGTACCGAAGTGATTTACGGAAAAATAGACGGCACGGATATGTGGTCGCGCGAGCCCTATCGGTTTACGACAAACGACAGACGAAAACCAGCTACGTCATTCGTTATGCTGAATGACATTCATGGCCGTACGGCCGACATACCCCGCCTGCTGGATGCAGCGAAATTCAGGGAGACCGATTTCGTTATTTTTAATGGAGACATGGTGTCACACTCCAGTACGGAAGAGCAACTGTTTAACAGCTTTATGAATAAAGCCGTAGAGTTGTTTGCCTCAGAAAAAAACATGTATTACGCACGTGGCAATCATGAGACACGCAGCACCTTTGCTACCTTTTTTCAAAATTACTTTTCCGTAAAAGAACCGCACCTGTATTTTACCATGCGCCAGGGCCCTGTATTTTTCATCTTTTTAGACACCGGAGAAGATAAGCCGGATACCGACATCGACTACTGTGGCATTACGGACTACGATAATTACCGGACAGAGCAGGCACAATGGCTGGAAGCCGTTGTTGCATCGGAAGAGTTCAAGCAAGCTCCTTACAAGGTGGTTGTCGGACATATGCCGCCCGTGCCTTGGGAAGGTACCATGTGGCACGGTCCTTGGGAAATCTTGCAAAAGTTCGTCCCTGTGCTGAACAAGGCTGGAATCGACTTGATGTTGTGCGGGCACTACCACGTTGACAAACCGGGATTCTATTATTATCAACCCACGGAGCAAATGGAGTTTCCCGTGCTGGTCAACGAAAGCGTAACTGTGTTGCGAGGCGATGCCGATGCGGAGAATCTGACCGTAGAAATAAAAGATTCTACTGGTAAGAGCTTGTTTTCCAAATCGATTCCTTGCAGGATGTAATAATAAAAAAACATTTATCTGTCGTTTATCATGAAAGGGAGAATTGTAGTTTTAATAAGTCTTGCGTGGCTGTTTTTCCTGGCAGGGCATGCCCAAGAGCAGGTAAACAGTGAAGTAAAGAAAGTGTATGTCGTGTTCAAGACCCATTTGGATGTAGGATTTACCGACCTGAGTTCGAAAGTGGAATACAACTATGTTCACGAATTCATACCCAAAGCTTTGGATGTGGCAGAAAGATTGAGAAAAGACGAACAGGGCGAACGTTATGTCTGGACAACCGGCTCGTGGTTGATATGGAGGTATCTGCAAACAGCCTCTCCGAAAGAGGTGAAAAGGTTGGAGAAAGCCATTGCCAGGGGTGACATTGTATGGAATGGGGTACCCTATACGGTAGAATCCGAATCCATGAATCTGGATTTGTTTGAAACTTGCCTGTCGCTGACCCGAAAACTGGATAAGAAATACGGCAAGCATACCATTGCCGCAAAGATGACCGACGTGCCGGGACATACCCGTAGCATCATTGCTCCAATGAACCGGGCAGGTATTCAGTTTCTGCACATCGGTGTAAATTCAGCCTGTCCGGTGCCCGACGTTCCGGCTTTTTGCCGTTGGCGTGATCCGGACGGTAACGAACTTATCTTGGCCTATCAGCAGGATTACGGGACAGAAAGCTTGCTCCCGGATGGTCAGACCGCGGTTGCCATAAACTTTACAGGAGACAACCACGGTCCGCACAGCTATGAAAGGGTAAAGGCTATTTATGCAGATTTGCGGAAACGTTATCCGAATGCCAGGCTGATTGCCTGTTCATTCAACGAAATAGCCAAGGATTTGCTTAAATGCAAAGAACAGCTCCCGGTTGTTACTTCCGAAATTGGCGATACATGGATCTACGGTTACGGCAGCGCTCCCATTCGTATGGCAAAATTCCGTGCACTTTCAGTCTTGTATTCCCAGTGGTTAAAGGATGGCAAACTGAAAAGAGGCAGTGATGAGGATTTGAACTTTGCCGTGGAATTGGGACTTATCGGCGAACATACGCAAGGTATGGATATTAAGACCCATTTGCAGAACTGGGACAAATACGACATGGACAAATTTATTCCGGCCCGCCGGACTGCCCCGTTCCTTAAAGTGGAACAGTCATGGAAAGAAATAGATGCTTACATCGACCAGGCCATTGCCCTGCTGCCCGAAACCTTGCAGGCTGAAGCCCGGGCAACTGTAAAGAGAGCTGAAAGTATTGACGTTCCTGCGTTTACTGACGCTGCAAGGAATGGCGATTATGCCAACTGGCAATGTAGCTTGTTGGCGAACGGCCGTTTGAAAATCGGAGGGCTTTCCTATCAGCAGTTGGATGACAGAGACTATGCCAATTTCCTGGATAACTATCTGCGTAACCGTTATGACTGGGCGTTGTACGACCTCAGTAAAATCGGATTGAAAGATTCCAAAGCAACCAGTACCTTATTATATGCACAGGTAATTAAACAGGAAGTCAAACAAGAAACGCAGGGAACACGTATGCTTTATGAATTGGCCTTCCCGACTTCTTCTCGGGTTGACGCGCGCTGTTACCCTGAGAAGATTTATGTCAACTGTCTTGACGCCAAGGACGGAACGAGGGCTGAACTTTCCATAACTCTGGTTAACAAACCGGCAGTGCGTCTGCCGGAATCCTACTGGCTCTCGTTTAATACAGCCGACATAGTCTCTCTCGTGGCTGAAAAGCTGGGAGAGCCCGTCGATTTGCTTGATGTGGTAGAAAAAGGCAACCGGCAGATGCATGGCATTGATCGTTATGTGGATATGATTACGACCAAAGGAACTGTCCGTATCTGGAGCAGAGACGCTTTTTTAACTAATGTGGGCGAACCGCGAGGTTTGAATTATTCCACCCAATATCCTGACAAACGAGGCGGTATTCATTTCAATTTGGGTAATAACTTGTGGAATACGAATTTCAGTATGTGGTGGGAAGGATCCATAACCTATCATTTTACTATTGAATGGATTAGACCGTTCTCCCAATAGGTAAGAATGTAAGCAAATTAGGGCTTTTGCAGGCCGTTAGTCTTGCATAAATATTTAACTCACTGATGGATGCTGTCTGTTATGTGAAAATAATATCGAATAGGTAAAAAAAAAGAGACATTTTTTTTTTGCTTTCGAAAATAATCATTAATTTTGGAGCGATATAAATTTAATACTAACCAAAAATCCTAATGTTATGAGGAAATTGAGCTACTTATTTTCCTTGCTTGTTCTCTCCATCGTGTGTGGCGGAACAGCATGGGCAGATGATGGCAAATACTACTCAGCCGGAACAGTCGTGACCAGCGTTGATCAGATTAAGGAAGGTGTGGATTATGCCCTTAAAGGAACGGGTGAGAGTCCTTGCTCTTCTACGTATCTGAACGTGGTTATGGACGGCAATGGTGGTTCTGCCTCTCTGACCAGCGATTGTATTTATCAGTTTGAAAGTGCTGGTACAGTTGACGGAAAACCTGCTTTCTATCTGAAGCAGAAGTCAAACGGCATGTACTTGCGCAAACCGGGAACACCCACAGATGTAACTTTCACTTATCCCAACGAAAGAACTCCTGATGGTTGGGGTTCAGATTACTTGGCCTTGACCAGTGATAAGAACGACGCATGGCAGTTCTGGGCAGGTGTGGCACAGTCTACCGACGAAAACGATCCTTTCTATTATAATAAAGGAACGGAAGGTAAAGAAGTTATGTTCGTATTTACCTGTACTACGGTTCTGACCGGTGATGATGCTGCTGATGGCGCTTACCGTTATTTGTCAAGCTGGGTATCAGGACACAACATCATGCTGTATCCGGATACGAACGTATGGAATCTGTGGACAGACATTTCAGAAATCGTAGGAACGGCCAAGTTGACGTTGTTGCTTTCTAAACTGTTGCCTGCCGGTCCGGAAGGAACATTTACTCCTGGAGAAAATCCTGGTGAAGTATCACAGGACGCTTATAATAAGTTGAATGAAGTATACAAAAAATGCCAGGCATTCATTGACGAAGGTGGTTCTTCTGAAGATGTGGCAAACACTCTTTGCGATGAGTTGCAGGCAGCCTATGACAATTGTAAGAATGCTACCGTAATGGTTGAAGCCGGCAAATATTATTTCATTACCGGTAACAAGGGACGCTCTAACACTACAGGTAAAGGTACAATCTATAGCGATGGTTCAAACTGGAAGTGGGATTATGCCGCTTCTCCTGTAACTGACCTGAAATATGCCGTTAAGTTGGAGAAGGGTTCAACTGACTCTACTTTCTACATCAAGAGCCCGATTAATGATACTTATATGGAGGCCATCAATGGTAACTCCAATACCATTAAGGCTGTAGCTAAAGGCAAGGCTGCCGATTATATTATCGGTCAAAGTAGCGGTTCTTATTTCTATATGACTAATGCCGGAATTTCTCAGGGCGTGCATGCTCAGGAATCCGGTATGGTATGTGTAGGATGGAACTATACGACTGATGCTTCTCAGTGGGTATTCCAGACTATTCCTGATGATATGATCGGAAAGATCGATTCTATAGCTAATCAGGTCAAGTTGAATGCTACTTTGAACAGCGTTTATAGCGATGCTTCTACGGCTTACAGCAACAGCCGCGCATATACCAGCGATGCTACTCCTGACAACAATTATACATCACACGGATTGCTGACAGACGCTTCTCAGATCTTCACCAGCAAGTTGGTGGATACTTCAATTGAAGGTTCAGGTCTGGATTGCTTGCTCAATGGTGTTTTGGCTGGTGGATCAGAATACATCCACAGTACTTGGCAGACTGCTGACGCTCCTAACCACTATCACTTCTTCGGAGCCGACTTGAAGAAGGCCGTAAGTGCTGTTACCGTGAAGTACAGCCGCCGTATGTCTGTTGATGCATGGAAGACCGGTCAGCTTTCATATCCGACCAAGATGAGTGTTTATGCCGCTAACGATACGACTACGGCTACTGGCGACTGGACATGGGTTGGCGATATGACCCCGGCATTTGTTGCTGAAGATTCAACCTTGGCTGGCTCTATTGACTTGGGTGGAAATTATCAGTATGTTCGTTTCGATGTTATTGCTACCGGAAACAACGGTTCTGTAACCAGCAGCACGATTCCGGGTGCTAAGGCATATCCGTTCTTCTACATCAGCGAACTGGGTATCTATGAAGCTACCTACGATGCAGCTAACTCTCCGTTCTCTCAGGTACCTGAGGCTGACGGAAAGGCATTGGAAGATGCCTTGAAGGCTGCCCGTCCTGAAATTCTGGAAGAAAAGGCAACCCAGCCGACTATCGACGCCCTCCAGAGCGCATACGACAAGTTCTGCGAAAGCTATGCAGATCCGCAGCTTGCCCGCGATGCTTATGACAAGGCTCAGACCATGCTCGACAGCGCCGTAGTAGGTACGGAACTGGGTCAGGTAAGCCAGGAGGCTTATGACAACTTGAAGAGCGTTATGGCAACTTGCAAAGACAAGATCCAGAACGTGATGACTATGGAAACTCTGACTGAGGTACTGAACAGTCTGGAAGAGGCTTGCAACAAGTTGGTTGCTTCAGCCGTAATGCCTGCCGCAAACAAGTATTACTATATTCTCAGCACTGGTAACGCACTGAAGAATACGGCTATTGCCGCAGCTAACAATAAGGACGGCCAGCACCTGACGATGGGTGCCCGCACTGCTGATGGAGCTTTCGATGAGGCTACTGCAATGCACAACTACGAATTTATGTGGTTGCTTGAGCAGGATGAGGATGGCAAGCAGTACTTGCGCAACGTTGGAACCGGTTTCTACATGAATGGTAATACAACAGCCAATCCGAGCACTACCGCAGCCAGAACTCCGGTTCAGATTGTTTACGGTAAGTATGGTCAGTTCAACGTAGTTATTCTGGAGAATGACTCTACTGAAAGTGGTTCAATTTATTTGAACAATAACGCCAGCAATGTGAACAAGTATTTCTTGGACGACAATTGCTACTATGCATTCCAGGAAGTTGACTTCAGCGATGATCCGTTTACCTATGTAGGCGTTTCTGAAGGATGGCAGTTCAAGTGCTTGCCGTATGCAGTTGTAGGATGCTCTAACGGTTCAATGTACAAGGTTTTGGGTATCAACAGCAGCAACCAGCTCGTACTTCAGATTGCTGAAGAAGCAGCTCCGGGCGAACCGTTTGCTTATCGTTTGAATGATGATTCTGAAGCAACCGAGGATGACTTCGGTGTAGATATGTCTCAGGGCTTGGTAAGCGAGGGTAAAGTTGTTAACGGTGTTGAAGGCCTCTTGAGTGGAATTACCCTTTCAGAAGGTGGATATGGCGTTCTTTCAGGTACTGCTGATACGCTTACCGTAACAACCGGTTCTAAGGTTATTGGTAACAATAGCGCAATCGTAACCAAGAGTGTTCCTGTAATCGACGAAGAAGGTGACTACATGCTCGAAATTGACGGTACTATCACCGGTGTTGAAACAGGTATCGAAGGAATCGTGATTGTTCCGAAGGATGGCAAGATTTATGACTTGCAGGGTCGTCGTGTAACGAAACCGGGCAAGGGTGTTTACATCATTGACGGTAAGAAAGTTTTCTTTAAATAAGTAAGTACTTAGGTTTATAAGAAACACTTGAAAATAGGCAAGCCCTCTCCGCTTCACCCGGAGGGGGCTTGTTGTATATTGCGGGCGGCTGGTAACAATATTTTTTCAGTTCGTGCAAAAGTCCTTATGGAGAGCGGGTTAACGCAAAATAGAGGGGAATTACTGAGGTCGCAACAGTATCAAACAGCGTCACTCACTTTTATCAGGGCGTTAATTTTGCATTGTCAGCGCTGATAAAAGAACAGGAGGCGCTCCGAAACCTCAAGTAAACGGAGCCTAGTTTAACCATTTAAAAAGAAAGAATTATGTTGAAGTACAATGTAGTGGCACGTAAGAATCCGCAAACCAAGGAATTGTTGTATTATGCCCAGCTGGTGCCGGTTACGGCGGTTGGATTATCGGCTTTGGCCGCAGCCATCAGTAATGAGTGTACGGTGACAATACATGATATAAAGGCTGTGTTGTCAGCTTTGGAAGAAAAAGTGATTTCGTATCTGCAGAGTGGCATGTCAGTACGTTTGGGTGATTTGGGCTCTTTTCATCCTACGGTCAATAGTCGTGGTGCAGCAACTCCGGAGGAATTTAGCAGTACCAATCTGCGTGGGGTAAAGGTTGTTTTCAGTAAAAGTAGTGCCATGAGGTATGGCTTTTCGTTGAAAAATCCCAATCTCCAACTGGTGAGAAACGAAAATGGAGTTGAGGAAAGTGAGCAGGCATAAATATTTTGAAGAATACGTACCGTTGAAAAGCAGAAGAAATGACCGAGAAACGTAAGAATATTTGGAATATAGTAGTGCAAGTATTGTTGTCAGCATTAACGGCTCTTTCGGGGTTGCTGGCAGGTTGTCAGTGGATGCAATAGTTTGGGCAGTATAAGAGTTCCGGCATGCTTGTCTTTGAATTTCGGACAGGCATGCCGGCATGTTTCGTAAAATATTTCGGAAGGAGTGTTATCCGTTTTTTCTACGGAGGGCAAAATGAAGGATGATGGCTCCGGCTATTCCGGCCAGCAATGTACCGCTAACTACACCGAGTTTGGCTTCGGCCAGCAGTAAGGGAGAATTCTCAAACGACAGGTTGGCAATGAAGAGCGATACGGTAAACCCGATGCCTCCGAGCATGGCAATGCCGCACAGATTCGGAATGTTCATGCCTTCGGGCATGTCTGACCATTTTAAGCGCACGGCCAGTAGGGTGAACAGCAGAATCCCGATGAACTTACCGACAACCAGTCCTACAACGATGGCTGTGGATAATGTGCTGAACGACATGCCCTGACCGTCGCCCTGTATGTTGACGCCTGCGTTGGCCAGTGCAAAAAGCGGCATGATGGCATAGTTGACCATGGCGTGCAGGTCGTCTTCAAGTGATTGTAGGGGCGAAATGACGCGGTCGGACGCCGACTCGATGCTTTTAAGTCTGCTGATTTGCGGTTTGCTCAAGAGCTTTCCGTGCAGGTGTTTGAGATCGAAGGAGTTGATTTGCTGGCGTATGCGGCTGATGTATTTTTCAACGTGTAGTCCGGGGGTGGCTGGAATGGTAAACGCAACAATTACGCCGGCAATGGTGGCATGTACGCCGCTTTGCATGAAAAGATACCATAGCAGCATGCCCAGCCAGAGGTATAGCCAGCGGCGCCGAATGTTACAGAGGTTGGCTATGATGAGCAGAAGCAGTACGCCCCCGCCAGCCAGCAGCCATGACAGGGAAAGATGGGATGAATAGAATATGGCTATTACAAGTATGCCGCCAATGTCGTCAACAACGGCAAAAGCAGTCAGAAATACTTTCAGGCTCAAGGGAACTCTTTTTCCAAAGAGGCTCAGAACACCCAGCGAAAAAGCTATGTCGGTGGCCATGGGGATAGCCAGTCCTGTTGCTCCGGGGGTATGGCGGGTGAGCAGTGCAAAGAGTGTTACCGGAACAATCATTCCGCCGACGGCAGCAATGATAGGCAAGAGGGCTTGTCGCAAGTTGGACAACTCGCCAACCAGTATTTCACGTTTGATTTCCAGTCCTACACTAAAAAAGAAGATTGCCATTAGCGCATCGTTGATGAAGCCGGTCAGGGTTAGCGGATGCCCGCCGTGACTGAACAGGTTGAATGAACCTATTTGGAGGGCTATAGGCTGTTGGAAAAACTGAAAATATTGGTCAGCCCAGGGCGAATTGGCTAAAAGCATGGCCACGACAGCTGTAAAAATAAGTAGGATTCCGCCATTTATGTGATAGCGTGTGGCACTCAAAAAGGAAAAGGCAGTGTGGATGATTCTTTCCATGATAAATAAAGAATATGGTTTATGCCACTATGGCATAAGCGTTTGAAATTCGTTCGCAAAAGTACGAATTTTTAAGAATGTTTCCAAACCTGTTTGGAGAAGTCATACAATAAAATCCGTCTGCGTTTGGATGCAAACGGATTTTATGATGATATAGGGTTATGCGTGTGGACCGCCGTGAGGGGGAGGTGGTGGCATGGGATTCCAATGTGCATCGTGGCGATGGCGTTTCTTGGGCTTTTTAGGTTTTTTCGGTTTCTTGTGTGGGATGGGTTTGTAGTGTCCCGGTGGGCCGGGAGGCGGTAATGTTTGGCATGAATTCATGCCCAAACAAAGGCTAAGCGAAAGCAATAAAAGAAGAAGTTTGGTTTTCATGATGATTGCGTATGACTGTTATGATTATTGATGTCTATGTAATATTTTGCATTAAAGATACAAATAAATTAGTGGAAAGTACGGATAATTTGCTGTAAAGTCGGATTATGCAGGTTGTTTTTGTAGAAAATATACGACGGATTTCTTCTTCTTCAGTCAAGAGGTAAGAAATC
>FR903618.1:16768-22554 GCA_000438115.1 Prevotella sp. CAG:617 | reverse complement strand
GGTTAAATATATCAGAAGTTGCTTTTGGGAAATAATACTGTTTTACAGTAGTCGGCGGCTAAGGTATCGTACAGGATACCAAACCGAAAGGAATCCGACTAAGACAACCGTAGCAAATACCAAAAGAATGTCCCATCCGTGTACGCTGACAGGGTATGCGTCAATAATGAAGTTGCCGGAGGAGTTGCCCAGCTTGAGCCAGCCAAAGGTGCGTTGGCCCCAGCATACCGCCAGTCCGAGAACGATGCCGATTGTTGCTCCAAAAAGTGAAATCAGACGACCTTCGAAGAGGAAAATCTGTCGTATCTGATGGTCGTTTGCTCCAAGGTTGCGCAGCGTTTCCACGTCCTTTTTCTTGTCAATAATCAGCATGGAGAGGGAGCCGACTATATTAAAGCAGGCAATGAGGACGATAAAGGTGAGAAACAGATAGGCCATAACCTTTTCTATGTTCATAATCTTGAAGATGTCCTGCTGCTGTTCGTAGCGGTCGAGCACCTTGTAGCTGTTTCCCGTGATTTTTTTCAATTCTTCTTTGGCTTTCCGGATGTCAACGCCGTCTTTCAATTTCAATTCCAGTGAGGTAATCATTCCCTGTCGCTCAAACAGTCGACGGGCAAAATCAATGGAGGTAATCAGGTAGCTGTTGTCGTATTTTTTCTGATTGACGGAAAACACCACACCCGGCGAATATACTGAATCGATGCTGAAACTCTCTATGGGATTCATCATGTTTATCTGTTCGCCATTGCGTGGGGCACAGATGATGAGCGGGTGGCTGTAGGTTACGCCGTCGCCCATTTGGGCCGCCAGCTGAATACCAGGAATTCCGAAAGGCAGGTTCGCCGTTTGCAGGCGATATTCGCCGTCGCCGTACAGAATGTTTTTTATGTCCGACGTGTGTTGAAACTGGTCGTCCACGCCTTTTACGGTAATCATGATTTGCCGGTCGCCATAGAGGGCCAGGGCATGGTCTTCAACACAGGCCGATGCCGCTTCGATTCCAGGCCATTGCTTGACGCGCTGCAGGATGGGATCGTCGGCAGCCGCCGTTTTTCCGATAGCCGGGACTACTTTGATCTGCGGGTCAAACGAGGTAAAGAGCGAGGCTACCAAATCGCGAAAACCGTTGAATACCGACATGACACAAACCATGGCCATGGCGGCCAGGGCTACGCCGCCGACAGAAATGCCCGAAATGATGTTGATGGCGTTGTGACTCTTTTTTGAGAACAGGTAGCGCCGTGCAATGTAGAATGGAAAAATCATTTCTTCAGCAGTTCGTCAATATGTTCAATGTAGTCTAAAGAGTCGTCTACAAAGAATTTCAGTTCCGGAATAATTCGTAGTTGGAAGCGAAGGCGCTGTCCCAGTTCATAGCGGACGGCTTTCACGTTGTCGTTGATGTTTTTGATGATTTCCTCGCCGTGGTTGGAGGGGAAGATGCTCAGATAGGCCCGGCATACGCTCAGGTCGGGACTGATGCGGACGGCGCTTACCGATACCATGACGCCATGCATGGATTTGGTCTGGAGCAGGAAGATTTCGCTCAGTTCCTTCTGTATCAGTCGTGATATTTTTTGTTGTCTTGTCGTTTCCATATTTTGTTCGTAAATAGTGTATGGTTACAAAGATAGGCTTGTTTTCTGATTTATTCGGCCATACCCGTCATGAAATTTTCTTCTTTTTTACGGATTAGCGTGAGTCCGTCGCGCAGGGGCAGGATGACGGTTTCTACGCTTTTGTCGTTGGCCACCATGTCATTGAAAGCTCTTATGCCCTGCGTTTGTGCGTCACGATCGTAGGCCGG
Organism: Prevotella sp. CAG:617; assembly: GCA_000438115.1. Lineage (GTDB taxonomy): Bacteria > Bacteroidota > Bacteroidia > Bacteroidales > Bacteroidaceae > Alloprevotella. The sequence continues at coordinate 20,744 of FR903618.1, read as the reverse complement.
GTCAATGACGTGTCCGTACCATAGCGTATTGTCAGCCAGGATGAATCCGCCGGGGCGTACCAGCGGAAGCACCAGCCGGTAGTAGTCGGTGTAGTGTCGCTTGTCGGCATCAATGAATACGAGGTCAAAGGCAGCCTGTCCCAGGGTCGGAATCATTTCCTCCGCTTTTCCGATGAGGGGCCTTACCCGTTTCCCGTAGGCCGATTCGGCCAGATTCTCATGTATCAGGTCTTCCAGTTCGTCATTGACTTCGATGGTATATACCGTGTCGTCGTCCGAAGCCAGTCCTTCGGCCATACACAAGGCGGAGTAGCCCGTAAAGGTGCCCAGCTCCAGCACCCGGTGGGGCCGAATCATGCTTACCAGCATTTTGAGCATGCGGCCCTGCAGATGTCCGGACACCATTTGCCCGTTCACCAGCCGCAGGTGGCTGCGGCGGTCAATAAGGCGCAGCGTGTCGCTCTCGGGCGAGATGTGTGCCAGGATGTACGCTTCCAGTTGTTCGTTCAGTTCGGTGGTCACGGGGCGGGTATTCAGGGCTTAAAACGGGAATGTGTCGGGGCTGTCGTTCTCAAACAGGTTTTTTACCGTATTCATTTCCATGAATGACGTGCGCTGTTCCTTGCGTTGACTGCCCAGATAGCAGATGCGGTCCTCAGGTTTGAGCAGGCCGTCGCCCAGCAGTTTGCGCAGGGCGGCCAGGAGGAATTCGTGGCCGTAGCTCTTGATGGGCATATAGATGGCCGAAACGCCGTATGAGAGGGCCAGGTGGCGCACGGTGTGCGGCTGGTAGCAGATGGCCAGGATGGTACATTGCCCGCGGAACGATGACACGTAGCGTGCCGTGCGGCCCGTATAACTGTCCATGATGATGGCGCGCAGCTGCATCTTGTGGGTGGCGTTAACGGCTTCCTTGGCAAAGAATTCGGTCATGTCGCACGAATCCGACAGCGGCAGACTGACGTCATTGTTGTCGGCAAATACGTCCTTTTCGGCCTGCATGGCAATGTCTACCATGGTCTTTACGGCCTCTACCGGATAGCTTCCGTAGGCCGTTTCGCCGCTCAGCATCAGGGCGTCGGCACGCATATACACGGCGTTGGCTATGTCGGTCACCTCCGTACGCGTGGGGCGCGGGTTCTTAATCATGCTTTGCAGCATCTGTGTGGCTACGATTACGGGCTTGTGTGCCTTGATGGCCTTGTCTACAAGGCGGCGCTGGATACCCGGTATGTATTTCTGGTCTACTTCAATGCCCAGGTCGCCTCGGGCCACCATAATGCCGTCGGCCACTTCCAGAATCTCGTCGATGTTGTCCACACCTTCCTGGTTTTCTATCTTGGCAATGATGCGGATGTCGCTCTGGTGCTCATTCAGTATTTTCTTGACTTCAAGTACATCTTCCTTGGAGCGTACAAAAGAGTGGGCGATAAAGGCCACGTCCGCCTCGATGGCAAAGAGGATGTTGTTGCGGTCGCGCGGAGTCAGTGCCGGCAGGTTGATGCGTACGCCCGGCACGTTTACGCTTTTTCTGGCCCCCAGGGTGGCTGCGTTTTCAACCCGGCAAATCAGGGCTTCGTCGGTCTTGTCCTCAACAATCAGGCCCAGGTCGCCGTCGTCAATCAGGATGTGTGCGCCGATGTTGACGTCGGCCACGAAGTCCGGATAACTTACGGCAATGCAGTCGTGGGTGGTTATGCTTTCGGGCGAACCGATGACCTGTACCTGCTCGCCGCGGGCAAAGGGTATGGGCTCCTCACACACGGTGGTGCGCACTTCGGGGCCTTTGGTATCCACCAGAATGGCAATGTGGCTCGACACCTCGCGTACGTTGTTGATGACGCGGGTCATGCCTTCCGGACCCTGGTGGGCGGTATTCAGACGAACAACGTTTACCCCTGCATCATACAGGCGCTGGATAAAGTCAACGCCGCAGCGGGCATCTGAAACGGTGGCTACAATCTTTGTTTTTTTGTACATCTCTATAAAGCTAAAAAACTGTCGTTATTGAAAAGAATCAAGTCGGGCCGGCGGGGAGTCGGCTTACAGGGGCTGTCCGCACAGCGCCTCTACTGCCAGCCGGTAGGAGTCGAGCCCGAAACCGCAGATTACTCCGCGGCAGGCGGCTGAAATCATGGATTGGTGACGGAAGGCTTCACGCTGGTGTACGTTGCTGATGTGTACTTCAATCACGGGGGACGTGATGGAGCGTATGGCGTCGTGCAGGGCCACCGACGTGTGCGTGTAGGCTCCGGCGTTCAGTACGATGCCGTCGTAGCTGAAACCTACCTCCTGAAGTTTGTTGATGAGCTCGCCCTCTATGTTGCTCTGGAAATAGTCTATTTCCACCTCGGGGAAACGGTTGCGCAGAGCGGCCAGACAGTCGTCCATGTTGCGCTGTCCGTAGATGCCGGGCTCTCGGCGTCCTAACAAGTTGAGATTAGGGCCATTGAGAATCAGAATTTGCATGTTTTCTTGGGATTTATGTGGAATTCCGTAATTTTGCCATGAAAGTAGGAGCAAAGATACAAAAAAACAATGGAATAATCCGGCAAACCCCTATCAATTAGCACGGCGCTGCGCCGTGTGCTCTTCAGGTTTTTTTCCGTGCCGGCTGGCGGCATCGGGGAAAGCACCTTGAAAAAACAGGGTCCGACTTAAATCCTGCTGGTCGGCACTTTGTTTTTTTCCGGCTGCACGGCTGTGCAGACGGGGGCGGGGAGCCGGGGGGCGTTGCCGCATTCCGAACCATTCAGAAAACTATGTCACGGATTATTTTGGAAACTCAAAGACTTCAGCTGCGCGAAATGACTCTTGCCGACCTGCCGTCGCTGGCGGCTGTCTTGCAGGATGAAAGGGTGATGTACGCTTATGAGGGGGCTTTTAGTGATGCCGAAACGGCTTTGTGGATGCAAAAGCAGCTCCGTCGTTACCGGGAGCATGGATTCGGGCTTTGGGCCGTGGTGCTGAAGGACACCCGTGAAATGATCGGGCAGTGCGGCATTACCCTGCAGGAATACAAAGGGAAACAGGTGCCCGAAATCGGTTATTTGCTGGCACACGGACATTGGCACAGAGGGTATGCCGCCGAGGCGGCCGTGGCTTGCCGGGAATACGGATTCAATACGCTGAATTTCAACGCCCTGTATTCCATTATACGTGACACGAACGTGCCTTCGCAGCAAGTGGCCCTCCGCAACGGCATGACCCTGGTGGACACCATTGTCAAGTTCTACCGCGGGGTCAGGATGCCCCATTGGGTCTATCGTGTTCAGAAGGGCAGATGAGGCTTGCCCGCAGGCGAGAGGGCGGAAACGGCGTTTTCCGCTTGTCTTTGCCCTTGCCTTTATGTATCTTTCGTATCTTTGCATGGCAGGAACATGATGAGCGTATGAACAAGAGCAAACAGACCCAGGAAAATACCGCCTCAGGCGAGCCTTCGTACATTACCGGATATGTGCGGTATCTGTGGCTTGAGGAGGGGCTTTCAGACAATACGCGCAAAGCCTATCGTGAGGATTTGCAGCGTTTTCTCGACTTTGCCGCCGAGCGGGGCATTGACGTGCTGAAGGCCGATTTGGCCGTGTTCCACGATTTTGTGTATGCCTTGCACTCTATGGGAATTTCCGCCCGTTCCATAGCCCGCATCGTGTCGGGCATCCGTTCTTTCTATCATTTTCTGGAAATCGACGGCTATTTGCCGGCCAATCCGGCCGTTCTGCTCGAGGCGCCGCGCATCGGGCGTCATTTGCCCACCGTGCTGACGCTTGACGAGGTCAACCGCATCGAGGACGCCATTGATTTGGGCGAGCCTGAGGGTGTGCGCAATCTGGCCATCATCGAGCTGCTTTACAGTGCCGGGCTGCGGGTTTCGGAGCTGTGCCAGCTGCGCCTGTCGGCCCTTTATCTGACCGACGGCTATATCCAGGTGCTGGGCAAGGGCCAAAAAGTGCGGCTCGTGCCCCTCTCGCCGGCA
>FR903618.1:1157-16746 GCA_000438115.1 Prevotella sp. CAG:617 | reverse complement strand
GCAGCCATAATGCAGTTGCGCCGGTGGCTTGAGCAGCGGGCCGACATTGAGCCCAAGCCGGGTGAGGAAGATTATGTGTTTCTTTCCCTGCGCCGGCGGTCACATTTGTCCACCATTACCGTGTTCCATATCGTGAAGGTGCTGGCCGAGGCTGCCGGCATACAGAAGAACATCAGTCCCCATACGTTCCGGCATACGTTTGCCACCCATTTGCTTGAGGGCGGTGCCAACCTGCGTGTAATTCAGACCTTGTTGGGGCATGAAAGCATTACGACTACCGAAATCTATACGCATCTCGACCTGAACAACCTGCGCCGTCAGGTGCTGGAGCATTTCCCACGTAATTTGCCGTCGGGTGACGACGGCGACGAAGCCCCCGCAACCGACTGACCTTCCGCACCCCCTTTGTTGTGTCCTGCCGCAGGCAATCTTTTCAAAAAAATCCGTCAGGCACTCCGCAAAAAAGATGTATCTTTGCATCTATTCAAGAAAATCCAGCATAAAAATGAAGATACTTCATACTGCCGATTGGCATTTGGGCAATGTATTCCACCGGCACGGCCGTGAGGAGGAGCATCGCCATTTTTTACAGTGGTTACTTAATGTTTTGACCGACGAGCAGCCCGATGCGCTGTTTATTGCGGGTGACGTGTTTGACCATGCCAACCCTTCGGCAGCTGCCGAACGCCAGCTCTATGATTTTCTGATTCATGCCACGCAGCAGGTTGAAGGGCTGCAGGTGGTGCTGATTGCCGGCAATCATGACGGCGCGGCCCGGCTGGAGGCGCCGTCGTCCATTTTGGGCATGCACCGCGTGTTTGTGCGCGGACTGGTGCATCGCCTGCCTGACGGTCAGATTGACTTCGACCGCCATGTCATTCCGCTTCATTCCCGTTTGCACGACCGCGTGGAGGCCCTTTGTCTGGCCATTCCCTATTTGCGCAGCTGTGATTATCCCGAAGGATTCACGGCTCAGGAAGGCATGCGCAGTTTTCTGCAGGGCGTCAGCCAGGCTGCGGCAAAAAGCCGCTATGCCGGCGTGCCGCTTATGGCCGTGGCCCATTTTTATGCCACCGGGGCTGAAATTAATGATGCGGAGCACAGCGAGCGTCTCGTCGTAGGCGGGCAGGACTGTGTGGACCTTTCCAAACTGGGCGTCGGCAAACTGTCCTACGTGGCGTTGGGCCACATCCATAAGGCCCAGCGTGTGGGTGGGCGTGAAGAGGTGCGTTACAGCGGCAGTGCCCTGCCCATGTCGTTCGGCGAGCGGGGCTATCGTCACGGTGTGGTGTGCGTGGAGCTCGACGAGCAGGGGCAGGCCCAAATCCGTCAGTTGCCTTATGAGCCCTTGCGCGCCCTGTGGGCCGTGCCGGCTTCGGGGTGTGCTGAGCCCGATGAGCTGTTGCGTGAAGTCAGCCGTCTGCCCCGGGTGGGTAAGTCAAATGCCGACGATGTCGCCTGGCCCTATCTGGAGTTGCGCGTGCATCAGAACGTGCCCGACCCCTCGCTGCAAAACCGCCTGTTTGAGGCTCTGGCCGACAAGGCTGTCCATTATTGCCGCACGGTGAGCGTGTCCGACGCGCCGGTGCATGAGGATGAACATTATTCCCTGCAGGGGTTGCAGCAGACGTCGCCTCTGGAACTGGCCGGCCGGTTCTACCGGCAGCGCTACAATGAGGACATGCCCGAATCCTTGCAGCAGTTGTTCCGGCAGGCCCAGCAGGACATGGAGCAGCAGTCCTGACGGCGGCCGGCTGTTTTTTCCCGTTTTTTTCTTCCCCTTCTTCCATGATTTGAACCGATTATGAAAATAGATAAGATAACGCTATGCAATCTGACGTCGCTTGCCGGTGAGCAAGTGGTGGATTTTACGGTGGAGCCTCTTCGCTCGGCCGGGCTTTTTGCCATTACGGGCGACACGGGTGCAGGCAAGTCGACCCTGCTGGATGCCGTATGTCTGGCCCTGTATAACAAGTCGCCGCGTTTTGACGGGGCTGAAAAGCTGAATGCAGACGAACGCGAGGTGCGCCAGACCGACGGTAAGGCTCTGTTGCAGACTGACGACGTGCGCAACCTCATGCGGCGCGGCTGCACCGAGGCTTACTCACGGGTGGAGTTTACGCTTGAGGGCGGGCGGCGCTATGAGGCCGGCTGGCAGATGAGCCTGAACCGCAACGGCAAGCCACGTCCCGTAGTACAGACGCTGCGTCAGCTGGCTCCGCGCCAGGAGGAAGTGCCCTCGGGCGAGGTTCCGGCACGCATCGTAGAACTGATAGGGCTGGATTATACGCAGTTTACACGTACGGTACTGTTGGCGCAAAACAGTTTTGCCAATTTCCTCAAGGCCAAGCGTGTGGACAAGTCGGCGCTTCTGGAAAAACTCACCGGAACGGAAATATACGGCAAGATTTCGCAGAAAATATATGAACACTATACCGAGGCCAACACCCGGATGAACATGCTCTCCAACGACTATCAGACGGCGGCGGCACGTTGTATGGACGAGCCTGACTACCGCAAGATGGAAGAGGAGCAGCAGCTGGTGGATTCGCAACTGAAGAACCATCGTGAGCAGCTCCTTTCGCTGCAGGAGCAGCTGAAGGATTTCGAGGCTTATTTCAAGGCACTTGAAAACGTACGGCAATGCGAACAGCGATATACCGAGGCCAACCGCAACTATGTGTCGGTTCATGCTCAGGAGCTCGAGCTGAAGCGCCACGACCTGGTGCTTGAGGTGCAGCCGGTGTTTCAGGAAATCAAGGTGCGTGAGGCTGACATCAGCGACCTCCGCCGGCAGGAAGAAAAGAACCAGGAACTGCAGGAGCAGAGCCGTGTGCGGGTGGAGCAGTACCGTAATCAGCTGCAGCAGGCCGTGGAGCGCGAAAAGAGTGCACGCGAGTTGCTGCGTCTGCGCCAGCCGGCTTTAAAGAAAGGATATGCCCTGAGCGGCGAAATCAGGCAGGCCGAGGGCCAGTTGGGAAACTTGCGCAATGATTTTCATCAGTCGGAGCTTAAACTGGAGGAGTTGAGGCTGAGTCTGGCCACGCGGCGCCGTGAATATGAGGAAAACAAACGGACGTTGGCCGAGCTGGAACAGATGCTTCAGTCGCTGGCCATCCATCAGCGCATGTTTGACAGCTACGAATTGCTGCTCGACAAGTTCAAGCAGCTTTCTGCCGTTACCGACCGCCAGCAGCAGCGCACCAAACAGTTGGCCGAGTTGCAGAACCGTAAGGTGGTGTTGCAGGCGTCAACTGAAAGGATGGTTAAACAGCGCAATGAATGCGAGGCCCGTTTGCAAACCTTGCGCAACGAATTGAAAATACATCAGCAGGCCAACAGCGGACACGACGGGAAAACGCTTCAGCAAAACGTGGCCAAGCTGCAGGACCAGCTGAACAAGCTGGAAGGCGCCCGCACCTTGTGGAACCGTATTTCCGAGGGGTATGCCGAAATCAGTGAAAAGAGCGCAGCCATTGCCCGCGACAAGATGGATATGGAGCAGACCAACCGTCAGATTGGCGAATGGGAGGTTGAGGTGGAGCGCCTTACCGAGCATTTCAAGGTGCTTGAGCGCTCGCATCTGTTGAGTCAGAGTAAGGATATTGTGCGCCTGCGCAACGAACTCAAGGAGGGAAGTCCTTGCCCGCTTTGCGGAGCTACCCATCATCCGTATCATACGGAGACGGAACGTGAGCTCGGACAGCTTATCGACAATATTGAACGCGATTACGACGAGGCGCAGCGGAAGTTGCAGCATGCCGTTAAAACGCTGGCCGCACTGCGTGAGCAGCAGTCGGCGGCCCGTTCGCGCTATGATACGGAAAACGAGTATCTGTCCCGCCGTCAGGAGTGGGTCAGGGCCGATGTCGAATCGTGGGGCACGTATGCCCATCTTGCTCCCTCGTTTGCCGATTGCTCGCCCACGGTCAATCAGGACGCCCGGCGTATTATGATAGAGCAGTTGCTCGAAAACACCGTGACTTCGCTTGAAGCAGCCGGAGAGGAGTTGGAGGTGTACAACCGGCATCAGACGGAAATCAACCGTATTAATGCTCAGATGGCCGATATCGACCTGGCCTTGAGCGAAAGCCGCGACCAGCTGAATTCCATCAATACCTCAATCAAGGTATGTCAGTCGCAGGCTGAAACGCTGCAGCGGCAGTTGCAGGAAGACGAACGCCAGGCCGGCGAGGTGTATGAGCGGATTGATGCCCTGTCGACCCTGTCGGCATGGTTCTCCGACTGGAAGAATAACCGCGATGCCTTCCGCTTGAAGCTGACCAACCTGTATGAAGCCTGGAAGAGTGTGAATACCCGTCTGACTTCGGCCCGCGAGAAAAATGTGGAATTGGAGCATACCATTAAGGAACTGGCGGCTATTGAGGATACTACATCCGTACAGAGTACGCAACTTCGTGACAAATGTGCCCATTTGAGCGAGGTGCTCCACGACAAGCAGAAGGAACTGGAACTGCTCTTCGGCAAAAAGTCGCCTGAGGCAGAGGCTGAACGTATGGAAAAGGATATCAGCCGGGCACAGGAACTGACCCAGGAATCGCAGGCCTGTTTTGAAAAGGAAAACGAGAATTATCAGAATCTTAAGGGAACGGGGCATAACCTGTTTGAAAACCGTCTGAAGCGCCAGCAGGAAATGAGTGAGCGCCGGTCGGCACTGGACTACTGGATTCTGAAATTCAATGCGTCGAACGCTCCGTTGCAGTTTGCCGAGCTGGAACGCATATTCAGCGATCCGCGTGACTGGGCCGCCCTGCGTCGCGACATCGACCAGCGCATCAAGCAGGTGACTATTGCCGAGAACGAGTTGCAGAGTGCGCGCCGCACCCTGCTCGAAACGCAGAATACCACCGGCGGCAGTTATGGCGAGAATACCGAAGTACGCAACGAATTGCAGCGGCGTACGGTTGAGCTGGATGGACAAATCAGCCAGCTTCAGCAGCGGGCCGTTGAAATTTCGAATCGTCTGTATGCCCACAAACTGGGCATGGCCGAGGCCATGAAGGTGAAGCAGCAACTGGAGGAGGCTACCCACTTGCGTGACGAGTGGTGGAAGCTGAATACGCTTCTGGGCAGTGCCGACGGTAAGCGTTTCCGTGAACTGGCGCAGAGCTATACCTTCCAACTCTTGGTAGAGCAGGCCAATTTGCAGTTGCGTCACCTCTCGCCGCGCTATCAGCTCTATTCGCCCAAGGGCTCGCTTACGCTGGAGATTATCGACCGCGACATGTGTGACGAACACCGTTTTGTCAGCTCGCTTTCGGGGGGCGAGACTTTTGTCGTCAGTCTGGCACTTGCGCTTGGCCTCTCGTCCATGTCAAGCCGTAATCTGGCTATCGGCAGCCTGTTTATTGACGAGGGCTTCGGCAATCTTGACCATGAGTCGCTCGACCTGGTTATGAACGCGTTGGGCAACCTTGAAAATGCGCAGGGCCGTAAGGTGGGTGTCATCAGCCATACCGACCAGATACGCTCGCAAATCAGTCCGCAGATACGGCTGGTCAAGACCCCTCGCGGCGGTCAGAGCCGCATTGAAGTGGGGTAATGAAAACTTGTTTGTTCAATCTTAAAAATACCGATTGCTTATGTTCATGAATCAGTTTTATCTGGTCATTACGTCAGAGCATCTGGAGAAAGTGCTCCAAAAACTCATTGACATGGGGCTTGCTGCCGGCAAGAATATCCTGCTGGCCATTGTTGTGTATATAGCCGGACGTTTTATTATCAAGCTTATTAACCGGCTGATGTTGCGTACGTTTGCGCGGCAAAAGGTTGAATTGTCGGTACAAACTTTTCTCAAGAGTTTTATTAATATCCTGTTGACCATCATTCTGATTGTTTCGGTAATCAGTGTGCTGGGCATCAATACAACATCCATTGCAGCCTTGCTGGCATCGGCCGGTGTGGCTGTGGGTATGGCCTTGTCGGGCAATTTGCAGAATCTGGCCGGCGGTCTGATTATCTTGGTATTCAAACCTTATAAGGTAGGTGATTATATTGAGGCACAGGGCACGCAGGGCACCGTGCGCGAAATACAGATATTCCATACCATCGTAACGCGTCCCGACAGTACGTTGGCCTATGTGCCCAACGGGGCCATGAGCAGCGGACTGATTACCAACTATTCCCGCAACGAGTTGCGCCGTCTTGATTTTGTGGTGGGAGTGGATTATGGAGTCGACGTCAGTCGCGTGGAGGAGATTACCCGCCGTATTGTTGACAACAATCCGCTCGTCCTGTCGGATCCGGCACCGTTTATAGCTGTCGACGCTTTGGCTGAGAGCAGTGTGAATGTCTTGATTCGCGTGTGGAGTAAAACGACCGACTATTGGAAGCTCTACTACGATTTGCGGCGTGAGATTTACGACACGTATAACCGTGAAGGCATTGATTTTCCGTTCCCGCAGCAGACGGTGCATATAGCCAAGTCGTAGGCTGCATGCGGGTTCTGCCCGCGCCGGTTGAAATAAAAAAGGAGCAGCGGCAAGCTACATTACGGATGGCTTGCCGCTGCTCCTTTTTATTTAGGGAAAGCAAGATGATAGGCTTTATTGTTTGGCGGAACGCTGCCCGTTTATCTCTACCACTTCATAGACCAGCAGTACGGATTCATATTCTGCAGCAAAACCGTCGTCCCACTTTCCGTCGTCAGTTACTTTCAGGGTTGCCCGAACGGACTTGCCGTTTTTCTTTCCACCCGTCAGACGGTCATATTGGTTTTCCAGTTGCCCTCCGGTACGGTCGGCCACCCAATATTCGGTAGAACTGCCGTCCGGCGTAAAGCTTCTTACTTCGTGACCGATGCGCAGTGTGCCTTGCAGCGTTTGCAGGGTGGTGTGTTTGTCGTCGGTTGCCGTGGTGGCTGTGATGCTGCTCTCGTCAAACAAAGGGGCATCCTGTCCGATTTCAACAAACAGCGCCTTGCCCGGAGCAGAATCAAACAGCTCAAAATAGCGCATGCCGCTGTTTCCTACACCCCAGCCGCTGCAGGTGATGGGTATGGGGTAGTGTGACATGCTGTCCTGTATTCTTTTGGCATATTCTCCGTCCGGTTTTAAGACATAGCGTTCTACTCCGGGCCTTCCGGCGTCGGCCTTTTCTAGACGTGCTGTCTGACGGGCGTCCCATCCGGGCTGTCGGGCCAGGGCCTTGAGCAAAGCGTCGGGACCTGCACCTTCCATCTTAATCCATTGCATAAGACGGTGGGGACGAGCGTCGTTATTGCGTACCATTACGGCACCTTCGGCGTCAGCCAGCACCGTCATATTTTTGCTGTGCTGGGCCCAGAACGTAAGTCCGCCTCCTGTTACTTTTCTCCATTCAAAGCCTTCGTAGGGCGCACGTTGTGGCGCTTTTTCAGATGTTTTTTCAGTAGGAGCGGGTGTGGATGAACCGTTTCCCTTGGGAGGCTGGCAGGCTATGGTCAGTCCCATGAACAAGATGGGGAGAAAGTATGATTTCATGGCGTGTAGAAAAATTAAAGTTTGAAGTAGTATGGATTAAATCCCCAGTCGTTTTTTCAGTTCCATGAGGATTTGAATATCTTTGTCGCGCATTTTCCCGTTGGTGCCCGGCGGACAGTTGAGAATGAGGATGTTGTCGTTCTTGGTGCATTGGCGATACAGCTTCTCCAACTCGTCTACCGTTTTGTATTTCAGGTCTTTTGAATTGTAGAACCAGCATTGGCTGATGCATACGGTTGATTCCCAGGGCATGTAATACTGCTGGCCGTTGTAGGTAAACAGCTTGGGGTCGTTGTCGGTGGGCAGGTAGGGGTCGCCCAGTCTGAAGTCGCTCGGGAAGTAGCGTATGGGGTAACCTTCCTTTTGCTGGTCGGGCAATACGGGGTGGGTATCGGCATTCTGAGGCAAACCGATGCTCCAGTTCACGCCAATCTGGCAGTTGGGTTCGCGGCTCTTGATGGCCTGGTAGATTTGCAGTATCGGCCACCGGTAGTTCTGCTTGGTCCATCCGCCGTCGAGCCAGAATTCAACCAGCGGAACGCGTTGCGCGCGTACTTTCTGCAGCAGTTCGTCAATCTGTTTGAGCATGTATGCGTTGTAGGCAGCGTCTTTCGACGGGTCGTTGACCTCGGGGTTTACTTTCCGGTCCCATAGCGAATAGTAGAGTCCCAGTCCGATACCGTATTTCTTGCATGCTTTGGCCACGGCCGTCACCACGTCGGTCGTATTGCCCGACGACGCCACGTCGTATTCGGTATAGCGGCTGTCCCACAGGCAGAATCCGTCGTGATGTTTGGTGATGAGAATGACGTATTTCATACCGGCGTCTTTGGCCGTTTTTATCCATTGCTCGGCGTCAATTACAGGCGGTGCGTACGAGGAGGCAGGTTTGGAGCCGTCGGTCCATTCTTCGTCATGAAAGGTGTTGATGCCGAAGTGGATAAACATGCCGTACTGCCGTTTGATTTGTTGCTGTTGGGCCTTGCTGGGAGAGGTTGAAGGTTCGGGCAGGATGTAGCGGTGGTCTGCCAGGGCCGGTTGGGCCAGCAGCATCAGGCTGAGGCCTGAAAGCACGAAAGCTTTTTTCAGTTTGTTTTTCATGATAAGTAGATTTGAGTGATGAATAATATGTGTAAACATAAAACGGAAAAGTGTCTCCATTTCTCTAAAAGCGTGGAGAAGACACCTTTCCGTTTTTTTTTGATGGATGTGTATTGAAATATTTCAGTCTGCCGGGAGTGTGTCGCATGCGTCATACGGGGTGTTCCCGTATCTCCCCGGACAGTTTTTCCTATTTCACTTCGCTGCCCGGCTTCACTTCGCGGTCAACGGTCATGACGCTCAGACTTCCGTCAAAGTTCTCGGCTGAGAGAATCATGCCCTGGCTTTCAATGCCGCGCAGCTTGCGGGGGGGCAGGTTGGCGATAAAGCATACCTGCTTGCCTACCAGTTCTTCGGGCTTGTAGTGTTTGGCAATGCCGCTGACGATAGTGCGGTTTTCCAGTCCGTCGGCAATTTCAAACTTCAGCAGTTTGTCGGCTTTGGGCACGCGCTCGCAGGAGAGTACCGTACCTACGCGCAGGTCGAGCTTCTCGAAGTCTTCAAAAACAATGTCTTTCCTTATCGGGTTGGCCTTGTAGTTGGCCTCTTCGTTGGCCTTTTTGGTATCCAGCAGTTTCTGTACCTGTGCCTCAACCACGCTGTCCTCGATTTTCTCAAACAGCAGGGCCGGTTCGCCCAGCTGGTGTCCGGTAGGCAGCAGGTCGGTGCGTCCCAGGCTGTCCCAGTCGAAGGCTTCGACGTTGAGCATCTGGCGCAGGCGGGCGCTGCTGAACGGCAGGAACGGCTCGAAGGCGATGGCCAGGTTGGCCACCAGCTGCAGGGAGAGGTTGATGACGGTCTTGACGCGCTCGGGGTCGGTCTTAATTACCTTCCACGGCTCGCTGTCGGCCAGATATTTGTTGCCGATGCGGGCCAGGTTCATGGCCTCCTTCTGGGCGTCTCTGAAGCGGAAGTCCTCGAGCAGGCGCTCCACCTGAGCCTTGACGTCGGTAAACTCGCGGATGGTCTGCTCGTCATATTCCGTCAGGTTGCCGGCAGCCGGCACTACGCCGTTGTAGTATTTCTTGGTGAGCTGCAGGGCGCGGTTCACGAAGTTGCCGTAAACGGCCACCAGCTCGTTGTTGTTGCGGGCCTGGAAGTCTTTCCACGTAAAGTTGTTGTCCTTGGTTTCGGGCGCGTTGGCCGTGAGCACGTAGCGCAGCACGTCCTGTTTGCCCGGCAGGTCTTCCAGATATTCGTGGAGCCATACGGCCCAGTTGCGTGAGGTCGAAATCTTGTCGTCCTCCAGGTTGAGGAACTCGTTGGCCGGCACGTTGTCGGGCAGGATGCACGAACCTTCGGCTTTCAGCATGGCCGGGAATACGATGCAGTGGAACACGATGTTGTCCTTACCGATAAAGTGTACCAGACGCGTGTCGGGGCTTTGCCACCACTCCTGCCACGTGTCGGGCAGCAATTCCTTGGTGTTGGAGATGTAGCCGATGGGCGCGTCGAACCATACGTAGAGCACCTTGCCCTCGGCACCCTCTACCGGCACGGGAATACCCCATTCCAGGTCGCGGCTTACGGCGCGCGGCTTCAGTCCCATGTCGAACCAGCTCTTGCACTGGCCCATCACGTTGGAGCGCCATTCCTTGTGCTCCTCCGTAATCCATTTCTCCAGCCACGGCTGGTGCTTGTCGAGCGGCAGATACCAGTGTTTCGTCTTGCGCAATACCGGTTTCGAGCCGCTGATGGTGCTGTGCGGGTTGATCAGTTCGGTAGGAGAGAGTGCCGTTCCGCACTTTTCACACTGGTCGCCATAAGCTCCTTCGGCGTGGCAGTGGGGGCATTCGCCCATAATGTAACGGTCGGCCAGGAAGGTCTTGGCCTCTTCGTCGTAGTATTGTTCGCTTTCCTGTTCAATCAGTTCATGCTTGTCGTAGAGCGTACGGAAAAAGTCGGAAGCCGTCTTGCAGTGCACTTCCGACGTGGTACGTCCGAAAAAGTCAAACGAGATGCCGAAGCCCTCAAACGAGTCGCGAATCAGCTTGTAGTAGCGGTCCACCACTTCCTGGGTGGTGCAGCCCTCCTTACGGGCACGTATCGTCACCGGCACGCCGTGTTCGTCCGTACCGCAGATAAACAATACGTCGCGTTTTTTCAGACGCAGGTAACGCGCATAGATATCAGCTGGCACATACACCCCCGCCAGGTGACCGATGTGTACACCGCCGTTGGCATAAGGAAGTGCAGCCGTAATGAGCGTACGTTTGAAATTCTTTTCTGTCATATCCAGTTTTATGCAGTTGTTATAATAATCTCAGTATTTGGGGTGTAAAGTTACTTATTTTTTTGTATATGCAGGTGCTTTTGTCTGCGATAACTTGAATAGGCGGCGGGCGCTTTTTCCAAAACCGGTAAGTACCCGGAATATATGGTTTATGGTTTAACTGTATACAAAGTTGAAGTTTTGTCAAGTAAATATTATTTTTTTTGTATTTTTAACGAGTGTGGCGGTTTTGTAAATCAGCATCTTACTACCTTTGCACAATAATTATAAAATAAAACTAGATTAAACCGGGAATAGTAAATGAGGCGAATATTTTTATGTTTTTTTATACTATTGTTGTGGTGCGGTTCAGAAGTACAAGCCCAGCATTTCGCCGTAAAGACCAATGCGCTGTATTGGGCCACCGCTTCGTTTAATGCCGGAGCTGAGATGCGTGTGGCTCCCAAATGGACAATCGATGTATCGGCATCCTACAATCCGTTCACTTTTTCCGATAACAAGAAACTCAAGCATTTTGCCATCGAGCCCGAGGCCCGCTACTGGCTTTGTGCGCCGTTTGCCGGCCATTTTGTGGGAGCCGACCTGCTTTATACGCACTACAATGCCGGTGGCATCAAACTGCCTTTCGGCATCTATCCCGACCTGGCTGACTATCGTTTCCAGGGCGACCTGGGTGCTGTGGGACTGGTGTATGGCTACAGTTGGATGCTGCCCAACAAGCGCTGGAGCATTGAAGGCGTCGTGGGGCTTGGCTTTGGGCTGACCCATTATACGCAGTATGCCTGTGCCGTATGCGGCAGCAAGGTTGGCGAGCGCACGCGCGGCCTGTTTATGCCCACCAAGTTGTCCTTGTCTATTGTGTACTACATCAAGTAGCTACACCCTTCCTTCCGCTCTTTATTCAAACCGATAATTCTACTGACTCTGATTTTCTGAAACAAGATGAAATCAATTCATTATATAGCATTATGTATGTGGGCCGCGTCGGCCGCCGGAGCCTTTGCCCAGGCCGGGCAGGATTTGCAGGCCGAGTGGCCCGACAGCACCACCCTGCGCCTCCGTTTCACGCTGGCCGAGGGGAGCGACGCCGTGGGCAGCAACTATGCCGTATGCGCCACACCCTATCTTTACAGCGACCGGGGCGACACCCTGCAGCTTCAGCCGTCGGTGTTCCGCGGCAAGCGCAACCAGCGCTATACCGAGCGGGCCCGTTATTATGGCGACACCGCGCCGGCCGCCGACCGTGAGTATGCCCTTGGCAGTGCGTCGGCCTACGACCTCACCCTGAGCCGCACGGACCATCCCTGGCTCTTCCGCGGTAAGGTCAGTCTGGGCGTGATGCGCGAAAAAGAGGGCTGCTGCGACGTGGCCGACCTGCCCGCAGCCGACAAGGGATATTTTGTGTACATCCCGCCGTTCAATCCCGTGCTGCCCTTTGTGCCCGACAACAGCGGCCGTGCCGGCGAGCTGCAGAAGGACAACCCCGTGTTGCACCACATCTCGCAGTATCGCCCGTACGACAAGTCGCGCATCCTGCGTAAGGAGAAGGGCGCCCTGACCATCTATTTCCCGGTCGACAAGTCACAAATCCGCACCGATTTCCGCGAGAACAAGACTATTCTCGACCGCATTGTCAGCATTACGCGTGAGGTGATGGCAGACACCACCTCCAGCGTCAAGGTGATTCAGATTGTGGGTCTGGCCTCGGTTGAAGGTCCGCAGGCCCGCAACAACCGGTTGGCCGGACAGCGTGCCGACGCCCTCAAGCGCTACATCCAGCAGCGTGTCAGCGTGCCCGACTCGCTCTTTGAGTGCGCCAACGGCGGTGAGGCATGGACCGAGCTGCGCGACCAGATTGAGGAACTCCAGTTTGAAGGCCGCGACGAGGTGCTGCGCATCATCGACACCGAGCCCAACCTCGACCGGCGCGAGGCACGCATCAAGCAGCTCAACGGCCGCCGCACCTACAACTACCTGAAGAAGCACGTGCTCATCGACCAGCGTAATTCCGGTTACCTGCAAATCTATTACGACTACGTGCCCGACCACGCCGCCGCCGTCATCAACCAGGCTTCCGCCCTGCTGGGAGAGGAAAAATACGATGAGGCGCTCCGCCTGTTGCGCACCGTAGAGACCGACAAGCGCGCCTACAACGCTCTGGGCGTGGCCTACTACATGACGGGCGACACGGCCCGCGGCCTGAAATACCTGAAGGCAGCCGCTGCCGACGGCAACGAGGCCGCCCGCAACAACCTGCGCCAGATGCAGGCCACCGAGCGTGCCCGGCAGATAGCCGACGGCAAGTAGTAGTGGCGCGTAGAAACAACGGTAGTCTTATTTTTTTACTATTGATATATTACTAACATTACAATTTTATATTATTATGATGAGAAACAGCAAACATTTTGTGCTTGGGGCAGCCACGCTGTTGCTGAGCACCGCAGGGTTTACCGCCTGCTCTTCTGAGGACACGTTTACCGGAGGTTCTTTTTCCGGCGAATCCGTAAAAACTCAGTTTGCCATTAATGTTCCGGCCGTAGGAAAGTCTGATGCCAGAATGGGTGAAGATATTGTGCAGGGACAGAATACTGTGGTTTTCCGCGGAATGAGCAATATCCGTCTGGTTCCGTTTAAGTTAGGCTCAGATCCTTCTTCTGTAACGGAACCTTTAACCGGTTCGGAGTCTCTGTATTACAATGCGATTGAGTTGGGAGCCATTGGAAGTAGTGATTTGACGAGTACGGCCAAATACAAAGTTTATAATGATGTGGAACTTCCGATTGGTGTAAACGCTTTCCTGTTCTATGGCGAGGCAACTGACAAGAGTGACGATGCATCAGACAAGACCAACGGTGCGCTTGTACCGTCCTATTCAACTCAAGGCTTGGAGGCCGGCAAGACATTGGCTGACGTACACTTTGATTTGAAGGGTATCTTGGTAGGTGATGATTATAAGACTACACAGACCGGTTTGTTGGCCATTTTGGATGGAATAGCCAAAACTGAAGGCTGGAAGGATGCCACCGGAACTTTGCAACCCTATTATACTTCGTTTATCGGTATGAAAGCCGGATCTGCCAACAACATATTGCTGGCTGTGCAGGATTTGTATAATGCAGTCAAGGGTGATGTGTTGACTGACGAGAGCGGCTTGAAAGCTAAAATCGCAACAAAAATTGAAGAGTATTTTACACCGAGTGGCAGTAGTGTGCCTTATACTTTAACTTATAATACTACTTCCTTGGCTCAGTATCCTTTCGGTATCGGCCTGCCCGATGGCGCTGTTCAGGTAGCGTGGAATACGGACCGTTTTGAATATACTTCAAATGTTGACTATGATGGAGGTACTACAATGAATGTATCCGGTCTTGACAAGTATGTTTATCCCGCTTCTCTGTATTATTGGGACAATACGTCTTTGAAGACTTCTACTGATCTGGAATCCGGTAATTATGGTGTAAAAGATTGGAGTAGTATTATCACAGATTTATATACTGAAGGATGGGCTGTAACGGCTTCAACCCAGTCAGTAGCTCTGGCTAAGGCTATTAATTATGCTGTGGGCCGTTTGGATGTATATGCTGCCTTTGCTGCGGGTGAAATTTATGATGCTAATCCCAGTGGTCAGCAGCCTGTGAGAATTCCGGATGACGGCTTTACGTTGACCGGTGTGCTGATTGGCGGTCAGAAAAACGTGGGATGGAATTTTGCTCCGCTTGAAAGTGACGGTACGGAAAAAACGATTTATGATGCCGCTGTTGATGCCGGAGCAGCCGGTACTGAGGGTGTAACACGTACTTCAGGATTGAAGAACCGTACGCTGGTGCTTGAAACTGCAGGAAATGCAGGTGAGAAAGTAAACTTTGCACTTGAATTTACCAATAATAGCAGTCAGGCATTCTATGGTAAGGACGGACTTGTTCCGGTTGGCGGTAAATTCTATTTGGTAGGTCAGTTGAGTGCCGATGGTTCTCATGCAAAGGTTTTTGAAAAGGACCACTATACCAAGGCAACCGTAACCATCAACAGCCTGAAGAATGCTTACAACTGTATTCCTGACCTCCGCTCTCCGAAGTTGGAGTTGGGCCTCTCTGTTGATTTGAAATGGGAAGAAGGTCTTTCTCAGAATGTAACCATTCAGTAATTTAATTCAAAAAATCCTCCTGCCCGGGCGCGATGAGCGCGGGGCAGGGGCGCATAGGGTGGTAGGCTTTGATCGGCCTGCCACTCACTACAGAACAAAGTCCGTGGTAAATCAAACGGCAAGCCACCTGAGAAAAAACAGGTCGGACGTAATTTTTTTTTCAAGCAGAGTTAGAGATATGAGGATACGCAAACCATTCGGTATAGGTCGGTTCTTGCAGCTGGGCGGCTGCCTGGTTGTGGTGTGTGGGCTGGCTACGAGTTGCATCAATGAGGATTTGTCGAAGTGTGGTCGCGACTATGCCGTCGACTATGAGCTGAAGTTGTCCACCTCGTTGCAGCTGGCGCTCGACGAGGAGTTCGTGACGGCTGAGGAGCAGGCTCTGGCTGCCCGTCTGCGTGACGATTTGGGCAACGTGTTGAGCGACAAGGCCCGGGTGATGGACCTCTCCTTTTTCAAGGAGCAGGGCGGCGAGCTTGAAAAGCACCAGCGCCTGACGCCTAATGCCAACGAGGCGTCGGTCACGGTGTATATGAACCGCGGCAATTACTACAACGTGGCCCTGGCGGCTACCGACAATAAATATGAGGTGGCCATCGACGGCGCTTCGGCCTACCGCAGCATCAGTCT
>FR903618.1:356-945 GCA_000438115.1 Prevotella sp. CAG:617 | reverse complement strand
GGCTTCGGGGCTGCATTGTGCCGACAGCGTGTATGTGTACGACCGCAGTGCCGTGATGCGCACCGAGCGTACCGACGCCGGCAACCTGACGGCGTTTCATTGCGTGTGTTTCCCTTCGGCCAACACGCCGGAGCAGCGCACCACCCGTGACGGCGACCTCTCGCAGGCCGAGGGCAGCCTGTGGGAAATGGACGCCTATACCCGCACGGCCGAGGGCAAGTACGTAAAAAATACCCTTTACATCAAGGAACCCCTGCGCGCCGGCGCCATGCTGGTGGTGAAGGTCAAGCTCCAGAACGACGGCACGCTGACCACCGACAATCCGGAGGTGGGTGTGTCGGTTGAACTCGACTGGAAACCGGGCGGCGATTTCGACGTGGAAATGTAGAAACGGAAAAGCTCTGTGACGCGATGGTTTGGAAAGGAAAATCATTACCCCTGAGCGGAACGCCGGAAGCGGGGAGGCTTCAGTATAATGGAACCGATAATACTTAGATATGATGAGAGAGAATATATGGCATAATATTTTGAAAACCACAGCTGTGCGCAAGGCACGGATTGTGGTTTTTGGCATAGCTGGCGCTACCAT
>FR903618.1:0-277 GCA_000438115.1 Prevotella sp. CAG:617 | reverse complement strand
TGCTTGTGAGTGTGCCCGCGCAGACGGCGGCTGCCAGCCAGCACCGCATGGGCGACCCCGGCGAAGCCGTGCCCGAGGCGGCCGGCTGGGACCGCCTGACCGTGATAATGGCTTATATCGACGACAGCCAGGTGATGAAGACAACGATTACGAAAGCCGATTTCGACAAATTGCCGGCGTACAACGGAAATGCCGGAATCAAGCTCTTCTCCATTGAGGCTCAGCCGGGAAGGGTCAGGATTTACGGTGTGACGTACAGCAGCGGGGTAAGCGGAGC
>FR903617.1:52286-65749 GCA_000438115.1 Prevotella sp. CAG:617 | reverse complement strand
GATTATCGCACGATAAGTGCCCGCTCAGGGGTATTGGGGCAGTACAGAATAATGAGTGCCGACCTTTCCTACAGCTGGCAGGAACCGCTCTCCTTCTGGCATTTTACGGCGCAAGCCGGTTACAACCGCCGTTTCAGCAGCGTGGTGCGCGGACAGCAGGTCAGTAGCGATGACGTGGCCCTGCTGGAGGTGGCGCGCCCCCATACCGCCGATGCCGTCACGGCGGAGGCTTCGCTTTTCAAATATATCCTTTCGCTGAAAACCCGCCTTTCGGTGGACGGGGCGTATGGCTGGCAGCAGAACCGCAGCTGGAGCCAAGACCGTTTTGTCACCACCTACGGCAGCCATTACACCGTGGGCGGCAGGTTCAGTACGAATCCCATTGAGCCGCTTCAGGCCGAATGGCGTCTGGCCTATCAGCAGAACCGGTTGCGTGGCAATGGTACGGACAGCCGTTTCGGCAGCTGGAGCCAGCAGTGGCGCGTGGCCTATACGCTTTGGAGCGCGTGGCGAATGGAGGTGAGCGGAGAGTGGCAGCGCAACAGCTTGCCCGGCGGTGGGGATAGCCAGTCGTTTTCCTTTCTGGATGCAGCGCTGGAGTATAAGTTCAGGAAGCCCAAGCTCCGTTTGCGCCTGGAGCTGAACAATCTGCTCAATGTGCGTAGCTATCGCTATACCGTGTACAGCCAGCTCAATACCTACGTGTATCGTTACGGACTGAATGGACGCGAGTTCCTGCTGACGGTTACGCTGTAAAGCGGCGCGGAATGGGGACGAAAAGAGCTTTTACGGATGGAGTAGGGGCGCCGGGTATGGCGTGCCTGGCTTACTCGGGCAGCGGGCCGCAGGTGGCAAAATATTTCCAAAGCGGGGCGGCCATGAGTGATTGCTTGAAATGTCCGCTTTGGAGCAGCCGGAAAACTTCCTGCCGGCTGAGCAGGGTGGTGCGCAGGTCTTCGGAGTAGTCGAGGTGCGGCTGTTGCAGGCGCCTGACGCCCGTGGCCAGAAAGCAGTGGGTCAGGTTGTTGGTAGTGCTCGTGTTGCCCGAAATGTCCAAGAGGCTTTGCCACGTGCCGCCGCCAAAGCCCGTTTCTTCCAGCAGTTCGCGGCGTGCGGCCTGCTCGGGCGTTTCGCCCTTTTCGCAGACGCCGGCACAAAGCTCGTAGCCCGTGTAGCGCAGGCCGTGGCGGTACTGGCGCACCATGACGAACTGGTCGTCGTCGGTCAGGGCAATGGTGTTCACCCAGTCGGGATATTCCAGCACGTAGTAGTCGGGAATGGTGTGCCCGTTGGGCAGCTCTACGGCGTCGCGTCTGACCGTGAGCCAGGGGCAGCGGAAGAGGTACTCGCTGTGGAGCACTTTCCAGCTCAAGTCTTCTTGTTTGTTATTTTTGTCCATTTCAGTTTTTCTTTGGAGTTACAAGCCGGCCTGCGCCAGCAGTTTGGGGAGGAAAATGAGCAGTCCCACGCCGGTGGAGACGAGGGCCCACAGCAGTACGGCCCCGGCGGCCAGGTCCTTGGCGCGCCCGATGAGCGGGTCGAATTGTGGCGAAACGCGGTCGGCCAGGGCTTCGAGCGCCGTGTTAAACGCCTCGCCGCCCAATACGCCGCCCATGCACACCAGTATCAGGGCCCATTCCGTAGCCGAGCAGTGGAGCCACCAGGCCATGCCGACAGCCGCCAGGGCCACGGCCAGCTGGATGCGGGCATTGTCGCCCCGGCACAGGAGCCTGAGCCCCTTGAAGGCGTAGCCAAAGCTGCGCAGACGCTTGCGGAGGGTGAAACCTTTGTTGTCCATGGAGAATTGAGATAGAAAAATAGGAAAGAAGAGGGGGAGTGGCGTTCCGGAAAAAAGAGGAAAGCTGCGGTGGCAGAAGAAGAGAAGAATACGGAGTTTTATTCCAGTTGCCCCAGCTCGGTACGGATGGCTTCCAGCTCCTGCCGGATTTTGCGCAGGCGGCTCACCACGTCGAGGGTCTGCTGCGTGCCTTCCTTGTTTTTGCGGAGCAGTTCGCGGGCAGCCGAAATCTTGAGGCCTCTCACCTTGACCAGGTCATATACAATGCGTATCTGCTCAATGTCCGCCTGGGTATATTGTCTCACCTGCCGACCCGCCTTTTTGGGGCAGATTTGCGGAAACTCCTTTTCCCAGTAGCGCAGCAGCGTTTCGTTGACGCCGAACATTTCTGCCACTTCTTTAATTGAATAAAAGAGTTTGAGGTTCTTGTTGGTGTTGAGTGCCATAGCAGTCAGAGCTTTATAATGAGAATAAAGGTATGTGTTACTTTTTCGGGGCAACCCTTTGCAAAAGTAATGAAAAGTAGTAACTTTGCAAAATATATTAGTGAAATACAGAACAAAAAGATATGATGACTTCAAAGGAAATACGCGACTCTTTCAAAGCGTTCTTTCAGTCGAAAGGGCACTTGATTGTACCTTCCGCACCGATGGTAATCAAGGATGACCCTACGCTGATGTTTACCAATGCCGGTATGAACCAGTTTAAGGACATTATTCTGGGCAATGCCGAACCCAAATCCCGCCGTCAGACGGATTCGCAGAAATGTCTGCGCGTAAGCGGCAAGCATAACGACCTGGAGGAAGTAGGTCACGACACCTACCACCACACCATGTTCGAAATGCTCGGTAACTGGAGTTTTGGCGACTACTTCAAAAAGGAAGCCATCGGCTGGGCTTACGAATATCTGGTCGATGTGCTGAAGATTAATCCCGCCAATTTGTACGTGACGGTGTTCGAAGGCTCGCCTGAAGAAGGGTTGGAGCGCGACAACGAGGCGGCCGGCTATTGGGGACAGTATTTCCCCGAAGATCACATCATCAACGGTAACAAACACGACAACTTCTGGGAAATGGGCGATACGGGTCCTTGTGGTCCGTGCTCTGAAATTCATATCGACCTGCGTGATGAGGAAGCCCGCAAGCAGGTGCCGGGTGCTTCATTGGTAAATAAAGACAATCCGCAGGTTATTGAAATCTGGAACCTCGTGTTCATGCAGTATAACCGCAAGGCCGATGGCTCGCTCGAGCCGCTGCCTCATCGCGTGATTGACACCGGTATGGGCTTTGAACGCCTTTGTATGGTAATGCAGGGCAAGCAGTCCAACTACGACACCGACGTGTTCCAGCCCATCATCCGCAAAATCGGCGAGCTGTCCGGTTTCAAGTACGGTGACAACGAGCAGGTGGACATCGCCATGCGCGTAGTGGCCGACCACTTGCGTGCCATAGCTTTTGCCATTGCTGACGGACAGTTGCCCAG
This sequence comes from Prevotella sp. CAG:617, assembly GCA_000438115.1. Taxonomy (GTDB): domain Bacteria; phylum Bacteroidota; class Bacteroidia; order Bacteroidales; family Bacteroidaceae; genus Alloprevotella. Next base: position 62,469 of record FR903617.1, on the reverse strand, counting down.
CAACGCCAAGGCCGGTTATGTTATTCGCCGTATTCTGCGCCGTGCCGTGCGCTATGCCTATACCTTCCTGAACCAGAAGGAAGCCTTCATCTACAAACTCTTGCCTACTTTGGTGGAGGAAATGGGTGAGGCCTATCCCGAACTGAAGGCTCAGCAGACCCTCATCAGCCGCGTGATGAAGGAGGAGGAAGATTCCTTCCTGCGTACGCTGGCTACGGGTATTTCGCTGCTTGAGACCGTAATTGCCGAAACCCGCGAGGCCGGTCAGAAGGTGGTTGACGGCCAGAAGGCTTTCATGCTGTTTGACACCTATGGATTCCCTCTTGACCTGACCGAGCTGATTTGTCACGAGCAGGGACTGGAGGTTGACGAAAAGACTTTTGACGCCGAGATGCAGAAGCAGAAGGAGCGTGCCCGTAACGCGGCTTCGGTTGAAACCGGCGACTGGATAGAGGTGGCTCCCGGCGAAACTCAGTTTGTAGGCTGGGATTATACGGAATATACCTGCCACATTCTGCGCTACCGCAAGGTGCAGCAGAAAAAGTCGGAGTTTTATGAACTGGTGCTCGATACGACTCCGTTCTACGCCGAGATGGGTGGTCAGGTAGGCGACCGCGGTACGCTGGTCAATGAGAACGAGACCGTTGAAATTATTGATACGCGTCACGAAAACAACCTTTCCATTCATATCACCAAGAAACTTCCGGCTCATCCCGAAGCAGAGTTTATGGCTTGTGTAGACATTGAGGCCCGTCACGGCAGTGAGGCTAACCACACGGCTACACACTTGCTCGACCAGGCTTTGCGTGAAGTGTTGGGCACACACGTTGAGCAGAAGGGTTCGCTGGTTACGCCCCAGTATCTGCGTTTTGACTTCTCGCACTTCCAGAAGGTTACGCCCGAGGAGCTGCGTCAGGTAGAGCGCATCGTCAATGCCCGCATCCGCGAGGACATTCCTCTGACTGACCATCGCGACATGCCGCTCGACAAGGCCCGTGAGCTGGGCGCCATCGCGTTGTTCGGCGAGAAATACGGCGACCACGTGCGCGTGGTGCAGTTTGGCACGAGCATTGAGTTCTGCGGCGGATGCCACGCCAAGAGCACTGGCCGTCTGGGTCAGTTCCGCATCCTTTCCGAAGGTAGTGTGGCTGCCGGAGTGCGCCGTATTGAAGCCATCACCGGCCAGGCTGCCGAGGATTTGGCTTATGCCCAGAGCGACCTGCTGACTTCGCTGCGCGAAATCTTCAATAATGCCAAGGATTTGAAGGCCGTAATCCACAAGACCATTGATGAGAACAGCGAACTGAAGAAACAGATGGAGAATTTTGTGCGTGAAAACGTAAAGAATCTTTGTCAGAAACTTGTGCAGACGGCCGAGGTGGTGAATGGCGTAACGGTGGTTAAGGCCCGTCTGGATATTCCGGCCGAGGCAGCCAAGGACCTGGCTTTCCAGCTTAGTGCTGCCATTCCCGAACGCCTGCTCTGCGTGTTGGGCTGCATCAGCAACGAAAAACCGTTGCTTACCGTCATGTTGAGCAAAGACATGGTGAGCGGCCATCAGCTCAATGCCGGTCAGATGGTGCGCGAAGCTGCCAAACTCATCCAGGGCGGCGGTGGCGGTGCTCCCCATTTTGCTTCAGCCGGTGGTAAGCTGGCCGACGGTCTTGACGCTGCCATCAACCGGGTGGTAGAGCTGGCCAACCTGTAAGGGGATCAGACCTTGTTCTTTTTAGACTATATTATATCGGTGAGAGATTCGCAATGTGCGTTTCTCTCACCTTTTTTATGGAAAGTCCGCGCCATGAGCCGCACTCCTTGCGGATTTGAAAAAGAGTGGCTCGGAAATCAATACAGGTCCTACCCTGTTTGTTTTCCGAGCCACCTTTTTTTTTCTCCGTGCCGTCCGTGGGGGATTTGCCTTCCGGCGGTTTTCGGGTGGAGGGCCCGTGTTTGCCGCCGTATTCCGGAATCCGGAGGGCGGGCGTGAAATTCATGCGTGTTTGGGCGAGGATGTTTTTCAAAAAAATATTATATTTGACACATCCCGAACGTGTGGAATAAATATGACGATTATGAAAAAGCAATACATGAAACGTTTGTGGCCGCTTTTGCTGTTGCTGGCCGCCTTGATTTTGCTGATTGATTTTCTGGCCGCCTGGGGTGAGGCCGGACAGCATCCTGACAAGATTTGGCTGCATCGTTGCAACTCCATCGAGAAGTTGCAGGAGAAACATGCCAAGTTCCCTAATTTTGAGGTCGACGTGGTCTATACGCCGCAGGGGCGCTTTGACGTTACCCACGAGCTTTCGGCTTCGGTAGGGCTGGGCCTTGAGCGTTATTTCCAGCAAATCCGGACCGACTCTTCACACGTGTGGATTGACGTGAAAAACCTTTCGGCTTCCAATTGCAGCCGTATGCTGAACACGCTCGACAGCCTGACCCGTTGCTATGACATTGACAAGCGCCGCCTCATCGTGGAGAGCGGCGACTGGCGCTCACTGGCGGCATTCAGGCGCCGGGGCTACTATACGTCGTATTACATCAGCTATCCCGACCCCTCGTCGCTTTCGGAGCGCGAACTCAACCGTGCCATACGTCATATCCGCCAGGTGGCCGACAGCCGTTGCGTCAGTGCCCTCTCGTTTCCGGGTTGGTGGTATGCTACGCTCAAGCGGCGGCTGAACCGCTCCATTGACCTCCTGACGTGGGAGCACCGCCGCCGGCGGATTGCGCTGCTCATGCTGCCGCGGGGCCGTAGGATGCTGGCCGACCCGCAACTCAAGGTGATTCTGGTGAAAGACAAGGGAAACTACCACCGCTAAAGTAACAGTCAGAATATTATATATCATGCTTATGCGCTATGCCTCCTGCTGGCTGACGGAACGGGGCATAGCGTTTTTTTATGGCGTCATTAAACTTTCTGTCAGATGTCAGGTCTAACCCAACAAAGAGAAATGAAAAAGATGACAACAGCCACCGACGACGAAATCTTGAGCACGTTCCGGAAAAATCCGGACGAGGGCTTTGCCTTGCTGATGCAGGCATACAGTGAGCCGGTGTACTGGAACATCCGCCGCATGGTGGTGGGGCATGAAGACGCCCAGGACGTGGCGCAGGAAACCTTCGTACGTATCTATTCCGCCCTGCACGACTTTAAGGGAAAAAGCCAGCTGAAAACGTGGATCTACCGCATAGCCACCAACGAGGCCCTGCGCTTTCTGCAGAGCCGTCGGCAGGAAATCCTTTCGGACGAACAGCAGCAGGCCGACCTGCTGGCCCGGTTGCAGGATTCGGAATATGTCAATTACGACGAGGCGCTGACCATCCGCTTTCAGCAGGCTGTGCTGCAGCTGCCCGAAAAGCAGCGCGTCGTGTTCAATCTGAGATATTATGACGAACTCGACTATCAGAGCATTCATGAAATAACCGGCGAAAACGTCAGTACCCTCAAGTCCAACTATCATTGGGCCAAGGAAAAAATCAAGCAGTACATGCTCAGTTGAAACAAGAGAACGACAGGTGAAACCATAAAAAACAGACAGGAGGACGCAAAGATATGAAAACTGAATTTGATTTCCAGCAAGTGGGCAAACGTACGCCCTATCGCGTGCCCGAAGGCTTTTTCGACACTTTTCAGCAGCAGGTCATGGCTGAAGCCAGGCGCCGCCGCCAGCTCAGAAGCCGTCGTCGCACCCTTTGGCTGAGTCTGGCCGGAGTAGCCGGAATAGCAGCCGCCATATTGTGTTTCGTCCTCCCCGTGGGTCACGACCTCGTGCCGGAGGTCGACAACGTATCGTGGAGCAATTTGGCTGCCGTGCCGGCTCCGACCACTTCACTTACGGCCCAGCATACCGCCCCCGCCGCGCCAGAGGCAGTGGCTGCCGAGGCCGAAGTGCCCGCTCCTGAAGCCGCTCCCAAAGCTACAAGCCGGCCGGCCGCCCGTCAGCGGCAGGAAGCGCCCGCCAGCGAATACGAGTATATAGCCAGCATGACCGATGAAGACCTCGACGAGGTGGTGAGCATGATACAGGCCGACCCCTTCCTGCTGGCAGCCGGCGACTATTATTCCGACCCCTTGTCCGAATAGCATGCCCCCTTTCCCTTAGCAAGTAAATAAATACAATTCAAAACCTTATTCACGATGAAAATAGTTAGATGTTTAGTCATGGCTTGTGTGGCCATGTGCTGCGTTGCGCCCCTTGCCGTAGCACAGAACAGCAACAAAAACATGCGCAGTGCCGAGGCCCGCGCCGAACGTATGAGCAAGCGCCTGCATCTGGAGGGCGAAAAACAGGCCCGATTCCAGGAAGTTTATGCCGACTATCTGGAGAGTATGGACAACCTGATGCGCCAGTCGCGCTACGAGGACCAGGCAGAGCGCTACGCACAGATGGCCGACTCGCTGCAGCTCTCGGTGTCCTCCACCATCCGCCAGTCGCTGAAAACAATTGAAAAGGCTACGGCGGCTCAGGACGAGGTGATGCAGAAGGCACAGGACGAGTTGGCCCAGTGGCGGCTCCGCCAGAATTCGGGACAGCCGTTTACCGGGCAGGAGAAGCAGGAGTTGTTGGAGAGCGTCAAGAAAGTGCAGGAGGCTGCCAATTCCGACGAGGTGAAAAGTGCCATCAAACAGCTGCAGGAAGCCTGCGAGAAGGCCCGTCAGGAGTTGCAGGACAACTGGCAAAGCAAAAACCTGAGTGAGTTGATGAACCAGAAGCGTATGCACGGCGGCAAGGCCGGCCGTATGCAGCAGGCCCGTGACGGCAAGCAGCAGAGCGTGGCCGACAGCGTGCGCATACTGATGCGCCAGTGGAAGCCGGCACCTACCGACAAAAACTTTTCCACCAAAATACAAAACCAGTTCCGTCGCGGACAGAATATCCTGAACCTGCGCCTCTCGTGCTACCTGGCCCTGTCGCAGGTGCTGGACCCCGCCGAAATCATGCGCCTTTATGAGTTTGAGCGTGTGGATTCGGAGCCGTTCCGTCGCGAGCAGTGGCGCCGGCAGGAAAAGTCGCCCAAAAAGGCAGCACCAGCCAAACGGCCGGAGCGCAAAACAAAATCGTAATTTCAGTCTTTTCAATCCGTTCCGGCCGCCTTTGGCGTGCTGTTACTCAAACGTCAGGCAGATGTATCCCGGCCCGCAAGGGATGGCATCTGCCTGATGTTTTTTGGGCAGGCTGTCATCAAGAGGCCCAACGTAGGAACTGCCGAATAGAAAAAAACGGCCGTATGTATGGATTTGTCCGTTTTTTTGTATCTTAGCCTCATGAAAACCACAGGTTACGTTGAACCTTTTCAGTTTGTAACCGAAAAACTTTAAAACATATGAAAATTAAGCATCTCATTTTTTGTTTTTCCGCTTTTGCCCTTTTGGTGTTGACCGCGTCTGCCTGCCGGTCGGATGCCAAGGTTGTCAAGGCCAGTCGCAGCTATGCCACGCGTGAGGTTAAAATCAGCAACGTCAGCGGCGTGTGTTGCAATACCGCCATTGATATTGTTTATGTGCAGCAGTCGGGCAATCCGTATGCCTGTATCAAGGCGCCCAGCAATGTGTTGCCGTATGTCAAGCTGGAGTGTAGGGGCAATTGCCTGAACGTAAGCTACGAAAATACGGCCAACCGGAACCTGACCCTGAACGGGGACTTTACCTGTACGGTATATGTATATGCCCCCGAAGTGACGTCGTTTACCGTGAACAGTGCCGGCGACATTGAGTTGAAAAACGGGCTGCACACGAATCGTGACGTCAGTTTCAAGGTGCAGAGCGCCGGCGACATCAGCTGCGATAAGGTAAAATGTCGCAACCTGGAGGTCAAAGTGAACAGTGCCGGCGATGTCGAGCTCGACCGCGTCAGCTGCAGCCAGTTGCGCGTGCTGCTTAACAGTGCGGGTGATTTCAGTTCGGACAACGTGACCTGCAGTGAGGCCCGGCTGAAGGCCAACAGTGCCGGCGATATGGACATACGCCAACTCAACTGCAGGGGCGACCTTGACGCCTTAGCCAATTCCTCCGGTCATATCAAGCTGGCAGGCACTTGTGGCGACGCCCGCTATCAGGCCAACTCCACGGGCGATATTAAGGCTGAGAAAATGAAGACCCGCAATGCGTCGGTATGGGTTTGTTCGATCGGCAATGTCTATTGCAATACTTCGGGCCGTCTTAAAGTGTCGCGCAACACCAGCATAGGCATGGTATATTATAAGGGAATGCCTACGCAGATTCAGGGCGGATACGAAGGCGTCAAGAACCTTTAGGCCGCAAGCCGGCATCTTGCAGGAACAAGGTCGGACCTAAAATTTCCAGGAAGGCTTCTGGAAATGTTCAGGTCCGGCCTTGTTCTTTTTTTTGTTCCCGGGGTAGGGGAATGAGGCCCAATCGGACAGGGAAAGGTTTTTTTTATTAGCTTATAAGTATATTTAACATAAAATAAAGTTTGCGGCAATTCTTAAAAAACGCCCTGATGGGTCATTTTTGTAAGGTCGGCTTATCGGAAATGGGTATTTTTTTGTAACTTTGCGGCGTTTTAGGCAGCACCGGGCGGGATTACCGTTTGGAAGCTGCCATAAAAACGTGTCTTTAAGGTTAGGACAAATTAATCTATCTATTTATTACATAACATTTTAAGAGCTATGAACTTTACCTTATTAGTAACCGTACTGGTGACAGGTATTGCGTTTGTGGGCATCGTGGTAGCGCTGGCCAAGGCCATTGCTCCCCGTTCGTACAACGCACAGAAGGAAGAGGCTTACGAATGTGGTATACCTACGCGCGGCCGCTCGTGGATGCAGTTCCGCGTGGGTTATTATCTGTTCGCCCTGTTGTTCCTGATGTTCGATGTCGAAGCGATGTTCCTCTTTCCGTGGGCTGTCGTCATGCGTTCGCTCGGTCCGCAGGGATTGTTGAGCGTGCTCTTTTTCATGTTTATTTTAGTTCTGGGCTTGGCTTATGCCTGGAGGAAAGGAGCGCTGAAATGGGAATAATCAAGAAACCGAAAATCAAGTCTATCCCCTACGACGACTTTAAGGACAACGAAACCTACGAGAAGCTCGTGCAGCAGCTCAACGAGAACGGCACGAACGTGATTGTAGGTGCGCTGGACGACCTGATTGACTGGGGACGTAGCAACTCACTCTGGCCCCTTACGTTTGCCACGAGTTGCTGTGGTATTGAATTCATGGCCGTGTGTGCCGCGCGTTACGACATTGCCCGCTTCGGCTTTGAGGTGACACGTAACAGTCCGCGTCAGGCCGACGTGATTCTGGTGAGCGGAACCATCACCACCAAGATGGCTCCGGTGCTCAAACGTCTGTACGACCAGATGGCCGACCCGAAATATGTGGTAGCCATCGGCGGTTGCGCCGTGAGCGGCGGTCCGTTCAACAAGTCATACCACGTAGTATGCGGAGTGGACAACGTAATCCCCGTTGACGTGTACGTGCCGGGATGTCCTCCGCGTCCGGAGTCATTCCTGTATGGTATGATGCAGTTGCAGCGTATCGTAAAGGCCGAGCAATTCTTTGGTACAACCAACCGCAAGGAAAAAGACCCGTTTGACAAGAAAGTGCTGGCAGCACGTAAAGACGAACTCATGAAAGAGGAGGAACAGGCATGACATTAGACATTAAAACCATAGCGCCGGCAGAGTTGCACGCCGAAATGGAGCGACTCAAACAGGCTGAAGGCATGGATTTCCTGGTGTCGCTCACCGGTATGGACTGGGGCGAGGAAGGCGGCTTAGGCGTCATCTACCAGCTGGAATCAACCAAAACCGGTAACCGCATCAACCTGAAAACGGCTACCACCGACCGCGAGAATCCCTACTTGCCCAGTGTAAGCGACTTGTGGGCAGTGGCCAACATTTACGAGCGTGAGGCTTACGACTTTTTCGGCATCCGCTTTGTGGGTCACCCCGACATGCGCCGCGTGTTTCTGCGTGAAGACTGGGTGGGCTATCCCTTCCGCAAGGACGACGACCCGATGGGCCAGAACCCCTTGCGCATGACCAACGAACCGCTGGCTGACGTGACAACCGAATACGTCATGCAGCCCGACGGCACCATCGGTCAGACCAAACACAATATCTTTGATCCCGACGACTACGTGATTAATATCGGTCCGCAGCACCCTTCAACCCACGGTGTGCTTCACTTCCGCATCCGTCTGGAAGGTGAGCGCATTACGAAGGTTGACCCTGTGTTGGGCTACATTCACCGTGGCGTGGAGAAACTCAACGAGAGCCTGACCTACCCGCAGACGCTGGCCCTGACCGACCGTCTGGACTATCTGGCCGCCATGCAGAGCCGTCACGCCCTGTGTATGTGTATCGAACAGGCCATGGGCGTAGAGGTGAGCGAACGCGTACAGTATATCCGTACCATTATGGATGAGCTGCAGCGTATTGACTCCCACCTGCTCTTCTTCTCCTGCCTTTGCCAGGACCTGGGTGCCACAACCGCCTTCCTCTACGGTTTCCGCGACCGCGAGAAGATTCTCGACATTTTCGAGGAAACCTGCGGTGGCCGTCTGATATTGAATTACAACACCATTGGTGGTGTGATGGCCGACATTCACCCCAACTTCGTAAAACGCGTGAAGGAGTTCATCCCCTACATGCGCAAGAATATTCAGGAATATCACGACATCTTTACCGGCAACGTCATCGCCCACAACCGTATGGACGGCGTAGGCGTGCTGAGCCTGGAGGATGCCATCAGCTACGGCTGTACCGGCGGTACGGGCCGCGCCAGCGGATGGCACAACGACGTGCGCAAGAACCACCCGTATGCCATGTACGGCAAGGTGGACTTTAAGGAAATCGTACGTACCGAAGGCGACAGCTTTGCCCGTTACATGATTCGTATGGACGAAATTCTGGAGAGTCTGCACATCATTGAGCAGCTCATTGACAATATTCCGGAAGGTCCGTTCCAGGAGAAGATGAAACCTATTATCAAGGTGCCCGAGGGAACTTATTACACCTCAGTTGAGGCCAGCCGTGGTGAATTCGGCGTATTGCTCGAGAGTCACGGCGACAAGACACCTTACCGTCTGCACTATCGTGCCACCGGTCTGCCGCTGGTAGCCGTAATGGACAAGGTATGCAGCGGTAACCTGATTGCCGACCTCATCACCATCGGCGGTACGGTGGACTACGTAGTGCCCGACATCGACCGATAAATACACCTTAATAATATATCTTCTCTAAATTCAAATATCCAAACAACAAAACTTATGTTCGACTTTAGCATAATATCGCAATGGCTGCATGGCCTGCTCACCTCCGTGATGCCGGAGTGGGGCGCCGTGCTCATTGAATGCATACTGGTGGCTTTGGTCATCATTACGCTTTATGCCGTCTTCGCCATCGTGCTGATTTACATGGAGCGCAAGGTGTGCGCCTTCTTCCAGTGTCGTCTCGGCCCGATGCGTGTAGGTAAATGGGGCTTGCTCCAGGTGTTTGCCGACGTGTTCAAGATGCTCACCAAGGAGATCATCGAGATGCGCAACTCCGACCGCCTGCTCCATAACTTTGCGCCGTTCCTGGTTATTATCGCCTCCATGCTGACTTTCTCTTGTCTGCCGTGGAATAAAGGCGCTGAAATTCTGGACTTTAACATCGGTGTGTTCTTCCTGCTGGCCGCTTCGTCAATTGGCGTGGTAGGTATACTGCTGGCCGGTTGGAGTAGTAACAACAAGTACTCTCTGATTGGTGCCATGCGTAGTGGTGCGCAGATTATCAGCTATGAGCTGTCAATCGGCATGACCATGCTGACCATGATTGCCCTGACCGGAACGATGCAGCTTTCTGAAATCGTACAGCAGCAGGCCGACTACGGCTGGAACATCGTGCGCGGTCACGTGCCGGCCATCCTGGCTTTCCTGATTTATCTGGTAGCCGGAAATGCTGAGTGTAACCGTGGCCCGTTTGACTTGCCCGAGAGTGAAAGTGAGCTGACCGCCGGTTATCACACCGAGTATTCCGGTATGCACTTCGGATTCTATTATCTGGCAGAATACCTCAACCTGTTTATTGCCGCCGGTATTGCCACAACCATCTTCCTGGGTGGATGGGCTCCGATTTACTTCCCCGGACTCGACGGCTTTAATACTGTAATGGCCTACATTCCCGGTGTCATCTGGTTTGTGGCCAAGACCTTCTTCGTGGTATTCCTGCCGATG
>FR903617.1:45655-52267 GCA_000438115.1 Prevotella sp. CAG:617 | reverse complement strand
CTGATGTGGATGCGCTGGACTTTCCCCCGTCTGCGAATCGACCAGATTCTCTCACTCGAGTGGAAGTATTTGCTGCCTATCAGTATGTTCAACCTCGTGTTGATGGCCGTATTGGTGGCCTTCGGCCTTCACTTCTAAAATGAGTATATAAAAATGAAAGAAGAAAAATCATATTTCGAAGGATTGTTTAGCGGCATCAAGACGCTTTGCATCGGCCTGAAAACCACTATGTGTGAGTTCTTTACGCCGAAAATTACGGAGCAGTATCCTGAAAACCGCGGAGAACTGAAAATGTTCGACCGTTTCCGTGGCAAACTGACCATGGTTCATACGGACAAAAACGAACACCACTGTGTAGCCTGCGGTTTGTGTCAGATGGCCTGCCCCAACGGTTCCATTACGGTTCATTCAGAAATGATTACTACCGATGACGGTAAGAAAAAACGTCAGCTGGTGCAGTATGAATACAATTTGGGTTCCTGCATGTTCTGCCAGTTGTGCGTACGCGCTTGCCCGCACAACGCCATTACGTTTGAGCAGGAATTTGAAAATGCCGTGTTCGACCGCAGTAAACTGGTGCTTACGCTGAACCGTCCCGGCAGTAAGCTGGAAGAGCGCAAGCCCGCTCCCCGTCCTGCCGCCGCAGCTGCTGCCAAACCCGCAGCAACTCAAGAAAAGCCGGCAGCTGCCAAGCCTGCCGCAACTGAGGCTAAACCCGAAACACCTGCAGCCAAACCTGCAGCTGCCGAGGCTAAAACTGAAACAAAACCTGAAACAAAATCTGAATAGGTCATGGACATTTCAAACATTATATTTTATGTATTAGCCGTTTGTATGGCTTTGTTCTCGGTGCTGACGGTAACGACCCGCAGTATCGTACGTGCCGCAACCTACCTGTTGTTCGTTTTGTTCGGTACGGCAGGCCTGTACTTTTTGTTGGGATATACTTTCCTGGGCGCCGTGCAGGCCATGGTGTATGCCGGAGGTATTATCGTTCTCTATGTATTCTCCATTTTGTTGACCAGCGGAGCTAAAGACTCGCTCAGCCGTTTTTCCAAGACCAAGGTGGGAGCCGCAATCGTGACCTCACTTGCAGGTTTGACACTGGTGGCTTTCATCCTGTTCTCTCACGGATTTGCCAGCCAGGCAGTGGGCACGCTGAACGAATGCACGCCTTCAATCGACAGCATTGGTACTTTTATGCTCTCGTCTGACAAGAATGGTTATTTGCTTCCTTTCGAGGCAGTCAGTGTATTGCTGCTGGCTTGCATTGTAGCCAGTTTGATTATAGCTCGTAAACGATAAAATAACAGCACGACTATGATACCCGTAGAATATTATTTAATCGTATCGGCCATTATGATGTTTGCCGGCATGTATGGTTTCTTTGTACGCCGCACAACTCTGGCCATGTTGTTGTCAATTGAACTCATGCTCAATGCAACCGATATTAACTTTGCTGCGTTTAACCGTTTGGTTTTCCCCGCAGGTCACGAAGGCTATTTCTTTGCGCTCTTCTCCATTGCCATTTCGGCTGCCGAGAGTGCCATTGCAATTGCCATTATGATTAACATCTATCGTAACTTGCGCAGCATTCAGGTTAATGAACTTGAAGAAATGAAATGGTAAACCCTGCAATTTGAAAAACTGTTATGGAATATACTTTATTTATTTTATTGCTGCCTTTCCTCTCGTTCCTGTTGCTGGGACTTGCAGGAAAATGGCTTAGCCATCGGACGGCCGGTCTTATCGGTACGGCCTGCTTGCTTGTAGTGGCAATCCTGTCGTACATGACCGCGTTTGACTATTTTACCCAGCCGCGTACGGCCGACGGCGTGTTCCCTACGCTTGTGCCTTACAACTTTACGTGGCTGCCTTTCTTTAACGAAGGTCTTCACTTTGATATGGGAATCATGCTTGATCCTATTTCGGTGATGATGCTGATCGTGATTTCTACCGTGTCGCTGATGGTACACATCTATTCGTTTGGCTATATGCACGGCGAACGCGGATTCCAGCGCTACTACGCATTCCTGAGCCTCTTCAGTATGTCCATGCTGGGATTGGTTGTGGCTACGAATATTTTCCAGATGTATCTGTTCTGGGAGCTTGTGGGTGTATCCAGCTACTTGCTGATTGGATTCTATTATACCGCTCCTGCAGCCATTGCAGCTTCCAAGAAAGCCTTCATCGTTACGCGTTTTGCCGATATGTTCTTCCTGATAGGTATTCTTATCTACGGTTACTATTGCGGAACTTTCGGTTTCGACTTCGCGGGTGAATCCGGACGTATCGCTGCCGGAGGTTTCATGCTGCCTGCTGCCCTGTTCCTGATGTTTATCGGTGGTGCAGGGAAGAGTGCCATGTTCCCGTTGCATATCTGGTTGCCGGATGCTATGGAAGGCCCGACGCCTGTCAGCGCATTGATTCACGCTGCAACCATGGTTGTAGCAGGTGTGTTCCAGGTTGCCCGTATGTTCCCGTTGTGGATTCAGTATGCTCCTGATACGCTCCACATCGTGGCTTGGGTCGGCGCTTTCACCGCTTTCTATGCAGCTGCCGTGGCTTGTGCGCAGAGCGACATCAAACGTGTATTGGCGTTCTCAACCATTTCTCAGATTGCCTTTATGATGGTAGCTTTGGGTGTATGTACGGAAATAACTACCGGACATGAGCATCCGGGAAGCCTTGGTTACATGGCTTCTATGTATCACCTGTTTACCCATGCCATGTTCAAGGCCTTGCTCTTCTTGGGTGCCGGTTGTATCATCCACGCTGTCCACAGCAATGAGATGAGTGCCATGGGAGGCTTGCGCAAGTATATGCCTGTCACACACATCACCTTCCTGATTGCCTGCTTGGCTATTTCCGGTATTCCTCCCTTCTCCGGTTTCTTCTCTAAGGACGAAATCCTGACGGCTTGCTTCGCCTTCAGTCCGGCTATGGGTTGGATTATGACCGGCATTGCAGCCATGACCGCTTTCTATATGTTCCGTCTGTACTGCGGTATTTTCTGGGGTACTGAGAACAAGGAACTCCATGCAGAGCATACACCGCATGAGGCTCCCCTGACCATGACCCTTCCGCTTGTGTTCCTGGCTTTGGTTACCGTATTTGTCGGTTGGACTGTTGACTTCGGACACTTTGTCAGCGCTGACGGACGTGCCTACGACATTCACCTGGATCCCAGCGTGGCCATTACGAGTATCGTGATTGCGTTGTGTTCTATTGGTTTGGCTATCTGGATTTACGGTCGTGACAAACAGCCCGTGGCTGATGCTTTGGCAACCCGCTTTGCCAGTCTGCACAAATGGGCTTACCATCGTTTCTATATGGACGAGGTTTACCAGTTTGTTACCCACCGCATCATTTTTGCCCATATCTCGAAACCTATTGCATGGTTCGACCGTCACGTTGTGGATGGATTCTTCAATTTCCTGGCTTGGGGTACCAACGCGCTCAGCTTCCGTATCCGTGGCCTGCAGAGCGGACGTGTTCAACAGTATGCTATGGTATTCTTTATCGGCGTATTGATTCTTATTTTAATCCTGATTTTTTAAGCTACTGACCATATGAACTTTTTATCTTTATTCGTACTGATTCCCCTGCTCATGTTATTGGGCTTGTGGTTAGCCAAGGGTATTAAGGGCGTGCGCACGGTAATGGTAGTCGGCAGTTCAGCCTTGTTGTTGCTGGCTGCCTATCTGACGGTCATTTATTTGGCTGATCGTGCTGCCGGTGCTACTGGCGAAATGCTCTATACGGCTTCGTTTGAGTGGTTCAAGCCGCTTCATATTAAATATTCAGTCGGTGTTGACGGTATTTCAGTAGCTATGCTGCTGCTTTCTGCCATCATCGTGTTTACCGGTACTTTTGCTTCATGGCGTTTGCAGCCGCTTACCAAGGAGTATTTCCTCTGGTTTACGCTGTTGAGCACCGGTGTATTCGGATTCTTCATTACGGTGGACATGTTCACCATGTTCATGTTCTATGAGATTGCCTTGATTCCTATGTACCTCCTCATTGGTGTGTGGGGTAGTGGTCCCAAGGAGTATGCAGCCATGAAGCTGACGCTGATGCTGATGGGTGGTTCAGCCTTCCTGATGTGCGGTATCTTTGGTATCTTCTATGGTGCCGGCGGTCAGACCATGAATATCATTGACATTGCCAACCACACCAACGGTGCTCATGCCATTGAGTTGGGACAGCAATACATCTGGTTCCCGCTGACGTTTATGGGATTTGGTGTGCTGGGTGCTCTCTTCCCGTTCCATACCTGGAGTCCCGACGGTCACGCTTCGGCGCCTACTGCCGTTTCTATGCTCCACGCCGGTGTGTTGATGAAGCTGGGAGGTTACGGCTGCTTCCGCATTGCCATGTACCTGATGCCGGAGGCTGCCAACGAGCTGGGCTGGATTTTCCTGATTCTGACCGGTATTTCCGTGGTTTACGGTGCCTTCTCGGCTTGCGTTCAGACCGACCTGAAATACATCAATGCCTACTCTTCCGTATCTCACTGTGGCCTTGTACTGTTTGCGCTGCTGATGATTAATCAGACCGCCTGCACCGGTGCTGTGCTGCAGATGTTGAGCCACGGTTTGATGACGGCCCTCTTCTTTGCCCTGATCGGTATGATTTACGGCCGTACGCACACCCGTGATATTCGCGAACTCAACGGTTTGATGCGCATCATGCCGTTCCTCTCTGTATGTTATGTCATTGCCGGTTTGGCCAACCTTGGTTTGCCGGGTTTGAGCGGCTTTATTGCTGAAATGACCATCTTTGTAGGTTCGTTCCAGAATGTGGATACGTTCCACCGCGTGCTGACCATTGCCGCATGTACCAGTATCGTTATCACCGCCGTCTATATTCTGCGACTGGTGGGCAAGATTCTTTACGGTACCTGCACCAACGAACACCATCTCAAACTTACTGATGCCACTTGGGAAGAGCGCCTCTCCGTAATCTGCCTCATTGCAGCAGTAGCCGGTTTGGGTTTGGCTCCGTTCTGGGTAAGCAATATGATCAGCGGCAGCGTGGGCACCATTGTCAACCACATCGGACACGTGGCCTCTACCTGCAATCCGTTTCTTTAATTCATAAAAAACAAACAATACAAGATGGATTATTCACAATTTCTATATATGCGCGAAGAGCTTTCATTGCTCTTAGTCATTTTGGTCCTGTTTGTAGCCGATCTCTTTATGTGTACCGACCGCAAGAGCGGACGTGGCGTGCTCAACACGCCGCTGCCGGCCATCTTGCTGGCCATCCACACCGTGGTCAACTGCGTGCCCGGTGAGGCTGCCGAAGCCTTCGGAGGCATGTATCAGTACACGCCCATCATGAGTGTGGTAAAGACAACCCTGAGCCTCGGTACGCTGATTGTGTTCCTGATGGCGCACAAGTGGATGAGCCGTGAGGAAAATCATGCCAAGCAGGGCGAGTTCTACGTGATTACACTCTCAACTCTGTTGGGTATGTATTTCATGGTTTCGGCAGGACATTTCCTGATGTTCTTTATCGGACTCGAGTTGGCATCCGTGCCTATGTCGGCACTGATTGCCTACGACAAGTATCGCAACCAGTCGGCTGAGGCTGCTGCCAAGTTTATCTTGCTGGCTCTCTTCTCCAGCTCACTGTTGCTCTACGGTATCTCTCTGCTTTATGGTACTACCGGTACGCTTTATTTCGGCGATATGATTTCGCGTATTGACGGCAGTCTGGTTCAGCTTTTGGGCATGGTGTTCTTCATCTCCGGTATGGGCTTCAAGATTTCGCTGGTACCCTTCCATCTCTGGACGGCCGATACCTACGAGGGTGCTCCTACCGTTATTACCGCTTTCCTGAGTGTCATTTCCAAAGGCGCAGCAGCCTTCGTAATGATGCTTGTGCTGGCCAAGGTGTTTGCCGCATGCGGTGCCGAGTGGAATCTGCTCCTCTTCTGGCTGATTATCGCTTCAATTACGGTGGCCAACATTTTTGCCGTGCGTCAGAAGAACCTGAAGCGCTTCATGGCGTTCTCCGCCATCTCGCAGGCCGGTTATCTGATGTTGGGCGTAATGGGCGGCACGTCGCAGGGCATGACTTCGCTCGTGTTCTACCTGCTGGTTTATCTGGCTGCCGACCTGGGTGCGTTTGCCGTGCTCAACGTAGTTGAACAGAATACCGGTAAAATCGGTATGGACGATTACGACGGACTCTATCAGACCAACCCGAAGCTGGCGTTCCTCATGACGCTCTGCCTCTTCTCTCTGGCCGGTATTCCGCCGTTTGCCGGATTCTTCTCCAAGTTCTTCGTATTCATGTCGGCCTTCAATGCCGGTCAGCATTTGCTGGTGTTCATCGCTTTGGTTAATACGGTGATTTCACTCTACTACTATTTGCTGATTGTCAAGGCCATGTATATCAAGAAGAGCGATGCTCCGCTGCCCACTTTCCGTAGCGACTGCTATACGCGTACGGCTCTTTTCCTCTGTACCGTAGGCGTTATCGGACTGGGTCTGGCCGGTATGGTTTATAATTACATCGACCAGGTTTCGCTAATCAGTTTCTGATGTAGCAAGTGTGGTGCTCCCGGCCGTTCAGGCTGTGGGCATGCACCTTTTCAAT
>FR903617.1:44640-45618 GCA_000438115.1 Prevotella sp. CAG:617 | reverse complement strand
TCGTTAGCAGGTTGGCGCGCCTGCCTTTTTTCGTGGATGTACAGCCGCCGTGGCTTGAGTAAAAAGTAGGCGGTTCTGTGCGGCCGTTTGCCTAACTTTCGCTATATTTGTTTTCGAAAAATCTTTTGAATCTTATCAAAAATCCGTTTTTACGATGAAAGAAATTTCTGTTAGTCAGCTTACTGACAATATGTTTGATGCCATCGGCAAGGAGTGGATGCTGGTTACGGCCGGTACGCCCGACCACTTCAACATGATGACCGCCTCATGGGGCGGGGTGGGCATCCTCTGGGGCAAACCCGTGGCCTTTGTGTTTATCCGTCCCGAGCGCTATACGCATGAATACATCGAGCAGTCGTCCCATCTTACCCTGAGTTTCCTGGGTGAGGAGCACCGCAGCATTCTGAACTTCTGCGGCACGAAGTCCGGCCGTGACGTCAACAAGGTGGAAGCCACCGGCTTGCGCCCCCTCACTACTCCCGGCAGCCAGGTCACTTACGAGCAGGCCCGTCTGACGCTGGAGTGCCGCAAGCTTTATAAAACCCACATGCAGCCGGATGAGTTTATCGACAAGTCCAATCTTGAAAAGTGGTATGGTGAGCGCGGCGGCCTGCATGACGTGTATGTGGTCGAAATTGAACACGTTTACGTGCGTTAGCCTGGCTCCAGACATACGGACGAGGTCTTGACGTCATACGGGGGTGGCTCGGGGAAAAAACAAGGCGGCTTGTAAATCATTTTAGATCCGGCCTTGTCTTTTTTTCGAGCCGCCCTGTTTTTCTTCCGTTGCGCCCCGGCGTTTCCGGGCGGGGAAGGAGAGCGGGGCCGTAGCCTTTCGGTGCCGGACAAACCCTCCTGCAAAGTAGGGATATTGCCTTTCCGGCCTCCCCAAAACAGGGGAAAAACGGGTGGCGCAGACCTGCCGGATAAAAAGAATTCATTAATTTTGAACAGGCCGGTTGCTGGCCGACTGTATGT
>FR903617.1:35673-44588 GCA_000438115.1 Prevotella sp. CAG:617 | reverse complement strand
GTGTGGCGGTACCGAAGGCGGGCAGCTCAAGGCAGCCTTCCGGCCTCGACCCATGAAATCAGAAAAGAAACTCATGAAACCCTTTTTCCAACCCACCGACCGCATGGCCGACCTCATCCTCTCGTGCCATCGTCTCATCAGCGTGCTGCCCCGTTTCGGCATCCAGTTTGGTTTTGCCGACCGCAGCGTCAGTGAGGTTTGTGCGCAGTATGGTGCCGACACCACCCTTTTTCTGGAAATCTGCAACATGTACGCCTCGCCCGACTACTGTCCTTCGGTAGCCGTGCCCTCGCCGGCCTACATCCGCGGCCTGCTGACCTATCTGGAGTCGTCTCACCGCTACTATCGTGACGAGCGGCTGCCACACATTGCCGACCATCTCCTTCACCTTTCGGCCAGTCTGGAAAATCTGGAGCGCGAAATGATACAGCACTTTTTCAACCAGTACCGCGAGGAGGCCGACAAGCACTTCAGCTATGAGGAGCAGCACGTGTTTCCCTACGTGGAGCAGCTGGCTTCCGGGCAGACGGCCGCCTATCGCATTCATGACTTTGAGGAGAGTCACGGCGACATTGAGGAAAAGCTGGCCGACCTCATCAGCCTCATCATCAAGTACCTGCCCGGCGATACCCTGCCGCGCGAGCGGGCGTCAATCCTTTTCGACCTCTTCAACCTCTCGGCCGATCTGGCCGCGCATACCCGTATTGAGAGCAAACTGCTGGTGGGCATTGCCCGCGCCATGGAAAAAAGTCTGAAGCCATGAAAAAGAAACTGATAGTGCTGTGCAAATATCCCGTCGTGGCCGAGGGGCTTGAGGCTATTTTCCGCCAGTCGCCCCATTTTGTATGTGCCGACGTTGCGGCTTCGGCCGACCAGGCCTATCATCTTGTGCGCCATCACGGGGCATCCATACTGCTGGCCGACCCCCTGTTGCTGGGTACGGCCCTGGCCGACCGCCCCGAGGGGCTGGCGGTGGTGGCTCTGGTGTGTCATTATGTGGAGCAGGCGCAGCTGGCCAAGTATGCCGGCGTTGTCGAACTCTCCTTCCGCCCCCGGCAGATTGATGAAGTCCTCGTGCGCGCTTCGCAAACCGACGAGCCCGATTCCGGTATGCCCTCGTATGAGCTTTCGCAGCGTGAGCGTGAGGTGTTGGTCCTCGTGGCTCAGGGCATGCAGAACAAGGAAATTGCCGACAAGCTCTGCATATCCGTTCATACCGTCATGTCCCACCGGAAAAATATCGTGGCCAAGACCGGCATCCGCTCCGTGGCCGGCCTGACGGTGTATGCCATGGTCAACAAACTGATTTGACGCGCAGCGCCGGTCGTCTTGTTTTTTTATTTACGCATCCTAAGTTTTCGTATGTTACGCTATTTTCGCCGTCTTCGTCACCATTGGAGCCATCCCTCGGCCGGTCGCATGAGCGGACTCGACATTCTCCGTTACATCGGGCCGGGCCTGCTCGTCACGGTCGGTTTTATTGACCCCGGCAACTGGGCCAGCAATCTGGCGGCCGGGGCCGATTTTGGCTATGCCCTGCTTTGGGTGGTTACCCTCTCTACCGTGATGCTCATCGTGCTGCAGCACAACGTTGCCCACCTGGGCATCGTCACCGGTCTTTGTCTCTCCGAGGCCGCCACGCGCTATTTGCCGCGCCGCCTGTCGCGCCCGCTGCTCTGGAGCGCCATGGGCGCGTCGGTGTCCACCTCGCTGGCCGAAATTCTGGGCAGTGCCATAGCCCTCAACATGCTTTTCGGTCTGCCGCTCACGCTGGGGGCCGCCCTGACGGCCGTAGCCGTAGTCGTGTTGCTCTTTACCAACACCTACCGGCGTATTGAGCGGGCCATCATCATGTTTGTTTCCATCATCGGCCTTTCGTTCATTTACGAACTTACGCTCGTTCCGGTTGATGCCGCAGCCGTGGGAAGTGCCTTGTTCACGCCCCGTTTGCCCGAAGGCAGCATGCTGGTGGTGATGAGTGTGCTGGGCGCAGTGGTCATGCCCCACAATCTTTTTCTTCATTCCGAGGTCATTCAGAGCCGTCAGCTTCCAGCGCAGGGCAGCAGCCGGGTGGAGCAGGCACTCAAGTATGAATTCTACGACACCCTGCTGGCCATGACGGTGGGGTGGGTGATTAATTCCGCCATGATTGTGTTGGCTGCCACCACATTCCATGCCCACGGTGTCCGCGTGGAGGCGCTCGAGGAAGCCGGCCACATGCTGACCCCATTGCTGGGCGGAGCGGCCACTACCATCTTTGCCCTGGCTCTGCTGTTGGCCGGTCTGGCCAGTACCGTCACCAGCGGCATGGCGGCCGGCAGTATTTTTGCCGGTCTCTACCAGGAGCCGTATGATGCTTCCGACGCTCATTCGCGTGCAGGCGTGTTGCTTTCTATCGGGCTGGCCTTTCTGGTCGTGCTGGTGGTGGGCGATCCCTTCCGCGGGCTGCTCATTTCGCAGGCCGTGCTGAGTCTGCAGCTCCCCTTCACGGTGTTCCTGCAGGTAGGGCTTACCTCCTCGCGCCGTGTCATGGGGCCTTATGCCAACAGTCGCTTCACCACGGTGCTGCTCTATGCCATGGCCGCCGCCGTGAGCCTGCTCAATGTCTTTTTGCTGGTGGAACTGGTGCTTTGAAGCCGGGTGGCGTGTTTTTTCGGAAATAACCGCAGCCCGATAGGCCCTGCGTCTGTAAGAAAACGTAACTTTGCAGTAAAATAACAAAAGGAAACGGAAAATATATGACAGAAAATAAAATCAGCTTGGCAGACATGCACACCGGACAGGATTGTGTAGTGGTGAGTGTGCACGGACATGGCGGTTTTGTCCACCGTGTGCGCGAGCTGGGCTTTGTGCGTGGCGAAAAGGTTCATGTGGTGCGTAACGCGCCTTTGCGTGACCCTATTGAGTATGAAGTCATGAGCAATCACGTTTCGCTCCGGCGGGCCGAGGCGGCACTGATTGAGGTGGTTCGGCTGGAAGACTACCAGGGCGAGGACGCCGTGAGCCGACGTACTTTTATCGAGGAAATGAACCGTAAGATCTGCGAGCAGAGCCATACGTTTCGCGTGGCACTGGTGGGCAACCCGAACTGCGGCAAGACCTCCTTCTTCAATCATGCCACCGGTTTGCGCGAACAGGTAG
This sequence comes from Prevotella sp. CAG:617, assembly GCA_000438115.1. Taxonomy (GTDB): domain Bacteria; phylum Bacteroidota; class Bacteroidia; order Bacteroidales; family Bacteroidaceae; genus Alloprevotella. Next base: position 41,447 of record FR903617.1, on the reverse strand, counting down.
GCAATTACAGTGGTGTAACCGTAGACTCCAAGACGGGCGTGTTCCACCACAAGGGATATACCATTGAGATGGTCGACCTGCCGGGCACTTATTCCATTACGGAATACACTCCCGAGGAGCGCTATGTGCGCTCGTATCTGACCGAGCATCAGCCTGACGTTATCCTGAACATTGTGGATGCCTCCAACATGGAGCGTAACCTCTATCTGACCACACAGCTGATTGACCGCAACCAACCCATGGTGATGGGGCTGAACATGTATGACGAGCTGGAAAAGAGCGGCTCTACGCTCGACCTGCAGCAGTTGAGCCGCCTGCTGGGTTTCCCCATTGTGCCCACCGTGGCGCTCACGGGCAAGGGCATTGACAACCTGCTTGACCGTCTGATTGACGTGTTCGAGCAGAAGCAGGGCATCAGCCGGCACGTTCATATTTACTATGGCGACTCCATTGAGCGCGCCATATCCGACATCAAGAGCAAATTGCCTACCGATGGCGACGTTCCTCAGAAACAGGCGCCGCGCTACATTGCCCTGAACCTGCTGGAAAACAGTCAGGACGTGCGCCAGATGCTCAAGGACTTGCCCCAGCTGCCGCAGCTGGAGGAGCGGGCTGCTTACTGGCGTCAGCAGCTGGAGCGTGAGTTTTCCGAGCCTATTGACCAGATTATGGCCGAGTCGCGCTATGCCTTTGTGCGCGGCGCGCTGGAAGAGACTTTCAAGCCCGGTAAGGAAAAGATAAACCACAAGGCCTATGTGCTCGACCGCTGGCTCACCAACCGCTGGCTGGGCCTGCCGCTGCTGGCCCTGTTCCTGTGGGTCATGTTTCAGACTACGTTCACGCTGGGCGCCTATCCGCAGGATTGGATTGACCTGGGCTTTACGTGGCTGGGCCATGAGCTGGGGCAGCTGCTGCCCGAGGGTATGCTGCGCGATTTGATTGTTGACGGCGCCATTGCCGGAGTGGGCAGCGTCATTGTGTTTCTGCCGCAAATCGTGCTGCTCTTCTTCTTCATCTCCCTGCTGGAGGATACGGGCTACATGGCCCGCGCGGCCTTTATCATGGACCGCATCATGCACCGCATGGGCCTGCATGGCAAGTCGTTCATTCCGTATCTCATCGGATTTGGTTGCGGCGTGCCGGCCATTATGGCCACGCGTACCCTGGCCAACCGTCGCGACCGCATCATTACCATGCTTACCGTGCCCTTCATGTCGTGTTCGGCGCGCCTGCCGGTGTACCTGTTGTTTGTGTCGGCCTTCTTCAGCCGCCATCAGGGCCTCATTCTGCTCAGTATTTACGCCGTCGGCATCGTGGTGGCCATTCTGACCGCCCTGTTGCTGAGCAAGACGTGCTTTGCCAAGGAGGAGGCGCCCTTTGTCATGGAGCTGCCGCCCTACCGTATGCCCACGCTGCGCAACATTCTGGTACATATGTGGGAAAAGGCCGTGTTCTACCTGAAGAAGATGGGAACCGTCATTCTGGTGGGTTCTGTCATTGTTTGGGCTTTGGGCTATTTTCCGCATCATACTGACGCCACCCGTGCCTACGACCGGCAGATGGAGCAGGTGAGTGCCAACGCCTCCCTTACGCCTGCCCAGAAGCAGGATATGCTCAGTCAGCTGAGCGTGAAGCAGCAGGCCGTGCAGGCCGAGGGGTCGTACATCGGACGCATCGGCCATTTCATTGAGCCGGCCGTGGCTCCCCTGGGCTTTAACTGGCAGATGGGCGTGAGTCTGCTCACGGGACTGGCTGCCAAGGAAATTATTGTGTCGTCAATGGGTGTGCTCTATCAGGTGGGTGCCGGTGCCGACGAAAACAGCGACAAGCTCATCACAGCCCTGCAGGAGCAGAAACGGCCCGACGGTACGGCCGTGTTTACGCCGCTTGTAGCCTATGCCTTCATGATATTCGTGTTGCTCTACTATCCCTGCATAGCCGCGCTTACGGCGCTGCGCAAGGAGGCCGGAAGCGGCTGGATGTGGTTCTGCGTGGGCTATACGCTGCTGGTGGCCTGGATAGGAGCCTTTCTGGTTTACCATGTGGGCAGCCTGTTTGTGGGATGAGTCTGACTGGATACGTATTACTTGAAAAAACAAAGGAAACATGATGTGGCAGGATATTATTGCAATCGGTATTGTTGCGGCCTGTGTGGTGGCTGCCGTGGTCTATGCGGTGCGCCGGCTGCGCGGCCGCGGGGGGTGCAGCTGCTCCGGTCGCGGCGGTGGTTGCGCGGGATGTAATCAGGGCGGCTGCCCGTCGGCGGGCGGCTGCAGCGGTTGTCACAAATCGTGACGGTTGCGGCACGTACGGAAATACAGGCGTTCCGGCAGGGTGGGGCCCGTGTGGCTTTCTCTGCCGGAACGCTGTTTTTTTTCATCCATGCAGGGGCGAATACAGATCGTGGCGGGACTTTGTGAGAAAAAGGTGCCGCTCTTTTCCATTCAGGTCCGACCTTGTTCCTGCAAAGTTCCGTCTTGTTCGTTCCCCGAATGAAGGGGCTTTTACGGGGGCGCATGAATCGGGCTTAGAATGAGACACATCACACGGCAGGGGTCGTGCTCAGGTTCTGATTTTTCCGGCATTTTAAGGCTCAAGGCGGGACGTTCTGTTAAAAAAACAAGAAAAATCAGTTTTATTATATATTTTTCAAATTACCCCCCCAAATCAGTTTTATTATATATTGTTCAAATTACCCCCCCCGATTACGGATGTTTTAGTATATTTGCCGCAGTTGTTGTATTCAAACCTTAGCATCTACTAACCTTTAAACCTCTATATGAAAATATGAAGAATACTTGCTTCCGCTTTGCCGTAGTCAGCATTTTGCTGCTTTGGTCGGCCGCTACGGCCGTGGCCCAGACGTTTGCCGTCAGGGGCGAAGTGTATGATACCGAGAGCCGCACGCCGCTGCCCCTTTTCCCCGTGCAGCTGCTGGCAGCCGACTCCTCCCTCTATGCCATTGGCGCTACCGACTCGCTGGGGCGCTTCAGTCTGGCTGTCGATTCGGCCGGTGCCTACAAGTTGCGGGTGACGAGTGTCGGGTTCAGCCGTTACGAAAAAATCGTCAGCCTGACAGCCGCCAAGCCGCTGGCCAACGTGGGCCGCGTGGGGGTGAAGATTACCGACATCAATCTGGGCGAGGCCCTCGTGACCGGCAAGGCCAGCAATCTGACCATACTGAAGGGATACGTTTGTGTACAGCTCCAAGGCCATGCAGCTTGACCCCGGCGTGACGCTCAGCGCCATGATTTCGCAAATGCCCGGCGTGAGTATGGACGAGGACGGCAACCTGGTGTGGCAGGGAAAGGTGGTAGAGAGCCTGCTGGTGGACGGCAAGCGGTTTTTTGGCGGCGACATCAAGACGGCGCTGCAGAACCTGCCGGCCGAGGTGGTTGACCGCCTGAAGTTTTACGACAAGAAGAGCGACCTGACCGAGCGCACCGGCGTGGACGACGGCGAGCGTACCACGGTGATGGACGTGGTGGTGAAGGACGAGTATCGCGGACACTGGACGGGCAACCTCGTCGCCGGCGGAGGCTATCAGGACAAGTGGACGGGCCGCCTGTTCCTGGCCAACCTTTCGAAGCGGTTGCAGGTGGGCGTGGCAGGCTCGGCCAACAACCTGAACGGCGACCTGAAGGCCGACGCCAACGGCAACTGGACGAGCAGCGGCTACCGCTCGGGCTGGAGCACCTTTTACAACACCAGCGTCAACATAGGCTGGACCAACAAGGACGAAAAGAGTGCCACCGGCTATCAGGAGCTGAACGCCAACGTCAATTTTAACCGTACCGATACGGATTTGCGCAACTATACGCGTCAGGAGAACATCCTGCCCGGGGCGGCTTCGGTGTGGTGGTATCAGCGGCAGCGGAATCTGGATGTTTCCAAAACCTTGACCGGTGCCCTCTCGTACTCCGTCAACCTGAGCAAATCCACTTTCCTGACGCTGAACGGAAGCATCAACAATTCACGCAGCGACAGCGACACCGACTTGCGCTCGGCCACGTTCAATGCCAATCCCGCCCTGCATTTTGCCGACAACGACGCCCTGGCGCATGTTTTCGGGCCCAACCTGACGGACGACGTGCGAAGCCTGCTGGTGAATACGCTCAACAAGCCGCAGCATTCCTACCTGACCGGGCGGAGTTATTCGGCCAGCGCCAATCTGTCGCAGAAGTTGGGTAAGGGCGACATGCTCAATCTCTACCTGTCGTGGAATCGCTACAAGACCGATGGCCAGCAGTTCAATTTTTACGACATGACCTACTACACCGGCCAGACCGAGCGCCATGAGCCGCAGCGGCAGTATATCCCCCAGGACAGCCGTAGCGACATGTACGGCCTGCAGGCCTACTATAACAAGAAAGTGGCCGAAAAGGCGTGGCTCTATCTCGCGTATGGCTTGACGTACTATTATTCGGACTTCAGCCAGGAGTACTGGAATCTGGAACTTCTGCCCGGTTGGGAAAGTCTGGACCGCTATGCGCTGACCGCCCTGCCTGAAGATTATGGAAGCATGGCTGCCCTGCTGCTCGATAACAACAGTAACTACGGTCTCTTTCATAAATGGACACACAGCGGCTCTATGGGCTTTAACGGCAACTGGGAAAAATGGGAAACCAGTGTCCGTGCCTACATCAACTATCTGCACAACAGTCTGGACTACGAGCGCCATGAGGTGACCGATACGGCGGTAACCGTGCGCGAACCGGACTACGGCTTCAACGGCCGGGTGAAGTACAAGTTCAACAACCGTACCTCGCTCTCCTTTTACTGCAGCGCCTCCACCTCGTCGCCCGACATCGTTACGCGCCTGAATTACGTGGACACGTCGAATCCCGAAAGTACCGTCATGGCCAATACCAATCTGAAGGACAGCTGGCGGGGCTCCAGCAGCATGAACTTCAACACCTTCCTGGAAAAGCAGCAGCTCAGTCTGTGGGCTTCAGCCTACTACAACATCTGGCGGAACAACATTGGGCGCATCATGCGCTATAACGAGGAGACGGGATACTACATCTATCAGAATGTCAACATGGACGGCCGCTTCAGCGTGGGCGGTTCATCCGGAATGTCCATGGTGCTCGACCGCGAAAAGGTGTGGACCCTGAATTACGGCGTCAACAGCAACAATTTTACCGACCAGACTTATCTGGCCACCTCGCAGCAAGAGCCGGAACTCAATACCCAGCGTAAGTATAGTCTGGGCCAGAATGTCGGCCTGACCTACCGCAAGGGCAAGCTGTTTGCATCGCTGACCGGCTCGTTCTCCAAAACGTGGAACCGCAACGCCATGCAGCCCGAGAGCAACGAGGACCCCATTCTGTTTACCTACAAACTGACAGTGTCGTACACCACGCCGTGGGACATGATTATCAGCACCAACTTCGAGCAGTGGAGCCGCCGGCGTCACCTCGACCATTATCTCAACACCGACCAGCTGCTCTGGAACGCCAGCATCTCGCAGAAGTTCCTCAAGAAAAAGAACCTGACCGTCAAGCTGGAGGCTGTGGACATCCTGAATAGCCGCGAAAATATTTACAACTACAATTCCGCCATAGCCGTGGGTATGACCGAGACGAACGGTTTCCAGCGCTACGTGGCGGGTCATCTGATTTACACCTTTAATCTGGGAAAAAACAAGTAGCTTTCTTTTCCTCCCGCTCCCTTCCTGCTTACGGGAGCGGTTCCGGCCGGTCCGGCTGCTGCGTTCTGACAATTTGTCGGCGCGGCGGCCGGTCCGGCTGGTTGTTTGTTAAGACGGTGGT
>FR903617.1:31296-35666 GCA_000438115.1 Prevotella sp. CAG:617 | reverse complement strand
TGTATGATAAGCCGGTAGTTACAAAGTGTAATTATTTTGTAACAAATGTGTAACGGTTTCGACAGAAAATCTTGCGTCCTTTGCACCAGTAAAACAAAAAGGTAAAAAGGAAATTACATGAAAAGAACGCTTTTATTGATGGCTGGCTCCTGCCTGGCTGCCCAACTGATGGCCGGCGAGCTGATAGGTGTCGTCAAAGACAAGAAGACGGGCGAAGTGCTCATCGGTTCTACTGTTCAGGTGAAGGAGTTGCCCAACGTGGCCACTACGTCGGGACTTGACGGAAGTTTTGTGCTCAAAGGAATTGAAAACCGTTCCAAGGTAACGCTGATTTGCCGCTACTTGGGTTATGCCTCACGGGAGGTCGTGGTTTCTACGACCGAGTCGGTACCGGCCGTCATAGAGTTGGAATCGAAAGGCGTTGACCTGGGTGCCGTTACCGTAAGCGCCCACCGCCGTCAGGACACTGATTTGAGTGCCCGCCAGCTTGAAATGAAATCGTTGGGCGTCATGAATGTAATGAGCGCACAGTCCATCCGTCTTTCGCCGGATATTGACGTGGCTGGAGTAATTCAGCGCATGTCGGGAGTGGTGATGGACGAGGGTAGTGCCGGCGAGGGCAAGTACGCCGTGTTGCGCGGTATGGACAAGCGCTACAACTACTCGCTGGTAAACGGCGTTAAGATTGCCAGTCCCGACAACAAGGAACGTTACGTGCCGCTCGACCTTTTTCCCAGTGAACTGATGGACCGCCTGGAGGTCACCAAGTCGCTTACCCCCGACATGGAGGGCGATGCTACCGGTGGTGTTATCAATATGGTGATGAAGGATGCACCCACCACGCTGCGCATTCAGGCTGATGCCGCCGTAGGTTACAACTCCATTTATTTTAACCGCGATTTGGCTTCGGTGGGCAACAACATCACCATGACGGCACCGCGCGAGGCTCATGGGGCTGACTACAAGGCTTCGATGAGCGACTTTTCGAAAGCCACCTCGCAGCTGTCGTATGCCCGCCCGCTGCCCGACCTTTGGCTGAGCCTGTCCGGCGGACGCCGCTTCCTGGACGACCGTCTGGGCCTGATGCTGGCCGGCAGTTATCAGAACATGAACCGTGCCACCAACAGCCTGTTCTATACCGACGCCATGAGTCAGGTGCAGAGCACGGTGCACGTTACCGACCAGCGCAAGCGTGAATATTCCGAGCAGTTGCAGCAGTGGGGCGCTCATGCCAAACTCGACTTCGTACCGGCTTACGGACACAAGATTGAGTGGTACAACGCCTACATCGGCAGTCGCTCCGACCAGGTGCGCGAAATGACCATAACCGACCTTTCGCTCGATTACAACCCCGAGCTGGGCAACTATACCAAAACCTATCAGACCCGTGCCCGCCGCACGCTGCAGGGCATTTTCAGCTCTACCCTCAAGGGTACGCACCAGCTGGGCGACAACTGGGATCTCGATTGGGCCGGCGTATATGGTCATGCCACCGGCAAGCGTCCGGACAATACCTATATCAATTTGGAAAGCGACGTTCATAGTAATATAGAGAAAGTTACGGCAGACAATGCTGAGCGCCGCTGGGAGCACAACACCGACCGCGACTGGACTGGCATCATTAACCTGAAGTGGCACACCCGTGCCGCCGGCGGACTCTGGGAAGCCAAGGTGGGCGGACTCTACCGCAACAAGCGCCGTGAAAACCGCTATGTTTCTTATTCTTTCGTGCCGGCTACTGCCACCCGTCCCGTTCAGGGCGTGGATTTCAACACCCTCGACGAAATCAACTGGAAGGTAGATGCCGTGCAGGGCAGCGTAAATGCCCTGAACTACGATGCCGGTGAGGACATCGGCGCTGCCTACGTGATGGGCCGCTTTGAAAACAGTCGCTGGAATGTGACGGCCGGTGTACGTGCCGAACATACCGACCAGCAGTACACCATGCTCTACCCGCCTGCCGACGAGGATCCGCACGGAGAGCAGCGTTACTGGGACATCCTGCCTTCACTTCATCTGAAATACACGTTGCGCAAAGGCATGTTTGCCCGTGCTTCTTATTTCCGCTCCATCAACCGTCCGGGATTCTTTGAAATCGTGCCGTACACCATCATTGAGGAGGACTACACCGAGTATGGTAACAAGGATTTGAAGCATGCCGTGATTGACAACGTTGATTTGCGATGGGAGTGGATGCCCAATCATACGGACCAGCTGATGGCCGGCTTCTTCTACAAGCATATCCAGAACCCGATTGAGAGTGCTTACTATTCAAAGAACAGCCGTCAGTTCGGCTACGGACCGGCTAACCTGGGCGATGCCGACAACTGGGGATTTGAGCTGGACTTTACCAAATACTTCCGCTCTTTTGGCGTGAAGGCCAATTATACCTATACGCATTCCTCCATTACTACGCCCAAGACGGTGTATGGCCGCGATGCTTCCGGAAAGTTGACCCGCACCGAAGTTCAGCAAACCCGTACGCTGGTGGGTCAGGCACCGCATGTTGCCAACCTCTCGCTGCTTTACCGCGGCGCCAACAACGGCTGGGAAGGCCAGCTGACCGGTTCGTACATTAGCGAGCGTCTGACTACGGCTTCACATTATTATAATTCCGACTATTACGACGCTCCCCGCTTTACGCTGGGATGCTCAGTCGAGAAAAAATGGAATAACTTCTCCGTATTCTTCAAGGGTTCCAACCTGCTGAATTCCGTCAAGAAGGTTTACATCAAGACCCACAACGATGCAAACGACGGTTTCGAGGGACAGAATATGGATGGAAAGACCCTCATCAAGCGCGATACAAGCGGTATAGAACTTATGCTGGGCGTGCACTATAATCTTTAGTACATATTTATATAATTAGGATATATAACCATTCAATTTCAAACTATTAATTTCAACTTTATGAAAAAAATGTTCTGGCCCATTTTGGCCTTAGTTTTGGGAACTGCAGCCTTGTCTGCCTGCTCAAGTACAGAAGACACCGTCGGCGATGGTGGCGACGGCAGCGGTAACGATTCAACTCTGGTGCCTTCCGATGACAAATATCCTGCCGATGCCATTGTATGGCATGAGGACAGCACCGTTGTCCTGACCGACCATCTGGTGATTCCTGAAGGCAAGTCGCTCTACATCGAACCGGGTGTAAAGGTTGTAGCTTCCGACAGTACCATTAAACCTGAAATTGTAGTGTTGGGTAATCTTTATTCTATGGGAACGGCAGAGAAACCCGTTACCTTTACGATTGCCGATAATTTGAAGACCGACCGCTTCTGCCGCAACTGGGGTGGTATCATCTGCGGTTTTGACTGTAAGGAACTTTATCTGGATCATACCATTATGGAATATTGCGGTGCCCGCACCACGGAAAATTCTCCTTCGTTCCAGCACCAGCTCTTCAAGACCGAAACGGGTGAAGGCGTACCGGCCGTACACTTCTGCAACCCCGACGGCAGCATGATTATTACCAACTGTACCTTCCGCAATAATGCCGAGGATCAGATTTACATCACCGGCGGTAAGAGCATCGTAGCCAACAACCGTTTCATCACCAGCGGATACGACGGCGGTGAGGCCATCAACTACAAGAGCGACTGTCTGGCCGACATTGCCTACAACCTCATTTACGATGCCAATACCAACGGCTTTAAACTTTCCAATTCCGGATTTACGGCTTTGCAGTCTGACCTGAATGTGTACAACAACACCATTGTCAACTCCGGATGGCGTCGTCCCAGCAAGAAGGGTGGCAGCATCTGGCTGGAATCCAACATCCTCGTAAACCTCTGCAACAACCTCATCTACGACTGCCGCTGGGGTATTAAGGAAAGTACGGAAGAGGGTGAAGGTGCCGACCCCAACTGCGTGATTACGCCCAACTATTATTTTGCCTCTACCGCAGCCGGTGTGGAGCAGATGACTCCGAATACCGACCTAGGCATCCTTTCAGGAGCTGACGACATCCGCAGCCTGCAGCCCGGACAGAACAATCCGCTCTTTGTTAACTTTACGCAGCAGAGCAACATCAATATCAATGTGGGCGGTAATGCCGACGGTGCTCCCGTAGCTTTCAATGACAGTTGGGACTTCCACCTTCAGGCCGGCTCTCCTGCACTGACCGGAGGTACGACCAACGTGCCGCGTCACTTCGGCAGCCAGGGCATCACGATCAGTGGTCTGCAAGGCATCCTTTCCAATAATGTATTTACCTCACCTGCTCCTTCAACCTACTTTGGTGCTTTTGGCACCAAGTAGGCCTGTGCAGGCAAGTATGGCCGTCACGGCCTGATTATATTCATCAATAATAAAAAACAAAAAAACAGAAAATGAACCCAATACGTTCGTTAAAGGCATTCCTGCTGTGG
>FR903617.1:6051-31273 GCA_000438115.1 Prevotella sp. CAG:617 | reverse complement strand
GTGGCCAGTGCTGACTGTAGCTGTTGCTACGGCACAAACAGCTCCACAACCCGAATTGCCTCACGTACCCGAAGGCGCAACCACCTGCATCGTGGCCAACGATCTGGGACGTAACGGATATTATGAACAAAAGTCCATTGCTGAGCTGATGGGTAGCCTGGCCGAGCAGACGGATATTGAGTTTGTAGTGGCTCCGGGCGACGTACACCACTTTGAGGGCGTACGCAGTACAACCGACCCGCTCTGGCTGACCAATTACGAGTTGATTTATTCTCATCCGGATTTGATGATTCCCTGGTATCCGGTTTTGGGCAACCATGAATATCGCGGCAATACACAGGCCGTAATCGATTATAGCCAGGTGAGTGCCCGCTGGCGGATGCCGGCACGTTATTATGCCCGTACCGTTGAGGCCGGTGACGCTGAAGCACTGCTTCTTTTCATTGACACGGCGCCGCTCATCACCCGTTATGCCGAAAACAGCGAAAAATATCCCGATGCAGGCCGTCAGGACACGCAGGCCCAGCTCCGCTGGATTGAGCAGCAGCTCAGTTCGCATCCTGAGGCACGTTGGAAAATTGTGTTCGGCCATCATCCTCTTTATGCCGATACCGACAAAAAGGAGTCCGAACGCACCGACCTTCAGCGTCAGCTGGAGCCGTTGTTCAACAAATATGGCGTTGATTTCTACATCTGCGGACATATCCATAACTTCCAGCACGTGCAGCCCAAGGGCTCCAAGGTTGACTACCTGGTCAACTCTTCCGGTTCGCTGGCCCGCAGCGTGAAACCCGTAGCCGGCACCCGTTTCTGTTCAGATGAAGCCGGATTTACGGTTCTTTCCATGGCTCAGGATACGGTAAGTGTCAGTCTGATGAACGGAAAGGGCAAAATCATTTACCATTACGACCGTACTCAAAAGCCTGTAAAAACTAAAAAATAAGCAGCACTTACGGGCAACCGCTCCATAGCGGCGTGGTAAAAGATAAAAGAACGTAGAAAATACTGTTGAGTCCTGTAAATAGGAGCGAAGCAGGGGCCGGCACGGGTGCGTGCCACGCGGCCCCTGCTTTTTTTGTGTTCCGGTAAAAATCTTTCTATTCTTCCTAAATGATAATAAAATTTAAAATTAGAATGATTACAGAAATAAAATAGCAATAAGTTTTGGTTGTATAAAAACAATACTTTATCTTTGCATCGTGAAAAGGAAATTCATAACCATTCAGTAACCATAGAAAAAACATCATACATCCATGAAACCGACACAGCAGTCATACGAACAACTTACGCTCCACGGAGTTAAGCCGTCAGTACAGCGCTTGGCGGTTATGGAGTATCTGTTGACTCACCGTACGCATCCTACGGTTGACGAAATCTATCGTGCTTTGGTGAGCAAGATTCCGACCCTCTCAAAAGCTACGGTTTACAATACCCTGAAGCTTTTTGTCAGTCACGGGTTGTCGCGGATGCTGACCATTGACGAGCACAATGCCTGTTTCGACGCCGACATGTCGCCTCACGCGCACTTTTTCTGTACGTCGTGCAGTAATGTTCTTGATTTGCCCATGCCGGTAACTGACACGAACAGTCTGCTTGGAGCAGCAGCCGGATATCGGGTGGACGGGGTCGACCTTTATTACCGCGGGCTGTGTCCGTCCTGTGTCAAGCGCCAGGCTGAAGAATCTGCCTGATACGTCACGGCCGATGCCAGCCGGCATAAATGAATGAAGAATTAAAAGAATTGAGAAATAAAAACGGAATTAAAAACCCTAAAAAACAAACGGAATTATGAAAAAGAAATTTATTTGCACCGTATGCGGCTATGTACATGAAGGCGAAAGCGCACCTGAAAAGTGCCCTCAGTGTGGAGTTCCCGCTTCTAAGTTCAAGGAACTCAAGGAAGAGAGCTTGGAATTTGTAGCTACTCACGAACTGGGCGTGGCTCAGGGTTGCCCCGAAGAGATTATGCAGGGCTTGAAGGAACACTTCAACGGCGAGTGCACAGAGGTAGGTATGTATCTGGCCATGAGCCGTCAGGCCGACCGCGAAGGCTATCCCGAAATTGCCGAGGCTTTCAAGCGCTATGCATGGGAAGAGGCTGAGCATGCTGCCAAGTTCTGCGAACTGATTGGCGAAGTGGTATGGGATACCAAGACCAACCTTGAGAAACGCATGATGGCTGAAAGCGGTGCTTGCGAGGACAAAACCCGCATCGCCCGTCTGGCTAAGGAGCACAACCTCGACGCTATCCACGACACCGTACACGAAATGGCACGTGACGAGGCTCGCCACGGTCGCGGATTCGAAGGCTTGTTCAACCGCTATTTCAAGAAATAATCCATCCATTAACTGAAGGCATGACGCCGCTGCGTTGTGCCGGGGATAAAAACCAACGCTGCCCCGCGCCGGTAAACAGGAAGGCTCTTCCGTTCGTTTTACTGACGCGGGGCAGTGGCGTGTTGCCGGGAGTCCGGGCCTTGGCGTGATGGCGGAGGGGGATATGCGGCTTCCGGTCAGGAACAGGCCGCATACGATGGCTTTTTGCGGGAAAAAGGTGGCTTCCTGAAATAACAGGGTCGGACTTTGGCGGTACAGGGTCGGACCTTGTTTTTCCGCTTTGTCCGGCGTGACTCATAATCGGCGCGGGTGTTTGCGTGCTGCGACTTTCTTTTCGTAAGCCTGCGGGGTGAGCGGATGTGTGTTGCCGCTTCGCGTCTTTTGGCGTTGGCGCCGGCTGGGAGCCCGACAGTAGTCCGGCCGGGCGTGGGGAGTGACTGATTTTTTTTGATGGACGGCAGGTGCAGCCGTATGGCGGCTTGCAGGTCGCTTTTTGCAGTCGGAACAGTCCGGCTTTTATGCCGGCATTCTGTGGTGCATTCCCGTCTTTTCAGGATCGGTTTTCCACCTGTTTATCCCCAACTTTTAAACTACTTTTTCCATATTGTAAAATATTTATAATGAGTTTATTATATATTTTATCCACATAGGTGTTGAAAACTTTTTTTCGTGAATTTTTTGTGTGGCTTCCTTTTGCTTGTTTGGGGGATGCATTTTCCGCGCGTTTCCCTGAGTGAGGAGAAGAGCCGGTCCGAACGGTTTGCCGACGGGGTGAAAAGCATATAAAAGCTGAAAATATGTAAACGAACCTCAAAAAAGAAGAAACTGAAGGCGTTTGTTGGTATTATGTATTGCATAGTATCTTAGTAATCCTTATTTTTGCTTCGTCCAATCCTTATGTGTAGTCCGTTCCGGCGGTACGGTGCAAAGAGTCGTATCGGCGGGAGCGGGTCAAAAAAACAACGATTCTTATGATTCATCTGGAAAACATTCATAAAACCTATCGCGGCGGCAGTCCGCTGCATGTGCTTAAGGGCGTGTCGCTCGATGTAGCCGAGGGCGAACTGGTGTCCATCATGGGCGCTTCGGGTTCGGGCAAGTCCACCTTGCTCAATATCCTGGGGTTGCTCGACACGTTCGATTCCGGTGTCTATACGCTGGCGGGCGTCAGCATGGACCATCTGAGTGAGCGCCGAGCAGCCGATTTGCGCAACCGCATGATTGGGTTTGTCTTTCAGTCGTTTAATCTCATTCCTTTCAAGACTGCGCTTGAAAACGTGGCCTTGCCTCTTTTCTATCAGGGGGTGGGGCGCCGTCAGCGCAACCGTCGGGCCATGGAACTGCTGGAGCAGCTTGGGCTGGACCAGTGGGCCCATCATCTGCCGGGGGAAATGTCGGGCGGACAGAAGCAGCGTGTGGCCATAGCCCGCGCCATGATTACCCAGCCGCGTATCATTCTGGCCGACGAACCTACGGGTGCGCTCGACAGCCGCACGTCGGTTGAGGTGATGCAGCTCCTGCGCGGACTCAACGCCGAGGGAATGACCATGGTCATCGTGACCCACGACCCCGGCGTGGCTGCACAGACGCGTCGCATCATTCATATTAAGGACGGTATTATTGGCAGCGACGAGGAGGTGGAGCACCATGATTGATTTGCTGCGTGAACTCTTTTCGGCCCTCGGGCGCAACAAGCTGCGCACGGTGCTGACGGGATGCTCGGTCACGGTGGGCATGTTTCTGCTCATCGTGCTGCTGGGTGCGTCCAACGGCGTTATTCATGCCTTCATGGCCAATGCCGGCAGCTTGCGGCTCGACGTGGTCAATGTCTATAACGGTACTACCTCAAAGGTATGGCAGGGCATGCAGGCCAACCGGAGTATTCAGCTTGACGACCGCGACCACAACCTGCTGCCCCGGCGTTTTGAGGAGCAGGTCATGCAGGCCAACCGCGTGGTGGAGCAGAGCGCCAGGGTGAGTTTCCGTAACGAAACGGCCNNNCGTTTCCGTAACGAAACGGCCTCGATGAGCGTGCGCGGCGTGACGGCGGAGTATTTGCAGACCAATCCGCTGAAATTGCTGGCCGGCCGCTTTGTCAATCCCCTTGACGAGCGCGACCGCCGCAAGAGCATCGTAGTGAGCAGCAAGGTGCTTGAGCAGCTCAAACTCAACCAGCCGGCCTCGGCTGTGGTGGGGCAGGTGCTCGAGGTCGACAGTCTTTGTTTCCGTATAGTGGGCGTGTTTGCCGACCGCGAGAATGAGCGCCAGCTCTACGGCTACATTCCCTTTTCCACGGCCCGCCTGTTGCAGAAAAAGGGGAGCCGGTATGATTTTCTGGAACTGAAAACACAGGGCGTCAGCGACGACAGTGCCTCCGAGCGTTTTGCACGCGGTGTGCGCCGCGCTTCGGGAGCAGTCCATCGTTTTGCTCCTGACGACCAGGGAGCCCTGTTTATTTATAATGAAGCCCGCAACGCGGCGGGTGTCAACAAGTCGATGGACGTGCTGCATACGGCCACGTGGATTATCGGTTTGCTCACCCTGCTGGGCGGAGTGGTGAGCGTGAGCAACATCATGCTCATCACCGTGCGCGAACGGACACGTGAGTTCGGCATCCGCCGTGCGCTGGGTGCCCGCCCGCTGGCCATCCTGCGCGAAGTGATGCTGGAGAGTGTGCTGATAACGGCCTTTTTCGGCTATATGGGCATTTTTCTGGGCGTGCTGGCTACGGAATGGCTTGACGCCAGCTACGGCCGCCAGGTGGTAGACATGGGAGTGGGGCAGGGAGTCGTGTTCCTGAACCCTACCGTCGATATGCGCATTGCCTTGCAGGCTTTGGTGGTGCTGATTGTGGCTGGTCTGGTGGCGGGATATTATCCGGCACGCAAGGCCATACGGGCCAGGGTGGTTGACGCTTTAAAAGGATAAAGTCATGAGAATAGACAGAGACAGCTGGAACGAAATCATTACCGTGCTGATGCGCAACAAGACGCGCAGCCTGCTTACGGCCTTTGGTATCTTTTGGGGTATCTTCATGTGGGTGCTGCTGATGGGCGGAGGCCGCGGACTGGAGCAGATGCTGGGCAATAATTTCAAGGGCTTTGCCACGAATTCAGCCTTTTTCGTAACCGACAGGACGGCAGAGCCGTATGCCGGTTTCCGTGAGGGGCGCACGTGGTCGCTTAATTTGCCCGACCTCGAGCAGGTGCGCCGTCAGGTAGACGGAGCTGAAGTGGTTACGCCCATCATTATGAGCTGGAGCAATACGGGGATTCGAGGCATGGACGGCCGTACGTCCGACGGCATGCTCCGTGGCATTCATGCCGACCTTTATCGGTTGGAGTCGGTGTCGCTGCGTTACGGGCGCCCCATCAGTGCGATGGATGTGGCGCAGAACCGGCGCGTGTGTGTTATCGGCGCTCATATTTATGACGAACTTTTTCCGCGCGGCGGTAATCCCTGCCGTACGTTTATCAATGCCAACGGGGTGTACTATCAGATTATCGGAGTGGTGAACGATGATTCCAACATTTCCATCGGCGGTAATCCCGCTACCACGGTATCTGTGCCTTATACCACGCTGCAGCGCGTTACCAATCGCGGAAATGAGTTTGACATGCTCGCATTGATGGCGCGCCCCGGGCATTCGGTGGCCGATTTGGGCCGGCAGGTGGAGTACATCCTCAAACAACGTCACCAGATAGCTCCGACAGACAAGCAGGCCGTGGTATTCATTAATCTTGAGGCCATGTTCAATATGGTCGACAGTCTGTTTCGCGGTATCCGCCTGCTGGTGTGGCTCATCGGCATCGGTACGCTGCTTTCCGGTGTGGTGGGCGTGAGCAACATCATGATGGTTACGGTCAGGGAGCGTACGATGGAGTTAGGCATCAGGCGTGCCATTGGAGCCTATCGGCAGGATATTGTGGCACAGATAGTTTGCGAAGCTGTCGTGCTGACGATTGTGGCCGGCAGTATGGGCATTATGTTGGCCGTGGCTGCTTTGGCCGGTGTGGAAAAGGCGGCTGCTTCGGGCGGTCCGGCATCGTTTCAGATTCCGTTCAGCTGGGCTTTGGGCGCGGTAGGCGCTTTGCTCTTGTTGGGCGTGGCTGCCGGTGTGGCACCTGCCATCAGGGCACTTTCCATCAAACCTGTTGATGCCATGCGTGAGGAATAGTGTGTTGTAGTCAGGAAAAAAACAGTTATCGAAAACTTTAAAAATACATATACGCATCATGAGAATAACGATGAAACGAGTGATTAAATGGGTGGTCGGCCTGGTGCTGGCAGCCCTGTTTGTAGGCACTTTGGTATTTCTCTACCAAAAGTCGCAGCCGGCTGAGGTGGTGTATGTCACGCATGCTGTGCGCAGAGCTACGCTGGAACGTACCACCGTGTTGACCGGTACGGTGGAGCCGCGCGACGAGGTGCTGATTAAGCCCCAGATTTCGGGTATTATCTCCGAACTTTACAAAAAGGCCGGCGACATGGTCAAGGCCGGCGAGGTGATAGCCCGTGTAAAGGTGGTGCCCGACATGACACAGTTGAGTCAGGCCGAAAATCGTGTGCGTCTGGCTGAAATCAACCTGCGCCAGGCCAAGAACGACTTTGCCCGTACGCAGAAACTCTTTGACGACCAGCTCATCAGCCGTGAGGAATACGAGAAAGGGCAGCAGGCTCTGAGTCAGGCCCGCGAAGAAAGTCAGGCAGCAACCGATGCGCTCAACATCGTGCGCGACGGCGTGTCGGCCAGCAATGCTACTTACAGTACCACACTCATCCGCTCTACCATCGACGGGCAGATTCTGGACATTCCCGTCAAGGTGGGTAACTCGGTAATCATGAGCAACACCTTTAACGACGGCACCACCATAGCCAGCGTGGCCGACATGCGTGATCTTATCTTTAAAGGTTATGTGGACGAAACGGAGATTGGCCTCATCCACGAGGGTATGCCCGTAAAAGTGTCGGTTGGAGCCTTGACCGGACAGGAGTTCGGCGCCACGCTGGAGTACATTGCGCCCAAGGTGAGCAGTGATGCCAACCAGTCGAACCGTTTTGAAATCAAGGCCGCCATGCGGGCCACCGGCGGAGCCCGGCTGCGTGCCGGGTACAGCGCCAATGCCGAGGTTGTGCTGGAGCGTGCAGAAAACGTACTGACCGTGCCCGAGGGATGCCTGAGCTACGAGGGCAACCGCACGTACGTAGAGGTGCTCACGCAGCGTCAGCCGCAGAAGTTTGTCAAGCGTCAGGTGGTGACAGGACTGAGCGACGGCATTAACATCGAAATCAAGAGTGGCCTGAAAGCAGGTGAGCAGGTAAAGGGTGAGGAACAGCAAAACGAAGAAAAGTCATGACGAAACGCAGACTATTACTCAGCATGATGCTGGCCGGAGGACTTGGAGCTGCTGCCCAGCAGACCATGACGCTGGAGCAGTGCATTGACTACGCGCTGGCTCACAACCTGACGGTCAAGCAGCAGGATGTGTCGCTCCGCCGCAGCAGTCAGGAACTGGAGTCGAGCCGCAACCAACGGCTTCCGCAGGTAGGCGCACAGGCCGGTTATACGTACAGCATGGGGCGCAGTATTACCGAAAACAATACGTATGCCAACAGCAATACGCAGAATGTGTCGATGTCGCTCAACGCCAGCGTACCGCTTTTTACCGGTTTGCGCATCACCAACCAGATAGCCCAGAGCCGTCTGAACCTGGCTGCGGCTACGGCCGACCTGGCCAAGGCGCGCGAGGATGTGGCTCTGCAGGTTACCCAGTATTATTTGCAGGTGCTCTGCCAGCAGGAGCTGGCGGCCGTGGCTCGCCGGCGGGTAGCTCTGTCGGAACAGCAGCTGACGCGTTTGCAGGGGCAGCTGAAGGCCGGCAAGTCGGCTGCTCCCGAGGTGGCCGAAATGGAAGCACAGCTGGCGCAGGACCGCCATTCCGCCGTGCAGGCCGAAGGAAATGTCAGTCTGGCCCTGCTTGACTTGAGCCAGATGCTCGAGCTGGGCTCGCCCGACTCGCTGCGTGTGGCCGACCCTACGCTCGGTGAGCCGCCCGTGCTGGAGGGCAGCGCCCGCAGTATTTATGAGCAGGCCGTCATGGCCCGTCCGCAGGTGGAGGCCGAGCGCCTGCGCCTCAAGGGCAGCGAATATGCGGTCAAGGTGGCCCGGGCAGGCTACTATCCCAGCGTGAGCCTGGGAGCCGGACTGGGCACGGGCTACTACAAGTCGTCGGGCATCCGTTCGGATGCTTTCGGAAGGCAGCTCAACAACAATTTCAGCCGCAACATCAGCCTGACCCTCAGTATACCGATATTTGATGCCTTCCAGACACGCAATGCCATCCGTACGGCCCGGCTGAATCAGGAAAACCAGGCCCTGCAGCTGGCGCAGGTGGAAAAAACACTTTACAAGGAAATCCAGCAGGCCTGGCAGAGTGCCGTCAACGCGCAGTCGTCCTATGCCAGCAGTAAGGTGAGCGAGGAGGCTGCCCGCGAGGCTTTCCGCCTGATGAGCAAGAAGTTCGAGAGCGGCAAGGCCACGCCAACGGAGTTTGCCGATTCGAAAACAAAACTCGAGAAGGCAGAGTCCGACCGCGTGCAGGCCCTGTATGAATGTATGTTCCGCGTGCGGATTCTTGATTTTTATCGGAGCCTGCATGCCCTGAAACCATAACGACGGTTGTCCGGGCCGTTTCCTGCCTTGTGGGAAATCTGCACCGGGCGGTCTGATTTAGGGCAGTTTGCCAAAGCGTGGGCAAACTGCCTTTTTTCGTATCGGTGCAACCCGGGAACCAAACAACATCCCGCCTAAAACAAACAGGGAGCGACCTTAAAAATTTTTCCTCCCGCCTTGTTTTACTTTATTCCCGGTAGAGTGGTCCGGCTCTTGTATGAGGGCAGGTTATGGGCTTCACGAACAGACACTTCGGCAGCCCGTCCGCGCAAAATACCCCCGCCCGGCCGGGCTGTATGTGTGTGATTTTTTGTAACTTTGCACCAATTTTAATTTTATTTCTACATGGAACAAACCACAAAAGACAAGGAAACGCTCCTGCGACGCAAGTTAGACCTCTTGCTTCGCACCGGCAAACTGCTGGTAGAAAGTTCGGCTGACACCAACCGCATCATGCGCAACATGAAGCGCGTGGCAGCCTATTTGGGACTCCCTGCCGAGTCCACCCACATTAATATTTCATACACCATGTTGATGGTGAACATCAGTGACGAACAACACTCCTTCTCGAAGTTTCAGCGTTGTGAGAAACACGGCATCAACATGACTGCCATTTCGCAGGTTTCCAAACTTTCGTGGCGAGCCATTCGCGAGGACTACTCGCTGGACCGTTATGAGGAGGAACTCGAGGCCATCCGTACCCGCAAGCGCAACTACACGCCCTGGCAGGTGGCCATCGGTGCCGGTTTTGCGTGTGGCGGATTCTGCATTCAGTTCGGTTGCGACTGGGTAGCTTTCCTCTATGCCTCTCTTGCCGCCATCTTCGGTATGCGCCTGCGTGCCCGTTGTCTGGAGTTCGGCATCAATCAGTACATGAGCATCGCCATTGCGGCTTTTGTGTCTACCCTGTTGGCCTGGGCCACAACCTTCCTGCCTTCGTCGTGGACGTCAACGCCCTGGCATCCGCTGCTGGCCTGCGCCCTCTTTATCGTGCCGGGAGTGCCGTTGATTAACTTTGTGGACGATATGCTCGACAACTACATAGCCGTGGGTGTAGTGCGTGCCATCAACACCCTCTTGATGCTGGCCGCCATGGCTTTCGGCATAGCAGCCGCCATCAAGCTTTGTCACGTGGCCGACTTTTTCCCCACCATCAGTATGGTGCCTCATCACAACTATTTTGAATACGCCATAGCCGCGGCCATTTCGGCCATGGGCTTCTCCATGATATTCAATATCCCGCGCCGCCTGCTCTGGGTGGTAGCCTTGGGAGGTATCATTGCCGTATGTACCCGCAACTTTGTCAACCTTGGCGCCTCAACCGGTAATATCGGATTGGATATGGGCCTGGTGGTAGGTTCGTTCACGGGTGCCGCACTGGTGAGCATTATTGCCGTTAAGGCCGTTCACTGGTTCCATGCGCCCAACCACGTACTGACCATTCCGAGCGTCATCCCCATGATTCCGGGAGTGCTGATGTATCGCTTGCTGTTGGGCTTCATCAACCTGCGTCCTGACAATATGGACAGCGTGTTGCCTTTGCTCAAGGCGCTCGACAGTGGAATCAACTCTGCGCTGGTCATTCTGTTTATCTCCGTCGGCGTAGCCATCCCCAACATCTTTGCCCGTCGCTATATTGCCAGCGACCGTGAAAAGAAACTGCAACTGATGATTGAAGAACGCAAACAACGCGGCAAGTTTGTTGATCTTACCGACTTTGACGCCTGACAAATACGCCAGGACCCATCAATATTAAACCTAACGGCAGCCGCATGGCCTTGCGCATGTTTTTGCAGAAGCAAGGCCCGTGGGCTGCCGCTTTTTTGTAAATAACCCGTTTTTATGAACGAATTCATCCAGGTTAAAGGAGCGCGCGTCAACAACCTGAAAAACGTGTCGCTTGATATCCCGCGCGACCGGCTTATCGTAATTACCGGCCTGAGCGGTTCGGGCAAGTCGTCGCTGGCCTTCGATACCCTCTATGCCGAAGGGCAACGTCGCTATGTGGAAAGTCTTTCGGCCTATGCCCGCCAGTTCCTGGGGCGTATGCACAAACCTGAGTGCGACTATATCAAAGGGTTGCCGCCGGCCATTGCCATCGAGCAGAAAACAGTAGGGCGTAATCCGCGTTCGACCGTGGGCACGCAAACGGAAATCTATGATTACCTCCGGTTGCTTTTTGCCCGCTGCGGACATACCTTTTCGCCCGTCAGCGGGCAGGAGGTCAAGCGCCACACGCCCGAGGATGTGCTGCAGGCCGTGCAGCAGTATGCGCCGGGTACTCGCTTTACTATTCTGGCCCCGCTCTGCCTGCAACATGAGCGCAGCCGGCGCGAGCAGCTTGAAGCCTGTTTGGCACAGGGCATCATGCGTATAGATCTGAACGGACAGATTTTGCGTATCGAGGATTATCTGCAAGGTGAACCCGTAGGTGACGAGCAGCCCATCTATCTGGTTATTGACCGCATGAGCGTAGGCAGCGACAAGGAGTTTGTAAGCCGGTTCATCGACTCGGCCGAAACAGCTTTTTTCGAAGGCAACGGAAGTTGCGCCGTGCGTATTTATCCGGCCAATATGCTTCATGCGTTTTCCACTCGTTTTGAGGCCGACGGCATTACGTTCCAGCAACCTTCCGACCATTTGTTTTCGTTCAACTCGCCGCTGGGAGCCTGTCCCACCTGTGGCGGATTTGGCCGCATTGTGGGTATTGACGAGCATCTCGTGGTGCCCGATACCGGCTTGAGTGTGTACGAAGGTGCCGTGGTGTGCTGGCGTGGTGAGAAAATGGGAGAATGGAAAGCAGAGTTCTGTCGGCGGGCCGCCAAGCGCAATTTCCCGATTCATACGCCTTATTATCAGCTGACGCAGGCTCAGCGCGATTATCTTTGGCATGGTGACGACGCCGAGCGTGCCCTGCCTCAGGAGCAGCAGGTAACGATTGACGCCTTTTTCCGGATGTTGCAGGCCAACCAGTATAAGATACAGTATCGTGTGATGCTGGCCCGTTATCGTGGAAAGACAACCTGTCCGGATTGCCACGGCAGCAGGCTCCGGCCGGAAGCCGGTTATGTGAAGGTGGCCGGCCGTACCATTATGGAGCTGATTGATTTGCCTGTGAACCGGCTGAAAAGCTTTTTTGACGAACTTGTTCTGCCTGAGGCCGACCGTAAGGTGGCCGAACGGCCTCTGACGGAAATCCGCAACCGGCTCGGATTTCTTTGTGACGTAGGGTTGGGCTATCTTACGCTCAGCCGCCCTTCCAACACGTTGTCGGGAGGTGAGAGCCAGCGCATCAATCTGGCCACCTCGCTGGGCAGTTCGCTGGTGGGTTCGCTATATATTCTTGACGAGCCGAGTATCGGGCTCCACAGTCGCGATACGGAGCGCCTGGTGAGCGTGTTGCGCCGCTTGCAGCAGTTGGGCAACACCGTAATTGTGGTGGAACATGACGAGGACATCATCCGTGCGGCAGACTATCTGATTGATTTGGGACCTGAGGCGGGACGCCTGGGCGGCAGCCTGATGTATGCCGGCACCATGACTCACCTGCCTGCCGGCACCAAGAGTCATACGCTGCAGTATCTGCTGGGCGAGGATGCCATTCCCGTGCCGCTCTGCCGGCGGGCGTGGAATCAGTATATTGAGGTCAGGGGTGCGCGTGAAAACAACCTGCGCGGCCTTGATGTGCGCTTTCCGCTTAATGTGATGACGGTGGTGACGGGTGTGAGCGGCTCGGGCAAGTCGACTCTGGTGCGCGACATTTTCTATCGGGCGCTCAAGCGTCATTTTGATGAGGTGTGCGAACGTCCCGGACAGTTTACTTCGCTCGAGGGTGACCTTTCGGCCATCAGTGCCGTGGAGTTTGTTGACCAGAACCCCATAGGAAAGTCTTCGCGCTCCAATCCCGTGACCTACGTCAAGGCATACGACGAAATACGCAAGCTGATGGCCGAACAGCCGCTGGCCAAGCAGATGGAATATACACCGGCCTATTTCTCCTTCAACACCACCGGCGGGCGTTGTGAGGAGTGTAAGGGCGAGGGTACCGTGAAGGTGGAAATGCAGTTTATGGCCGACTTGATTTTGGAGTGTGAGTCGTGTCACGGCAAACGCTTCAAGTCTGATTTGCTTGAGGTGCGTTTCCAGGGAAAGAATGTGTATGACATTCTGGAAATGACCGTGAATCAGGCCATTGAGTTCTTTGAGAAAAACGACCAGCCCGCAGTGGTGCGCAAGTTGCGGCCGCTTCAGAATGTAGGGTTGGGATATATAAAATTGGGGCAGCCTTCGAGTACTTTGTCGGGCGGTGAGAACCAGCGTGTCAAACTGGCCTATTATCTGGGGCAGGAAAAGGTGCGTCCCACGCTGTTCATCTTTGACGAACCCACCACCGGCCTGCATTTCCATGACATCAAGACACTGTTGCGCTCGTTTGACGCCCTGGTGGAGCGGGGCCACACGGTGGTGATTATCGAACATAATCTGGATGTCATCAAATGTGCCGACTATATCATTGATCTGGGGCCCGAGGGCGGAGCCGGCGGCGGTACCGTCGTTGTTCAGGGCACTCCGGAGCAAGTGGCAGCCTCAGGGCTCGGATATACGTCGGGCTATCTCAAGTCTAAATTGACGGAGGGCTTTTCCGGCAAACGTTCATCGTAGGGCCTTGCTTGAAGCAGAGCCGGCTGTCGGGAAAAAGCACTTCGAATTATTTGGTAAAGTCAAAATAAAAATGTATCTTCGCTTTGTATGAAGGTCCGGAATTTTGGCGGGCGCGTGCATGAGAGCCTGCTGACGGACATATTTATTCACCTAAAATACAGATGAAGATGAAAAAGTATTATTGCGAAGTATGCGATTGGGTTTATGATCCTGAACTCGGTGATCCGGATGGCGGCATCGCTCCCGGTACGGCTTTCGAGGATATTCCTGAAGATTGGGTATGTCCTATTTGCGGTGTGGGAAAGGACCAGTTTGCCGAAGTAGTGGAATAAATTTGAATATGTAGCCTCATTTTATACAGAAAAGGAGGCGCCGGCATGAATATAAAACTCATGCCGGCGCCTTGCGTATGGAGCAGAGGCTGCCTTTTCAGAAAAAAAGGTGCCTTGAAAAAAGAAAAAGGGGGCTTGAAAAAAAATCCGCAAGCCACCTTTTTCCATTTTGGCCAGCTGTGGCTCCCTTGGCCGTTCGGACAGATGGACAAACAAGGGCCGCCGAATGCTTGCCCGCCTTTTCAATAATCACTACAAAAGCAAAAAAAAGTTATAAAATATCCCTGAAAAGGTCTTGAAAGTAAAAAAAAACTTGCATCCCATAATAATAATGTAACTTTGCAGAAAAATGTAAACACATTAATTAAGATTAAGGAGAATACGCTGATATGAGTTTTAATGTCCCTAAAACAGAGAAGAAGAGAGTGGTGATTGTAGGTGGAGGTTTCGGAGGCTTGAAATTAGCCAACAAACTGAAAAAATCGGACTTTCAGGTAGTGCTGATCGACCGCAACAATTATCACCAGTTCCCCCCTTTGATTTATCAGATTGCTTCGGCCGGTATAGAACCCAGTTCCATCTCATTCCCCTTCCGCAAGATTTTCCAGCGTCGCCGTAATTTCTACTATCGGATGGCGGAGGTACGTTCCATATTTCCCGAGCATAAAATCATTCAAACTTCTATCGGCAAGGTTCATTATGACTATCTTGTGCTGGCAGCCGGAACAACTACCAATTTCTTCGGCAACAAGAATCTGGAAGATGAAGCCATGCCCATGAAAACCGTGAGCGAGGCCATGGGGCTGCGCAATGCCATACTTGACAACTTTGAGCGCGCGCTGACTTGTGCTACCGAGCGCGAGCGTCAGGAGCTGCTCAACGTGGTGATTGTAGGCGGCGGTGCCACGGGTGTGGAAATTGCGGGTGCGCTGAGCGAAATGAAGAAATTTGTATTACCCAAGGACTATCCCGACCTGCCGGCCAATCTGATGCACGTCTATCTGATTGAGGCGGCCGACAAACTGCTGGGCGCCATGAGTCCTGCTACGTCGGAGCGCGTGCTCCATTATTTGCAGGAAATGGGCGTCAGCGTATTGCTGGGCAAGATGGTGACCGACTTCAAGGATCATAAAGTGATACTGAAGGACGGCAGCGCCATAGCCACCCGTACGTTTATCTGGGTGAGCGGAGTGCGTGCGCAGAGCGTGGGTAATCTTGACCCGAAATTCCTGGGACGCGGCGGCCGTATTAAGGTCGATGCCTACAACCGTGTGGAAGGTCTTGACGGCGTCTTTTCCATTGGCGACCAGTGTCTGATGACGGCCGATGAGGATTATCCGGGCGGCCATCCGCAGCTGGCTCAGGTGGCCATCCAGCAGGGAAATCTGTTGGCCAAGAACCTGATACGTATGGAAAAGGGACAGGACCTGCAGCCGTTCCGCTACCGCAACCTCGGCACCATGGCCACCGTGGGCCGCAACCGGGCCGTGGCCGAATTCAACAACATCAAGATGGGCGGTTTCCTGGCCTGGATTATGTGGCTGGTGGTCCATCTGCGTTCTATCCTGGGTGTGCGTAACAAACTGATGGTGCTTATCAACTGGGCTTGGAACTATTTCTCCTACGGGCAGTCGCTCCGAATGATTGTTTATGCCCGCAAAGCCAAGGAAGTGCGTGAGCGCGAAGCCTGGCTGGCGTCGACTCACTGGGGTACCGACCTTATGGGCGAGGATAATCCTGCCGCCGCCCAGACGCAGGAAAACAAAACTCCGGATTCGGCAAAATAGTCAGAAAATTACGACGATAAGAAATCTGTATGCTCCATCCTTCCGAACACAAACCCCGCATAGCCGTAGTCATGTCCAATACGCTGGCGTGTATGGGCCTGAAGCAGTTGCTGCTCTCCATGATGCCGCGTGCCGAGGTTTGCATGTTCGGTTCAATGGAGGGGCTGCATGCCACAGGGAGTGACGATTTTTTTCATTATTTCATTTCGTCGGATATCCTGCTGCATAATGTTGACTTTTTCACTCCGCGGTGCCGGCATACTTTTGTGCTGGTACATGGCAATCATTCGGTTTCGGTGCCGGCGGCTTTCCGGACCATAGATGTGTGTCAGCATGAAGAAAAAATAACAAAAGATTTGTTGCGGTTGGAGCAGCAGGGACATGGCACCAACCGTCCGCAAGCCGCTCTTATAAAAAAAACGCAGAATACGGAAGCGTCCGTACTTACTCCGCGCGAGAAGGAGGTGTTGCGTCTGGTTGTTTCGGGATACATCAACAAGGAAATTGCCAGCCAGCTCCACGTGAGCCTTACTACAATTATTTCACATCGCAAGAATCTTACTGAAAAACTAAAAACTCGCAGTGTCTCAGCCTTAACCATTTACGCCGTCATGCATGGTATTGTTAGGGTGGAGGACATTTAAAAAACACTCATTTACATGTCTACGATTAATGAAGAATTAACCCGGCAGGCCGATGCGCAATTAGCTTTGTTCAATCGCAAACTGATGCCTGTCACCCAACGGGAAATTTTGGGCGTAAAAGTTCCCGACCTCCGAAAAATGGCCCGTCAGATAGTGCGCACCGACGATTGGCAGGATTGGTTTTACCACGTGACGGACAATGACTCTTTTGAGGAAATCATGTTGCGTGGCATGGTGCTGGGATATGCCCATTTGGACATTGACGAACTGTTGTGCGGTATTCGGTTCTACGTTCCTCTGATTGATGAGTGGGCCTTGTGTGATTGCGCTACGGCTACCTGGAAACAGCTCGTAAAGTATCCCGACAAGGCTTTTGAACTGATTACTCCATATTTGAACAGCGACAACGAGTTTGAACAGCGTTTTGCCTATACTACTTTACTGGCTCATTTTTGCACGTCAACCTATATCGGACGTGTATTGGATCTCTTTGGCAGTTCGGAGCCGCATGGCTATTATGCGCTGATGGGGCTGTCGTGGGCCTTGTCGGTATGTTATGTGAAGTTTCCCGAACCTACCGCCCAGTTGCTTCAGAGCGACAAACTGACTACCGAATGCAAACGCAAGGCCATTCAGAAAATCATGGAATCGCGCCTCTCTACTCCCGAGATGCGTCAGCGCGCATTGCTTATCCGACAGACATTAAAAAAGAATCACTCATGAAAAAAATCGTGTTTTTGCTGCTGATGTTGAGTCTGACAACCGGAGTTGTGGCTCAACAGTTGAAAAAAACTTTGCAGTATGTGCCTCTTGACAGCGTAATGGTGTTGCCTTATTATGACACGCAGCGTCTGACCAGAGCTTTTGCACATGATACGACGCAGCATTTACGCACGTTTCAAACTCCTCGGATGGGGGGACGCGCTTTCCGGAAAGCACTGAAAAACTGGAATCTACGTGTCCGCGACAGCCTGAATCTTGTAGGCGGAGTTGGTGACGAGTCATACGGAAGGCTGCAGTTTGAGCCGGCTCGCCAGACGGTTGAACAGGGGGCTGCGTTGTTTAAGGAAACCGCGGACGCCTCTTTCATGGATGCCGTTGAGGCCGCACTTTACAATAGCGTTGAAGCCGCGTTGACGGGCTATTTTTCTCCACAATACACCATGGCTGCCGCGCGTATGGTTTTTGCAGCTTACAGCCTGCGTTATGCTACTGATGACGAAGGCGTGTATATTAATCTGTTCAGTAATTCAACGGCCCGTATTACGACTGGCGGTTTTCGGATGGTGATTGACCAGATTACCTCAATGCCTTATCAGAATCGTGTGGTGGTTCGGGTGATGCATTGTAGTGCCGACCGTCCGCTGAAAATCAGGGTGCGCCTGCCGATGTGGGCTGCCGGCCGGTGTTTGTCCGACCGCTACCGCCAGCTCAATCCGGAGCAATTGCCGGAAATGTACGTAAACGGTCATGCCACTGCTTATGAAGTTGAGAAAGGCTATGCCGTTATTCAGCGGAAATGGAACAACGGGGATGAAATCTATTGGGATTTTAATCTGGCTCCGCGCATGGTGGCTCAGGAAGGCCGGACGGGAAGTGTTGCCGTACAGTGGGGACCGCTGGTCTATGCGGCCGGAGTGGATTTGGCAACCGGGCAGCTTGTCGCTGCCGACTCGCTCAGTCCTGACTATCAGGCTTCTTTTATGCGTCTGATGGGACCGGCCGTTCCAACAGGCCAGCAAAAGGCACAGCCGTTGATGTTTCTTCCCTATGCAGAGTCGTTTACGTGGCGCGGATATACGTCGGTGTGGGTGCCGGCAGGAAATCCGGTAGCCAAGACAGGCGTTAAATAATCTTGACGTGTTACGAAAGTTGCAATTAATGCGTTACATTTGCAGCATGAAACATCGAATTTGGCTTTGGTTCCTTTGCGGACTTTTCAGTTGCGTCACGCTGCAGGCGCAAACTATCATAGAATTGAAGAAAGGTGGTCGCGTGCGTTCGAAAACACTCGACGACTACCGTCAGCCCGCCCGACAGCCTGTTGAGAGTGACGGCCAGAAAACAGCAGACTCCGTATATTTTAATAAATGGGTGATTGAGGGTATGGACGCCATGTCAACCGATTCGCTCAAGCGGGCACGTACCTGCTTTGTTGAGGCCTTGCGCCTGATGCCCAAACATAAACTGGCTCCTCAGTTGCACTATTATGTGGGTCTGCTTGACGAGAACCGCGGTGAGGCACGCGAGGCTTTGCGCCACTATGATGCAGCCCTGCAGCTGAATGAAGGGGCTGATATGGATATGGTGCGTATGCGTCGGGCTTATGTGTGTTATGAGCTTGGGCGGTTGCTTGAGGCCCGTAGAGCTTGTGATGAGTTGATAGACCGTCATGCTCAGGATACGGCTCTTTTGTTTTTGCGGGCTTCGGTGGCCATGGATGACCGGCGGTATACTGATGCCCGCCGTGACTTGGAGAACCTGCTGGTTATTTCACCCAATCATGTGAATGCTTGGGTATGTCTGGCTCATGTAAACAATCTTGACGGACGTCCGCAACAGGCTATGGAGCAGTTTAACCGGGCTGTGTTGCTGGCTCCTACTGACGCAGATGTGCTTATGGCTCGTGCAGGAGCCGCACGCGAACGGAAACTCTATGGTCTGGCCCGTGCTGACTTGGATGTAGCCATTAAGGCGCATCCGGAGAGAGCCGACTTGTATGTGCAGCGCGCAGCTCTCTGGATTGACATGAAGGAGAAGCGGGCGGCGTTGTCTGATTTGGATAAGGCCGTGAGTTTGGGAACGCTGCGCAGTTCGTTGCTTGAACTATACCAGGCGGCGCAGTAGTATGGATGCAGAGGTATGAAAATGCGATATGAAAAGAGGCTTCAGTTTTTCTGAAGCCTCTTTTCATGGAGGTAGTGTTTATACTTTTTCTTGTAGGGCATCCTGAAGCGGCTTTTTATAGAAAGCCATATACATATCTTCCAGCAGCCGTTGGCCTGTGAGTGTTTTGAAAACTTTTCGGCGTATGTTTTCAATGGTCTGCGGAGATAGCTGGTCTTCATAGAAATTGACCAGGAAATCTGCTTCTACCAGAATCTGATAGTCGATGCCTTGAATGTCTGTATATGTGTGGTGATGGGCAATCAGATAGCAGATGCGTTCAACCTGTTCTTGATTGAAACCTCCGCATGCATCCAATATGCGTCTGGCTTCGGCAGGACCTTCGCGTTCTTGCAGATATCCGTCGCAGCGTCCGTACTTTTGTTCGCTGACATGGATACCAATGTCATGCAATATGGCAGCAGCTTCCAGTATGAGTTGCTGATCCTTGTCGATATTTTCCATCATACCGATTACAGCCGCCAGATTGTGAACTTTAAGGAAATGATTGATACGGGGAATGTCACCCCTGTCATACTGGCTCATGAGTTGAATGAGCTGGGCAATTCTCTTGTCCATAGTGATGTAGTTTTATAGAAAAAGTGTTGTTTGAACCGGAATTTGACAAAGTGTCCGGTTTTGATCCGTCTGCAAACATACAAAATATTCAAAGTTCTAACAAATTGTCAACTTGAATTCTGCTGACAGGAATGGCCGTGGTATCTTTTTATTGTGAAGTAGCGTGTTTTTTGGTGAAAAAACTTTATATTTGCACGGATAAACAAACTCATGAGACAGGAACAAAACTATAGTCTGCTGAAGAAAATTGATTACCCTGATGACTTGCGGAAACTTTCCGTAGAGGAGTTACCGGAGGTATGTCGGGAATTGCGTGGCTTTATTATCAATGAGTTGGCGCATAATCCCGGCCATCTGGCTTCCAGTCTGGGTACGGTTGAACTGACAGTGGCGCTTCATTATGTTTTCAATACTCCTTATGACAGAATCGTGTGGGATGTGGGACATCAGGCTTATGGTCATAAAATTCTGACCGGCCGGCGTGACCGCTTTTGTACGAATCGCAAACTGCATGGGTTGCGCCCGTTTCCCTCGCCGGAAGAAAGTGAGTATGATACTTTTACTTGTGGCCATGCCAGCAATTCTATTTCTGCGGCATTGGGTATGTCGGTGGCGGCTTTGCGAAAGGGGGAGGATAACCGGCACATAGTTGCCGTAATTGGCGACGGAGCCATGAGCGGTGGTTTGTCATTTGAAGGACTCAATAATGCTGCTGCCATTCCGAATAATATGTTGATTATTCTGAATGACAACAACATGAGCATAGATCGTAGCGTAGGTGGTATGAAGCAGTATTTGCTGCATATGCATACCAGTAATTTTTATAATCGTCTGCGGTTTAAAGTCTCACAGAAACTTTCGTCGTGGGGATTCCTGAATGAAGATCGCAGAAACCGCATTCTGCGTTTTAATAATTCGCTCAAGTCGTTGCTGGCTAACCAGCAAAATATTTTTGAGGGAATGAATATCCGTTATTTCGGTCCGATGGATGGGCATAATATTGTCGAACTGGTTCGCATATTACATGAAATCAAGGAAATGAAAGGGCCGAAACTGCTTCACATCCATACCGTAAAGGGAAAGGGGTATAAACCGGCCGAACGTTCTGCTACAATATGGCATGCACCAGGAAAGTTTGATCCTGTAAACGGGCAGCGTATAGAGGAAAATGCGAAAAACAAACCTTTGCGTTTTCAAGACGTGTTTGGTTATACCTTATGTGAACTGGCGCGGCAGAATTCCCGCATTATAGGTGTAACACCGGCCATGACTACCGGTTGCTCCATGAATATACTGATGAATGAAATGCCCGATCGGGCATTTGATGTAGGTATTGCCGAGGGTCATGCGGTCTGTTTTTCAGCAGGCATGGCTAAAGATGGGTTGCAGCCGTTTTGTAATATTTATTCAGCTTTTGCCCAGCGGGCGTATGACAATATTATTCATGATGCCGCTATATTGAATTTACCCGTGGTCCTGTGTTTGGACCGTGCCGGTCTTGTGGGTGAAGACGGTCCTACGCATCATGGTGCTTTTGATATTGCCGCGTTGCGGCCCATTCCGAATCTGACCATTGCCTCACCTTATGATGAGCATGAATTGCGCCGCCTTATGTATACAGCCCAGTTGCCGGAAAAAGGTACGTTTGTTATCCGGTATCCGCGCGGCCGTGGTTCGGTAGTAGACTGGCGTTGTCCTCTTGAGGAAATTCCCGTTGGCAAGGGACGGATGCTTAAGGAAGGCCGCGAAACGGCAGTGCTGACTTTTGGGCCGATTGGCGTAAAAGCTGCCCGGGCTATTGAAAAGGCTGAGCATCTGGCCATGGAGCAGGGAAGGAATATGCAGATTGCCCATTATGATATGCGCTTTGTAAAACCTATTGATACTGAAATTCTGGAGCATGTAGGGAAGCATTTC
This sequence comes from Prevotella sp. CAG:617, assembly GCA_000438115.1. Classification (GTDB taxonomy): domain Bacteria; phylum Bacteroidota; class Bacteroidia; order Bacteroidales; family Bacteroidaceae; genus Alloprevotella. The sequence goes on along the minus strand of FR903617.1, from coordinate 9,456 downwards.
AGTCGGATCATTACGTTGGAGGATGGTGTGATTGAAGGCGGTTTTGGCAGTGCTGTCTTGGAGTATCTGAGCAGTCGTCACTATACTCCGGAATTAGTGCGCATGGGGTTACCTGACAAGTTTGTGGAGCATGGAAGTGTGCCAGAACTTTACAAAATAGTGGGGCTTGATGAAGATTCTATAGTAAAGACATTGTTACAAGCATGAAAATAGTGATTGCCGGAGCCGGTGCCGTAGGTACGCATTTGGCGATGTTACTTTCGCGGGAACGAAATGATATTATTCTAATTGATGAAGATCCTGCTCGCTTGCGTAAAATCAGTAACGATTTTGACATTCAGACGCTGGTGTGTTCGCCCTCATCGATTAAAGGATTGCGCAAGGCCGGAGTAGAACATGCAGACCTGTTTATTGGTGTTACTCCCGATGAGGCGCATAATATGACGAGTTGTATCTTAGCCAGTAAATTAGGAGCCAAACGTACGGTGGCCCGTGTGGATAATTATGAATATACGATACCGGAGCACCGCGAATTTTTTAAATCCGTGGGGGTAGATTCTATTATTTATCCTGAGGTCCTGGCGGGGGCTGAAATTGTGCAGAATGTACGACATTGTTGGACCCGCCAATGGTGGGAAGTGCATAATGGAGCTCTGATTATGCTGGGCGTAAAATTGCGCAAAACGGCAAAAATCCTGGACATGCCGCTTAAGGATATTTGTGGTCCTGATTCACCCTATCATGTGGTAGCTATCAAACGTGATGGCGAAACGATTATTCCACGAGGTGATGATAGCTTGCACGACCGCGATGTTGTTTACTTTATGACCACTCGCCAGTATATCGACTATATCCGTGATATTTCCGGAAAGATGAATTATCCGGATGTTAAGCGTATTATATTTATGGGAGGAAGCAGTACGGCAGTACAAGCCATTATGATGATGCCGGAAAATGTTCGCGTAAAGGTTATAGAAATAGACGAGGCCCGTTGTGAATATCTGTCGCAGAAGTTTGCTGATAATAGTCATGTAATGGTGTTTCACGGTGATGGACGTGATGTTGATTTGTTGCGTGAGGAAGGCATACAGAATACAGAAGCTTTTGCAGCTTTAACGGACAATGCTGAGGCTAATATCCTGACATGTTTGGCGGCTAAACGTTTGGGCGTTCATCGTACGGTGGCCATGGTAGAAAATTTGGATTATGTAGGTATGGCTGAGAGCCTTGATATCGGCTCCATAATCAATAAAAAGACTTTTGCAGCCGGCCATATATATCAAATGATGCTTAATGCCGACGTAAGTAATGTAAAGTGTCTTACCATTGCCAATGCCGACGTGGCAGAGTTTGTGGCAGCCGAGGGCTGTAAGGCTACACAGAAGGCTGTGAAGGATCTTAATTTGCCAGTAGGTGTTACTTTGGGAGGCCTTGTCCGTAACGGAGAGGGGCTTCTTATTAATGGTATGACTCGTATAGAGCCTGGCGATTCTATTATGGCATTTTGTATCGGAAATGCCTTGGCCAAACTCGAAAAGTATTTTAATTGAAACAACTATTTCTTTTTTTTTGATTCATGATTAACGGAAGGGTTATTTGTAAGGTCCTTGCCAAACTTCTTTTTCTGGAGGCTTTTTTGTTGTTGATAAGTTGGGGCGTAGGAATACTTTATCATGAAAACGTACATGCCGTATATGGTTTCCCGATGCTTATCGCCGTTGGGCTGGGAGGACTGTTGCGGTTAATTGGATTACGTTCGGATAATCAGGTAAATCGCCGTGATGGTTATGTGATCGTGCTGCTTACCTGGCTCTCGTTTTCATTGATAGGCATGTTGCCTTTCCTTTTTGGCCATTACGTGAATTGTGGAGTTGTAGATGCTTGTTTTGAGGCCATATCTGGTTTTACGACTACCGGTGCCACAATTCTGACGAATATCGATACTCTTCCGCGCTCCATACTTTTTTGGCGCAGTCTTACCCACTGGATTGGTGGATTGGGGATTGTGATTTTTACCATTGCGTTTTTACCTTCTTTGGGGAGTAATAATCTGAAATTGTTTACCGCAGAATCTACCGGTATGAGTCAGGATCGCATTCATCCCCGTGTGAGTACTACGGCCCGTTGGTTGTGGATGGTTTATTTGATGCTGACGGCAGCATGTACATTATCGTTGTGGATTGCAGGTATGAGTTTTTTTGATGCAATCAACCATGCTTTTTCAACTTTGGCAACGGGTGGTTTTTCTACTCATCAGGACAGCATACTTTATTTTAAATCGCCACTTATTGAGTACATCCTAATTGTATTCATGTTTTTGGGAAGCATTAATTTCACTTTGTTTTATCTCTCTTTATTTAAACGACAATGGAAAGATCTTTTCCGTGATGAGGAGTTGCGCTTTTATGCTTGTCTGCTGGGAGGAGTGACATTAATTATTACGCTGATACTTATATTCGTGCAGGGCCAGGCGGTAGAAATGGCCTTCCGTCATACCTTATTTACACTTTTGTCTTTTGAGAGTACTACGGGTTTCATTACGTGTGATTATATGCTTTGGCCTCCAATGGTATGGATCCTGATGCTTTTGCTGATGGCGGTCGGAGGTTGTGCTGGTTCTACGGCGGGTGGACTGAAGTGCGTTCGACTATTGTCTTTCTATAAAATTCTTCAAAGTGAATTTAAGATTATGCTTCATCCCAAAGCGGTAGTGCCGCCTTGTGTTAATCATACACCATTGCCTTTGCCCGTCATTCAGCGTTTGCTGGCTTTTGTCTTTGCATATATGGTCATTATATTGGTAGGTACCTTCTTTATTGCCAGTCAGGGGGTGCCGTTGCTTGATGCCTTGTCAATTGCTATGTCAACTTTCAGTAACGCTGGTCCTACAGTAGGGCACGAGCTGGGAGCATATGATTCAATGGCTGTACTGCCGGATTCTGTCAAGTGGGCCTGCTGCGGCATTATGTTGCTGGGGCGTTTGGAAATATTTTCATTGATATTGCCGCTTACGCCGGCTTTCTGGCGAAAAGACTAATTTATTTTATTGAAAAAAACGTAAGAAAATGATTAAATTTCGGAATTTAGCGATGATGCTTGCAGCCACTACCACTACAGCTTTGGCTGCCGACAATTTCAAGTATGCCGACGAGCAGTTTGCCGACATTCAAATGTTGCGTTACAAGGTGGAGAATTTCGACCAGTTGAGTTTGCGTCAGAAAACTTTGGTATATTATCTTTCAGAAGCTGCTTTGCAGGGACGTGACATCCTGTTTGATCAAAATGGGCGTTACAATCTGCGCATACGGCGTATGCTTGAAACGGTGTACACTGACTATAAAGGTGACCGTGAAACGGCTGAGTTCAAAGCCCTGACGGTCTATCTTAAACAAGTATGGTTCAGCA
>FR903617.1:0-6036 GCA_000438115.1 Prevotella sp. CAG:617 | reverse complement strand
GGTTCAGCAGTGGTATTTATCATCATTATGGCAGTGAAAAGTTCGTACCTGGATTTTCACAGGATTATTTACGCAAAGTCTTGGCCGAAGTGGATATTAATAAACTTCCTTTGGAACCTGGACAAAGTTTGGATGATTTCTGCAATGAAGTTTTTCCGGCCATCTTCGATCCGACGTTCTATCCTATGCGTGTCAATCAGCGGGCCGGAGATGATCTGGTGCTGACTTCCGGTGAGAATTACTATGGCGAGGGAGTGACGCAGAGAGAAGCTGAAGACTTCTATGCAGCCCGTAAGGATTTGTCTGATCCCGAACCTGTAATGTTCGGACTCAACAGCCGCTTGGTTAAGGAAAACGGAAAATTGGTTGAAAAGGTTTGGAAGGAGGATGGTCTTTACGGTCCTGCCATCAAGCGTATTATATATTATTTGGAAAAGGCACGCCCCTTTGCCGATACACCGGAGCAGGCCAAAGTAATCGACAAGCTGATTTCATACTATCGTACGGGTAATTTGAAAACTTTTGATGAATATAATATCCTTTGGCTGCAGGATACGGCCGGTACGGTAGACTTTACCAACGGGTTCATCGAAACCTATGGCGACCCGCTTGGTATGAAGGCCAGTTGGGAGTCTATCGTCAATTTCAAGAATTTCGACGCAACCAAACGAACCGAAAAACTCAGTGCCAACGCACAATGGTTTGAGGATCATTCGCCCGTAGACAAGCGATTTAAGAAAGAAACCTGTAAGGGTATTTCTGCTAAGGTCATTACGGCAGCCATTCTGGGCGGCGACCTTTATCCCTCTACCGCCATTGGTATTAATTTACCTAATTCCGATTGGCTTCGTAAGGAATACGGCTCAAAGAGTGTAACAATCGGAAACCTGACGGATGCTTATAACAAGGCCGCTCACGGTAATGGATTCGAAGAGGAGTTTATTGACGATGCTGCTACGCGCAAACTTATTGAAACCTATGGTGACGCTTGTGACGATTTGCATACTGACCTTCACGAGTGTCTCGGGCATGGCAGCGGTAAACTCCTGCCCGGCACCGACCCCGATTCGCTGAAAGCATATGGTGCCACTATCGAAGAGGCGCGTGCTGACCTTTTTGGCCTCTATTACGTGGCTGATCCCAAATTGGTAGAACTCGGACTGACCCCCAATCTTGAGGCTTACAAGTCACAATACTATACATATATGATGAATGGTTTGATGACCCAGCTCGTGCGTATCAAACCGGGTAATAATATAGAGGAAGCACATATGCGTAATCGTGCTTTGATTGCCCATTGGTGTTATGAGCAAGGCAAGGCTGATAATGTTGTGGAACTGGTTAAGCGAAACGGCAAGACTTACGTCCAGGTTAATGATTACGAACGGTTGCGGCAGCTATTCGGGCGTTTGCTGGCCGAAATCCAGCGTATTAAGAGCGAGGGCGATTACAGCGCAGCCCGCAATCTGGTCGAAACATACGGCGTGAAGGTCGACCCCGTGCTCCATGCAGAGGTGCTTGAGCGCTATGCCCGTCTGAACATCGCGCCTTATAAAGGTTTCATTAATCCTGTTTACACTGCGGTTTGTGACGAAAAGGGAAACATTACCGATGTCAGAATTTCATACGATGAGAGTTATGAGGACCAGATGCTGCGCTACAGCCGTGATTATAGTACTCTGCCCAATATCAATAACTAATAACCGTATTTGAAATTATGGATACAGCCGAACAGCTACGCGAAATCAAACGTGCCTTGCGCGGTATGATGAATGGTGTGGTGTCTGCTTCCATGCGCGAAAAGGGCCTGACCTATAAAGTTAATTTCGGTGTCGAATTGCCGCGCCTGCAGGCCTGGGCGCAGGAGTTGCCTCATACCCACGAACTTGCCCAGGCTCTTTGGCAGGAAGACATTCGCGAGTGTCGTCTGCTGGCAGCCATGCTTCAGCCTGTCGGGCAGTTTCCGCCTCAGTTGGCCGACATCTGGGTTGAATCAATGAGATTCACGGAAGAAGTGGAGTGCTGCGTAATGTATCTTTTCCAGAACTTGCCCTATGCTTCCGAAAAGGCTTATGAGTGGATGGCTTCTTCACATTCCGTCAGCCAGCAGTGTGGTTTCCAGTTGATGGCCCGCCTGTTTTCCCGTGGAGCGCGTCCCGAAGGGCGTGATGCCGATGAGTTTCTTGACCAGGCCGTTGCCGCAGTTCGCAGTGACGATGGCCGTGTGGCCAGTGCAGCGCGCCGGGCCATCATGAAGTATATGGATTTAGGACCGCAGGAAGAAGCTGCTGCTGAAAAAGCTTTGAACCTTTAGTTCCTGCATCATCCCTCCCCGTAATAGGGTGCAGAATATGCACTGAATTTGTGTGTCTTACCATTCAGTTTGCATATGTCTGCACCTTTTTTTATTCTGACGAACTGTGTCTCAGATATGGGCGGATTTAAAATTTTTTTATTAAACTGCACTCATCTCATTTTATTGTCGTATATTTGCTTAATATTAAGTGTCTTGATTTAACTTGCGTGATAATTTATTAAATAATAGATAATTATTATGAACAGAAAAAAACTATGGGCAGCTTTGCTCTTATTCGTAAGTGCATTGTCTCCTGCCGTAGCACAGAGTGCTGACGAGCAGACGTACTATCCGTACACCTTTATCGGTGTGCAGGGTGGTGGTGAAATTACCTTTACGGATTACACCCCTTCTAAATTGATTATGCCGATGGGAGCTTTCTCTGTCGGACATTTCTTCTCACCTGAAATCGGTGCCCGACTGAACGTGAGCGGTTGGCAGAACAAGGGAGGCATTGAGTCTATAAACAAGACCTATGAATATAATTATGTGACAACCGATGTTGACTTCATGTTTAATTTGTGCAACATCTTTTCCCACAAAAAGGTACATCCCATCAATGTTTACCTCATTGGTGGTGTAGGCCTCTCTTATGCGTGGAACAACGACGACCTGCACAATTTGTTAACCCAGAATCCATCGGTTTCCATTCCTTATGCATGGGACGACAACCGTCTGGTCCACAATTTTAGAGCCGGCGTTCAGGTGGAAGCAAATCTGGCTAAACACTGGGGCTTGAACCTGGAAGTAACGGCCAACAATCTTCACGACCGTTACAACTCTAAGACCAATGGCCACGGCGACTGGCAGGTAAATGCCATGATTGGTTTGACCTATAAGTTTGGTTTCAAGAAAGGTAAGGCCAAGGAGTCTGAGCCCAAACCTCAGCCTGTAACTCCCGCACCTGTAACCCCGGTTCCTGCTCCGCAGCCCAAACCCGAACCTAAACCCGAGCCTAAGCCCGAACCCAAACCTGCACCCGCTCCGGCCAAGACACGTATTGAGGTGTTCTTCACCATCAATAGCGCAACGATGTCTGCAACCGAGGAACAGAAGGTGGCTAATCTGGCTTCATGGCTCAAACAGCATCCGTCTGCTCAGGTTGAGCTCGTAGGTTATGCTGATGCCGGAACGGGTACCGCTGCCATCAACCGTACCCTCTCTGAAAAACGTGCGGCTGCCGTCAACAAGGCACTCACGGAGAAATACGGAATCAGTGCATCACGTATTAAGTATTCTTACAAAGGTGACACCGTGCAGCCGTTTGGCGAGAACGACAAGAATCGCGTCGTAATCGGTCTGGCTGAAGAAAAATAATAAACGACACTTTAGGACATGTGTCCTGACGTAATTTAAAACTGTTTTTTTTACAGGAAGGCAGGAGTAGCGTTTGCAATACGCTACTCCTGCCGCTTTTTTTAGTTGTATGCGCATACATCCGTCTGGAGGCGTGCCCGAAAATTTTCCTGCCGCTTCTGCATAGGATAGGGGGATGACAGTTAGCCGGCTGCATCGCCGCTGTATGCATGTTTCCGCAATGGGGGTGGACGAGCAGTTCCATTTTTTTTCTCTATGATATATTTGGCAGTGTGAAGTAAAGTTCGTAATTTTACGAACAAAAAAATGTAGATATCGTTATGGACAACCGAAAATATGCTGAACATCAGGAGCAGCTGGCCCGCTTTGCCAAGGCCATGGCACACCCTGCGCGCATTGCCATCCTGCAGTTTCTGGCTTCGCAGGATAGTTGTTTTTTTGGCGATATACACGAGGAACTGCCTATTGCCAAGGCTACGGTGTCGCAGCATCTCAAGGAGCTTAAGTCGGCCGGACTTATTCAGGGCGAGATTGAGGCTCCCAAGGTAAAGTATTGCATCAATCGTAAAAATTGGGAGATAGCCCGGACGATGTTTTCCGGATTCTTCAGCCAACCTCTTTGTAAGGAAGAGAGCTGCTGCTTGTGAGTCTTTTTTTTTATGTAGTGTGTTCGTAGTTTTACGAATAGCAAACGGGGCGGGTGTTAGTGCAGCTGCATTCCGGAGTTCCGGGCAGCTGTTTCAGACAAAGTGAAATATGTGGAATTTGTTTTACTATTAAATTCAGTTATATGGAAATCAAATATTAGGACCGGGGTGCAGCAAGTGTAAGGCAACCTGTCAGGTTATTGAAAAAGTCATTACAGAGAATCATCTCGACGCTACACTGACCAAGGTAGACGACATGATGGAAATCATGAACTACAACGTCATGACCACTCCTGCCGTAGTGGTTGACGGTGAAGTCAGGTTTAAGGGACAGGTGCCTACGGCTTCCGATGTCAAAAAGATTTTGGGGCTCTGACACCGCCTCCTCCCTGTTTTTTTCGGCGGCAGTAGGGCCTCTTGTGGCTACTGCCGCTTTTATAAACCTTTTATTGTTCGTATAATGACGAATTAATTTTTCTGACAGGTATGATACAGTATTTTGCCGATTGGCTGGTCTATGAAGTGTTTGGCCTCAGGGCCGGCACCACGTGGGGCACGGCCCTTAACTTTTTCTTTTACGATACCATCAAGATTCTGATTCTGCTTTTTTGCATCAGCGTGCTCATGGGTATTGTCAATTCCTGTTTCCCCATTGAGCGTCTGCGTAACTATCTGCTCACCCATCGTATGTATGGTCTGCAGTATCTGCTGGCCTCTCTCTTCGGCGCCATCACACCGTTTTGCTCCTGCTCGTCCATACCCTTGTTCATTGGCTTTGTCAAGGGAGGCATTCCTCTGGGGATTACGTTTTCGTTTCTCATCACCTCTCCTTTGGTCAACGAGGTAGCCGTGGCCATGTTTCTGGGTGCTTTCGGCCTGAAGGTTACGCTGGTCTACATTGTCAGCGGCATTCTGCTGGGCATAGTTGGAGGTATGGTGCTGGGGCGTATGAATCTTTCGCCCTATCTGAGCGATTGGGTCCGCCAGCTGCAGCATCAGTCTGCGTTGCAGACCGACGGGTGGCAGCAAAAGCAGATACCCTTTCTTCGTCGTCTGCCCGCCATCGTACGTGAGGCGTGGCGCATTGTGCGAGGCGTCCTGATATATGTCCTCATAGGCATTGCCATCGGAGCTTTCATGCACGGCTTTGTACCCGAAGGCTTCTTTGCGCACTATATGTCACGCAGCAATTGGCTCGCCGTCCCCCTGTCCGTTATTCTGGCTGTCCCCATGTATGCCAATGCTGCCGGAATCGTGCCCGTAGTTGAGGTCTTTGTGGCCAAAGGCATTCCGTTGGGCACGGCCATTGCCTTTATGATGGCCGTGGTCGGTTTGTCTCTGCCGGAGGCCACTTTGCTGAAAAAAGTCATGACCTGGCGCCTCATTGGCATTTTCTTCGGTACCGTTGCCGCCTTTATTGTCCTGTCGGGGTATTTGTTCAATTGGCTTTTGTAGGTTGTTGAGGCATCTATTCCGTTTTTTGCAGTTTGTCATATCGTTATTTCACGCCCGTTTGTCCTCATCATTTTCCCGCCCTAGCTTTTGGTCGGAACAAGGTGGTTCGGAAAAAATTTTCGGCGGCTCGGAAATTTTATCCCGAGCCGCCGAGTTTGGTCTGGATGCACCCTGTATTTTTTTTACGAAGTGTAAATAGGAGGGGGGGATGCCTGAAAAGGTATTGCAAACGCTTTAGTTTTTATGTTTAAGGGCATAAAC
>FR903616.1:2676-3831 GCA_000438115.1 Prevotella sp. CAG:617 | reverse complement strand
ATTTCATACTCTTCCAAATATTTTTTATCTGTAGTTCCGCCCTGATATTCAGCAGATTTCAGACGGTAGTGTCCTTTTGTCCAACTTGCTGTGGATTTATGGTCATCTACACCTACTATATAAAAAATTGCACGTAATCCTATTGTAGGCTCATAATAACTGTTTCTGAATTTACTCCTTAAATCATCATCACCCAAATCTACATCACGCTGCTCGCCTTGATAACTTTCAGTAAAATCCGTATATCCTGAAACATCACAAGCTACTACATACCAGTCGTTATCAAAACTACTGGCGTTATCAAACCACGCATTGAATTCATCATCCGTAGGATAATAAAAAGTCATGTCTTGTATTTGACTACTACTCAAAGGACGACCTACATAGCCATTACTCAAGCGATAAACTGTTAAATTATCCTGAGGAGTCAACAAGTCGTACGCTGCCCCTTGGCTATGATTTGTCTCAAATGTACCGTCTGTACGATAGCTATACCAACGCTGATACGTTTTAACACTTGATGAATAAGAACCATCCCATTGCCGCGCCGATTTTGTAGGTAAGGCAAGATCCACCGTTGATCCCTTATGAACATAGATTGTATCAATATAAGTATGAGCCGCCTGCAATTTTGCATCCGGATTATTACTCATCACGGAAGTAAACCACGGCTCATCATAGTTGAAAGAGCCCACACTTTCATCAGACAGTCCCAAACGATTTTTCAAATCAATCCATTTGGAAGGCTTATGCTGGATGGTAGCATACTGTTCTGGCCCATAAAAAGAGAGCTCATATATACGATCGTTATTTGAAGCGCCGAACACAAATCTTACATAGCGATATGACACAACTTTACTCAAATTGAGTGTCGCCACATTATCGGAATAAGACAAATTCGTACGCTCAAAAATTACGTTATTGCAATAGTCTGGATCATCTCCTCCATAAATCGTCACGGATGTAGGACGATAATCCTCATTATCCCACCAACTATTATAATAAGAATAAGACGTAATTACGATTTTACCTAAACTCTTACTGCTACGCAAATCTAAAGTCAAACTTGGCGAAGATGACGTATTAATCCTTGCATAAGATCTACTACCACTCGTACGGCCATCGCAAACTCTATCCGGATTATCAAAACCAGAA
>FR903616.1:2376-2664 GCA_000438115.1 Prevotella sp. CAG:617 | reverse complement strand
TCAAAACCAGAATAACTGCTTACCGAAACTCCAGTATATTGTGCGTTCTGAGATTCCGAAGTATAAAGGTTGCTCGTCTTTTGTGCCAGAACCGGCAGCGGAAGCAACGCCGCACACCACAGAAGTTTATATAAAAAATGCATATATCGTTTCATATCTTATGTCCTCCTTCTTTACTTGATGAACAAATTGAGCATCTCCGGACTGAGATACTGGATCCGGCTACTGCTGTTCTGCTTGCCCGTAGTTGTGAGCGGGAACTTAGTCAGGTCCTTGGTATGCAAAATG
>FR903616.1:0-2348 GCA_000438115.1 Prevotella sp. CAG:617 | reverse complement strand
TATAAAGACGGTTGTAGGTACTTCCGGCGTCCGTCCACGTCACTTTTGCACTCAGTTCAAAATCATGGCCGACAGCTGCAGTTATGTGGCCTTTTACGGTCTGTACGCCAGAGGACGCGCCTTCGAAGGCAATGCCGGTAATGTTATCGGGAATGGTCCATTCGCTGCTGACGTTGGTCACATTGCCACTGCCATCCGTTTTCTTCACGCTATTGACCGTAAAGGCGAACTGACAGCCTTCGGGCACGTCAACCTCGTATGTATCCGGCTGGAAACCAACCGTCACCTCTACGGGCAGGCTGCCGATGGGGCTTACCCAGCACTGCGCCTTCAAATCAAGGCCGTACTGATTAAGCTGCAGCGTAAGCGGGAAGATGCTGTTGCGGGGTAATTCGTCACGCGTGGTAGTAGCGGTATAGGTGGTGCCGCTGTGCTCATTGGTGGTCAGCTCTACGGAGAACGGATGGCCTTTGTCTTCCGTGGCATTGACATAGAAATCGGCCACGGTTGATTGCGGATCGGTAAAATTCATGGTCTTCTTCACGTCATAAGCAATGGAAGAAGCCGTACCGTCGGCAAACAGCTTGACGCCATTTGCACAACCGCCAAAAGTCAGGGATTTAACCCCCACAGTGTTAGGCGTAACATTGATTCGGATTTTGCTGACCAGACGGTCAAGCCCGATTGAAATGCTTCGGGTGGAAGCATCCACTGTCACATCCTGCTTGGCGCTCATCGGAATGAAATAGCGAACGAAATCCAACGTGTCAGCAGGATCTGTCAAAACCATGCTGTTAAAATCGACGCTACTCACGTCTTCCCCCTTGGTCAAACCGGAAATCTTCGGCCACTCACTCAGATACGTTTCTGACATATTGGCAAAGGCATAGACCGTATAAACCCCGGACTCTAATTCAAAAAGTTCGGATGTATAATTTTTCAGGTCGCCTGTTTTTGCCGCATCGTTGGCACTAAGGTCGGGAAGCAGCTTTTTCACCACCTTGCCGTCCTTCACCAGCAGCACACACAGCGTGTTGATATACTCATGGTTCTGTCCTACTACTTCGGTGTTCCGCGTGTTCAGGCTGTGTTCCTCCTCGGCCGTAATGTTCAGCTGTACCTTTACGGGATACTTTGAGCAGGTGTCGCACTGTTCCTCCTCCATACACGAGGCGGCCAGCATCACGCACAAGCACGGCCACAGGTACAGCGCTTTGCGGAATATATGTTTCAGGTAATTGCTCATATCATTCACCATTTTACAAGTTCGTCATCATTCGGATTACATAGGCAGAATCTCTGGGTCGAGCAACTGCCAGTCGTTGACATACACCTCGATGACGAGGCCGTGGTCTTCGTCGGTCGGGATGTCGCTGCCCAAAGAGTAAATGCTGTTCACCTTCAGTTTGTAGATGTTGTTGCGCACAATGGCGTACTCCATTATGCCGTTCGTATCGTCCTGCCCGTCGTTGCTGTGGCGCACCCACCAGGTATAGTAGCAGGTGGCGTCCTCATAGGTACGCACACCGGTGGGGCGCAGCGCCCTGCGGGTTACTTTTCCGTTCTGGTCCAGCGTCACTGCGCCGTCGGCCGACTTTGAATAGCCGCACTCCGTCAGCATATACCGGCTCCACGTCAGCGACTGGGCATCGGCAACGTCATCATCGGCCTTGCCTTCAGCCTGCGTGTTGAGCCACGTGTAGTAGCCCGAAGGGTCGTTAGGCAGCAGTGTGGAGGCAATAAAGGCCTTCACCGCTCCCCAGGTCTGGCAGGAGGCAACTTTGCTGAAGTCCGAAGCAAACACACTGCCATAGAAATGCTGCATCATATCCTCCATCGAGGCATACAGATTGGTGCCGTAGGAAAAGAAGGTGGCGCCATCCGTGTAATTGGGCAAGCCCTGCGGATGGAACTTGGCCTTGAACACCACGCCCGTGCTGTATCGGCTGCCGGCCTCAGCAGCGGCCGTCGTATTTTCGAGAGTATAGCCGATGCGCTGCCAGGTTTCCGAACCGTCGGAAACGGAAGTTCCGGCCTTCACGTAGCTGGCCCACTGGTTGGGGTCGTCTGAGCGGACGTCAAACCACACGCCGTAGAGGGCCGATGCCGGCTGGGCTGTTGCACCACCTATGGTAAAGCTGTTGTTGCCGGCCGTCTTTTGTGCCGTCCAGGGGTCGAGCACATAGTTGGTCTGCACCCCTGCATCCGGAGTTTCGTCGCCCAGGTAGCTCAGGCCGGTGCCATCGACATCATTGGCCACGCGCTTGGTCAGGTAGCTGCCGGCCGTCAGGTTGTTGACCAGCGCGGCACCCGTAATTTTAACCGTAGCGCCGGAATATAGTAGAGAG
>FR903615.1 GCA_000438115.1 Prevotella sp. CAG:617 | reverse complement strand
TGCAGCCTTACGGGAACCGGCAGGGATTTTATTTTAGGATAGTGGTTTTCAATACTTGAATGTGCTTCCGCCGAGGAATTCGCGCAGTAGCGAGGTGGGGGGTAGGCCCTTGGTGGAGATGGGTTTGAGGTATTGCAGGAATTTGCGCAGGCGGTAGGCTTCGGAATATTCGGGTTCTGATTCCGGCACCTGTTCCAGCAGGTTCAGGGCTTGCTGGCGCAGGGCTGCCAGTTCGAAGAGCAGGGCCGAGTTGAACATGGCATCGGCATTTTCCTGATAGGGAAAAATCCATTTTTCTTCACCCTGACGCACCGATTTCCAGCGGCGTATGGTGTCGAGGGCCGAGTAGCCGCGGTATTTGTAGTCGCGCACGATGCGGCGCAGCAGGCGGTTGTCGGTGGTGGGGATGTAGTTGTGGTCGTCCAGCAGGATGGTGGTCAGCGCCGAGGCATAAATTTTGAATTTGCAGCTGTCGTCAATGTCGGCCGTCAGGGCGGGGTTGAGGGCGTGTATGCCCTCGAGCAGCAGAATCTGATGGTTCTCCAGACGGACGCGCTTGCCGCTTTTCTCGCTGCGTCCGGTCTGGAAGTTGTAGCGCGGCAGTTCCACCTCCTCGCCCTGCAGCAGGGCATTGATGTGCTGCGTGAGCAGCGGGATGTTGAGCGCCTCGATGTTTTCAAAGTCATATTCGCCCTGGGCGTCGAGGGGCGTCTTGTCGCGGTCTACGAAGTAGTCGTCCAGCGAGATGGGCATGGGCCAGAGGCCGCCGAGAGGCCGCAGGCCATGGGCTGTACGGAGAGGCGTTTGGAGAAGGTGGTCTTGCCGCTCGACGAGGGACCGCTGATGAGGATGACGCGGCGCCGGGGGTCGGAGGCTATGCGGTCGGCTATGGCACTGATTTTCTTTTCCTGCAGGGCTTCCGACACGTTGATCAGCTCGTTGGTGGCTCCTTTGGCGCAGGCTTCGTTGAACTCGCCGATGGTGGAGATGCCCAGAATGTTCTGCCAGCGGTGGTGGTCGTCAAACACCTCCAGCATCTTGGGCTGCGGCACCATGCGGCGCAGCTGCGAGGGATTTTCAGGGTCGGGCAGGCGCAGCAGGATTCCGTCGGCAAATTTGATGATGTCGAACATGTACAGCTGCTCCGTATTGGTCAGCAGGGAGCCGTAGTAGTAGTCGGGCAGGCCGTCGAGGGTGTAGTAGGTGGTGTAGAGCAGGCCCGTGCTCTCCAGCAGTTTCACCTTGTTGGTGCGCCCTTCGCGCTTGAACAGCTCGATGGCCTCGTTCGTGTGGCACGTTACGCGATGGAAGGGCAGTTTGCGCGCCACGATGCGGTGCATTTCCAGGCGCAGGCGGCCCACGTCTTCCTCCGTCACTTCATGTCCTATCTGCAGGCGGCAGTAGTATCCGTTGGATACGGGCGTGTCAATGCGCAGACGGCTGTTGGGGTAGAGGTCGCTCACAGCCTTGTAGAGCACAAAGAACAGCGAGCGCGTGTAGGTGCGCAGGCCCGAGGCCGAGGTGATGTCAAGAAATTCCACATCCTTGTTGTTGAAAAATACAAAGTGCAGACCTTCCACCTTGTTGTTGACCTTGGCACTCACCGGTCCGTAGGGCATGTCCAGGTTCGTCAGGGGATACAGGTCCTCGAGTGTGGAACCGGCCGGAATGTCGTAGTATTGTTGGTTGTTTTTGCAGAAAATGCGTACGGTTCGTTCTTTCATCATAGCTTTTGGGAGATTGGGGCAGTTCCGCGAAAGCGGGCGCGCCTGGTTCTGACTGTTTGGAGGGATGGGGCGTCCACCGACCGGGCATCTGCCGTACCGGAGTGGCTGCGCCGCATCCTGTCTCTCCTACAAATATAGACAAAAAGAGCGGGCCGAAGGTCGGCCCGCAAGCACAATTAACAAAAAACAATAGCTCTTAGCTTTTGGTTGCTTACATCTCGCCCAGCCATTCGCCACGATACATCGTGATGTTCTTGTATTTGCAGGGCATGATTTCTTTTCCG
>FR903614.1:10466-13893 GCA_000438115.1 Prevotella sp. CAG:617 | reverse complement strand
CCGCCCGTCAGGCAAACACCTGACGCAACACGTCGAGCGACTTGAGCGCCGGAAAGTCGGGCAGATGAAGCCGGTAGTAATTGTTAATGAAATCGAGCATGCGGTCGCGCTCGTCGTGCGAAAACTTGAACACGCCCATCGTTTCGAAACGCATACGCATGAGCAGCGGCAGCCGGGCGGCGTCGGCCGGCTCCAGGTAGTGGCCGTGAAGCGGAGCCGAAGCACAGAATCGCGCGGCCTGCATGTCAAAGTAGCATGCCCGGCCGTCAAACCCCTCCAGGTTCGGATAAAACCCCAGGAAACGCGAAAGCCTCAGCAGAAACACCAGATGAAAGTTAGCATAGCCCGACGAGCTGGCGTCGAGCCACTGTACCGACGTGGCCAGATACTCATAGAGCGTAGCGTCGGCCGGCTGCTGCGCCAGGGCATAGCGCAGAAATTCGGCCAGGAAAAGGGCTATGGTGGTCTTGTACGGATCAAAGGGAATAGACGTCAGCAGACCGTCGGGACGCACGCCGCGCGGCCTCAACAGACGCGCCGAAGCCCGCGGCTGCCAGTCAACCTCAATCAGCGTAAGCGGCTGGAACAGGCGCAACGCCCCACGCTGCCGCGACGACTTGGGCACACGTACCATAAACGACACGCGCCCGTCGGTTTGCGTAAACACATCGGCTATGATGAACTCATCGTTATATTTCAAGGTAGACAACACCAGACCTCTCGAAGTTTTCAGCATCTCAATTCTCTTTTTGGGAGGTCTAAATTAGTGAAAAAAGGCCCTTTTACCCCCCTTAGCGCACAAAAAATCATTTTTTTTGAAAAAAAACTTCAGAAAATTTGGTTGGTATAAAAAAAGCTACTACCTTTGCACTCGCAATCAACTCAGTAAGAGTTTAGGGCGAAAGCCCGAATGCGATGGCCCATTCGTCTATCGGTTAGGACGTGAGATTTTCATTCTCAAAAGAGCAGTTCGATTCTGCTATGGGCTACTAAGTAAAAAAATAAAAAGACTAAAATTAGAGATGGCAAATCATAAATCATCCGTAAAAAGAATCCGTCAGACGGCTGCACGTCGTCTTCACAACAGATATTACGCTAAGACCATGCGTAATGCTGTTCGTAAACTGCGCGGCACTACTGATAAAGCTGCTGCCACCGAGTTGCTGCCGAAAGTACAGCAGATGCTTGACAAACTGGCTAAGACCAACAAAATTCACAAGAACAAAGCCAGCAACATCAAATCAAGCCTCATGCAGCACATCAACAAGTTGGCTTAAGACAGAACATTACAACTTTAACATACAAAGCTATTGTCCTTCAAACAGACAGTAGCTTTTTTTTGTATCTCTGCGGCACCACCTCCGTGACGCCTGCATCTGCCCCGAAACATACCATAAAGGCCTGCTGCCGCACCAATGCGGAAAGCAGGCCTTACTATCATAAAACATGTACTGGTCAGTTGAGTTCGTTACGCACGATGCGACCCATCTGCATAACGAAGGTAAGCTGCAAATCGTCGTTGAGCATGATAATGTCGGCATCCTTGCCCTGCTCCAGCGTACCCTTACGGTCGAGGATACCCATGATGCGGGCCGGAGTTTCGGAAGCCATGCGGCAAGCGTCGGCCAAGGGGATACCGGCCTTCTGAACGCAAGTACGAATCAGGCGGTCCATTGTGGCGATACTGCCGGCCAGAGCTGAGCGGTCGGCCAGTTTGCAGACACCGTCTTCCAGAATGACGCGGGGATCAAAGGCCGTGTCGTCCTTGCTGGCCGAGCAGGCCAGAGCGTCGGTTACGAGAGCCGTCTTCTCCACGCCCTTTATCTGATAAATCATGCGCAGCATAACGGGGGGCACGTGGATACCGTCGGCAATCATCTCCACCGTCATGTTTTCCTCGGCAAAAATACTCTCTACCGTGCCGCATTCCTTGAACTCACGGTTCTTGTAAACTACGGGCATGGCGTTGTAGAAATGGGTGGCGTGGGTCATACCGGCCTCGTTGGCAGCATGCACGTCGTTATAAGTGGCACGCGTATGGGCAATGGCGGGCAACACACCGTGGGCACAGCAGGCTTTGATAAACTCTACCGAACCGGGCAACTCCGGAGCCTCGTCCCAGCGCTTCAGGCATTTTGACTTTTTAAGCAGCGGTTCGTATTCCTCGGCCACCGGAGCCTTGATCCATTCAGGAATCTGCGCGCCGGCCTGCTTCGGGTTGAAGTACGGGCCCTCGAGGTGCAGACCCATAATGGGGCTGTCGGGTTCGGCCATCAGCTTGTCGCAAGTTTCCATAGCTGCCTCAATCATGGGCACGGTTGACGAAGAAAGCGTCGGGAAGATGGCAGTAGTACCGTTTTGCAGATGCGCATCCACAGCTACGCGGAATGCCTCCTCGGTACCTTCCATAAAGTCGCGGCCACCTCCGCCGTGTACGTGCATCTCAATGCCGCCCGGTATTACAATGCATCCCCGGGCGTCAATCAGCTCGGCACCTTCAAGCGGCAAATCGGTATTAATTACGTTGACAATCTTGTTGCCGTCTACCAAGACGGAACCCTTCTCCAGCCAACCTTGCGGAGTAAGGATACGTCCATTAATAATTTGTTTCATAGCTTGCTGTATTTTTGAATAATGTTGTTCTTTCTACTCCACAAATTTAGCTTTTTTTTCTGATACGCAGTGAGCGTCGTCCGAATTCTTTATTTTTTGCATTGTGCCATACAATAAAAGCGCTGTCAAGGGGTTATTAATTAAGGTTAAGTTTCATTTTACATGCAAATCAAGTCTGTAATTCCTTATATACTTGCCCTGACGTTTGTATGCGGATGTGGCAATGCTGACAAAACAGCCCGTAAGGGCGAAGCTGCCCTGGCCATCGGCGAATACTACGGCGCGGCCGAATATTTCAAGAAGGCTTATACGCAAACTCCGTCGAAGGACAAGCCCAAACGGGCACTGCTGGCGCTGAAGATGGGGCAGTGTTACGCCCACATCGGCTATGCCTCACGCGCCGTGGGAGCATTTCAGAACGCCATCCGCTACGGACTGACCGACACCACGGCCTATTTCCAACTGGGTGAGATGCAGCGCCTGACCGGTCAGTACAAAAGTGCCGCACAGTCGTATGAAAATCACCTCAAGCTTTATCCGAACGACACACTGGCCATGCGCGGACTGGAAAGTTGCCGCACGGCGCCCGAACTGAAGGAAAAAGGCTCAGCCTACGAGGTGAAGGAAGCCAAATGGCTCAGCGGAACGCGCGCAGACTTCACCCCGGTGCTCACGGGAGAGAAGAACGACATGCTCATCTTCACCTCGACCCGCAATCAGGCTACGGGCGACGAACTGAGTGAGGTTACGGGTACAAAATATGCCGACCTGTTCTACGCCAAGAAGGACGAAAAAGGAAACTGGAAGCGCCCCG
>FR903614.1:0-10396 GCA_000438115.1 Prevotella sp. CAG:617 | reverse complement strand
TGCGTGACGCCCGACGGCCAGACCATGTACCTGACCGTATGCCGCACCGACCCGCAATATCCGCGCATGGCGGAAATATGGAAATCAACCCGCACGGATGCCAAGTGGAGCAAGGCACAGGAAGTAAAAATTACGGCCGACACGCTGTCGATATATGCTCATCCGGCCGTTTCGCCTGACGGTAAATATCTTTACTTCACTTCCGACATGCCCGGCGGCTATGGCGGGCCCGACCTCTGGCGGGTTCCGATGGACGAACACGGCATGGGAGCCGTGGAGAACCTGGGGCCGGACATCAACACGGCGGGTAACGAGGTTTTCCCTACCTGCCGGCCCAACGGCGAGCTGTACTTTTCAAGCAACGGCCGCGGCGGTATGGGCGGCCTCGACATTTACCGTGCCCGTGAGGACACGGTCAGCCACCACTGGAGCGTCAGTCATTTGCCGGCGCCGGTCAATTCCTACGCCGACGACTTTTCGATGACTTTCGAGGGGCTCCACAACCGCGGCTACTTCTCTTCCAACCGCTCCACGGGAGGCCGCGGATGGGACAAAATTTTTGAATTTTCCTACCCCGAAATCCTGCAGAGCGTCAAGGGATGGGTGTACGAACAGGACGGCTACGAGTTGCCGGCGGCCATAGTTTATATGGTGGGCAACGACGGTACCAACCTGAAGCTCTCGGTCAAGAGCGACGGCTCGTTTGAACAGGAAGTCAAACCCGGCGTCGATTATCTCTTCCTGGCTACCTGCAAGGGGTACCTCAACATCCGCAACCAGCTTTCGGTGCCCCACGTACAAAAGACCGAAGAATATGTGCTGCAGTTTCCGCTGCCGTCCATTTCCATTCCCGTGCTGGTGCGCAACGTGTTCTACGCGTTCGACAAAGCCGACATCCTCGAAACCTCAAAACCGGCCCTGGAGCGCCTGACCCAACTACTGCAGGAAAACCCCAACATTACCATCGAGCTGGGTGCCCACTGCGACTACCGCGGCACCGACAGCTACAATGACGACCTCTCGCAGCGCCGCGCCGAAAGCGTGGTCGGCTACCTCCGTCAGCACGGCATTGAAGCAGCCCGCCTCACGCCCAAGGGATACGGCAAGCGGCAGCCCAAGATTGTGACGCAAAAGCTGGTGGATACCTACCCCTTCCTGCACCTGGGCGACACGCTCACCGAAGCCTACATCAAACGACTGCCACCCGAGCAGCAGGAAGACTGCAACGCCATCAACCGCCGCACGGAATTCCGCGTACTGCGTACCACCTACGGCCTGTTTGACGAAAAGGGCCGGCTGCGTCCCGACCTTATCAAGCCTCAGGACGCCGAAACCGAAGAACCGGCTGACAATGGCGGAGCAGAATTCTACTAAAACCGCATTCTTTTCAAAGTAACGGCGTCTTTGTCTTCCCCGACAGACGTGTAAAAAATATACACAAAGCAAAAAAATAGGGAACAAAATTTTGCAGATACCAAAAAAAACCCTACTTTTGCACTGCTTTCTAACGATAGCAAAAAAGTGTTTGTTCCATGGTGTAATGGTTAGCACTAGAGTTTTTGGTACTCTCAGTCTCTGTTCGAATCAGGGTGGAACAACCAAAATTGAGGCGCGGAATAGTCGGAAACGACAATTCCGCGTTTTTTATACCCAATCCTTGTGACACGGAAAAACAGAAAAAAACTATGGGAATTTTTGTCAGAAAACCATTGGCGCAGCTGCTGCATGAAGCCGGCCACGAAGGCCAGAGCGGCCTGCGCCGCGTGCTGGGCCCCTTCAGCCTCGTAGCCCTGGGTGTAGGCGTCATTGTAGGTGCCGGCCTTTTCTCCATCACCGGTACGGTAGCCGCACAATACACCGGCCCGGCCATTACCCTCTCCTTTATCATTGCGGCCCTGGGCTGTGCCTTTGCCGGCCTGTGCTACGCCGAGTTTGCCTCGATGATTCCCGTTTCGGGCAGTGCCTACACCTATGCCTACGCCACCATGGGCGAGCTGGTGGCCTGGATTATCGGATGGGACCTCGTGCTGGAATACTCCGTGGCGGCCACCACGGTGAGCATTTCATGGAGCCGCTACCTGGTGGTGTTCCTCGAGCAGTTCGGCATCCAGCTGCCTCATGCCCTGACGGCCTGCCCCTGGGACGGCGGCGTGGCCAACCTGCCGGCGGCCCTGATTGTGTGTATCATGTCGGTGTTCCTCATCCGCGGTACGCGCGAGAGCTCACTGCTCAATGCCGTTATCGTAACCCTGAAGGTTGGCGTTATTCTCGTATTCATCGTGCTGGGCTGGCAGTTTATCCGCCCCGAGAACTACCACCCCTACCTGCCCGCCAATACGGGTAATCTGGGCGAGTTCGGATGGTCGGGCGTATTGCGCGGCGCAGCCATCGTATTTTTTGCCTTTCTGGGCTTCGACTCCATCAGCACCACGGCGCAGGAAACCAAGAATCCGCGCCGCGACATGCCCATCGGCATCCTCGGCTCATTGCTGGTGTGCACCATCCTCTACACCCTCTTCGGCCATGTCATGACGGGCGTGGCCAATTACCAGCAGTTCGGCGGCCACGAAGGCATTGCGCCGGTGGCCATTGCCATTGCCCAGATGGGTGAGGGCGGCGCGCCGGCCTTCCCGTGGCTCAACAACGCCATCCTCATTGCCATCCTCATGGGCTATTGTTCGGTCATTATGGTCGTGCTCATGAGCCAGAGCCGCGTGTTCCTGGCCATGAGCCGCGACGGACTGCTGCCGCCCTTCTTCAGCCGCATCCACCCGCGTTTCCACACCCCGGCCCACAGTAACCTGCTCTTCATGGTGCTGGTGGCCCTGCTGGCCGCCTTTGTGCCGGCCGAAATTGCGGGCGAGATGACCAGTATCGGCACACTGCTGGCCTTCATCCTGGTGTGCGGCGCCGTGCTCGTCATGCGACGCACCATGCCCGACGCTCCGCGCGCCTTCCGCACGCCGCTGGTGCCGGCCATCCCCATTCTGGGCATCCTGACCTGCCTGGGCCTGATGATTTTTCTGCCGGCCGATACGTGGATACGCCTTGTCATCTGGATGATGATCGGGCAGGACATCTACGCCCACTACGGCCTGCGCCGCAGCCACCTCGAGCCGAACATGGCCCGCCGCAAGGGCGAAACCATCATGAACGCCCTGGGCATCGTGCTCTCGCTCATGTGCGTGGTTACGGGCTTCTGGCACCAGCAGACGGTGGGATGGAACGAGAGCAAGCTGCTGCTCATCTTCTCCTGCCTGTTTGCGCTGGTTCACTTTGTGTACTACATCCTGCGCATCTGGCGCCATCATGCCTGAGTGCCGGCTGTCCGGAGCAACGCCACACGTCAGGACGGCCTGCGCCGGAAGCCGCCAACCGGCAAGCCACCTTTTTTCGTTTAAGTCTGACCCCGGAAAACCGGCAAGCCACCTTTTTCCAACAAGGTGCCACCCCACCGGCACGCCGTGGCCCATAAAAAATAGCAAACCCCGCACAACGCTATTTCAAAACTTATCTTTATCTTTGTTCCTACAAATGTAAATCCGAAAAAAATGAAAATTGCACTCATAGGATACGGCAAAATGGGCCGTATGATTGAAGAAATCGCCAAACAGCGCGGTCACCAAATCGTTTGCATCATCGACATTGACAATCCCGAAGACTTCGACAGCCCGGCCTTTCGCAGCGCCGACGTGGCCATTGAATTCACCACGCCGCAGGCAGCCTACGGCAACTATCTCAAGGCCTTTGCACAGGGCGTCAAGGTGGTGAGCGGCTCTACGGGCTGGAAAAAAGACCACGAGGCCGACGTAAAAAAACTCATCGAGCAGGGCAACACGCTGTTCTGGGCCTCCAACTTCTCGCTGGGCGTGGCCATCTTCAACGCCGTCAACCGCTATCTGGCCGGCATCATGAACCAGTTTGCCAACTACGACGTATCCATTGAGGAAACCCACCACATCCACAAGCTCGACGCCCCCAGCGGCACGGCCATCACCCTGGCCGAGGAAATCGTGGAACGCCTCGACCGCAAGAACGGTTGGGTAAAGGGCGAGGTACACAACGCCGACGGCAGCATCAGCGGCTCCAGGACGTCAGCGCCCGAGGAGGTGCGCATTGACGCCATCCGCCGCGACGAGGTGCCGGGCATTCACACCATCACCTACGACAGCCCCGAGGACTGTATCCGGATTACCCACGACGCCCACAGCCGCCGCGGCTTTGCGCTGGGTGCCGTACTGGCGGCCGAGTTCACGCTCAACCACACCGGTCTGCTGACCACCGACGACTTGTTTAATTTCTAAACCGTCTGCCCACATGACTACACCCCAAAAGAATCCGCGCAGCTGCAAGCGGCGCTGCCTCAACTTCAGTATCGTACTCGTACTGTATCTGCTCTTCCTGCTGTGGGTAAGCTCCTGGTGGGGCCTGCTGGTGGTACCTTTCATCTTCGACGTTTATTTTACCAAGAAAATCAACTGGGGCTGGTGGAAAAACCTCAAAAACACCACGGCCCGCAGCATCATGGGATGGGTTGACGCCATCATCTTCGGTCTGGTGGCCATCTACTTTATCAACCAGTTCTTCTTCCAGAACTATGTCATCCCCTCGTCCTCTCTCGAAAAGACGCTGCTCACGGGCGACTACCTGCTGGTGAGCAAACTGAGCTACGGCCCGCGCATTCCGCAAACGCCGCTCTACATGCCCCTGACGCAACATACGCTGCCCGTGGTCAACTGCCGCAGCTATCTGGAGTGGCCGCAGTGGGAATACCGCCGCGTAAAGGGCTTTGGCAAGCCCCAGCTCAACGACATCGTCGTGTTCAACTATCCGGCCGGCGACACCGTGGCCGAGAACGCGCTGGACATGGACTTCNNNCAGGACATGGACTTCTACCGCCTGGCCTATCAGACGGGAGCTGCCGCCCTGCCCGGCGACACCGTCAGCCCCGGCATGAGCTACGAGCAGCAGCAGGCCGTCTACCGCCGCATTTACCAGGCCGGCCGACAGATTATCAACGAGAACCCCTCACAGTACGGCCGCGTGCTGAGCCGCCCCGCCGACCGCCGCGAAAACTACGTGAAGCGCTGCGTGGGCCTGCCCGGACAAACGCTCCAAATCCGCCACAACACCATCTATCTTGACGGCCGTCCCAACCGCGAGCCCGAAAATGCGCAATACAGCTATTTCGTTCACTTTGCGCAGCCACTGACGCTCGACATGGTACAGCAGTGGGGCATTACGCAGGAAGACCTCTCCGTCATTCCCGACGGCGGCGACAACATGTGGCGCATCATGCCGCTGACCCGCAATCTGCTCCAGACGCTCAAGAGCCGCAAGGACCTGGTAGACGCCATCATGCCGGCCCCGGCCTATGGCGAATGGCTCTACCCGCAGAACATGTACAAAAAGTGGACCACAGCCGACTACGGCCCCGTGTGGATTCCCAAGCGCGGCGCCACGCTCAAGCTCACTCTGCAAAACCTGCCCATCTACGAACGCCCCATACGCAACTACGAAAACAACAAGCTCGAGGTGCGCAACGGCAAAATCTACATCAACGGCCGCGCCACCGACCGCTACACCTTTAAGATGGACTATTACTGGATGATGGGCGACAACCGCGACAATTCGGCCGACTCCCGTTTCTGGGGCTTCGTACCCGAGAACCACATCGTGGGCAAACCGCTGTTTGTCTGGGTATCGTTTGACGACGACTACGGATGGGGCAGCGGCCACGTGCGCTGGAACCGCATCCTCAAGTGGGTTGGCAACATCCAGTAGGCCACCTGCATGGCCGCGCCGCCGGCCCATGGCATACCGCTGCCTGAAACATCCTTCCTGATTCACCCTAAACGTACACACATGAAACGCCGGAACGCACTCACCCTTGCCATCTCGCTGGCCACGGCCCTGCTGGCTGTGGCCCTGCTCCGGGGGTGTGTCGTTTCGCAACTGAGGGTTACATCGGCCCATTGCAGCCCTACGCTGGAATGTGGCGACCGTATTCTGGTCAGCCGCACCTACTACGGGCTGCGACTTCCGGGCGAGGCCGTCTGGGGTTATCACCGCTGGGGTACGCGCTATCCGAAAAAGGGTGAATGGATGGTGTTTCACGACCCGTCGGACCGCCACGAGACCGAAGGCCGCCGCCGCATGTGTCTGGCCCGCTGCGAGGCCCTGCCGGGCGATACGGTATGGATTGACCCCGTAAGGCGCAGGGTGCTGCCCTGGCGCACCACTACCGACGCCCAGCCCCTGCGCGTGCCGACTGCCGGCAGCCGTATCCGCGTAACGCCGGTCAATGCCCGCCTGCTCTGGAACACCATGCGCATTCACGAACAGTGCCGCGTGGTACTGCTCAACGACACCGCCCTGCGCTTTGACGGCCAACGGCTGGAATATGCGTTCTTTTCCAAGCCCTACTACTGGACCTTCTCGCCCGACGGATATGACTCCGGACAATTCGGTTTTGTACCCCACACGGCCCTTGTTGGCCGCGCCCTGTGCACCAGCTATTCCATTGACACCACACAGCCGTTCTTCCGGTGGCTGCGCGGTTCACGTTTTTTCCAGCCGCTTGAGTAACTCTCCGGCCCAAACCCAAAATCCCGTACGCATGCGTTCAGTCATACTTACCTCGGCCTACCTGGGGCCGGTCAGCTACTACGCCCAAATGTTCCGCGCCGACACGGTGTGGATGGAACAGTTTGACCATTATGAAAAACAGACCTACCGCAACCGCTGCCGCATTGCCGGCCCGCAAGGCGTGCAGGACCTTACCATCCCCATCGTGCGCACCGGCGGCAAATGCCCCACGGGCGAGGTGATGCTCAGCCCGCACGGCAACTGGCAGCACGTTCACTGGAACGCGCTGGTGGCGGCCTACGAGAACAGCCCTTACTTTGAATATTACGCCGACGAATTCCGACCCTTTTACAACGAATTCCGCCCCATGCGCCTGGTCGACTTCAACGCCGGGCTTAACCATGTGGTATGCGACCTGCTCCAGATAGAGCCACACATCTGCCCCACTTCGCACTACCTGACCGACACGGCTCCCGACGTACGCGACCTGCGCACGGCCATCTCGCCCAAAAAGCCGGCCCTGGTACCCACACCGCCCTACTATCAGGTGTTCAGCCGGCAAAACGGCTTCCTGCCCGAACTCAGCATTGCCGATTTGCTCTTCAATCTGGGTCCCGAAGCGCGCATCGTGCTCCACCAGATGGCCCGGGAGTCCCTCTGAACCTCCCTGCACGCTCACTTTTCTCCCTCCGCACTCCCCGCCGGCCATACATGCCGCCCACGCCCAAAAAGCCGGCGGATAAATCAAAATACCCGGCAGGTAAAATAAAACAGCCGGCACCCGTTTTATGCTTTGCGGCGCGCTAATCTGCCTCGGCCGCCCGTGCAGCCACACCGCCGCCCCGCCGCCCCTTCAAGCCTTCCTTATTCGCCCCCGAAAGCCCACGGCCTGCCGGACCGAAACCGCTGCCTGCGCTGACGGCCTTATCTCCGACGATTTGCAACCTACCTACGGCCCGCAACTATCCTTTTTCGCTTTTTTTCAGGTGTAAAAAACACTTTTTGCCATAAATTCCGTATATTTGCCCCGTTTAAACCTGCATTTATCGCATAAAAAATAAATTACCATGGAAACTATTGATTGGGCCAACCTGCGTTTTGGCTACATGCCCACTGATTACAACGTGCGCTGCTACTATCGCAACGGCAAATGGGGAGAAATTGAAGTCAGCTCTTCCGAGACCATCAACATCCACATGGCCGCTACCTGTCTGCACTACGGTCAGGAGGCCTTTGAGGGACAGAAAGCCTTTCGTTGCCCCGACGGCAAAATCCGCATGTTCCGCATTGCCGACAATGCCGCACGTCTGCAAAGCACCTGCCGCGGCATCCTGATGCCCGAAGTGCCTACCGAACTGTTTGTGGAAATGGCCAAGAAGGTGGTCAAGCTCAACGAGCGCTTCGTGCCGCCTTACGAGAGCGGTGCCTCGCTCTACCTGCGCCCGCTCATGCTGGGTACCGGCGCCCAGGTCGGCGTACATCCGGCCGACGAGTACATGTTCATGATTTTCGTCACTCCCGTAGGCCCGTACTTCAAGGGTGGTTTTGCCGCCAACAACTACGTCATCATCCGCGACTACGACCGTGCAGCCCCCCTCGGCACCGGACGCTACAAGGTGGGCGGCAACTATGCAGCCAGCCTGAAGGCCAACCAGATTGCCCACGAGGCAGGCTACTGCAGTGAGTTCTATCTGGACGCCAAGGAAAAGAAATACATCGACGAGTGCGGTGCAGCCAACTTCTTCGGCATCAAGAACAACACGTATATTACCCCGAAATCATCGTCCATCCTGCCGTCCATCACCAACCGCAGCCTGCAGCAACTGGCTGAGGACATGGGCATCAAGGTAGAGTGCCGCCAGATTCCGGAAGAGGAGCTCGAGACCTTTGAAGAGGCCGGCGCCTGCGGTACAGCCGCCGTAATCAGTCCGATTGCCGAAATCGACGACCTGGAAAACCACAAAAAGTACGTCATCAGCAAGGACGGCAAGCCCGGCCCCATCAGTACCAAGCTCTACAACAAGCTGCGCAACATCCAGTACGGCATCGAACCCGACGTTCACGGATGGATTACCGTAGTTGACTAATCGTTACACCAGAATATTCACCTTATCCCAACCTTATAACCGATATGAAATCTTTTGCAACACTCAAGAAAGAGGCCCGCGCCTCGCTGAAAGGAAAATGGACGTCGTTTGTGTGCTGGTCACCCTGCTCATGCTCATTATCAACTGCGCACTGAGCCTACCCTCCACCATCACGGGGCTGATGTATCCCAACAGTCCCCAAGTCAACTGGTCCACGCTGTTCACCGTCGTGGTCTCGCTGATTTATGCGGTGCTTGAATGGGGATTCGCCATCATGTTTCTGCGCAACCTGCGCGACCCGCATTTTGACGAACTCGGCACGCTGTTTGACGGTTTCCGCGACTTTGGCCGCATCTTCCTGACCCTGTTTCTGCAGAGTATCTATACGGTGCTTTGGGCCCTGTTGCTGATTATCCCCGGCATCGTCAAGTCCTACTCCTACGCCATGACGCCGTACATTCTCTACGACGATCCCAAGCTGCAGGGCAACGCGGCCATCGAGCTGAGCATGCGCATGATGCGCGGTCACAAGCTGGAGCTTTTCCTGCTCCACCTCTCGTTTATCGGGTGGTTTCTGCTCTGCATCCTGACGCTGGGCATTGGTTTCCTGTGGCTGACTCCGTATGTACACAGCACGCAGGCCGCTTTCTATGAGGACGTGAAAGAAGAATATCTCAATCAAATGCAAGAAGATATCCAATCTGTAAACGCCTAATTTTATCACAAAACAATGGAGAAAAAAACTAAAGCACTGATTATTGGTCTTTCAGTAGCCTGCGCGCTGCTGGTTGTAGGTCTGATAGGCTTTTTCATCTATCAGCACAACTATCAGAAGAAACAGGCCGAACAAAACGCCAGCCTGGAACAACTGGCTGCGCTCGACAAGCAGGAAATGGAAAACGAATATGCCCAGTTTGCCCTGCAATACGACGAGCTGAAAAATTCCGTCAAGAACGATTCGCTGCTGACACAGCTGGAAAAGGAGCAGAAACGCGCCGAAGACCTGCTGCAGGAGCTGCGCAGCGTAAAGAGCAACGACGCCCGCGAAATTGCGCGCCTCAAACGCGAACTGGCCACCGTGCGCCAGGTGTTGCGCACCTACATCCGTCAGGTCGACTCGCTGCAGCGTCTCAACCAGACGCTCACCAACGAGCGTGACGCGGCACGGGCGCAGTACAACGAAGCCACCATGCAGATTTCGGGCCTCAACGCCGAAAAGCAGAGCCTGTCGGAAAAAGTGGCCGTAGCCGCCCAGCTTGACGCCACCGGCATCAGCATCTCACCGCTCAAGAAGAACGGCAAGGCTGCCAAGAAGACCAAGGACATCAACCGCTTTGCCATCAGTTTCTCCATCACCCGCAACGTGACGGCACAAACCGGCAACCGCACCATCTACGTGCGCCTGACCAAACCGGGCAACGAGGTGGTCAACGTCTCCGGCTCGTTCAACTACGAGAACCGCTCACTGACCTGCTCAGCCCAGAAAACCATTGAATACACCGGACAGGAAACGCGCGTAACGGTTTACGTTCCGGTCAACGAGTACCTGAGCGCCGGCACCTACAACGCCTACATCTTTACCGACGGACAGATGATTGGCTCAGGCTCCATGAGCATGAAGAAGTAAGGATGCGCGCCCCGGCGGCGTCACCTTTGCGAGACCCCCACAGCAGCCGTCCGGCAGCCCGTTTTCCGCCAAGCGCGGAGAGGCTGCCGGACGG
>FR903613.1:119316-158635 GCA_000438115.1 Prevotella sp. CAG:617 | reverse complement strand
TGCGGAAATAGCTCAGTTGGTAGAGCACAACCTTGCCAAGGGTGGGGTCGCGAGTTCGAGTCTCGTTTTCCGCTCTATCTATAAAATATTTTTATAGAAGTTTCTTTATAAACAAAGGTATTTGCAGGAAGTAAATACGCATTCACATGTTTCATATATGAATTTATACGTAAGATATTTTGAGCAAGAAACGCTGGCCACTTCCCTTGAGCAAGTTTTTACTTTTTTAAGTTCAATCCCGGATTTAGTTGTCGATCAGGCTTTAATTGATGATATTAGTGAGTATGCAGTAGGGTCGTATATGTATCCTAAGCGATATAAGGTACGTCCGCGTGTGTATTTTATTGTCATTAAGACCCAGGCCTCAAGTTTAGAAGAATTTAAGGCGAACAAAAAGGAAAATAGTGTCGGAGCCGGTAATGGGGAAGCGTTGAGTAAAAAGGAGGCAAAGATTAATATGCTTTCAATTCAGCGAGACGGATGGTATGAAGGTAAGATTACGTTTAAACGTGTGATTCCTATTCCCGGAACATTGAAATTCCAATATCAGGATACCGTATTTTCTGCTTACGTTAGAGCCAATAGTGGCTTGGACTGCTATGAAAAGATGATTGCCTATTTGAAAAACCGGCAAGATGTGGATTTGCGTAGTCAGTTCCCGTCAGCAAGGGGTAGTAACTTTGCATTTTCATACATCAACTTGCCTGTCTTGCAAGAAGGATAATTCTGATTTGGGTTATGGCAGAAAGGCTTCCGTCTGTTTTGTTGGAAAAGGCGATTGACGAACTTTCGAAATTGCCCGGAGTTGGAAAAAAAACCGCCTTACGGTTTGTGCTTCATCTGTTACGTCAGAACAAGGAGCAGACTTTGGCTTTGGGAAATAGTCTGATACGTTTGCGTGAGAATATAATGTATTGCAGGCGTTGCCATAATATTTCCGACACTGAAGTCTGCCAAATATGTAGCAACACGCTGCGTGATCAGACCATTATTTGTGTAGTTGAAAACGTACAAAGCGTGTTGGCGATTGAGAATACCGGACAATATAAGGGATTGTATCATGTACTGGGTGGATTGATTTCGCCCATGGATGGCATCGGCCCTGGCGACTTGCAAATAGATTCGCTCGTTGAGCGTGCCGAAAAAGAACCCATTGAGGAAATCATTTTTGCTTTAAGTCCGACAATGGAAGGGGATACGACCAATTTCTATATACAGCGCAAACTCAGCCATCTTTCAATTCGGCTGACCGCTTTGTCGCGTGGCATTAGCGTTGGGGATGATTTGGAGTATGCAGATGAGGTAACGTTAGGGCGCTCAATCTTGGCGAGAACAGAACTGAAACAACTTTAAAAGGAAAGATATGAAGATTTTGCTTTGGTCCAGAATATGTTTTGTCGTGGTATGGATTATAGCGTGCATGCAGGCTGTACTGTCTGAACTGGGCGTGTTTCCAGTTGCGTATGTCCGCTTGGATGCAGCGGGGCAGTATGTCATTCAGTTGGTTGGAATTGTATTGACGCTTGCCTGTATATATGTGAGTTTGAAGTGGTACAAATTTTCATTTGTGAAGCGGCGGATGACAAATGACATAGATGAGCGTAATTATCATCAGCAGGGGCTTTTCAGAGTGGTGGTCATTGCAGTTCCGATACTTTATAATCTTTTCCTGTATTATGCCACGTTGAATAGTCAATTGTCGTTTTGTTTTTTGATTTCTATGTTGGCCTCGGTCTTTTGCTGGCCAAAGGAAAAACCTTGATTTTGCCATGCCAGAGGTAATATTGCGTCCGATGGAGCCCGAGGATCTGGCGGTGTTGTACCAGATTGAGAGCGAACGTTCAGCGTGGCGGGTCAGTTCAAGTGGTATTCCTTATTCCAAATATGTGCTTAAGCAGTATTTGTCAATGCAGCCTGCGGATATTTTTCAGAGTAGTGAACTGCGTTTGACGATTCAGGATTCGTATTCGGGAAATGCCGTGGGAGTAGCCGATTTATATGGGTATAGTCCTGTTGCCTTAAAAGCTGAAGTAGGAATAGCGCTACTGAAAAAAGAAGAACGGAAAGGGTATGCCAGAAAAGCGCTGGAAGAGTTGATCCAATTGGCAAACGACAAATTTCGCATGCACCAGCTGTATGCTTATGTAAAAACGAGCAATGAGCGAAGCATAAAATTGTTTCAGTGTGCAGGGTTTGACATTGTTGCTACATTAAAAGATTGGATTTACGAGGATGGCGCATACCATAATGTATATCTGTTGCAAAAGTTTTTGTAAAAAAACGAAGAAAAATTTGCTTGTGTAAAAATAATATCATATCTTTGCACTGCTTTTCAACGGAAAGGCTTGAAAAAATAAATTTTGGTGTGTTAGTTCAGCTGGTTAGAATACATGCCTGTCACGCATGGGGTCACGGGTTCGAGTCCCGTACACACCGCAAAAAGTTACCGACTTTACATTCTGAAATGTAGAGTCGGTTTTTGTTTATCCAGGCTATTGATACTGTTGAACAAACATTCAAGCTTCAGGAATCTTCCATGATTTCATTATTGTGTATATGAGTCATGAAGAGAATATGATTATGGTTAAAGTTTGCGGCCTTGCAAAAAAATGGCCTTTATAGCAAAGATTAATGGGATAAGAAAATGTAATTTTGTAGGGCATAGGAAACGTGTTATGGAGAATTATAAAGTTTTTGATTGTTCCAATGTCCTTATCGGAAGTTACTTTAACAGTGACTTCGGATGTGCGCATGAAAATAAAGAGCATACCCTGATTTATTTGTTGTCTGGTGAACTGGAAATAACTGAAAGGGGACGTAAAACCGTGTTGCATCCCGGCGACTGCGCTTTCATGAGAAGAGACAACCGCCTGTGGTTACAGAAAAAGCCGGAAAAAGACCGTCCGTATCATTCTGTGGTATTGAAATTTTCAAGGTCATTCCTGCGCGAGTTTTATCAGAAACTCAATAGAGAACAAATACCGTTTAATTCGCAACGTGAGAAGGACAGTCTCAGACTTCTTCCTAAAAACAGGGCCGACATACGCTCTTTGTTTGAGTCGGTCATACCTTATTTTGAAATGGGCGAACAGCCAACTGACGAGGTCCTGAAATTGAAAATGATTGAGGGGGTGTATGTCCTGTTAAATACGGATCCGGCTCTGTATGCATCGCTTTTTGATTTCGTGGAGCCGTGGAAAATAGATATCCTGGACTATCTGAACGAGAATTACATGTTGAACCTTTCAATGGTTGAGATAGCCGGTTATACGGAGCGAAGCCTGTCTACTTTTAAACGGGATTTTGCAAAAATCAGCGAATTGACCCCTCAAAAATGGATTTTCAGGCGACGATTGGAAGCTGCGCGGGATATGATAAGCAAGGGCGAAAAGAGTGTTACTGAAATCTGCTATGACGTCGGGTTTAAGAACCTGTCACATTTTTCCCGACTGTACAAGGAGTTTTTCGGTATTTCCCCTTCAACTTTGGTATGAACTTTTCAGCAAAGCTCATTGAGCTTCCTGGCAAAGCGAATATGCAGGCGAAGTTTTATATTTGCATCGAGTTTTTAATTTTTAAATTATAAGCAAGATGAGCATAAACATAAGATTCTTATTGTTGTTTGTTTTAATATTTCCAGTTATGGCAAAATCACAAGTAAAAGTTCAGCAGACGGCCGGTCGGGATGCATTGGGAGAGTTTGCTCCGGAATTTGCACATTTAAACGATGATATCCTTTTTGGTGAGGTTTGGAGTCGCAATCATTTGTTGTCGCTTCGCGACCGCTCCATTGTAACGGTGGTTTCCTTGATGTCGCAGGGATTGACAGATTCTTCATTCAAGTTCCATTTGGAAAGTGCAAAGAAAAATGGCGTGACGAAGACGGAGATTGCCGAAATCCTTACCCATGCCGCCTTCTATGCCGGCTGGCCCAAGGCCTGGGCAGCCTTTCGCATGGCCAAGGAGGTGTGGACTTCCGACAGCCTGTCCACCACGCCGCGCGACGTCTATGCACAGTCCATCTTTTTCCCCATTGGTCAGCCCAACGATGCCTATGCCCAGTATTTCGTGGGACAGAGCTATCTGGCTCCTGTCGTGACAGACGGCGTGCCCGTCTTTAACGTCACCTTCGAGCCCGGCTGCCGCAACAATTGGCACGTACATCATGCCACCCGGGGCGGAGGCCAGACCCTTGTGTGCGTAGGTGGCCGTGGTTACTATCAGGAGTGGGGCAAGGAGCCCGTGGAGTTGCATCCGGGCGATGCCGTCTTTATTCCCGCCGGCATTAAGCATTGGCATGGCGCTGCCCCCGACAGCTGGTTCTCCCATTTGGCCATTGAGGTGCCCGGCGAGCAGACCAGCAACGAGTGGCTCGAGCCGGTGAGCGACAAGGATTACGCCAAGCTGAAGTGACGCCTCTCTCTTAGTGTCCTTTGTGTGAGGCATATGTTTTCGCATTTATCCCGATTGCCCCTCTTTCCGTGTGTGGGGCAGTCGGGATGTGTTGCTTTTTGTTGTACCCCGTTTGCTGTTAGCTTCTTCTGGGACTTTTTTGTTACGAGGTGGCTTGTAAAAAAAAATTCGGCGGCTCAGAAATCTTTTTAGGCGGCTTGTAATTTTTTTTAGATGTCGATTTGTAATTTCAAATGGTTTTCTTCTTGTTTTCAGATAGCGGCTTTTTTTGCCCAGTTTGTGCGTATGAAGTTACGTGGGAAAAGTAATTTTCTTACGTAGGTCGCGATGGCACCGCTAAAACAAAGTAATATTGGGATTGTTAAGTGATGATATCAATATATTTGCCAGATTACTAATTCAGCACGTTTCGGCGCCTTACATCATCAGTCGCTCCAACTTCATCTTCCATTTTTTTCAGTCGGGCATTTCCTGTGTCAGCAGCTCATAGAAAGCCCGTGTGTGGTCATGATGGACCAGATGGCAAAGCTCGTGCAGCATCACATATTCAATGCAGATGCGTGAGGCACCAATCAGTCGGGGATTCAGCAGAATCTGGCTGGCGGGGGTTCAGCGGAATCGGCGGGGAGGCGGTGCAGCTGCCCCAACGGGTGGCCATGTCTTGTGATAACAAAGATTATTGGAATTTAGATGCTGTTGCATTGTAACCATTAAAGGCTTTCTTGGGTGTGCATTTTCAATAGAATAAATGTGATTCATTCGGTCATGATTCTCGCTCATTAAATAAGTTCTTGAGTTTTGACGGAATATTTGTATATTTGCTCATGGCTTTGAGGTATGTAATTAGTTGTTTGCCACTTCTAATTTACTATTACATTCAGAAAACTCAGAGTTTTTTTATCTACTTTTTGTCGAAATATTTTAAATCTGAACTTGAGCATATAAAATTTCCTATGATATGAGGATTATATAAAACATTTTTGTTGATCAAATATATTACTTTTGAGGAAATAATGATGTAATTTTAAGCCATGATTAAATTAATAGTAGTTATCATCAGTAATTTATACAGAGGTGATTATATTGATATGCATAAGTAGTGTATTTGAATTTGAAGAATATCCGCAATAAATTAAATAATATTTGAGAACTTATTTTAAGTAATAAAGAACTTTTGATATATCATGAATTATTTATTTTTCGATACAGAAACCACTGGAAAGCCCAAGAATTATGATAGTCCAGCTTTTGATACTGATAATTGGCCACGATTGGTAAGTTTTGCTTATATCTTAAGCGACGAAACAGGTGATATTATAAAAAAAGATGCATTTATTGTAAAACCTGATGGTTATGAAATACACAAGGATGTAGAAAATGTACATGGAATATCTACAGAACTTGCTAATCGAGAAGGTATAGATATTAACGATGCTTTAAACATCATAGAGAGTTTAATTGATGAAGCTGGAATTCTTGTAGGCCATAATATATCCTTTGATATTAATGTAGTTGATTGTGAATTCTATAGGTATAGAGAGAAATTATATCTCGATAATATGCCTTATAGATGTACGATGAAGGAGTCAGTATCATATTGTGCGTTGCCTAAATTAAAGTACCCCAAACTTCAAGATTTATATACAAAATTGTTCGGTAAGCAATTTAAAGATGCTCATAATGCTATGGCTGATATTCAGGCTACTTTTGAATGTTTTTGGGAATTAGTCAAATTGGGGGTGATTGATTTAAACGTAAAGCCGCAAGGAATATCAAAAGGTATTGCAGACATGATTAATGGTGTCGCTAAAAGTCTTGATACAAAGATGCGAGCGAAAATCTATGCTATAGGGATGCTTCATAGTAAATTATGTCAATTTGAACCTGATTGTCCAATAGAAAGGCAAATTGACTATATAGAAGATCCTTGGGTATATACTCCAAATGTTGTTTTTGCATTGACTGGATATAAGGAAGAATTCATCAATGATGTAATAGAGGAAATTTCCCAGAAGATCCCCGAAATATTTTCTCAAGGGAAGAAGCTAATAGATAAGCTTCTTATCGTTTCAGCTTTCAAAATTCAATTTTATCTAATTGGTTTTTCTGTTTCAAATGAAGCTGTGCGCAAAGAGGTTGTACGTGAGTATTTTGATTTAGTTGGAAGATATACGGAAAAACTGTTCAATATTATTTATGATGGCGATTATTCCATCTCTTCTGAAAATAAAGAAAAACTTAATGGTTTTGTAGGAATACATGATAAAATAAATTCCGTAATAGGAGAAAAAATAGGAGATTTTTTATTTAACTTCCCAAATAGATCAAAGGATTTGACATCTTATATCATCGAAGCAAAAAATCTATCTTTAAATAATATATTATATAGTCAGTTGTTTAATGAAGCTTTTACACTATTCACAATGTATTATATTCAGATGTCTAAAATAGGATGGGCACTTGAGAAGGAAGGTGAAATAGAAAAAATTATAAAGGCTGCAGAATTATTAATTAAATATTCAGATTCACAGTATGACAATAATCAAAAAGTTATTGATGCACTTAAAGCGCATGCTATGTCTAATAATGAAGGTAATGGTAATGGTGGTGGTTGTTATATTGCAACGGCCGTTTATGGTTCATATGATTGTCCTCAAGTCTGTGTATTAAGAAGATTTAGAGATAACTTTTTAGCAGAATCTTATCTTGGAAGAGTGTTTATCAAAGTCTACTATACTTTAAGTCCATCATTTGTAAAATGGTTTGGTCATTACAAAGAATTTAACTGGATATTTAAATACCCATTGGATAAATTTGTACAATACCTTAAAAATAAAGGAGTATCTGATTCCCTATATAACGACTAATGGATAATATTATTAAACTCTCTAAGATTCCTAAATAATCTTAGAGAGTTTAATAATATAAAAATAACCTTTTATAGGTGGTATTTAAGATGGCTTTATTATATTGGTAGTAAGCATTCAGTAATACCCCGTAGTCAAATGTCATATTTTTTAATTTGTACAATATTGGTTATGAGTAGAAAAATACAATACTACTTCTAATTTACTATTACATGAAGAAATTTCAAAGCCTTTAAATATAAATCCTAAACTCAAGTATATACTTTGTGAAACTGGAGAAAGAATATAATTTTTAATTAAAAAAATGAGTTTCTCTCTTATCCAAAATAATTCTGACGGATCACTCTTTTATGCAGAAAAAAGTTTACCTTTACGGGAACTTAGCTATTGAGGAGTAAATGGTTAAGTATTACTGCATTAATTTTTATCCTTTTATAATTACCAAAATCTAATTGTGTATGGTCAGGAAAATACTTCTTCTTTTCTTTGTGTTGCTCTCTGTGGGGCAGGCGAGGGCTGCGGGTTTTCCGGAGATTAGTACTCCCGAAAAAACCGTGTGGTATCTCATTCAGTTTTTGAACCAGGGCAATGTGCTGGAGGCGCAGGGCGACGGCGTACTGGTACGTACCGCGCAGATTACGGCTTCGGATGCGCAGCTGTGGAAAATTGAGGGGGACGAAACCAACGGTTACCGACTGACGAGCAAGACCAACCAGGTGCTCTACGTCGACAATGCGGCCAAGAACGGGAAATTTTATTCCGGCGCTATTTCAAACGGCAACGATGCGTTCAGCATTACGGCTACGGCCAACGCTTCGTATAGCGGAGGATATGAAATCCAGCCGTTGGGCAACGCTGCGGTGTCGATGAATCAGTTTGGCGGAGCCGGCGTGGGTAAGGACTTGGGCCTTTGGGACAAGAACGACCCGAACAACCCGCTGAAGTTCATGACGCTGGAGGAATATCAGTCGATTGGCAAATATGGCATCATTCCTTATCCCGTCTCCCTGAAAGAGCGCAAGGCCGGTGCACTGGCCCTGAGCGAGCTGGCAACCATCACCTACGTGCCGACTGATTCGGGTGACGTGCTGCGTCAGGTGGAGCGGTTCGCGCAGCAGTTGCAGCAGACTTCCGGCATCCGTCTGCAAACGGAGGCTTCGGCCGGAAGCAGTAAGCCGAATGCCATCAACCTGATTCTGGACGACACGATGGAAAAGGAGGCGTACAGCCTGGTGGTGGAAGATGACGCCATCGTAATCAAGGCGGCTGACAGCCGGGGTTTCTTTTACGGTCTGCAGACGCTGAAACAGATGATGCCCCGAGCCATTTACGGTACGGCGGAAGCCAAGGACGTGGCATGGGAAGTGCCCTACCTGGAGATTCAGGACAAGCCGTTGTTGGGTTATCGTGGATTTATGCTGGACGTGGCACGCCACTTCTTCAGTAAGGAGGAGGTGAAGCGCATTATTGACATGATGGCGATTTATAAACTGAATGTGCTGCACTGGCACCTGACAGACGACCAGGGCTGGCGCGTGGAGATTCCGGAATATCCGAAACTGATGGAAGTGGGCAGCATCCGCAGCGGGTCGTTTGTGAGTCCGGGCGACGGCAGCGGCAAATTCTTTGACGATACGGAATATGGCCGCGGCATGTGGTACACACAGGAGGATCTGAAGGAAATTGTGGCGTATGCCAAGGAGCGCTACATCGACATCCTGCCGGAGGTTGACTTTCCCGGTCACATGGTGGCAGCCATTACGGCCTATCCGAATTTGAGTTGCGACCCGTCGAAGAAATATTCGGTGCGGCTGGACAGTGGTATCTCACAGGACGTGCTGAACGTGGGCAGTGACGAGGTGATTGACTTCTTGAAATGTATTCTGGACAATCTGGCCAAGATATTCCCTTATCAATATATTCATTTTGGAGGTGACGAGTGCCCCACTACTCAGTGGAGCACCAATGCCGATTGCCTGAAGCGCGTGGCTGACGAAGGTCTTTCGGGCGTGGAGGAACTGCAATCGTGGCTGGTGGAACAGCTGGGCGTGTATGTCAAGGAAAAATACAATAAAGATATCGTGGTATGGGACGAGTTGCTGTCGCATTGGCATGAAAACAATACGGTGAAGCCGGTGATCATGGCGTGGAACAGCATCAACAAGACCAGCGATGCGGCCAACAAGGGATTGAAGAGCATTGCGGTGCCGTATTCCAATCTGTATCTGGATATGATGCAGGTAGGGCCGGGACAGACCACCGTGGATGAGCCGTATTTTGGCGGATGGAGCGAGAATCAGGTGGTGTCGCTGGAGACCGTGTATAATCTGAATCCGCTTTCGGCCCTGTCCGGACGGGAGAGCTACGAAATGGGCGTGCAGGCCAATATGTGGACGGAAACCTGTAACGACAGCATTGAGTTGGAGTATCAGGTATTTCCGCGCTTGCTGGCACTATCTGAAATTGCGTGGTTGCCCAATCAGAGCAAGGACTGGACCAGCTTCCTGCGCCGACTGCAGACACACGCCGCCATTTTTGAGGCGAGGGACATCAATTACGCCAAACACTATTTTACGCCGGTAGAGACCAGTGAGAGCGAGCAGACTTTGGCGGAGGCCAAGCAGATTCTGGAACAGGCCGTGCGCGGTGGGGCAGGTTATCCGTCGGCGGCTCTGTATGATGCGTTGGATTTGGCTTATCAGACAGCCACCGCACAGCCGGATGACAACAGCCTGACCCAGCTGAAGCAGGCGGTGACTGACTACAAGAGCGGCGCCATCGTGATGCCGCAGAGCGGTAAGGCATATCAGCTGATTTCGGCCTCTACTTACTACAAGCAGCAGTATGCCGGATCGAGCATGTACCAGAGCGGAAACAACATCCGCATTCATTATACCCCGCAAACGGAGCCGGAGGAACTGTGGTCGTTTGAAAAGAGCGGTGACCACTTCATCATGGTCAATTACGCCACGGGAAAACAGGTGCAGATGAATACGTTTGGTAATAACGCCACCCTGGCGGACGACGGCGGAACGCCGGTGCGCCTGGACAAGGCCACGATAGCCAACGGCAGCTACACGTTTATTCCGGGAGTGGTGACGGTATCGGCCGTGGACGGTTATACGGCAGCAGCCACCGGAAACGTAAAACGCCTGACGGGTACGGGAAGCGGTAACGTCATGGTGAAGAACGAACCCAAGTTATGCTGCGCCAGTACGTGGAAACTGGTGGAAGTGTCTGACTTCAGAATACAGCTGGAGGGGCTGGTGAACAAGTGCAACCGCATTGTGGAAACGCCCTTGACGGGGGGGTACGGTGAACCCACCGCTGAGGCCGTGGCTTATCTGCAGGAAAACCTGATTGACCCGGCACAGAAAGTTTTGAATCAGAACGACGTGGTAACGGAAGTCACCTACAAAACCTATGTTTCGGTATATAATCAGTTCCTGGCCATGCCGCGAACGAGCATTTTGGACGGTATTTCGGAGGAATATTATTATCGGATAGAAAATGGCTATTTCACCAACTACTATGCTTATGCTGGTACGGTGAATGTGGAACCCAGAACTCTGGAAGCGGATGCGGACGGATTTTTGTGGTACTTCGTCAAACAGGAGGACGGCACGCTGAAAATTTATAGTAAGGTCACGAATAACCCGGCTTATATCAGCAGTTCGGCAGAGGGGCAAACCATCAAGGTAAACGTCAATGCGCAGGGCATTAAGGACTGGAAATTGGAGGAAATCAGCACCGACCAGTCGAATAGCGGCATTGCCATTGTGGACCCGTCGGGAGAGTACAGCTGGTATACCAATCCCAGTGCTTTCAGCACCATCCTGACCAAACCGAAATCGTGGGGCGCTTCTATCTGGAACTTGATCAAGACCGATCAGAAGGTTACGCTGCCTTCGGGTATAGAGCAGGTAACCACAGGGGCGAATACGGAATATTATGATTTGAGCGGGCGCCGCGTCAGTCATCCTCAAAAAGGCATCTATATTCAGCATGGCAAGAAAATAGTGGTCGAGTAACCGTTTGAATAGATAGATAAAAAAGTCAGTCGGATGGATTCTTGGAAATCTTGTCTGACTGACTTTTTTTTGAGCCTTTTTTTGAGGGGCTAATGCTTGTGTAATTCCTGATTTCTTTGTATTATTGTAAAGAAAAAATGGGTATGAGGAAAGTATTTGTGATTACAGGAGGAGCCTGCGGAATTGGCAAATGTCTGGTGGAGACATTTGCCCGGCAGGGAAACGTGGTGTATTTCCTCGATAAGGACGAAGCGCGGTTGCAGGCCACTGAGCGTGAACTGACAGAACAGGGGCTGGGCGTATTCGGATATGCTGGAGACGTGGCCGAACAAGAAGTGTTGGAAAATTTTCATTCCTGGATAATGGACCGGCAGCCGGAGGGCATTCACTGCCTGATTAATAATGCCTGCCTCAGCCGGAAAGGCATTTTGAGCCGGTGCAGCTATGACGATTTTCTGTACGTGCAGCGCGTAGGAGTGGCAGCTCCTTATTGGTTGACCTTGCTCTTTAAGGATGAGTTTATCGGTATGGGCAGTGTGGTCAATATTTCTTCCACCCGTGCTTTTCAGTCGCAGCCCGATACGGAAAGCTATACCGCCGCCAAGGGAGGCATTACCGCACTGACGCACGCCTTGGCGGTAAGTCTGGGCGGAAAGGTGCGCGTGAATGCGATAGCCCCGGGATGGATTGACACCGGCAAGTATGGGGCTACGGGTGTGGCGGAAGCCTTTACGGACGCCGACAGGAATCAGCATCCGTCCGGAAGAATTGGCGAACCGCAGGATATTGCCCGCGTGGTGGAATTTTTGTGTGACGATCGAAATTCCTTTATCAACGGTGAGCTGATTACCGTGGACGGAGGAATGACCCGGAATATGATTTATCATAATGATTTTGGTTGGAAATATGAAGACCCTTCGGATCACCGTCATGCGTAAGGCCTGTTATCAGGACCTCATTGAAAAATACGAGAACCCGCTGGAGCATGCCTGCGACATGGAAGAAAACCGCGTTTTTCTGGTGCACGATATGAAGCAGCCGGAGGGCTTTTGCGACAGTGCGTGGCAGAACCTGCTGCCTTACGTGATGACCCTGGCACACGGGGGAGGAGATTTTTATGACGGGTGGATGAAGAATCCGCATTCGGCTATGGTGTCCTGTAACGACGGATTCCGGCCGATAAGTTTTTTATTGGAAGTAATAGAATGAAAAATAATATGTGGGCTTATACTTATGTAGATAAAGACGATTTCAGGCTGCTGGAGAAACCGATGCCTCAGTTGCAGGCGCCGCAGGACGCCTTGGTCAGAGTAACGCTGGGCAGCATCTGCACCAGTGACCTGCACATCAAACATGGCAGCGTGCCGCGTGCCGTAAAAGGCATTACGGTGGGCCATGAAATGGTGGGCGTGGTAGAGAAAGTAGGCAGTGCAGTTACCGCCGTAGCTCCGGGCGACCGGGTGACGGTGAACGTGGAAACCTTTTGCGGCGAGTGCTTCTTTTGTCAGCACGGTTTTGTGAATAACTGCGAGCATCCTGAGGGCGGATGGGCCCTGGGCTGTCGGAGTGACGGCGGACAGGCTGCTTACGTGCGCGTGCCATTGGCTAATCAGGGGTTGAACCGCATTCCGGAGGGCGTGACCGATGAACAGGCTCTGTTCGTGGGCGATATTTTAGCTACGGGCTTTTGGGCTTCGCGCATTTCGGACATTACCAGTGAAGATACGGTGCTGATTATCGGCGCGGGGCCGACGGGTATCTGTACGATGCTTTGTGCCCGGCTGAAACATCCGAAGCTGATGGTGGTTTGTGAGCAGTCGGAAGAACGCATCCGATTCGTTCGTGAACATTATCCGGATGTTTGCGTGGTGAAGCCAGAGCAATGTCTGGACTTTGTGCGCCGGAAGAGTGCGCACGGCGGGGCTGACGTCGTGATGGAAGTGGCCGGGACGGCAGAAACTTTCCGACTGGCGTGGGAATGCGCACGGCCTAACGCCACCGTGACGATTGTGGCCATGTATGACGAGCCGCAGGTGCTGCCGCTTCCGGATATGTACG
Organism: Prevotella sp. CAG:617; assembly: GCA_000438115.1. Lineage (GTDB taxonomy): Bacteria > Bacteroidota > Bacteroidia > Bacteroidales > Bacteroidaceae > Alloprevotella. The sequence continues at coordinate 145,266 of FR903613.1, read as the reverse complement.
GCAAGAATCTGACCTTTAAGACGGGAGGTGTGGACGGATGCGACTGCAACGAAATTCTCCGGCTGATAGCCGACGGTCAGATTGATACGACACCGCTGATTACGCACCGTTTTCCGTTGCGTCGGATAGCGGAGGCTTACGATCTGTTTGAAAGCAGACGCGACGGTGTGATGAAAGTAGCCATTGATTGTGTAACAGAATAAATAAACTCAAAGATTATGCGAAAAAATTTTGGTTCGAAAACCTGGATGTATCCCATGCCGGTACTCATTGTAGCGGCTTACGATGAAAACGGCTTTCCAAATGCCATGAATGCGGCCTGGGGCGGTATTTTTACAGACAACATGATTGGCATCTGCCTGGCCAATGAACATAAAACCACGCAAAACATACTGAATACCAAAGCCTTTACGGTCAGCATGGGGACGGCCGAGCAGGTAGTGGCTTGCGATTATGTGGGCCTCGTGTCGGGTAAGGCTGATCCGAACAAGGTGGAGAAAGCCGGCTTTCACGTGGTAAAGTCAGATTGCGTCAATGCCCCGTTGATTGAGGAATTGCCCATGACGTTGGAGTGCGAACTGGAGTCGTATGACCCTGAAACCTGTTACATGGTAGGCAAAATTGTCAATGTTTCGGCCGATGAGCGTATTTTAGATGCAGAGGGAAAAATAGATGTTCAGAAACTGTCACCCATCACTTTTGATCCTATTCATCACTGTTATTTGAAAGTTGGAGAGAAAGTGGGGCAGGCTTTTTCGGAAGGAAAAGTTTTAAAGGACTAATCAGTTGGGCATAGCGTTATGCAGATTCAAGAGATAACCACGTTAGACCATCCGGGGTTAGAGGTGTTCAGCCAACTGACCGAAGCCCAGCTGCGCAACCGCTTGGAGCCGGACAAAGGGCTTTTTATTGCCGAGAGCCCCAAGGTGATCCGGGTAGCACTGGATGCAGGATATGAGCCACAGGCTTTGCTTTGTGAACGGAAACATATTACAGGAGATGCTGTAGATATTATGGCACGCATTGGGGATGTACCTGTGTATACGGGCGACCGTCAGCTGTTGTCACAACTTACGGGATATGTTTTGACGCGTGGTGTTCTTTGCGCCATGAAACGTCCCCAACTGAAAAGCGTAGAAGATGTATGTCGTGATGCCAACCGCATTGTGGTGATTCATGGCGTAGTGGATACAACCAATATTGGGGCCATCTTTCGTTCAGCTGCAGCGCTGGGCATTGATGCGGTTTTGTTGACGCGCGATTCATGCGATCCATTAAACCGAAGAGCAGTGCGGGTTTCGATGGGCTCTGTGTTCTTGGTGCCTTGGACATGGGTGGATGAGCCTTTGTCGCAGTTGCGTAATTTGAAATTTGAAACGGCAGCTTTGGCCTTGAGGGACGATTCCGTTTCGTTGGATGACCCACGTTTGAAATCCATTTCCCGTTTAGCGCTCATCATGGGGACTGAGGGTGATGGGTTGCCTGATGAGGCAATTAAGGGAGCTGACCACGTAATTCGCATACCGATGTCGCATGGTGTGGATTCATTAAATGTAGCAGCAGCTTCGGCAGTAGCTTTTTGGGAATTACGTTATCGAGAATAAAAAGCGATGCCAAAGGTATATCTTTCCATTGAATGCATATTGTGTATGAGTATCTGCTTTGACTTACTCATGTATTGAGTGTAAAAATAAAATCCTAAAAGTTTACATTAACTTTTAGGATTTATAAGATTTTTAGAGGTACCCAGCAGATTCGAACTGCTGTACACGGTTTTGCAGACCGCTACCTAGCCACTCGGTCAGGGTACCATGTTTTTGATTACGGTTGCAAATTTAAGGCTTTATTTTGTAATAGCCAAATCTTTCTACCTTTTTTTTACAATTGATATACTTTTGAAGGCATTTTCCGATTCAAAGGTTCTATATTTTTCAGAATTTCTCCAGTCCAACCTTTTTCTTTAAAAGCATTGACAATTGTTTGTTGTGCTTTTTCTGGTGAGTTGTTTTCTTCGCTCAAATGGCATAACCATATATGTTGAATTTGTGGACTTACATTTTCTGATAAATATTGGGCAAGTTCTTCATTGCACATATGTCCGTTTTCACTTTTTATGCGATGTTTGAGGTAGGCGGGATAAGGGCCTTGTTCCAACATTTGTTTATCATAGTTGGCTTCAATTACCAAATTGATGCTCTTTTGAATATAATGTTTCATGGAATCGTTGATATGGCCTGCATCCGTGATGATACAGAGATTCGTGTCTCTGTATTGAATAAAATATCCAGAATTGTCAGTGCTGTCGTGCGGCGTTTTAAATGAGGTAACACGAAATGGTCCTATTTCGATGGTCGTATCGTGTTCGAATGGGCGGACATATTGTGATTCAACCTTTTTTTGCATCCTTATGTTTCTTATCATGCCTCGATGAACTAATTCTGTGGCATATACCGGGATGCGCAGTTCATTTGCTAATATGCCAACGGCTTTTATGTGATCAGCGTGCTCGTGTGTAACGAGTATTCCCTTTATTTCAGGAAAAATGAAGCCATAATCCTTGTAATATTTCTTGAATTTTCGGATACCGATCCCTAGATCTATGATTAATCCATATTGTTGTGCTGTAATGTAATAGCAGTTTCCACTGCTGCCACTGCTGAAACTTATAAAATTCATCATATTTAAAATTGCTGATTCTCCTTGTCTGGGTGTAATGAGTTTTATTCAGAACGGTAATCCCACTGCAAAATGGAAAGCAAAATCTCTTTTAAAGTTTGGATAAATAATCGGGTAGTGTAGTTTTCCCGTTGGTTCAGCCGGATTGATTGCTTTCATACCTGTGTCAAAACGCAGAATAAAATAATCAAAGTTAAGGCGCAGACCAACACCGTATGATACGGCTATTTGTTTGTAAAATGTTTTAAATTTAAATTGGCCGCCGTCAATACCTTCATAGTTCCTTGTGTTCCAGATGTTTCCAGCATCAATATAAGCAGCGGCGTCAAGTTTCCAGAACAAGTGAGTTCTATATTCTAAATTCAAATCAATTTTTACGTTACCAGTTTGGTTGATGAAATCTACTTTTCCGTCTTTTCCTACAAAACTTCCCGGCCCCAGACTCCTGACGCTCCAGCCTCTTACACTATTGGCTCCACCTGAGAAATACCGCTTTTCGTAAGGAAGGATGTTTGAGTTTCCATATGGGATGCCGATTCCAAATCCACAATGGAATACGAGTGAATTCTGTTCATCAATTAAAAAACTTTTGGTCAGGTCAAAATCAACTTTTACGTATTGTGAATAGGCAATATTGAATATCGTATACTGGTGATTGTCGTTTTGAGAAATCTTCGCTAGTTTCGATATGCCGTATAAGAGATTTCCGGCTAATTCAATATTTGCTTTTATTTGGTGAGCATTCGTTTGGTAGAGTCCTGACATTTGTGCTCGGCGTGAAGAGTTATATTGAAAACTGTACCCGGTTTTCATGATAAACAAATCTTCATAACTGTATCTGATGACTGAATTTTTGGAATCTGTGTCTTCCAGATAATCTTTTCGGAATGTTTCTGATATCCACGGCATAAATATATAATCCAGACCAAAAAGGTCAAGTTTATGCTGGGTCTTTGCGTTGTTTATGACATTCCATTTGTAACTCCATGTAGCTGTAGCGACTCGGCGATGAAACTCCGGTCTGTTTTGAAGGTTATATTGAAAGTTTATTTCGGAAGTAGCTTTTAGCCCTTGTTTTTTTTCTGCTGACGGAAAAGGTAATAAAAACGTCGGGAATTGAAAACCGCTTTCAATGTTGTATTCAAGATATTTGGTGTTGGAGTAGCCTTCCAGTTTGGTGATGGCTTCATAGGCTCCTCGTAGTTTTAATGAAAAACTTTCTGAACCATGAAAAATATTGCGGTTTGTATAGGTTATTGAAGCAGCAGCTCCCAAATCTCCAGCCGTATTGGTTCCCTCTAGTTCTGTTGAAATGGAATGTTTTTTATTGTTCCATAAATAGAGGTCGCAGTTTAATTTGGTCGGATCAAGACTGTCTGGGGTCAAGCGTATGGAACTTGATCTGATGGCTTGCAGACTGTTGAGTGATCCGTATGTATTCTGAAAACGTTTTTCGTTGTAAATACTGTCCGGACGGATATGGATATTTCGGTTATATACATGTTTGTTTAGGTGTAATTTCTTGTTGTAAAAGTAGGTGATGTCTTTAAATACAACAGAGTCTATCGGAGTACTGTTGTTTACTTCGTCATATACTTTTACCGTTCCAAATGAGTGGACCTTGTACGCATTTATGCTGTCCGTGTTGGGAGGAATCGTTACATTTAGTGTCAGATCTGCGCTGTTGTAGTTTGCTAAAGTGTCTACGATGAATGTAATGAAATTGTTGGTAATCCGGTAATATCCTTGATTGTGGAGATGGGTAATGATTCTGTTGCGCTCGTTTTCCAATATGTTGATGTCAAGCGGCATCCCTTTGTATAATAAGGAATGTTTGGATTCTTGCTGGATGATATTTCTGATTGTATCGTTGTCGAAATGAAATTTGATATTATCAATGTAGTAAAGTCGTCCAGAATGAATGTTGTAGGTAAGCTTAATTTTCTTGCCTTTGGTGCTATGCTCAACTTCTGTTTTTGCTTTTAAATAACCTTTGTTGAACAAGGCATTGTTCAGGCTAAGTGTGGAATATTCTTCCATTTTCTTATCGTATATCACAGGAGCTTCACCAATGCGTTTGATAAAACGGTTGATTTTTTTTGTTGAGTCTGTGCCTGCAATACAATATACGCCTAAAGGTACTTTAAATACATTGAACCATTTTGAATTTGCTTCTTGCCGTATGTTGCTGCGCAGTTCCCCGGTTTTTATATTCTTATTGTCACACTTGAGCTTGACATCAGACAATACATACTGTTCTTCTGAAAGAAATTTTTCAGAAGAACAAGAATGCATGCTCATGATCATGAAGAGCATAAGCAGGCAAAATGCTATATTTTTGTATGTTGAATCCAAGATTTTGCTACAAAGTTAAGACTTATCTATAAAAAGTTTGTAGCTTTGCCTATATTTTTGAATAAAACTGCAAGAAAAAGATGATTAGCAAGAATAAGCAAAAGTTGATTCGCTCATTGACACAAAAAAAGAATCGTGATGAATTGAATCTGTTTGTTGCAGAGGGGCATAAGGTTGTTGAGGAATTGCTCCCTTATTTTTCTTGTCGTTTTTTAGCTGCCACGTCAGCATTCTGGGACGCGCATAATCTTTCAGACATTTTGGAGACGGCTGAAGTCAGTGAAAGGGAACTGGCTCAATTGAGTTTGCAAAAAAGTCCACAACAGGTACTGGCTTTATTTCAGAAAAAGCAATCGGCTTTTGATATGGAACAACTGCTTGACATTCCGCGTCGAGAACTGGTCTTGGCATTGGATTGCGTGCAAGATCCCGGCAATTTAGGTACCATTGTACGTATTGCCGATTGGTTTGGGATACGTCACGTTTTTTGTTCGCTTGATACGGCAGATGTGTATTCACCCAAAACGGTACAGTCGACCATGGGGAGCTTGGGACGTGTATGTTTGCATTATCTTGATTTGGCTGCATGGATGGCAAATCTGTCTTCTGAGGTTCCCGTATATGGAACGTTTTTGGAAGGAGACATCATTACAGACGTTTCACTGACAAATTTTGGTGTGGTTGTTATGGGTAACGAGGGTAACGGGATACGGCCGGAGATTGAACGTCTGGTAGATAGGAAGTTGTTTATCCCGCGCTATCCTGCGGGAAATTGTCATCCGGAGAGTTTGAATGTAGCAGTATCCACGGCTATTGTTTGTCAGGAATTCAGAAGAACAGAATAAATAAAGGAGCATAACTGATGTTGGATAAAATGTTTTGGGCGGATTTGCATTTGGATTTTCTTTCTGTTTGCTTATTGACTGTATGGATGATAATCTGTATGGCATATTTATGGTTTAGTCTATATTACAACAATGCCATTTATAAGGCACGGAAAAAGACGGGCAATGTTTGTGCAAATCATGCCGTAGAGCGGGCTCCTTTTATAAGTGTTGTGATTGCCCTGAACGGGCAGCGAAATGTATTGTCAGAGAACTTGCCGGCAATTTTGGATCAGGAATATCCTAATTTTGAAGTAATCGTGATTGACGATGGAGTATCTGAGGAGCATGCCGTAACGTTGCAACAGTTACAGCAGCATTACCACATGTTGCGAGTAAGCATGCTGCCCAAGTCTACATTGTATATCAGCCGAAAAAAACTATCTATAACTTTGGGGGTAAGAGCGGCCAAAGGAGAATGGATCTTACTGACAGAACCTGATTGTGCGCCCAATTCGCCTCACTGGTTGATGAATATGGCTTCAAAGATGAATTCAGATAAGGACTTGGTGGTAGGTTACAGTAACTATGAAGATGATTCTACTTGTTTTTGTCGCCGTATTCGGTTTGAGCGTTTCATGATGCAATCGGTATATGCCCGCTCAATTTTGAGTGGTCGGCCATTGGGGGCAGATGGTTGTAATTTAGCGTTTAGGCGAGAGGCTTTTCTTCGTGGCAAGGGATTCTTCGGAAATGTTTCGTTACTGCGTGGTGAAGATGTGTTCTTGGTGGATACTTTTTCCAAGCCGGGAAATGTGGCTTATATCTATGATAAGGTGGCGGCAATAGAACAGAAGGTTTGCAGTAAGAAGAGTTGGAAAAATGAAAAAATTTCGCGGATGCAGGCTTGTCGCTTTCTAAAGGCACGGAGCCGTTGTCTGTTGCATCTGTATGATTTTTCTTGGATTGTGAATTTCCTGTACGGGGTAATACCTCTTGTTTATTGGGCATACGGAGCTTATACCGTATATGGAACTTCGGTTGTTTTGTCGCGTTATATATTGGATTTTGTTGTCTTTTTATTGTATGTGACATTACCTTTGGTGTCTCTGGCCGTCCTGAATAGGTCTGTACGAATGGTGGAGAACAATTCATATGGTTTATATCCGTTGTATTATGAAATGATGCGCCCCTTCAGGAGGGTATATTATGAAGTGATGCGTTTTCGTAACAGACGTAACATGTTCCGGCATTAGATGAATGTATTCTTTTGGGATTTAAGTCCGACTTTTTTATCCTTAGGTCGGATTTAATTTAAAATACCCGGGAGTCTTTTCTTTTTACGAAAGGGGCGTGAATTCCATTGTCTCAAACAGGAATGAACTAACAGATGTTTCGCTTTCAAGGCATATTGTTTGTTTATAGGAAAGAAATAGTAAAATCTTTCTGTCAATCTTTTGAAGTGATTGACCTCTAATCATCTCTTCTATCACTGGGATTGTTGATGAATTCAGCGGTGTTCTTTTTGTAATCCATTCCTTTTGAATAGCGGAAGACAAATCCTAGTCTCTTATATGTTGCGGACAGTTGCTTGAATGGTCATACTAAATTTCTTTTATTTCAATTGTCACATTGCTCTTTCAGCGTACATCCGATTTGGTCAAAAGGCAATTGCGGGAACCCCTGGATGTGTTTATAGACCGGAGCATCTTTTTTGAACCCTTTCAGAGGATTTTCAGGGTCTATGAATCCAGGATCGTTGTTTGTAGACCAGTTGTTCCAGAATTCTCCCCATTGGGTTTGTCCGTTTACGATGTTTTTGATACGATAGAACAAATTTCCTTCTATGACGTTGCCATGAGGGTAAGCAGGATTTTCTGTCCAATAATGAGCCAGGAACGGGTAGGTGGTACTATAAGGAGGCTCCTGAAACTTTACTGCTTTCAGGCGCTGGTCAATGATACCATTGGGAGCCACCATTCCTTTTCCCCAGTTCTGCATGCGGTTATCGAAATGAATAGCTACAGGTGAGTCAATAAAAATGTTGTGATGATAGTGATTATAATGACCGCCTCCAATCAGTACGGGAAGTGAGCCGGCATTGTGATAGATGTTTCCGTAAACTTCACCTCCGCAGGCTCCGTCATCATGATAGGTTGCTGTAACGCGATGGCGCGGACTGAGTTTGTGAAAGTAACAGTAACGGATTACGTTGCCCAATTCCGACGGGTCTCGCCCGTAATAGATTGCTCCCTGGTCATCAACTTCACTGCATACATTTGTTATTTTACAGAATTCAATTGTGTGATTGTTTCCATGAAAAAGAATGGCCATGCTGGGAGCGTTGTAAATATCGCATTTGCTTACCCGGTTGCCTACACCATCAATCCAGATTCCAGGTCTATATGATTTTTCTACGCGATTGAAATCATGTATACGGCAGTTCTCTACAAAGTTTCAGGCGGGAGTCAATGTGGCGCGGTCACCTCCTCCCAGACTTATGCCTCCACTTCCGGTGTTGTAGATGTAGCAGTTTATGATGCCGTTGTCTGTTCCGCCGTTACGGTTGAAGAGAATATCCTGATATACTCTTCCCATGAGGTCACCTACAACACGTGACTTCGGATCTCCTCCTGCTTCTGCCGCGTGTGGTTTTAGTGTTTGCTTATCTGGCGTCTCTGTACCTCTGCCAATGGAAATACCTACACCGCCTACATTACGGATTGTACATCCGGTAATGCGTACATGGTGTGTGTTTTCCAGATAAATTCCTATGGAACGTCCATATTCGAATGTTAGTTTGCTGAGTGTGACATTCTGGCAGTTTTCAATAGCAATCAGTGGGTCGTTCATCACGGATACATGCAGTGTCCGGGTGTCTGCCGGCAAATAGACATACATTTTTTCGTTTTCCTTATCGATGACATATTCGCCAGGAAGGTCCAGCTCTTCGAGTAGGTTAAGTGCGTACCAACGTCTCCAGTCTGCTCCGGTCATGAATCCATACACGGTTTGCTGTGCGGTATAGATTGTCTTAGTCTTGGAATCCAGGTGATCAACACGTATCATATCGCTGGCATAACCATGTGCAAAATATCCGCCGATCCAGAACGGTCCTGCCTGGCTCCATGCCGACGGTCGTTCTTCAAAATACTGGAATACGGGCAATGGGGCATCCTGGACGTTTTCTCCTGTTCCTGCCTCCAGCACTTTTCCTATTAGCACCGTTGAATCGTTGGGCCAACGCGATAGATTGAGAGGAATATCATTGGCAAAAAGTTCGCTCCAGGCAGGACTGCTGGGGCGTCCGAAGCCGGATGGGCGTAAATCAGCAATAGGAATATTAAGCCGCTTAAAATCGATTTCACGAACCCGCTTACGTACATTTTCGGGAAGCCTTCCACTAATTTTTTTGTCGGATATTCTTTTCATTGCGGAAAGGGGAATTACTCTTCCTCCTGAAATACTTACGTTTTCATCTTGATACGGACAGATCGTTAATGAGGTATATTTCCCTTGACTGCCAATTTCAAGTGTCTTTGACTGTTCGTAGGAACCCTGGCGCAAGATAATCCGTACCTCTTCATTTTCAAACGCTTCAGCTTTTTCCAATGCGGCCTGAATACTTCTTAAAGGATGTGTTAAAGTTCCTTCTGCCCGGTCGTTGCCTTTAGGAGATACAAATATTTTCTTTTCAGCCCATGCGGATGTTGTTGTGCATCCCCAGAAGGTAAGTAAAATCAGTAAAAAATGTTTTATAGTCAGTTGTTTTTCAATCATAGTAAAAGAATTATTTGCAGAATAGAAAACAGAGCGTCTATTCAAATCATTCCGCTATTGGCTTAACTAAAACTGCATAAGGATTATGTAGTTATGAACTGTAAACACTCTGATCATCAAAGTTTACGCCATTATGCCTGTTGTGCAACTCGTTTTATTGCAAAATTAGGAAATAATTTGGATATTCTTGCTCCCGGTTTTTCGGATTTTTACATAACTATCTATATTCTGACAGCACGCTTTACGAACTTCATGTTTATTGGGAAATTTCCGTAGGAACGTAAGATTATGCCCACGGCCAGGGCTGTTATCATAGACTTGTGTTTTTACTCAACAAAGGGGCAAATGAATAACTGAATTTCCAGAAGCCTTTTGTTGGCTTCTTCAAAAGATTAAACTATTTTTGCTGCATGAACTGTAGGACTCTACTAATGAGGATAGAAATTTGGTAACAACTTAATCAGGAGAAACAAATATGAAAAAAACCATACTACTCTTATTGACATTTTCTCTGAGCTTCATAATAAATGCTCAAACAGTAGATGAATATGTGGAATATATCCAAGAACAGGGAAAGGACCCAAAAGAATATATCTTTGAAAAATTCAAAGAGGTTGATGTCATCATTTTAGGAGAGAGGTCTCATAGAGACACGACCCAATATGACCTGATTATGGACATTTTGAAAGACCCCCGATTTGCAGAAGACATCGGTTATGTCTATACAGAGGTGGGAGTAACCAATATGACAGAAGCTGCCAACAGACTAATCAAAGGAGAATATGCCGACGATGAAGCATTCTATTCCTCTTTTATAAAATTCTATCGTAATTTAGATTATGAGACATTATGGGAAAAATATAGTGCTTACAAATTCATCAAAGGACTCTACACGATTAACCGAACCTTACCCAGTGATAAAAAAATCACGTGGGGACTGACAGATCGTCCCTGGAATTGGGCAGAAGCTACTTATGAAAGCGGTGAATACAACTATTATCGCGTATATCAGCATAGGGATAAGTATATGGCTGATAATTTCCTGAGATTATACCATCAGCAACCATTAAAAAATGGTCGTCGAAAAGCCTTGATTATAACGAATACCCTCCATGCCATAAAAATCAAAAAGGGAAGAAGAACTTCTGAAGTATTCTCTGAAACGACACAAGGTTATCATATCGCAAACAGGTTAGGGGAAAAGAATGTTGAGATTATATTATTCAATTTTTTCTATCCTGAATATTTCAACGTAAACTACAGTCTACCGTTTGCTAACTGTACGTGGGATGCAGCATTTGAGTTAACGGACTGCCAACCTGTCGCAATTAGCTTTCACCACTCTCCATTTGGGAAATGCAAAGAAAAAATACTTGGAAAACGTTGGGATAAATTGGCAGACGGCCTTATCTACTACGTACCTTTCTACAAGCATAAATATGTGATTGGAATCCCTGGACTGATCGATGACGATTTTTTCGAAGAATACCAAAGGAGAGATAGCATCACACAGAACCAGTTGAGACCTCTTGACAAGAATAATATAAAGAATTGGTTCAATACGACGCGAGAAATACCTCAGGGTAAATTTGAAGAAATCCAAAAACAACAAATGAACGAAGTTATTAAGACATCAAGGAGGGGGCGACGAAATCACGTAAACGGCCAACCATGACGTTGCAGACATTTTTTTATGCTGTAATACAAAGAATTACGACTGTACGAAAGCAAAGTCATAGGGTTGTTTTGTAAGACAGATGATTTCTATGATTCTGGCTGTCATTGACTGAATAGTTTCTATCAGGAAGTGGATTTTGTTTGTGGGAACTTTAGTGGCGATAAGGGATACATCACATTTCGCGCTTTTAAAAGGACCACTTTCACAATAACGATACGTCTTTTTGAATGTGCCGTATCTTTGTTCGCTGATTTCCTATGGTATCGGCTCGCAGTTTCATAAGCGGGCAGTAGTAAGTCCTTCATCCGGTACTCCTCTCATGTCCTAGTGCGTACCCGAAAGTACGATATGGATTGATCTCACCCCAAATCCAACTTTGTTTATCTGTTGCATTTTGGCGGATATTCCAGAGATTTTTAGTAAGTTTGCATTCAAATCAATATGAGAGCAATCCTATTTAGATTAGTTGTATTTTGGTGTATGGGCGCGGCAAGTGCCATTGCCCAAAGTATTCCTGGTGCCAATCCTGTAATGACCGTTATTACGGATGAAGGTGAGCAGGAAGAGACTTCATATGAAGGTTCGGCTCCTGTAGAAATTCGCTTTGAAGCGCGTCCGGAGAATTTAGGCAGTTATACGGCTTATTATGAGTGGCGTTTCTATACACAAGGAAATGAATCGTCACCCTATATCATACGTTATGATGAAAATACGGCTTATACGTTTATGACTTCGGGGCAAACTTTTATTGATTTGTTGATTACTTTTGTAGATGGAAAGGATACCATTAATTATGAAATGGACGAACCGTTTGTTGTTAGTGTCAGTGAATCGAAACTTGAGATGCCCAATGCTTTTTCTCCCAATGGCGATGGCATCAATGATGTGTATAAGGCAAAAGACGGATGGCAGAGCATTGTATCGTTTAAGGCTGCAATTTTTACCCGTTGGGGGAAAAAACTGTATGAATGGAATGATCCTGACGGGGGATGGGATGGCAAGGTGAATGGTCATGTTGTGCCTGACGGGGCATATTATTGCGTTGTTCAGGCTAAAGGAGCTGATGGGAAAAATTATTCGATAAAAAAAACGGTGAGCGTTTTGACTACGTACGACGAACAAAGTACAGGAACTGAAGAGTAAGTGTTGTTAGCAAATGAGTGAAGAACAGACAACATGGATTGATATTTTAGGCGCACGTGTACATAATCTTAAAAATGTGGACGTGCGCATACCTCGGCATAGCCTGAGTGTAATTACCGGACTGAGCGGAAGTGGAAAAAGTTCGCTGGCTTTTGATACGTTGTATGCAGAAGGTCAGCGGCGTTACATTGAAACTTTTTCGGCGTATGCTCGTAATTTTCTGGAAAATTTAGAACGCCCGGATGTTGACAAAATATCTGGATTGAGCCCGGTAATCAGTATCGAACAGAAAACTACAAATAAAAATCCTCGTTCAACGGTAGGAACCGTAACGGAAATTTATGACTTTTTGCGTCTGCTTTTTGCACGAACAGCTGAGGCTTTTTCCTATCGGACGGGGGAGAAGATGGTAAAATATACCGAAGAGCAAATCCTTAACTTGATTCTTCGTGATTATGTGGGGCACAAGATATATTTGCTGGCTCCTCTTGTGCGCAACCGAAAGGGACATTACAAGGAATTGTTTGATACAATTCGACGTAAGGGCTTTTTGAACGTCCGGGTAGACGGCGAGATTATGGAAATCAGGACAGGCATGAAGCTTGACCGCTATAAAAATCACGATATTGAAGTAGTAATTGATAAATTGCTTGTACGCGAAAATGACGATGAGGAGCGTTTGAAGAGAAGTGTGTCAAAGACCTTTGAACAGGGTGATGGCCTGATGATGATTGTAGATGCTGCAACCGATACTGCTCGTTACTACAGCAAGCGCTTGATGTGTCCGACAACAGGAATTTCCTATAAAGACCCAGCACCGCATAATTTTTCATTCAATTCTTCTGCTGGTGCTTGTCCTAAATGTAAAGGATTGGGATATATCAGTATGATAGATCGGGAAAAGGTGATTCCTGATGATGCAAAGACGATTTACGAGGGAGCAATTATACCATTGGGGAAATATAAGAATATCATGATATTCTGGGCAATAGAGGCTGTGCTTGAAAAGTATGATTGTAATTTGAAAACTCCCGTTAAAGATATTCCCGAAGAGGCTTTTGACGAAATTTTCAATGGAAGTTCGGAGCGATTGCGTATTCCGGCTGCAATAATGCATGCTTCAGATGATTTTTATGTTGAATTTGACGGGCTTGTAAAATATATCATGCAAATGGCCGATCGTGAGATGAGCGCAGCCTCACAGCGTTGGGTTGATCAATTCTCGGTGATAAAAACATGCCCCTTATGTCATGGTGCGCGTCTTAATCAGGAAGCTTTGCATTTCAAACTTAATGGCAAAAATATATACGAATTGTCGTCAATGGATATTGGGCAATTGTATAGTTGGTTGGGTGAACTTCCTAAAACGCTGAATGAGCGACAGAAAAATGTGTCTTCTGAAATTTTGAAGGAATTACAGACGCGTTTGCGCTTTTTGTTGGATGTAGGGCTGGATTATCTGTCGCTGCATCGTTCTTCAATGAGTTTGTCCGGCGGCGAAAGCCAGCGTATCCGTTTGGCTACGCAAATTGGATCTCAATTGGTCAACGTGTTGTATATTTTAGATGAGCCAAGTATTGGATTGCATCAGCGCGACAATGTTCGTCTGATAAAGTCGTTACAAAAATTGCGCGATGCCGGTAATACAGTCGTGGTTGTAGAACATGACAAGGACATGATGCTGGCTGCCGATTATATTGTTGATATGGGACCTCGGGCAGGACGATTGGGGGGGGAGGTAGTTTTCCAGGGAACACCTCAGGAGATGCTGAAGCAGCAAACTCTGACCAGTCAGTATCTGAATGGGAAGCGTCGTATAGAAATTCCAGCAGTCAGACGAACGGGGAATGGAAAAAAAATAACTTTGCTTGGGGCCAGTGGAAATAATTTGCAGCATGTTACCGTAGATTTTCCAATCGGAACTTTGATTTGTGTTACTGGAGTGTCGGGAAGTGGAAAGTCTACATTAATTAATGATACGTTGTATCCGATACTTTCACAACACTTTTATCGTTCATTGACAGAACCTTTGCCCTATGAGTCAATAGAGAATATTTCTTGTGTCGACAAGGTCGTTAACGTTGACCAAAGCCCACTGGGGCGTACCCCACGCTCCAATCCCGCAACTTATACAGGCGTTTTTTCTGATATCAGAGCTTTGTTCGTGAATGCGCCGGAAGCAAAGGTAAGGGGGTATAAGCCAGGACGTTTTTCTTTTAACGTGAGTGGTGGCCGATGTGAAGCATGCAAGGGAAATGGTTATAAAACCATAGAAATGAATTTCCTGCCGGATGTTTATGTTCCGTGTGAAGTATGTGGAGGAAAGCGTTATAATCATGAAACCCTGGAGGTTCGTTATAAAGGAAAAAGTATTGCAGATGTATTGGACATGACAATCAATATGGCCGTAGACTTTTTTGAGAACGTACCCAATATCTTGCATAAAATAAAAGTTTTGCAGGAAGTGGGACTGGGATATATTAAATTGGGCCAGTCTTCTACAACATTATCCGGCGGTGAAAGTCAGAGAGTGAAATTGGCAACGGAATTGAGCAAGCGAGATACGGGAAAAACCGTGTATATATTGGATGAACCTACCACGGGGCTGCATTTTGAGGATATAAAGTCTTTGATGGGGGTGCTTAATCGCTTGGTAGAAAAGGGGAATACGGTAATTGTGATTGAGCATAATTTGGATGTAATAAAAATGGCGGATTACATTATCGATATGGGACCGGAAGGAGGTCGTAGAGGAGGTCAGGTGATGTTCGCTGGAACTCCGGAGGACTTAGTAAAAGCCGGAGTCGGTTATACATCTAAATTTCTGAAAGGGGAATTGATCTAAACAAGTGCTTTGAAAATGAGTTCAAAAAATATAAAAACAAACGTAGCCCGTTTCCTGCAGAAGAAAGGAGTAAAATTTGATCTTATTCCTTATGAAGTAGATGAAAATGATTTGGGAGCAGAACATGTGGCCGAGTCTTTGTCGGAAAATGTAGAGCAAGTTTTTAAAACCATAGTCCTGCATGGCGACAAGTCGGGGTATATTGTAGGCGTATTGCCGGGTAATCATGAAATTGATTTGAAAAAATTGGCTAAAGTAAGTGGAAATAAAAAGTGCGAGCCTTTGCCTTTGAAGGATTTGCTGCCAACAACCGGATATATAAGAGGTGGTTGCTCACCTATTGGAATGAAGAAAAAATTCCAGACTTATATTCATACTACAGTAAATTCGTTCCCATATGTTTTTGTCAGTGCGGGAGTACGCGGCGTGCAATTGAAGATTTCGCCAGTTGATTTGATAGAACAAACAGAGGCGGTAGTCGCAGATATTGTATATGAAGAGAAAAATGAATCAATAATTTAGTAATCAATTAAATCTAGTATTTATGTTTGAAGGACAACCTAAAGGACTTTATGCGTTGGCGCTTGCAAATACTGGCGAGCGCTTCGGTTATTACACCATGCTGGCAGTTTTTACCTTGTATCTGCAAGCTAATTTTGGTTTATCTGCAGCAGCTGCAGGAGAAATTTATTCGACATTTTTGGCCTTTGTATATTTCTTGCCTTTTGTAGGAGGTATTCTGGCTGACAAATTCGGATATGGAAAAATGGTAACGATTGGCATTATCATTATGTTTTTGGGATATTTGTTCCTGTCAATACCTTTAGGAAGCGGTAACCTGGGCATGCTCAGTATGTATGGCGCTTTATTATTGGTATGTTGCGGTACAGGATTGTTCAAGGGCAACTTGCAAGTTATGGTAGGAAACCTTTATGACAATCCTCAGTATGAGTCCAAGCGTGATTCCGCTTTTTCTATTTTCTATATGGCAATTAATATTGGTGCTTTATTTGCACCATCTGCAGCAGTAGGTATCAAGAATTGGGGCATCGAGAAATTTCATTTGGATGCGGGAAGTGCATATCATTTTGCATTTGGAGTTGCATGCCTTTCTTTGATTCTTTCGATTGCTATATATTATGTATTTCGTAGTACATTTAAGCATGTAGAAGGAAAAAATAAGGTTGAGAAAGTGGCAGAACAGCCTGTCGAGGAATTATCTAAACAGGAAACAAAATCTCGTATCGTGGCTCTTTGCTTGGTATTTGCTGTTGTAATATTTTTCTGGATGGCATTTCATCAAAATGGCCTTACATTGACATTCTTTGCTAATGAGTTTACTGCTAAGAGTTCAAGCGGTTTTGAAAGTATGTTTTTTGATGTCTGGAATCTGGTATTTTGTATAATTATAGTTTATGCATTGTTCGCTTTGTTTCAAAGCAAATCTGGTAGAGGTAAATTAATTTCTGGTATTCTTGTAATCGCATCAGTGGCAGGCTTAATTGCAAAGTATATGAGTTTGTCTGGTTCTACAAAGATTGACGCAGAAATTTTCCAGCAATTCAATCCTTGTTTTGTGGTGGCCTTGACTCCTGTTTCAATAGCACTTTTTAGCTGGTTAGCAAAGAATGGAAAAGAGCCTTCTGCTCCACGTAAAATTGGTTTGGGTATGTTAGTGGCAGCTCTTGGTTATGTAATTATGACTGTTGGATCGTTGGATCTGTTGACTCCTAATCAACAGCTTGATGCAATGCAAAATGGTACAGCAACTTTCGTGTCTCCTAATTGGTTGATTTCAACTTATTTGGTGTTGACTTTTGGTGAATTATTGTTGTCACCAATGGGCATTTCATTTGTTTCAAAGGTAGCACCTCCTAAATATAAAGGAATGATGATGGGGGGATGGTTTGTTGCAACAGCCGTAGGTAATAAATTGACGAGCGTATGTTCTTCGTTGTGGGGAGATCTGCCGTTAACAGTAGTTTGGGGTATTTTGGTTGGATTGTGTGTGTTGTCGGCTGTATTTATCTTTTCAATAATTAAGAAGCTTGAAAAGGTGTGTTGATTGATATGCTCGTTGTTTCTTTGTAAGAATCATGAAAGTGTTCATTTTTTCTTATAGCTTGTTACAAAACGCTTTTTAGTATTGTTTTATTTAAAAAATAAATGAATATTAACATATCTATAAAGTTTTTGAGCAAACAATGTACTAATTTTGAAACTTCAAAAATAAAATAAAGGATGGAATGTAAAAATGTAAAACCTGCAACAGGTAAATTAGGCGTAATGGTAGTAGGTTTAGGAGCTGTTTCTACTACATTTATAACAGGTGTTTTGATGGCTCGTAAAGGTTTGGCAAAGCCTATTGGTGCAATGACGCAATATGACAAAATTCGCGTAGGCAAAGGCGATGCAAAAAAATATCTACATTATAAAGATATTGTACCTTTAGCAAGTTTGGATGACATGGAATTTGCTGCATGGGACGTATATCCACAAAATGCTTATCAGAGTGCCATGTATTCTGAAGTTTTAAAGGAAAAGGATATCGAGCCGGTTAGAGATGAGTTAAAAGCTATCGTTCCGTTAAAAGCTGCTTTTGATAAAAATTATGCTAAACGTCTTGATGGTGACAATGTGAAACATTGTGAGAACCGTTGGGATA
Source organism: Prevotella sp. CAG:617 (assembly GCA_000438115.1). Taxonomy (GTDB): domain Bacteria; phylum Bacteroidota; class Bacteroidia; order Bacteroidales; family Bacteroidaceae; genus Alloprevotella. The sequence continues at coordinate 127,300 of FR903613.1, read as the reverse complement.
TGATGGAACAGGTTCGTGAAGATATTCGAAATTTCAAAGCCGAGAAGAATTGTGATCGTATTGTTGTAATTTGGGCTGCCTCAACTGAAATTTATGTGCCTGTAGATGAAGAAGTGCATGGCTCATTAAGTGCTTTAGAAGCTGCAATGAAAGCGGATGATAAAGAGCATATTGCACCTTCAATGTGTTACGCAATGGCCGCATTGTTGGAAGGTGCACCTTTTATCATGGGAGCTCCCAATACAACAGTTGATATTCCTGCCATGTGGGAATTGGCTGAAAAAACAAAAATGCCTATTGCCGGAAAGGATTTCAAGACCGGACAAACATTGGTTAAATCTGGTTTCGCTCCAATTATCGGCACACGTTGCTTAGGATTAAGCGGTTGGTTTTCGACTAATATTCTAGGAAATCGTGATGGCTTGGTTTTGGATGAACCCGCAAATTTCCATACAAAAGAAGTTAGTAAACTTTCTACGTTAGAGTCAATCTTGGTTGCAGAGAATCAGCCTGATTTGTATAAAGATTATTATCATAAAGTAAGAATCAATTATTACCCGCCTCGTAATGATAATAAAGAGGGTTGGGATAATATAGATATTTTTGGTTGGATGGGGTATCCGATGCAGATTAAAATTAATTTCTTGTGTCGTGACTCTATTTTGGCTGCTCCCTTAGTGCTTGATCTTGTTCTATTGAGCGACTTGGCGATGCGTGCAGGAAAGTATGGTATCCAGCGTTTTTTGAGTTTCTTCTTAAAGAGCCCGATGCACGATTATACACAGGGTGAAGTAGCAGTTAATAATTTGTTCCAGCAATATACTATGCTTAAAAATGCAATTCGCGAAATGGGCGGGTATGAAGCTGATGAAGAAATTGATTAATATCAGAAGTACTGTATAAAACCGAACTTACGTAAAACTAATACATGAAAAGCTTCATCTCCTTGCATTCTAGTTGTAAGGAATGAAGCTTTTTATATTCTTAAAATTAGCTATAACGACAAATGAATAATCGCTGCCTTTTATTCTTATTTTTTATAATTATTGAAGCTTTTAATCTGTGTGCTCAAAATATTACGGGCACAGTGACAGATGAGAAGACAGGAGCGGCTTTGCCTTTCGTAAATGTTTTTTATGATGGAGGTCATGGCGTTCAGACGGATTCTGCTGGACATTATTCTTTGCCTAAGAAGAATGGAAAACTGTATTTCTCTTTGATTGGGTATGTATCAAAGAGTTTTGTAATCAAGGAAGCTACACGTCTGGATGTTGCTTTGAGTGTAGATAATATAGAATTGGGGGTAGCCGTAGTCAAATCAAAAAAAACTAAATATTCACGGAAAAATAATCCCGCAGTTATTATGATGCAAAAAGTCATAGCTGCGAAAAAGAAGAGTGATCTTTCTGTGCATCCATATTATAGTTATAATAAATACCAGAAATTGACTTTTGCGCTAAATGAAATTTCGGATAAAGTTTTCGAAGAAGGGGGATTGAAAAAAGTTCCTTTTTTGAAGGAACATGTAGAAGTGTGTCCTGAAACAGGTAAGAAAATTCTTCCTATTTCTGTTGATGAAACTGTAACACAGTTAATATACAGAAAGAATCCGAAGTCTGAAAAACAAATTATATTGGGGCAACGATCCAATGGAATTAATGATTTGCTTTCTACAGGAGATATTTTGACCACATTGATAAAAGATTGCTTTACGGATGTGGATATTTATGATGACGAGGTAAGATTGTTGCAATACCCTTTTCATAGTCCGATTTCAACTAGAAGTGCAATTAGTTTTTATCGTTACTTTATTGAGGATACTGTTATGATAGGAAAGGATAAGTGCTTTGAACTATCCTTTACTCCAAATAATCCGCAGGATTTTGGCTTTTCTGGTACGCTTTACATAATGGCCGATTCTTCGTATCGTGTTCGAAAAATTGAAATGGGCATACCGCGTCATTCTGATGTCAATTATGTCGATAATATGATGATAACTCAAGAGTTTGCTCAGTTGCCTTCAGGTGAGCAAGTCTTGATAACAGATGAAATGTTGGTTCAATTGAAGATTGCGAAATTTATCCAGCGTTTTCAGGTTAAGCGTTTAACGGAATATAGTGATTATTCCTTGGAACCAATACCTGATAAAAAATTCAAGTTTAATGGCGTGGTGAAGAAAGAACCTTATGCCATGATGCAAGATAATGATTTCTGGAAAAATTATCGGGCGGAAGATTTGACCAAATCCGAAAGTTCTATGGATGCTTTGGTAAAGCGTTTAAGCAATATCAAGGGATTTAAAGCAATTCTGTTTGTAGGAAAAGCTTTTATTGAAAATTTTGTGGAAACCTCAGTGTCGCCTGAGCATCCTAGTAAAGTAGATATTGGCCCGATTAATACAATGATTACGCAGAATTTTGTGGATGGATTACGTTTGAGAGCATCTGCGCAAACAACTGCGAATTTGAATCCACATTGGTTCTTGAAGGGGTATGTAGCTTATGGATTTAAGGACGAACGATGGAAAGGAATGGGAGAAGTAACTTATTCCTTTAATAAAAAAGCTTATTTACCGAGAGAATTTCCGGTGAATAATTTGACTTTTACCTATTCAAACGACGTAATGTCTCCGAGTGATAAGTTTATGCCGACTGATAAGGATAATGTTTTTACATCATTCAAGTGGGATAAAGTAGATCATATGATGTATTATGAGAATTATCGGTTGTTTTACGATCGCGAATGGAATAATGGGTTACGTTTTACAACGTTTTTTAGAAGATCAAAAAATACACCGACGGCGAGTTTGTTTTATCAGCCTTTAAATGGAACAAATGTTCCTGATGCGAGTGGCCAGAATATTACGAATTTTGTGACTTCAGAATTTAATGTCGGGGTGAGATACCAGCCAGGAGCAACTTGGATTAATACAAAACAGCGTAGAATTGCGGCTAACAATGATGCCCCTATTTTCGCACTTAATCATACCGTGGGTATAAAGAATTTGTTTGGTGGACAATATAATTATAACTATACTGAGGCAGAAATATATAAACGCTTCTGGGTCGGTTCATGGGGTAAGATCGATAATGACATCAGAGCAGGTGTACAATGGAACAAAGTTCCATTTCCATTATTGATAATGCCAGCAGCAAACTTATCATATATAATGGAGGATAATACCTTTAATCTGATAAACAACATGGAGTTCTTAAATGACCGTTTTGTTTCATATATGGTATCATGGGACATAAATGGAAAAATTTTGAACAGAATCCCGCTGATAAAGAAACTGAAATGGCGTGAATATATTGGTTGTAATGTTTTGTGGGGAATGCTTTCTGATAAAAACAACCCATATTGTAACCCGAATGATAAGAATTTGTTCTATTTTCCGGGACGTTTCAATTCTGATGGATCGTATACTGCAATATCCCATGTTATGGACAAAAAAGTACCGTATGTGGAGGCGATTGTAGGTATCCATAATATTTTTAAGCTGTTGCATATTGAGTATGTAAGGAGGTTGACGTATATAGATCGTCCGGGAACGTCAAAATGGGGTATTCGTTTTATGTTTAGGGCAACGTTCTGATTTTAAATCGTATAGTATGGTACCAATAGATGAGGTTAAATGGGGGTTTATAGGTTGCGGTGAAGTTACCGAGAAGAAAAGCGGGCCGGCTTTTAATAAAATTGAAGGGTCAAAAGTCGTAGCCGTTATGAGTAGGAATAAGGAAAAGGCGAAGAACTATGCATTGCGCCATAATATAAAGTGTTGGTATAGCGATGCACAAAGTCTGGTAGATGATCCAGACGTAAATGCCGTGTATATAGCTACACCTCCTTCTACTCATGCAACATTTTCCATAATGGCCATGAAGGCCGGAAAGCCGGTTTATATAGAAAAGCCTATGGCGGCCAATTATGAAGATTGTTGTAGGATTAACCGAATAGCTGAGAAAACGGGTATTCCTTGTTTTGTGGCCTATTATAGACGGTATTTACCTTATTTCTTGAAAGTTGGAGAGTTAATAGCTTCCGGACGAATAGGTAAAGTAATTAATGTGCAGATTCGTTTTGCAGTGCCTCCTCGAGATTTAGATTATAATCGAGTTAATTTACCCTGGCGCGTTCAGCCTGATATTGCTGGCGGAGGATATTTTTATGATTTGGCTCCTCATCAGATTGATTTGTTGCAGATGTTTTTTGGACCAATTATAGAAGCCAAAGGTTTTAAGAGTAATATGGGAGGATTATACGAAACCGAAGATTCCGTGAGTGCATGTTTTAAATTTGATATGGGGTTACCCGGATCTGGCTCATGGTGCTTTGTTGCGCATGAATCTGCCAAAGAAGATAGAATAGAAATCATTGGAGAAAAAGGTCAGATCTGTTTTTCTGTTTTTACATATGAACCGATAGCCTTGCATACAGAAAGTGGGCGTAAAGAGATTGTTGTACAGAATCCGGAACATGTGCAAATGCCTTTAATTGAATTGGTCGTGAGACATTTACAAGGCAAAGCCATTTGTGAGTGTGATGGTGTTAGTGCAACGTCTGTAAATTGGGTTATGGATAGAATACTCGGAAAAATGTAGTGTAGAAAATGATTATGAAAAACACAAATGAAAATAATAGTATGTAGTATATTGTTTTTCATTTTTTTTAAACTGAATTCTCTGGCGTTGACAGAGCAAAGATATTCATTAAAAGGTATGGCATGTTATGACAGCATACCTCAGTTTGTGTGTCTGTCTGATAGCATTACAGAAACAAGAAAAAAAGGCGGACTGATACATTTCGTGGGGAAGGTCATAGACTTTTTAAGTGATTTTGATAGCACATACGTTGCGCCAAATTATTACTCGTTGGCAACAATGATTCAGGGCACATCAACGTTACAGAGTTATAGGATAACTGCCGAGGATGCGGGTGGAAAAAAGCAGTCCATCAGATTAAAATCACCAGCATCATTTAGGGCAGGACCTTATTTTGGTTGGGGACCTATCTTTTTAGGCTATATTTTTGATATAGCAAAAGTGGGGACAGATGAGAAGAAAACGGAATTAAATTTTAGTTTTTACACCCCGATTGCGGGTGTTGACTTTTTATATGTTAAAAATTTAGGTGACTTTAAAATTACCAAACTTTCTGGTTTCTCTCAAGCGGTTTCCTCAAAGTTTAAAAATTACAAGTTTTCAGGAATGAAAGCTACCACTAAGGCTGTGAATGTGTATTATATTTTTAATTATAAAAAGTTTTCGTATCCTGCAGCTTTCAGCCAGAGTACGGTTCAGTTGCGAAGTTGTGGATCCTGGAAATTAGGCTTTCAGTATTCTCAGCAGAATATAGCTTTTGATGATCAAATATTGCCCGATGAAATAAAGAATGATCTGGTTGAAAATTTGAAATTCCGTGAGTTGAACTATATTGATTATAGTATAAATTTTGGATATGCATATAATTGGGTCTTTGCTCGTAATTGGCTGTTATCGTTGTCGGTGTCACCTGCAATAGGATTGAAAAAGGCAAAAGGTGAGAAATTTTGGTCGGATAAGGAACCCATTAAGAATTATGTGCGTAATTTTAGCATAGATGTGGGCACGCGTTCTGCTTTGGTGTGGAATAATTCTCGTTTTTTTGCCGGACTATCTTCAGTTTCCCATATGTATGGCTTCAGAAAAAATAAATTGAATCTTACGAATTCGTACTATTATTTTTATGTGTATTTTGGATTTAATTTCCTGAAAAAGAAAAAGTTCAAGTAAAATATGAATGTAGAAGCACATCCTCTTGAGCCATTTCTTCCCATAAATGCAACGGTGTTGATGTTGGGGAGTTTTCCACCGCCACGCAAACGTTGGTGTATGGATTTTTATTACCCGAATTTTACAAATGATATGTGGCGAATCCTGTCACTTGTTTTTTATGGAGTAAAAGATCGTTTTGTATTAGATGGGGAGAAGTCGTTTAATTTACCTCTTATCCTAGATTTCTTAAATGAAAAGGGCATAGCCATTTTCGATTCGGCAACGGAAGTCGTAAGATTGCAGAATAATGCATCTGACAAATTTTTGCAAGTAGAGCGTGAAACTAATCTTACGGAGTTACTTCGGAAGATTCCTGCTTGTAGAGCTCTTGTCTCTACTGGACAGAAATCAGCAGAAATTGTGTCGGGGCAATTTAAAATTAATGTTCCGAAGGTCGGACAATGGATTTCTTTTGAATTTGAAAATAGAGAAATGCGTTTTTTTCGCATGCCGAGCAGTAGTAGGGCATACCCCTTATCTTTAGAAAAGAAAGCCCAATATTATAGGGGCGTATTTGATTATGTGTCCAAATTTCATAATTTAGACGTTAGGTAGAGCGTTTTTTTGATAAGAATTAGGAGTTCGTCTAACTAAAACCGACTTAGAAAAAATAAACAGGCAAGTTGTTTGAAATATGTCCGTACTTTTTTAACAGCCTCCTTGTTAAAGGTTGTCAAATTTTTCTATATTTAAAATGGAATTTATATATTTACAATTTGTAAAAAAACATATAACGATGAGATACAGACTTTTACTTTTGCTTAGTGCATTGTTCTTTTGTAGCAACTTTTCTAAGGCAGAAGGTTTTATATCTTTTAAAAAACCTTCTTTTGATTTTGGGGTGGTAGATGGATCAAAAATAGTATCTTGTGAATTTGTTTTTACAAATACAGGAGATACGCCTTTTTCTATAAATGAGGCTTTTGGATCGTGTGGTTGTACCAACCCGATTTTCCCTAAAAATCCTATTTTACCTGGTAAAAGCGGAGTCATTAAGGTGTCGTATAATCCTAAAGGGCAGCGTTTAGGTAAGTTCAGGAAAATGATAACGGTACGTTCTGATGCAAAAAATAAATTAATCAGACTGTATATTGAAGGTACAAATGTGAACAACAAACAAAAGTAGAGCATGGAAACCATGAAGAAAGATAGAAATCGCCATTTGGTAATAATGGCTGGTGGCGTTGGTAGTAGATTTTGGCCCGCAAGCAGTCCGGAATACCCTAAACAGTTTCTTGATGTGTTGGGATGTGGAAAAACATTATTGCAGCTTACATATCAGCGATTTGTTAATGTTGTTCCTCTTGAAAATATATGGGTTGTTACATCTGAACGGTATAAGAATATTGTTATAGAACAGCTTCCGGAGATGCTGCCGGATCATGTTGTAGCCGAGCCTTGTGCAAGAGGTACTGCGCCATGTATAGCTTATATAAGTTGGAAAATTAAGAAAATAAATCCGAAGGCAAATCTGGTAATTACGCCTAGTGACCACATTGTTACCGATGTCCTGGCTTTTGAGGGAGTTGTAAATAATGCAATGGAATTTTCAGCAGAGACGGATTCCGTGGTTACGTTGGGTATAAAACCAACTCGTCCCGAAACGGGCTATGGTTATATCGAGGCAGATTTAAGTTCGTCTTCTTCACGCTTGAAAAATATTTTCAGAGTAGATTCTTTTAAGGAAAAGCCGAATAAGGTTTTGGCTGAAAAATATATCTCTCAGAAAAATTATTTTTGGAATTCAGGTATTTTCATATGGAGTGTAAGTACAATTGTCAATGCATTCAGGGTGTATAGTCCTAGAATTTCGGAGATTTTTGAGGGCTTATTACCTTTTTATAATACGCCTGAAGAGAAACAGTATATAGAAGAATATTTTCCAAAATGTCCTAATGTGTCAGTGGATACGGAAATTATGGAAAAGGCTGAAGAGATTTTTGTTTGTCCGTCAGATTTTGGCTGGAGCGATTTAGGTACATGGAGTTCGTTGGCGTTGCAAATGAAACCTGATCAGTATGGAAATGCTTGTGTAGGTCAACAGATAGGCTTGTTTGAGTCACATAATTGTATGGTTCATACTCCGAATATGAAGAAGGTCTTGATTCTGGGATTGGACGGATATGTAGTTGCAGAGAATAATGGAGAACTTTTGATTTGTAAATTATCGG
>FR903613.1:103845-119290 GCA_000438115.1 Prevotella sp. CAG:617 | reverse complement strand
AAGAGCAGAGAATCAAGACTTTCTTGGCAACGATGGATGAATCAGAGAAGTAGGAGCGTGTAGTGAAAGATTCGTTATTCGGAGAGTCGCTGGTTGCCTGGTATTATGAAAACGGAAGGCGGTTGCCATGGAGGGAAACATCAGATCCTTATAAAATATGGATTTCAGAAGTAATTCTCCAACAGACGCGCGTGTCGCAGGGACTTGGGTTTTACAATCGGTTTGTTGAGCGGTTTCCTGATGTTGAAACTCTTGCAAAAGCTTCAGAGGACGAAGTCCTTCGTTATTGGGAAGGATTGGGTTATTATAGCCGTGCTCGTAATATGTTGAAAGCGGCGCGAAAAATAGTGGAAATGTCAGAATTTCCACGTGATTATGAGACATTGTTGACTTTGGATGGGATTGGTGAATATACAGCGTCGGCAGTAGCTTCCATTTCTTCCAACCAGTCTGTAGCTGTGTTAGATGGTAACGTTTATAGGGTTTTGTCGAGGTTTTGTTGCGACAGGACTCCAATTGATACAACAGAAGGAAAAAAACGTTTTCGCAAATTAGCTAATCATTTTCTGCTCGAGGGGCAGGCTTCGGTTTACAATCAGGCCATTATGGATTTTGGGGCGTTGATATGTACTCCGCGTGCACCGTTGTGTAACAATTGTCCTGTAGCTTTAAATTGTTTGGCTTTGAAGGACGGTATGGTGGCTGAACTTCCTCTTAAGTCACGAAAACAGCGGCAAACTTCACGTTATATGACATTTGTTGAAGTATATAGCAGGAATAAAGGATGGTTGCTTCATAAACGAGTTGCAAAAGATATTTGGCGCGGATTATACGAGCCAATTCTGATGGAGTCGAATGAACGTTTGACTTTTGATGAGGTAGCGAATTCTGAAAGTTTAAGTTTATTTCAAGTCGGTAGTTTGTCAAGCTTGCGATGTGTGGCAAAACGTGTAAAGCACGTGTTGACGCACAGAATTATTTGGGCAGATTATTATATATTGGAATCGGATTCGGATTATTGTCCGGAAGATTTTTTTTATACAAAAAGCATAGATTCGTATGCCGTTCCGGTATTACTAAAACAGTTACGTGCTTTTTTGAAATAGCTTGGATGAATTATTTATTTGCATAATAGAGAAGTTTGATATTATAATGGCAAGAAAGAAAAAGGCTTTACCTGTTTTGGAAAATGTCGAGATAACAGGTGTTGCAGCAGAAGGAAAAGCTTTTGCGCGTGTGAATGAGATGGTCGTCTTTGTACCTTTTGTGGTTCCCGGCGATGTAGTAGATTTGCAAATAGTGCGCAAAAAACATAGTTATGCCGAGGCTACCGTAATAAAGTTTCATTCTTATTCAGCCGTACGTTCTGTTCCTTTTTGCAGTCACTTTGGTGTATGTGGGGGATGTAAATGGCAGTGTTTGCCGTATAGTGAGCAATTAAGATATAAGCAAAAGCAGGTTGAAGATGCTTTGGTAAGAATAGGAAAATTGGAGTTTCCGGCAATCAATCCAATTTTAGGCAGCAAATTAACGCAGTGCTACCGGAATAAATTGGAATTTGGTTTTTCAAATAAAAAATGGTTGACAAAGGAACAAATTGCTTCAGAGGTAGAAATTGAAAATATGAATGCCGTCGGCTTTCATATTGCAGGAGCATTTGATAAGATATTGGATATAGACAAATGTTTTTTAATGGATGACATTTGTAATAGGTTGCGTAACGACATACGTCAATACGCGTTTGTTCATGGTCTTTCTTTTCATGACATACGAAATCGTAGAGGCTTGTTACGTAATATGATGTTGCGCACTTCTGATACAAAAGAGTTGATGTTGGTAATGCAGTTTTGCTGGCTTACTGATGATGAGCGTAAACAGGCTTTGGATTTATTGGCACATTTGCAACATACATTTCCTGAGATTACATCTTTGCTGTATGTGAATAATACAAAATGTAATGATACAATTGGAGATTTAGAGGTCTTGACTTATAGTGGGACGGATTTTATTTATGAGATTATGGAAAATCTTAAATTTAAGGTCGGTCCAAAAAGTTTTTATCAGACCAACACGCATCAGGCGTATGAGTTGTATAAGGTAGCACGTAGCTTTGCAGCATTAACAGGTAAAGAATTAGTTTATGATTTATATACAGGTACTGGAACAATAGCTAACTTTGTTGCGCATATGGCACGCCAGGTTATAGGTATAGAGTATGTACCGGAGGCGATTGAGGATGCTGTGGAAAATTCCAAGATAAATCATATTGATAATACAATTTTTTATGCAGGTGACATGAAAGATCTTTTAAATAGTGATTTCATTGACGCGCATGGGCATCCAGACGTAATTATTACGGATCCTCCGCGTGCAGGAATGCATAAGGATGTGATTGATGCTATTTTATTTGCAGCTCCTAAACGCATTGTGTATGTAAGTTGTAATCCAGCTACTCAAGCACGTGATTTACAATTGCTCGACCGAGAATATTGTATTACGGCTGTACAGCCGGTTGACATGTTCCCCCAAACACACCATGTTGAAAATGTCGTAAAATTAGAAAGGCGTTTATGAGCTTGGTAGTTCGACATAATCCGGTTATACAGAATAAAATGTTTGCTTTGCAAAATGAACCAGAAATGTTGTTACAATATGTTTCTGGTTTGAGCAACAAGGATCGTCGTACTGTTGGTTATTTATTGGCGAAAGTGTTCTTACCGTCTTTGGAGGAAGCTCAGTTTTGGAAAGTGTTTTTGATATTTGTTTCTTATGATTCAAAGGCTTATTTGGGGACATTTATTAAAGCGATTAAAACCTTGTATCATAGCAAGTCTTTGTCTTTTGATTGTTGGGAATTGAAATCGTTTGCAACAGATAAAGCAACGGTTATCGATAGGCAGAAATTTTTGACAGAAGTCTTAGTACTTTTGCGGGACCCTTCAGAAGTAAAATCGCTTCTAGATATCTTTGGGGTGTGTTCAGTCGATACCAGATTGGTATATTTGTATAGGGCAGGCACAAGTGTATGTTATTATTGTTTGTTTAATCTACTAAAGATTCATGACGGAGATTTGTCTTTGTTGGGTAAATACTGTTCTCTGTTGTTAAAGAAAGAGGATCGTTTATCTAAAAGAGTCGCAAGTTTGGTAAATGACTATTTTGGCTTAAATAAGGATTTGCCAGTAGGATTAAAAAGATTGGAACCTTATAAACTGGGTCGATTGGATGGGAGCTATAATTCTTTTAAATATATAATAGATCAGATATAAAATGAAACGAGTTTTTTTTGTGGCTTTGTGCGGCCTTATAATGCCTTCTTTTTTTATTCCATCGCAAGCTCGGAAAAAGGCAAAGAAAAGTACAGTAACAGCTGTGACATCAAATGTAAAGGATGGGTTGTTTACGGTAGAGAAGAATGGTAATGATTGGTTCTTTATTATTCCGGATTCACTTTTGGAACGTCGCTTCCTGACAACAACACGGTACACGGCAACTCCTGCAAATTGCGGAAAATTTGCGGGAGAGCAAATTAATGGACAGACAATTTATTTTGAAAAGGCACCAGATGAGCGGCTTTTAATGAGAGCTGAGTTGCTGATAAATGTATCGGATTCGCTTGATGATATTAATAGGGCAATTATCATAAGTAATGAAAACCCGATAATTGGATCTTTTAAATTAGAGAAATATAAAAAAGGATTTTCAAAAATCAATGTAACTCGTTTTTTTAATGACGATAATCCTGCAATTTCTTTTTCTCAATATGATAAGCAAAATTTCGGGCTTACATCATTGATTTCTGATAAGTGTTATATTAATGAGATAAAAACATTTCCTATGAATACGGAAGTGAAGGTGACTAAAACCTGGTCAAGTTCACGCTCTAGAATTCCAGCGGGAGCAGTTACAGGTTCAGTGACTTTTGGCTTCAATGTGTCTTTTGTCCTGTTGCCGAAGGTTCCCATGATGAAACGTTATTTTGATCCACGAGTGGGATATTTTGCAGATTCTTATACTTCGTTTACAGATGATCAGCAACGTGTAAAGGATAAGAATTTTATTGTTCGTTGGCGGTTGGAACCGAAACCTGAGGATATAGAAAAGATGAAGGCTGGGGAATTGGTAGAACCTAAGAAACCGATTATATACTACATCGATCCAGCTACTCCTAAAAAATGGCGCAAGTATTTGATTGCCGGCGTAAATGATTGGCAAAAAGCTTTTGAGAAAGCCGGATTTAAAAATGCAATTATGGCAAAGGAGTGGCCTGAAAATGATTCTACAATGAGTATGGAGGATGCGCGTTATTCCGTAATCCGCTATTTGGCATCACCAATCGAAAATGCATATGGACCTCAGGTGCATGATCCACGTTCTGGGGAAATTTTGGAGAGCCATATTTGTTGGTATCATAATGTAATGCGTTTGGTGCATGATTGGTATATGATACAAGCTTCTAGTGTGGACCCGGAGGCTAGATGTATGAAATTTAATGATGAGTTGATGGGAGAATTAATTCGTTTTGTCTCGTCTCATGAAGTCGGGCACACTTTAGGATTGAGGCATAATTTTGGATCATCAAGTACTGTACCTGTGGATAGCTTACGTTCAAAAAAATGGGTGGAGGCGTTCGGACATACACCAAGTATAATGGATTATGCTCGTTTTAATTACGTGGCACAGCCCGAGGATAGTATTTCCCGTGTCGGTATATTTCCGCGTATCGGTGATTATGATATGTGGGCCATTCAGTGGGGGTATTCGCCAATGTGGAATGCTTATGATGAGGAAAGCGATCATTACGAATTGGAAAAATTGATTACAAAAGAGCGGGTTGCTGAGAATCCACGTTTATGGTTTGGTGACGGAGAAACAAGTAATGTTTCAGACCCGCGTTGCCAAACGGAAGACTTGGGAGATGATGCGGTTAAAGCCAGCTATTACGGAATTTTGAACTTAAAGCGCTTAGTTAAGAATTTGGAAGATTGGACTTACGAGTCAAATGATATTTATTCTTCAAATATTTCTTCTATGTATTCTGAGATCAGGAACCAATACTTGCGATATCTGGGACATGTAATTCGTAATATCGGAGGGAAGTTCAAAAACTACAAGACTATAGATGAAAGTGGCGATGTTTATACGGATGTTCCTAAGTCCAGACAGGTGAGGGCTTTGGATTTCATTGACAAAAATGTTTTCAATGAGCCTGTGTGGCTTATTGATGTGCCGTATATTAATCGGATATATCCCAATAAAAAGGATGTTACTGAGCTTATTGGGGTATATACAGTGAGAAATTTGCTTTCTAGAGGATATAATGATATGAATGATTCATATCCGTACAGTGAATTTTTACAGGATATGACGGATCGCTTATTTAAAAAGGTCTTTGCAGGAGGCCAATTGTCAGAATATGATCAGTTGTTGGAGTCAACTTACGTTACGACTTTATGTCGTTATTTTTCGTCCTCAAGTCCAGAAGGAAGCAATCGTAAATATACTATGTCTGCCTTGCGTGAACTCCGGGCAAAATTGTCTAAAGTTACAGCAGGTAACGAAAGCAAAAAAGCGCATATTGCATCATTGATTGATGTTATTGATCGAGCTTTGGTAATCAAGTAATTTTATAAAAATCAATATACAAATAGAGCGGTATCGCAACGAGATACCGCTCTATTTGTATATTGTTATTTTGTCAGGTTTTCATCTATTACTTTGAAGAATAAGACTAGCAATGATGCTTGCGTAATAGGGGGTGTTTTCAAGTTCTTCAATATTTATGGGCATTCTGTATTTCCAATAATGGTGTGGATTTGCAGGAATATTAATTTGCTCTTCTTCTGGCGAAATGGTTTTTAATTTTGAGAATAGGGCTAAATAATCTTGCATTGAAATTATGCAAAGCATGGACGGGGAATTTAAGTGGTCGCAAATAATTGCCTTTGCAATTTGTGGATTGATTTGGGGGGGAGCTTGTGTATCTTGTTTCAGTATTGATTTCCAAATATATTGCGCTGCCGTTTGATTTTCTTTCCACCAAAGTCTAAGTGGTGCCATGTCGTGTGTGTCAATTGAGCATACCGATAAATACGGGTATTGTTGAGTGTTCGCAATAGGGATTCCATATTGCTTGGGCATGCGTTGGATTTCAAGTGTGAGAATCTCTAATTCATTAAGGGTAGGCTGTACACAATCAGGAATCATACCGAGATCTTCAGCGCATGCCAACATGCGACTCGCTTGTGTTATTGCCGGGAGTTTCTTCATCGCTTCTTTTCCCCAAAAATCATTGTGACGATAGTAGAAAAAAATATTATACAGCTGATTATAAGCCTCTTGCTGTGACTGCGAAAGATTCGCGAATTGCATGGTTTTTTGTCCATCAATGCGAGGATGGTATAAGTTAGCATTTTGTGAATCTCTGATAAACAATACTTCAGTGACACAGTTTAGAAGCTCATTTCTTAGCGTTTCTGACTTAACATTTTCATATACTTTTCTTTGTGTGGACACGTCTTCCTTAAGTTGGTAGTATTGACCGATTTGTGTGAGATAGGGAATCAATTCCGGATGTTGTTTGACGTATGTGGGATAGAGTGTCGCATTGGTATGGCATGTGGGATCAAAATGAAATCCAAAATTTTTTATCTCGGATACAGTGTAAGGGCATGCAGGGCGAAAATACCCTAATATACCTTCTATTTGCTGGTATGGTATTTCCCATATTCTGAAAAAACCCAGTACATGATCAATTCTAAATGCGTCAAAATATTGATTCATGTGTTGAAGTCTTTTTTTCCACCATTCATATTGATCTTTTTCCATTTCTGGCCAATTGTAAGTGGGGAATCCCCAGTTTTGACCTTTTATAGCAAAGGCATCAGGTGGAGCTCCAGCTTGACTGTAAGTGTAAAAGAGGGTTGGATTTGTCCATGTTTCTACGCTATATTTGCTGACTCCAATAGGTAAATCTCCTTTTAGTACCATGTGGAGTTGTTGTGCCCGTTCTTTTACTTGTAACAGTTGTTGGTGTAGTATGTATTGGATGAAGTAGTAAAAAGTAATTTCATCTTGTACCGCAGGTGAATCTTTGGTATATTCATCAAATTTTTCTTTGTCGTAATTTTGCCATATCTTTTCCCAAGTATCATAGTGGGGGGACTGATATTTGTTGCAAAGGTATTTGAATGCTGCATATGGATGCAGCCAATAAGCATTTCGAGTAATGAAATCCTGATAGGAGTCAGATTTTATTATATTGAGTCGTTCTTCTTTATATAATTCTTTTAGAAAACGAATCTTGCAATTATAGGAAGCTTCATAGTCCATGAATTTTTTTTTGTTCAGCAATTTTCGCTCATGTTCAAATTTATGTCGTAGTTGAGGGCTTCCAAGCCCATTGCAGTTCGTATATAAAGGATGTAGAGCAAAGACGGAGATTCCACTATACGGATATGAATCTCTCCAAGTATGGGTTGAGTCCGTATCGTTTATAGGTAAGATCTGAATAAGTTTAATCGCACATTTTGCAGACCACTTTACAAGTTTTTCCAAATCTCCGAAATCTCCAACTCCCCAACTTTGCTCGCTTCGTAAGGAAAAAACAGGGATAACAATTCCAGCACCTTTCCATAAAGCGTAGTTTAGTCTTGGGCATATATGTTGGATTGTGCTTAAATTATGGTTGATATGGAAGCTTCGATTTTCTCCTTCTTCCCATATGATATGGCGCTTTTTTACTAATACAATTTTGTATTCGAATTGTTCAACAAAAGATGGAACGTCGAATATCCATTCGCAGGCGCGAATATGTTTTAATAATATTGGTTTTTGCCAATTATCAATGATGTTGGAGCATAAGGCCCATTTTCCAGCTTGAGGTGGAAGTGCAGATACATATATTTTGTGTTGACTACTTTTTTTTTCATCAACAATAGGGAGGAAACATTTTGTAAATGCTGATGATGAAAATACTTTTGAATATGTTGCATCAAACCATTCGTCCTGGATTGTTGTGTGTGAATTAGATGACGATAATTCAATAGAATGACAAAGTGATGGTTCACTATGAATTGTTGCATTATTTTCTTCAACAAAATAGTGATAATTGAATTCCTTTTCTATAATATCAAGGTCGGCAAACCATGTAAGTCCATCTTTGGTTTTTAGGCATATTTTCTGGCAAAAGGATGTTTTTATACAAACATTTTGTCCCCAATTTGTCTTGTAAAAGATTGAAATGTGTATTTTCATATATTTATTTTTTACTTCATCCAAAATTACAATAAAAAAAGTGTTTGAAAGGTATTAATAACAAAATGATTGTTCTGATGCTATTTTTTTTCGTAATATAAAAAATATGCAGAAAAAACTTTGTGTATATTGATTTAAATTGTAATTTTGTGATATAGGAACTGCATCGGTTGGATTGGGATACTCATCAAAAAAATCATGAATACCGAGAAGGCTTCTGTTTTTCGATGGCGTGCCGTTGCACAAATTTGTGAAGACGGATTACAAAGAGACAGGGCGCTCAAATCCTTTCTTACTCGGAGTTTTCATCACATCGCTGATGCAGTTCCTTCTTTATTTTATTGGAAATAAGTTCGGAAGGGACTTAAAATAAATTACATGGCTATCTGTGAAATTTGAAAGCCGTCCATTATGCGACTTCTGTCAACGTTCCCTTTGATTCCTTGAATTTTGCCTTTTGCAGTATATTGCCATATTATGTATTGTTTATTGTCATTTAGTTGTGGCTTCTCTGTTTTATATTTCGCAATCATCCAATGGTAATCTGGAAAAGTTCCGACTAAGTGCTTGTTGTAGAAATTTTGGAAAGTGTAAAGTAGTGGCTTTGCACCATAATATTTTCTTACTTCTTGAACAAAAGCAGTCAGATCTTCTATGAATTTTTTATCAGAAACATTTCCTTTATGTTCTATGTCTATGATAGGTACTAAATCTTGATCATTGGGACGAACATTTTTAGTTAGATTCTCAAATTGTGCTTTCCAGTCTGTATTAGGACGATAAAAGTGGTAACTGCCGACCAGGAGTCCCGCATTTTTAGCTTCACGTAAATTCTTTTCATATGTATCATCAACTAATGTCGCACCTTCTGTTGCTTTAAGATAGGCATATGAAATATTTGCGTTTTTTACAACAATGTTCCAATCAATATCTCCTTGATAATGCGAAACATCAATCCCTTCTCTGTATTGAGCGTGGATGTTTTTTACTGGGCGAATTTTCAATTCTTTTGGAGCATGAGCTATTAATGCTTTTTGCGGTTTGCTGCATATTTTATCAGGCTCAGTTTGCAAAACGTATGTATAGTCGTTTTTTTTAGCTCGCTTGTCTTTCTTGACTTTATCTTTTGCAGAGATTGTAAGTGTAGTAGAAATAAGAAAGGAAACAAGAAGTGGATATTTAAGTGAAATCATATATAGATTATATTTGGTTACAAATATAGTTTTTTCCGTTCAAAGTACAATAGATCGTCTATTAAAATATTTAGTTTTTAATGATTTATGGGACAATTTTGTTTTTTTTGTTCTGCATGCTCAATGAAGAAAGGGCATATTTGAATGCGAAGGATATTTATTTGACTTAGGTTTTAAAAGGTGAAATAGTATTAAAAAATGTTTTATTCTTGTAGCAGTGAAGTCTCGTCTGATTTGAGATTTGGAAGTTGTATAGTATTGTCGTGACTGAATTTGTAAAGTATGGATATCAGTTGAAGCATCGGGGGTTGAGGTTACTTGGGGTTGTTGAAAAAAGTTAATGCAATTTTGTGGTTATTTATGTTCTCCCTATTTTTGTAGAAACTTTTTGCTACAGAAATAACACACAAAGGAAAAATGACGTTACGTAAAATAAAAATAGGCTTGTTAGCTTTGTTTGCGGTTGCTGGACTGCCTGTTGTAGGACAAGACCTGATAGCTCGACAAGCTCCGATTGATCGTAGATTAAAAGCCGTAGATTCTGTTTCAATTCAAAAGATGATAGAGCGCGAACAGAAACAAGTTGCTGCTAATTTGTATCCCAATTGGAATAATAAATACGCGCATCAATATAACGTTGAGTTACCAGATAGCTTTAAGATTGATCTACGGGATTTTTGTATGCCCACTCCGAGTCGACGAATTACTAGTAACTATGGATATCGGAAGGCATATCGCCGGGTGCACAGAGGTTTAGATATAAAGGTCTATACCGGTGATACGATTGTTTCGGCTTTTGATGGGAAAGTGCGTATAGTGCGTTATGACGCAGGAGGATATGGTAAGTATGTTGTAATACGACATCCGAATGGCTTGGAAACCATTTATGGACATTTGTCTGCTCAACTAGTAAAAGAAAATGAGGAAGTAAGAGCTGGCCAGCCCATTGGTCTTGGGGGAAGTACAGGTCTTTCTTCCGGTTCGCATTTACATTTCGAGACACGTTTGTTGGGGGTAGCAATAAATCCTGCTTTGTTGTTTGACTTCCCCAATCAAGACGTAACGTGTGATTATTATACGTATTATAAGGATAGTTATGGTAAGCAGTCTGATTTGGCATCAATGCGGACGGCAAAGGAAAGTGCGGCTTTTGGAGGAGGAACTGATAATTCAACGTCTGCTGCTTCAGAAGTGGGGGGTGATCATTTCTATAAGATAAAAAAGGGCGAAACGCTATATTCTGTTTCGAAAAAAGTTGGAGTAAGCGTTGAACAACTATGTAAGATTAATGGATTTAAGAAAAGCAAAAAGTTGATGCCGGGACAAATTTTACGTTATTGATTACTCGGATTACCGATTTACGATATATGGATAGGGGTTCTTTAAAAGAATTCCTATTCTTTTTATTATAAGGATAATCCTTGAATTTGGGGGTTTCGTGTATTTTGTGTATTTTTGTATCATACAAAATAATTTATGGGTATGCCGGTATTTGATACGAACGAAGAATTTTTGCAAGCATTTTCTATTTGCCGTAATGTCTTTTCTCGTAAATTGAAGGATTACGGAACTGCTTGGCGGATAATGCGGATTCCTTCTGTTACTGATCAGGTTTTTATTAAAGCTAGTCGGTTGCGTTCTGTACAAGAAAGTGGAATTGCGGAAATTGTAGAGTCGCCTGTTGAGTCTTTTGTTGCAATAGTCAATTATTGTATTATAGGTTTGATTCAGTTGTCAAACGAGAGCGTACTTGAACCAGATATGACTTATGATGAAGCGATCGAAGCTTATGATTGGTATGCCAATCAATGTTTTGAATTAATGAAGCATAAGAACCATGATTATGGTGAAGCCTGGAGGGGTATGCGCGTGGGGTCTTATGTGGATATGATTCTTATGAAACTATATCGCACAAAGCAAATTGAAGATAATAACGGAAGGACTTTGGTTTCAGAAGGAATTGATGCTAATTATATGGATATGATTAATTATTCGATCTTTGGCATAATACGGTTGGAGCTTGAAAAACAGTAATCTTGAATTTGTGAAAACAGTGTTGATAAATGTTTGTAGATACGTCTTATCTGCAACATTTATTTTTTCCGGATTTACCAAGGCAGTAGATCCTCAAGGAATGTCGTATAAATTGGAAGCTTATTTCCAGTATTTTGGATTAAGTAAGTTCCTTGAATCACCGTATCCTATTTTTTTTGCGGATATAATAGCCGTATTTGAGTTTACTCTTGGTATTTTTTTGTTGTTGGGCGCCCGTCGTAAAATATGTAGTGGGGTGGTATTTGTTGTCATGCTTTTTATGACAGCTTTAACTGCTTATATTTACAGATATAATCCGATAAGTGATTGCGGATGTTTTGGAGATGTTTTGGTGCTGTCGAATGCTTTGACATTTTGGAAGAATGTAGTTTTGTTGGCGATGTCAACAGCTTTACTTTTTAACCAAACGAGAATATGGCGTTTGATTTCAGAACAACATCAATGGATAATGATATATTATTCGATGACATTTATTTTGGTGTTGTGTATATATAGCGCTCATTATCTGCCAATTATTGATGTCGGAAAGTATCGTGTCGGTGTTAGTTTGTTAGATGCAACCCGTTCTGAAACCGAGACCACGTTTTTGTATGAGAAGGGTGGAGATACCATAAAGGTTGATATAAAACATGTGCCAACAGATACAACTTGGCAATATGTGTCTACAACTAATAAGTTGATAAAATCCGCTTCAATAACTAATTTCTTTGTAGTTGACAGCGAGGGAAATGATCATACAGATTCTGTACTCAATAATAAGAGTCGTTTATTTGTAATTACCTGTCCGAATATGGATGATGCTGAGGATGGAGTAACTGATAGATTGAATGACTTGGCTGATTTTTGTGATGATTATAATTATGGTCTGATTTGTTTGACGGGGAGTGATAGTATGTCTGTAGAAAGATGGAAGGATAGAACTGGAGCTACCTATCCTATTCTTTTTGCAGATGCAAGTATGTTGCGTGAATTTGTCCGGTCAAATCCTGGTTTGGTGCTTATGCAGTCTGGGAAAATTATAAGAAAGTGGAGCTGCAATAATCTTCCGGATGAAAATGAATTCTTGTCGGATATAAAAGGAATGAAGTCGGATGTATTTTGCGCTGACACTATTTCTTGGCAATTATTGAAAATAATTCTATGGTTTGTTGTACCTTTGCTCTTTGTGATATTGATTGATCAGATTTGGCATAAGAGGCGAGGAATAAAAAAAAGAAAATAACTAACAACCCTTTTAATTTAAACAATATGAGAAAGAAAATTGTAGCAGGTAATTGGAAAATGAATAAAAACCTGCAAGAAGGAATTGAATTGGCAAAGGAACTTAACACGGTATTGAGCGCAGATAAGCCCAATTGTGGAGTCATTATTTGCACTCCGTTTATCCATTTGGCATCAGTAGCTTCTATCGTAGATCCTACTATTATAGGGGTAGGTGCAGAAAACTGTGCTGATAAAGTAAGTGGAGCTTATACTGGAGAGGTTTCTGCAGAAATGGTAAAATCAACGGGCGCAAATTATGTGATTTTAGGACATAGTGAGCGTAGAGCTTATTATCATGAGACTGCAGAAATTCTGAAGGAGAAAGTAAAACTTGCTCTTGCAAATGGATTGAAAGTGATTTTCTGTATCGGTGAAGTTCTGGAGGACAGAGAAAGTGGAAAACAAAATGAGGTTGTAAAAGCTCAATTGGAAGGTTCTTTGTTTGACTTGACACCTGCTGAGTTTTCTAATATTATCTTAGCTTACGAACCGGTATGGGCAATCGGAACAGGTAAGACTGCAACCGCAGATCAGGCACAGGATATGCACGCCTTTATCCGTAAGACTATTGCTGATAAATTTGGTGCTGAGGCTGCTGAAAATGTTTCGATTCTTTATGGAGGTAGCTGCAAACCTAGTAATGCCAAGGAATTGTTCGCGAAGAATGATGTCGATGGTGGCTTGATTGGTGGCGCGGCATTGAAAGCTGCAGATTTTAAAGGCATTATTGATGCTTGGAAATAATAAAATAAAGAAATCTTGCCAGTCCGATTGAGGTTGGCAAGATTTCTTGGCTATATACTGACACTTCAATCAATAATATTACAGTATTACTGATATGCGTTTTCCTTGTTTATTCCTATTCGCACTGCTTGGCTTATCGTTGCAGGCACAAGTCGTAAATGATTCCTCAAAAAAAGAGAATCAGCATCCTCTTGAGAGGCATCAGAAAAAAGATACGACTCATGCCCCTGTGGACAGAAGTGTAATGGAGAAAGATACGGGTGGAGCTGGCGAACGTATGGAAGTTCGGCGATCGTATGTTCGAAGAAAAGGTGCGGGCTATCGCATTCAGATTTTTACCGGAGGTAATTCTCGAACTGACAGGATGCGAGCCAATCGGATGGGAGGATTATGTAGATCATATTTTCCTGAATTGTCTGTTTATACGCATTTTGAATCTCCAAGATGGATTTGCAGGGTCGGCGATTTTAAAACTGCTGAAGATGCCCGAGTATACGTCCGGAAAATGAGAAACCTGAAAGTTTTTAAGGAATTGCGCATTGTTAGAAGTGTGGTATGGCAATATTGGTAAAAGATATGGATGAAAATAAAATTGAAGCTCTAAAAGCTCATTATTTGGAAATTTTAAAATTACTGGGGGAGAATCCTGATAGGGAGGGATTGTTAAAAACTCCGGAACGAGTAGCAAAGGCGATGTTGACGCTTACCCGGGGGTATGACATGGATCCTTCTGAAATATTGAAATCCGCTCGTTTTAGAGAAGAGTATAGCCAGATGGTGATTGTGAAGGATATTAATTTTTATTCCTTGTGCGAACATCATATGCTTCCATTTTATGGTAAAGTACATGTGGCTTATATTCCCAATGGAATTATAACTGGATTATCAAAAATCGCACGTGTCGTGGATGTTTTTTCTCATCGTTTGCAAGTGCAGGAGAGGATGACTCTGCAGATAAAAAATTGTATACAAGAAGCGTTGAATCCTTTGGGAGTAATGGTCGTGGTAGAAGCGAAACATATGTGTATGCAGATGCGTGGGGTTGAAAAACAGAATTCCGTGACAACAACAAGTGATTTCTGTGGAGCTTTTAATCAGGCAAAAACCCGAGAAGAATTTTTACAATTGATTAGACAAAAACAATAGAATAGGAGATTTTTTAGTCGCAGTTTTTTTAGACCACAAAAAAGGCATTTTGAATAGTCGGTTTTTCGGAATAATATATTAAATTTGCGTTTGCAATGCGGTAGTAGCTCAGTTGGTAGAGCATTAGCTTCCCAAGCTAAGGGTCGCGGGTTCGAGCCCCGTTTACCGCTCAAGATAATGATGAAATAATATTTGCTGTGACGCCTTTTTTAGTGGTCATATTATTATTAGGATTCGTATTTATCGCAACAGAGCGAATCCATCATGTAAACCGCGCAGCGGTGGCTATGTTCGTCGGTGTTTTATGTTGGCTTTTATATTTGGGATATGGCGCATCATATGTACGAACACAGCACTTATATGAATATTCTTTATTCTTGCATGGGGCAGAAAATTCTTTAGGTACAATAAAAGAATTTATTGCAAAATCCGTGTTTATGAAATATATAACAGACGCTTGTGAGTTGGTTCTGTATATATTGGCAACAATGACAATTGTTGAAATTCTGAATAGCAATGGGTGCTTTGATTTTTTGAAACCTTTGTTGCGTACTCGAAAAAGCCAAAAGATGGTTTGGATATTGGCAGGCGTGACGTTCTTGGTTTCTGCAAATATTGATAATTTGACAACAACTTGTTTGATGTTGACAGTAATGCATTCTGTGGTTGCAAATCCTCGTCAGCGGATGGTTTTAGGGACAATTGTCGTTTTGTCAGCTAATGCCGGTGGTGCTTTTACCGTAATTGGCGATGTAACAAGTCTGATGTTGTGGATAAAAGGGGCGGTG
>FR903613.1:16639-103827 GCA_000438115.1 Prevotella sp. CAG:617 | reverse complement strand
GGGGCGGTTACGCCTACTGCCTATTCGGGTATGATGGTAATTCCTATCATTGTGGCAATGTCTATTCCTATTTATATGGTTAGTAAAATGCTGCCAGATCGTTTGGCTTTGGTGGAATCAATACAACGTTTTTCCGGGGTTAGTGATGGCTGGTGGTATCGTGCTCAACGTGTTATAATGGGGATTGTTGGAATTGGCGGCCTTTGGTTTATTCCAACATTTCATCGGATTACGCATTTGTCGCCGTTTGTGGGTGCTCTCTGCGTGTTGGCTTTATTGTGGATCGTGAATGAATTGGTCAATCGGACCTTTTTAAGAGCCGAAAAAATGGTGCCTAAGTTGTTTCCGCAGTCTCTTGAGTATGCAAATATTCAAACTATGCTATTCTTGATTGGTGTATTTCTGGCTGTGGGGGCAATAAATGAAACGGAGGCGAGCAATGCAATTTGGGGATTTGTTGATAAATATGTAGGAAATTCGTACATACTGGGTGCATTGATGGGGCTCTTGTCAAGTGTGCTGGATAGTACAGTTGTCGTAATTAGTAATTTGTTTTTTGTTCCCATAGAAAGCGGACAGAATGTGGAATATCTAAATTATATGCAGAATGGTAGTTTTTGGCCGTTCTTGAGTTTTTGTACAGCGATGGGAAGTTCATTGTTTGTACTCGGTTCGCTGGCAGGAATTGCTCTAATGAAAATGGAGAACGTCTCTATAGGATGGTATATCCGATTTATTTCAGGAAAAGTACTGTTGGGATGGCTTGTAGGGGGCGTTATATTTTATTTGATAGCAGAATATTGTTGAAATAAAAACATAAGTTATGGTAAAAATCAAATGTGTCGGAATCTTGACTTCTGGGGGAGATGCTCCTGGCATGAACGCAGCAATTCGTTCTGTTACAAGAAGTGCAATATGTAACGGATTCAAGGTAAAAGGCATTTATCGTGGTTATGATGGCTTGATCAACGATGAAATAAAGAGGTTTACCACAGAGGATGTTAGTAATATCATACAAACGGGTGGTACAATTTTACGTACGGCACGATCAAAAGAATTTGAAACAGCAGCCGGACGTAAAAAGGCTTTTGAAACTTTAAAAAAAGAAGCTATAGATGCTCTAGTTGTAATAGGTGGAAATGGCTCTTTGACGGGAGCCATGATCTTTGCTGAAGAGTATGATATACCATGTATCGGTTTGCCCGGTACGATTGATAATGACTTGTATGGAACAGATAGTACAATAGGGTACGATACAACGTTGAATACAATTACGCAGTGCGTGGATAAGATTCGTGATACAGCAACATCGCATGAGCGTATCTTTTTTGTTGAAGTTATGGGGCGCGATGCAGGCTTTTTAGCTCAGAATAGTGCAATTGCAGCTGGCGCTGAGGCAGCTATAATTCCAGAAGATTCAACAGGAAGCGACCAACTTATTAAATTCATGGAACGCGGAATCCGGAAAAGTAAGAAAAGTTGTATTGTAATTGTTAGTGAGAGTCCTAAATGTGGGGCAATGTATTATGCAAATCGCGTGAATAAAGAATATCCTAATTTCGATGTTCGCGTTTCAATTTTAGGACACTTGCAGCGCGGTGGTACACCTTCAGCGCGTGACAGAATTTTGGCAAGCCGTGTTGGAGTTGGAGCTATTGAAGCTATTGTACAAGGACAGCGTAATGTGATGGTGGGTGTGCGAAATAATGAGGTCGTATACGTACCTTTTGTTGATGCTGTAAGTAAGCGGAAACCTATGGATAAACAGTTGATTAAAGTGCTTGACGAGTTGTCAATCTAAAAAAATATAGGAAATGTCACAAGTAAAAGGTCGAATATCACAAATTATTGGTCCTGTTGTGGATGTTTATTTTGACACAAACGGACTAAAAGCTGAGGACGTTTTACCCCGAATTCATGATGCATTGGAGGTTTTGCGCCCGGATGGTACGAAATTGATTGTAGAAGTTCAACAACACATTGGCGAAGATACTGTCAGAACCGTGGCTATGGATAATACGGATGGCTTGCAGCGTGGACTTGAGGTCGTGCAATTGGGCTCTCCGATTAAGATGCCGGTGGGCGATCAAATCAAAGGGCGAATGATGAATGTTGTTGGAGAATCTATTGATGGATTGAGTAATTTGGACCATACAAATGCTTACCCTATTCATCGAGAACCTCCCAAGTTTTCAGATTTGAAAACTTCTAGTGAAGTATTATTTACAGGAATTAAGGTCATTGATTTGTTGGAACCATACGCAAAAGGCGGAAAAGTCGGTCTGTTTGGTGGAGCAGGAGTTGGCAAAACCGTCTTGATTATGGAGCTAATCAATAATATAGCTAAAGGACACGATGGATATTCTGTTTTCGCGGGAGTAGGCGAGCGTACTCGTGAGGGTAATGATCTGTTACGAGAAATGTTGGAATCAGGCGTCGTTAAGTATGGTGATGAATTCTTGAAAGCCATGGAGAATGGCGAGTGGGATTTGTCTAAAGTTGACTATGAAGCGGTAAAACAGAGTCAGGCAACTCTTGTTTATGGGCAGATGAATGAACCGCCTGGAGCACGTTCTTCTGTTGCATTATCTGGTCTAACAGTTGCTGAAGCCTTTCGTGATCAAGGGGCTGAATCTGGGAAATCAACCGATATCTTGTTTTTTATAGATAATATTTTCCGTTTTACACAAGCGGGATCAGAAGTTTCAGCTTTGTTGGGACGAATGCCTTCTGCCGTAGGATACCAACCAACATTGGCTAGTGAGATGGGAGCCATGCAGGAACGTATTACTTCAACAAAAAATGGATCAATTACATCAGTGCAGGCTGTTTACGTACCTGCAGACGATTTAACTGATCCTGCACCTGCAACTACATTTACTCATTTGGATGCAAAAACTGTGCTCAGTCGTAAAATAACCGAACTTGGAATTTATCCGGCTGTAGATCCATTGGATTCTTCATCACGAATCTTAGACCCGAATGTGGTCGGCGAAGAACATTATAATTGTGCCCAGCGTGTTAAGCAGATCTTGCAGAAGAATAAGGAATTGCAAGATATTATTGCAATATTGGGAATGGATGAACTTTCAGATGAGGATCGTGAAACAGTTAATCGTGCACGACGCGTTCAACGTTTTTTGAGCCAACCCTTTACGGTTGCCGAAAAATTTACAGGAGTGCCGGGAGTAATGGTTTCAATTGAAGATTGTATTAAGGGATTTAATATGATTTTGGATGGTGAAGTCGATTATTTGCCGGAGCAGGCTTTCTTAAATGTTGGAACAATAGAACAAGCCATAGAGAAAGGTGAAAAATTGTTGGCTGCAGCTAAAGGATAGGAGATTGTCGTTATGCAGTTGAGTTTGACTATTGTTTCTCCTGAAGAAACGCTTTTTGATGGCGAAGTCATGAGTGTTCAAGTTCCTGGAGTATTGGGCAGATTTGAAATTTTAGAGAATCATGCTCCAATTATTTCGAGTTTGACTTCGGGTGATATTGTTTATAAAACGAAGTCAGAGTCATCTTCATTGGGAATAAAAAACGGTTTCGTTGAAGTCCAGAATAATAAGGTAATGATTTGTGTTGAATTAAGATAATCTTAGTATATCAGATAATCTCTTATGAGTTACATAGGAAAAAATATAGTCGTTTTAGCCGTAATAGAAATTGTAATGGTATTTCTTATTACAATCGTGAGTCAGACTCTTTTTCCGTCAGATACGGTTAGTCTTTTTACAACGATTGGATTGGCTGTAGTTTTTTTCTTAATGGACGGCCTGACTTTGGTGTTAAGCAATAAAATGTTGCACAAACAGTCCAAACACATGGTAGGTTTTTATCTGGTAGCAAAAGTGTTGCGTTTTATGATTTCCGTGGCAGTCATATTTCTTTATTTGATAGCTGGAGGTGATCATGCAATGATGTTCGTAATACAATTATTACTTTTTTATTTGGTCACTTTGCTTTTTACAAATGCAAGTTTGGTTAAGAGTGAAGCAATAAACAAAAGGAAAGTATGAGAAGATTAAGATTTTTATCACTTTGCATTGTTCTCTTATGTTCTTTTTCAGTAAGTGGCTTTGCTGAGACAAAGTTGAACTTTAGTGTAAAGGATGTAATAGTAGGACATTTGAGCGACTCATATGAGTGGCATATGGCTTCATGGAACGATTTTCATTTGACAATCCCTTTACCAGTAATTGTAAAAGGGGAAAATTCTGGATGGCATTGTTTTAGTTCCTCAAAGTTGACAGAAGCTGGTGATAGAGGATATGAGAATTTTTATATCAATTCTCAAGATGGAAAAATATATGAGCGTGTAGGTTCTGAAAGTAGGCGTCCTTTAGATTTGTCTATAACAAAGAATGTTGTACAAATTTGGATTGCCGCAGCTTTGATGCTCATAATATTTTTAGGTTGTGCTCATTGGTATAAGAAAAAGGACGTTTCATCAGATTCCCCGAAGGGATTTGTTGGATTTATAGAAATGTTTGTCAATATGGTTGTGGAAGATATTGTTATTCCAAGTATAGGAAAAAAACACTATCGCCCTTACGTTCCATATATTTTGACGTTGTTCTTCTTTGTATTCACAGTTAATATCCTAGGTCTGATACCGTTTTTTCCAGGAGGTGCCAATGTAACGGGTAATATCAGTATTACTTTATTTTTGGCGTTTTGTACATTTTTGGCTGTTAATTTATTTGGAAATAGAGAGTATTGGAAGGAGGTCTTTTGGCCGAACGTTCCATTATTTTTAAAATGTCCAATACCATTGATGCCAATAATTGAGATTATAGGTGTTATCAGTAAACCATTTGCTTTAATGGTTCGTTTGTTTGCTAATATAATGGGAGGTCATGCCGTAATCTTGTCTTTGACATGTATTATCTTTATAACTTTTCAAGTAAGTCTCGTTATAGGAACATCATTAAGTGCAATCAGTTTTTTGTTGATGATTTTTATGAATTGCATTGAGGTGCTGGTCGCATTTATTCAGGCTTATGTTTTTGCAATTTTAAGTTCTGTATTTATAGGATTGGCACATCCTGAAGTAGAAGAGAATAATTAAGAATTAGTAGTATAGAAAACCATTTAAAACTTAGAATTATGTTATCATTAGTAGTATTACAAGCTGCTGCAGCCGGACTCGCAAAATTAGGAATTGGAATTGGTTCAGGTATAGCTGCTGTTGGTGCAGGTATTGGTATTGGAAAAATTGGTGGTGCTGCCATGGAAGCGATAGCTCGACAGCCGGAAGCAACAAGCGATATTCGTTCAAATATGATTATTGCTGCAGCCTTAGTGGAAGGTGTTGCATTTTTTGCTATTGTAGTATGCGTTTTGTGTTTGTTCCTGTAATTTCTAATTGAATTTGTTATGCCATCTTTTTTAACTCCAGATCTAGGCCTGCTTTTCTGGATGTTTTTGGCATTCGTGATCGTTTTCGGTGTCTTGGCAAAATTTGGCTTCCCTGTAATTACAAAGATGGTGGAAGATCGCAAAAAATATATTGATGAGTCACTTCAAAATGCGCGGATTGCCAATGAAAAGCTAAGTCGTGTAAAGATTGAAAGTGAAAAGCTTATTCAGGAAGCTCGTGAACAGCAGGATAGAATTTTAAAAGAGGCAATGGCAACCCAGCAGAGCATTATATCTGAAGCGAAGAGTAAAGCGCTGGTAGAGAGTAATAAACTTCTTGAAAATGCGAAGAAGCAAATTCAGGTTGAAAAAGAAAATGCTTTGCGTGAGATACGTGCACAAGTTGCTGACTTGTCTGTGAATGTAGCCGAAAAAATCCTATTAAGAAAGTTGGACAAAACGGCAGAGCAAGACCAATTTGTGGAGCGCTTGGTTGATGAAGCACTTGCCTCAAAATAAAAGTGTACTAGAATGGATATAGGTGTTGTTTCGATGCGATATGCAAAGGCCTTATTGCAATTTGCCAAAATCAATAAGGAAGAAGATTTGGTGTATGCCGAGATGCAGAAGCTTGCGCAGTCATATATTTCTGTATCGCAGTTGCGTACAGCATTGCTCTGTCCTACGTTAGCAGCAGACAAAAAACATAAAATTTTGTCTGTAGCAACTAGTGGGGATGAGCCTTTGTCCACTTCGTCGGACAGATTTTATGAATTGGTTGTTAAACAGCAACGTGTTGATTGTATGCAGTTTATCGCAAATTCATATATTACACTATACCGTGAAGAGAAAAATTTAACTCAGGGACGTTTGATTACAGCGCATCCGATTTCTGAAAAAACGGTTATGCGTATGAAAATGTTGGTGAACAAGTTGACGCACAAAGATGTTGACTTTGATATTGTGCTCGATAAGTCTATACAGGCTGGTTTTATTCTGGAATATGGAACATATCGGATGGATGCCAGTTTAAAGAATCAATTGATGCAGATGAGACGAAAACTATCGACTGCAGCTTGTTGAGTGTTATGTGAAATCTAATTGAATATGAATTATGCCTAATAATATAAAGCCTAGTGAAGTTTCGCAAGTTTTATTGGAACAACTTGGCAATTTAAAGAATGACATTAAATTTGAAGAAATTGGTGTTGTACTTCAAATTGGTGATGGCGTAGCGCGTATTTATGGCTTGAATAATGTCACTGAAAACGAATTGCTAGAGTTTGATAATGGAGTAATGGGGGTAGCAATGAATCTTGAGGAGGACAATGTTGGAGCTGTTTTGTTGGGACCTTCTGATGGAATCAAGGAGGGCCAACGCGTGAAGCGAACGGGACGAGTTGCTTCAATTATGGTAAGCGATCAAATGCTAGGACGTGTAATTAATCCTTTGGGTGAACCTTTGGATGGAGGGGCTCCAATTGGGGGAGAGAAATTCTTGATGCCTTTGGATCGTAAAGCCCCAGGAGTAATATATCGTCAACCGGTTAATCAAGCTTTGCAAACAGGATTGAAAGCGGTTGATTCAATGATACCTATCGGACGTGGACAACGTGAATTGATTATTGGTGACCGCCAAACAGGTAAAACGGCAATCGCTATTGATACAATTATTAATCAGAGGGATAATTTTGAGAAAGGTGATCCTGTGTATTGTATATATGTAGCGATAGGTCAAAAGGCTTCAACAGTAGCAAATATCGTAAATACCTTAAAAGAGCATAATGCGTTGGAATATACGATAATTGTTTCTGCAACAGCTGCAGAGCCAGCTGCATTACAATACTATGCACCGTTTGCGGGAGCTGCGATAGGTGAATATTTTCGCGATCGTGGTATGCACGCTTTGGTCGTATATGATGATTTGTCTAAACAAGCCGTGGCTTATCGAGAAGTTTCGTTAATTCTTCGGCGACCATCAGGGCGTGAAGCTTATCCTGGAGATGTCTTTTATTTGCATTCTAGATTATTGGAGCGTGCCGCTAAAATTAATAATCAGACAGAGGTCGCTCAAAAGATGAATGATTTGCCTGAAAGCATGAAAGGACATGTAAAAGGTGGTGGTTCTCTGACGGCACTGCCAATTATAGAGACACAAGCAGGTGACGTTTCGGCATACATTCCGACCAATGTAATTTCCATTACAGATGGACAGATATATTTGGATACCAATCTTTTTAATCGTGGATTCCGACCTGCTATCGATGTGGGTATTTCTGTTTCGCGTGTCGGTGGAGCTGCGCAAATTAAAAGCATGAAGAAAGTTTCGGGAACATTAAAGATTGATCAAGCTCAGTATCGAGAATTGGAGGCATTTTCAAAATTTTCTTCAGATATGGATGCAGTAACTGCAATGACATTGGATCGTGGACGTAAAAATAATCAATTATTGATTCAGCCACAATATCATCCTATGCCAGTTGGCGAACAAGTAGCTATTTTATATTGTGGAACGCATGGCTTGTTGCGTGATGTCCCCTTGTCTAAAATTGCAGATTTCCAAGATAGTTTCTTGCAGACATTGCGGACTAACTATAATCAGGAAGTACTTGTGCCCTTGGCTAATGGACAACTTACTGATGATGTGTGCAAGTTGATAGAGCAAGTGGCTACAGGTATTAGTGGTCAATATAAAAATTAAAACCTATGGCATCGCTTAAGGAGGTTAAGACGCGTATTGCATCAGTAAATAGCACCCGTAAGATTACGAGTGCTATGAAAATGGTGGCGTCGTCAAAGTTGCATCGTGCTCAACAAGCGATTGAAGGAATGCGTCCATATCAGTCTCAGTTGACTAACATGGTTGGACGTTTTTTCAATAGTATGCATGGGGATATAAATTCTCCTTTTATTCTTAAACGTCCAGTTTCAAAGGTCGCAATTGTTGTTTTAAGTTCCAATTCCAGTTTATGTGGTGGGTTTAATGCTAATGTTGCAAAACTTTTAGCCAAGACAATAGAATCTTATAAGCAAGAAAGCATAACGGATATTACTGTTTTTCCAATAGGTGCTAAGATTGCAGAGAATGCTCGTAAAATGAATACAGTTGTGTGTGATGGTGCTTCTGATTTTACAGCAATGCTTGACCATCCTCAATATTCTCAAATAGCATCGTTGGCAAAGGAGTTGATGGATAATTTCGTAAATGAGAAATATGATAAAATAGATCTGATTTACCATCAATATAAGAGTACATCTACTCAAATATTGCAGCGTAAAACGCTTTTGCCTATTGATTTGAGTCAAAAAGTTTGTGATGAGTCTGGACAATTGGATTATATTATTGAACCTTCTGCTGCTGAGTTATTAGAAATGTTGTTGCCACTTAGTATAAGTTTTCAGCTTTATACTGCTGTCCTTGATAGTTTGGCTAGTGAGCACGCGGCTCGTGTGGTTGCCATGCAGGTAGCAACGGACAACGCAGATGATTTGTTGCATGAGTTGACTTTGACTTATAATAAGACTCGTCAGCAGGCTATAACCAATGAGTTATTAGATATTGCTGGAGGGTCTGCTAGATGATTCTATATAAAAAGACCTGCCTTAGTAATGTAATAAGGGCAGGTCTTTTTTTCTCATTTTAAGATCGAGCGATAAGCGTGAGATGGGATCTACTTTACACGTCCGCCGCTTATCCAATATTTTTTCCAATATTTTTGATGAAGTGAGCTTACTGTTACTCCTTTGGATGAGCTTGCGTGTATAAATTTCTTGTCTTTTAAATAGATTCCAACGTGTGAACACCTTTTTTTATTTTGAGAGGATCCAAAAAATACCAAATCACCTTCTTTTAGTTTTCTTTTTCTAATACGTCTTGAGCTTATTTTCATTTGATCATTGCTATGACGAGCAATGTTTTTATGATATACATTTTGATAGATTTTTTTTGTAAAAGCAGAACAGTCAATGCCATTTCGGGATGTACCTCCATATTGATAAGGGGTTCCAATCCACGATGCAGCTTCAATGTATAGTTCGTGATTGTCGTCATAATCAATATACATGTTTAGTTTGGAAGCGGCTTGTACAATTTCTCGCATTTCAGTTTCCGAAAAATTGTTTCGTGTTGTTCTGCAGCCTGTTAAAAAGAGAAGGGCCATACCTATAATAAAGGTATGGCTCATACACTGTTTGTTGAACATAAGGTTATTCGTGTTTTATGTATTATTCACCATGTTCAGAAATGAATCGTTCAGCTTCAATCGCAGCTTTACAGCCGCTTGCTGCTGCTGTTATGGCTTGTCGGTATAATGGATCTGCAACATCACCTGCAGCATATACACCTGGAACTCCAGTGCGTGGCGTTGTGCCTTCAGTTATGATGTAGCCGTTCTCATCAATTTTTACCCAAGGTAGAAATATTTCACTATTAGGCTTGTGACCGATTGCCAAAAAGAATCCGTCAATGGAAATATCAAAAAAATCCTCATTTTCGGTTCCTTTGTGACGAACCAGATGTGCACCTTCTACGCCATTCTCTCCAAATAGTCCAATGGTATTAGTTTCAAACAAAATTTTGATTTTGGGATTATTCATAACGCGGTCCTGCATTGTTTGTGAAGCGCGTAGATAAGGTTTACGTACAATCATATAGACTTGTTGCGCAAGACCTGCCAGATAGGTAGCTTCTTCGCAAGCCGTGTCTCCACCACCTACTACAGCGACTGTTTTTTTGCGGTAGAAGAATCCATCGCATGTGGCACATGCACTTACGCCACGCCCTTTGTATTTTTCTTCATCTTTTAATCCCAAATATTTGGCTGTAGCACCAGTGGCAATAATTAATGTTGAGCAACGAATTTGACTCTCATCATCGAATGTTATGGTATATGGCCGTTTGCTTAAATCTGCTTTTATAGCTATGGATTCGCGAATTTCTGTACCAAAGCGCAATGCTTGGTTGCGTAGGTCTTCCATCATTTGATTACCGTCAACGCCTTCCGGATATCCTGGAAAATTCTCTATTTCGGTTGTTGTCGTAAGTTGCCCTCCAGGTTGCAATCCTTCATATAGTATAGGTGATAAACCTGCTCTACTAGCATAGATTGCAGCTGTATATCCGGCGGGGCCAGAGCCTATTATTAAACATTTTGTTGTCTCCATGATGATACAATTTTTATGGTGATTTTGTTACTTATCTAAGGTCAATAACTTGTGCTTCTGGGTAATCTGCACTATTAAATCTGAATTCTGAATCGCTCATACGAATCCCGGTTTTCAGGTCATATATGCTAAGTCTTGTCCACTGCGTTCCGTTTTTTATTCTTACGCATAATGGCGTGTAATTTTTGTCTATGCTAACAATCATTATTGGAATGGCTGCATGTCTGTTCTGTGCAGTTAAAGTGATTTCATAGCAGAATTTACCGCGCAAATTTGTGTTTTTGCAACTTAGTGTATATCCTTTTTTATAGAGGTTGATGAATGCGTAGGGGTTCATTTTTTGCAATTCAGATGAAGTCGGGGTACTTACATTTACCTCTCCACTGGATTTTACATATTGCCATAGCGTTTTTCCATCAAACCACGTTATGAGAGGTTGGGTAATGATGTGGAATTTATTATTTTTAATGTAGATTTGTCCGGTTGCACTTCCACTTTGATTTTTTCCGTTTGCAAAAGTTGTAGCCTTAAATGTGGCTTGCATGGTTTTACCATTGAGCCGTTTGGCAGTATTGTCCAGAATCTGTCGGCTGTTTTGTGCAAATATTGGTGTAAACAAAATAAATGTGGAGGCAAGTAATGCCCCGAAAAGTCTTATTCGTATCATGATTTATGAGTTTAATATGTTTTCAAGTGTATTTAAATCGTAAACGAGTACTTCTCTAGGTTTGCTACCTTGTGCCGGACCTACAATACCAGCTTCTTCTAACTGATCCATTAAACGGCCAGCCCGGTTGTAACCGATTGAAAATTTTCTTTGAATGCTTGATGTTGATCCCATTCCAGACGAAACTACCAAACGTGCAACTTCCGCAAACATCGGGTCTCTTTCTGGAGAATCTAATCCTGTACCTGATTTAAATTCGGAGTTTCCATCCATATTTACTTCCGGTAATTCAAAGGCAGCAGGATAGGCCTGTTGTTGAGCAATATAGTTGTTTATGTTTTCAACTTCATCAGTATCCACAAAAGCACATTGCACACGTACAGGATCAGTGTTGCAGAGAAATAGCATGTCACCTTTTCCTACGAGCTGGTTGGCTCCCGATCGGTCGAGAATGGTACGGCTATCAATTTGCGACATGACTTTAAAAGCCATACGTGCCGGGAAATTTGCTTTTATGGTACCTGTAATGATGTTTGTTGTTGGTCGTTGAGTTGCAATAACCATATGAATGCCGACTGCACGTGCTAATTGGGCAATACGTGCAATAGGAAGTTCAACATCTTTACCCGCAGTCATAATTAGGTCGCCAAACTCATCGATGATCACCACAATATAAGGCATGAATTCATGTCCCTTTTCCGGATTGAGCAGACGTGCATTGAATTTGGCGTTATATTCCTTGATATTACGCACCTTTGCCATCTTTAACAAATCATATCTGTGATCCATTAGCTGACAGAGACTGTTGAGCGTTTGAACCACTCTTTTGACGTCAGTTATAATAGGATCCTTTTCTTCTGCGATTTTTGCTAAAAAATGTCGTTCGATAGGTGCATAAATACTGAATTCCACCTTTTTGGGGTCAACAAGCACCAGTTTTAATTCAGCGGGATGCTTTTTATAAAGCAGTGAGGTGATAATGGCATTTAGTCCAACGGATTTTCCCTGTCCCGTTGCACCTGCTACCAGCAAATGAGGCATTTTGGCCAAATCTACCATAAAAACTTCATTTGTGATGGTCTTACCTAATGCAATAGGCAGTTCAAATTTTGTTTCCTGGAATTTCTTACTGTTGATAATGCTTTCCATGGAAACGATTTGTGGCTTTTTATTTGGAACTTCAATACCAATGGTGCCTTTTCCTGGAATCGGTGCAATAATTCGTATGCCTAAAGCGCTTAGACTTAATGCAATATCATCCTCTAGATTCCTGATCTTGCTAATTCTTACTCCCTGTGCGGGCGTTATTTCGTACAACGTAATGGTTGGACCTATTGTTGCTTTGATGCTGGATATTTCCACGCCAAAATTACGTAAGATAGAAATAATTTTGTCCTTATTAGCCTTTTGCTCTGCCATATCAATGGCAGGTGCGTTTTCTGCATATTTATGCAATAGATTCTGTGTGGGATACTTATAGTTTTCCAAATCCTTTTTAGGATCATATGGCGTACGTTCATTGAGGAATGCGCCATTCGCATCTCCCGTAGCAATAGGGGTTGGGGTATTCAACGTATCATTTTGTTGTATATCGGAGGTAGAATTTTCAATGTTCTCTTCCAAAACAAGTGGGGGGATTGTTTCGTCGTCAGTCTTATTGCTTAGGTCCAAACTGATGGTTTGTGGGTCTTCGTATTCTTTTGGCTCGTCGGTTTCTTCTAATGTGGCAGTACTTGCAGTCGTTGCATAATTAGGGGTATCGATGGTTTGTGAAGCCTTCGATAGCATGGTTTTTATCTTTTGTGACTTTTGCTTGATGTATTCTTGAGGTGTAAGTATTTTTCTGATGATATTAATGGTTTCGTTGCTTACATATATCAAGTAGCATGAAGCTGCAATGAGAACAATAATCCATGTGCCAATCTCTCCTACATCTTGTGAAAGTCTTGCACAAATATTGCGGCCGTGCATGCCTCCTAACCGGAACGACAATGTGTGGGCTATACTGTCTGGTAGGTTTTGTTCTACGAGTGTGAGAGCAATGGAAATCCAAATCATTAAGAAGGAGCAGTTCAGAAACCATTTCCATAGTCGGACTTTATAGGCATTGGTAAGTTTCATACTGATTGTCAGTAAGAACACGGGAATAAAGAACGATGCTATACCAAAGTTCCTGTTCATAAAAAAATAGGACAAATATGCTCCTCCTTTTCCGCACCAGTTGGTGGCGTGGGTTAATTGGTGTGCTTCAACTCCGCTTTGATCTTCTGCCCCGGTAAACAGGTTGGATATCATGCTTAGGGTTAGGAAAATGGCAAAAGCAAAGAGGAAAATTCCAATTAGGAAACGGGTAGTTTCTCCTCTCACTTCTTGTCGAAATGAAAGGATTTGTCTGAATGAGAATTTGGGAGACTTATTGTTTTTTTTCTGACTTGGCCTGCGTGACATGTTGCTAAATTTTAGATGCAAAAATACTTGAAAAATGGGAATAATTCAGAAACTTGCCTATTTTTTTGTACTTTTGCAGAACCGTTTTTGTATTATGATGGAGCAGGATAAGAAAATATATTCAGAGGCAGTAGTAGAGTTTGTTACGGTTTCTGCGGAATATTGTAAAAGGCTGGAAACTTGTCAGGAATTTGGTCAGGATGATTTTATTGATGTATTCTGTAAAATCTTACCGCTACTTTATTTAAAGGCTTCATTATTGGTCGGGCTTGTTTCCGATGAAGAAGAAGGCTTTGTAGAACATCCCGTAACGGAAAACGATTATAATTATGTACGGAATTGTGTAGCAGATTTGTTGATGGACAAAGATGACTACTTAGATGTTTTTGTTGAGGATTTTAAATATTCAGATCGCCCGATCCGACAGACGATTAGTGAGAACTTGGCTGACGTGTATCAGAATTTACGAAACTTCATTGAAGTTTATCGGCAAGGATATGATGATGCAATGTTGCAGGCGTTAAGTGAGGTCGTTGTGACTTTTGAGTTGGAGTGGGGGCAGAAATTGTTGAATGCATTAAGAGCACTCCATGATGTGAAATATGGTGCTTATAATCAGATGGGATAATGGGGCAGCGAATACTTTATGAGAAAATAGATAAAACGAAGATAGCAAATTTGCCTTTGGTTATATTTGAAGGTAAAATTTGGGTGATTGATTCCCTTTTGGAAACTGAAAAAGCAGTTGATTTTTTGAGAAAACAGTCGGTTGTTGGAATAGATACGGAAACAAGGCCAAGTTTTCGACGCGGTGTAACATATAAAGTGTCATTGTTGCAAGTTGCGACTGAAGAAATTTGTTTCCTGTTCCGTTTGAATCATACAGGAATGCCTTCATGTCTGGTGCAGTTATTGCAGGATTCTGCGGTGTGCAAGGTGGGGCTTTCGCTTCGGGATGACTTTCAGAGACTTCGGGAGTTGACGGATTTACAGGTCGCAAATTATGTGGATTTGCAGCAGAAGGCAGCCCAAATGGGATTGAAAGATATGAGTCTTCAAAAGTTATATGCCAATTTTTTTGGACGTAAAATTAGCAAGCGGCAGCGGTTGAGCAATTGGGAAGCTGATGTCTTGACTGATCCTCAGAAAAAGTATGCTGCAACTGATGCCTGGGCTTGTATCAAACTATATAAGGAAATGTGTCAGTTGATGCAGACACATGATTATCGTTTACTTTGTCAATATACAGCAAGTGAGTATCAAATACAACAGGAAACTACCAATTAATCATAATCATGGCGTACAAAAATATCTATCTGAAAAGAGGGAAAAATGAGAGTTTAAAGAGGTTTCATCCCTGGGTTTTTTCTGGTGCTATTCAGCGAACGGATGCCGAAGAGGGTGAAGTGGTTAATATCATTTCTTCTGAAGGCGAATTTGTGGCCGTTGGGCATTATCAGATTGGTTCAATAGCAGTGCGTGTATTAAGTTTTGAGCCTGCTGTCATTGATAGTGCGTTTTGGCATGACAGGCTGAGTGAGGCTTATCGCGTGCGCAAAACTCTGGGATTGGTAGGTCGTGAGGATCACTCTATATATCGTTTGGTTCATGGTGAGGGTGATCGTTTACCGGGCCTTATCGTGGATATTTATGGTAATATAGCTGTGATGCAGGCTCATTCGGTCGGGATGCATATGGCGCGTCAGCAGATTGCTGAGGCATTAATGGATGTTATGAATGGTACATTAACGTGTGTTTACTATAAATCGGAAACGACATTACCTTTTAAAGCCAACGTGGGAGCTGAGAATGGTTTCCTTATTGGAAATTCTGTTGATAATGTGGCGTTGGAAAATGGCTTGAAATTTCATATTGATTGGCATCGTGGACAGAAAACTGGCTTTTTTGTGGACCAACGCGAAAACCGGAGTTTGCTGGAGTCATATTCTGCCCATCGACGGGTGCTGAACATGTTTTGCTATACGGGGGGATTTTCCGTATATGCATTACGGGGTGGGGCAGAACTGGTACATTCCGTAGATAGCAGCAGTAAGGCGGTTGATTTGACTCGAGCTAATGTGGAATTGAATTTTCAGAATGATCTTCGTCATGAAGCTTTTGCAGTTGATGCATTTAAGTATTTAGATCATATGGAATGTGGAAAATATGATCTTATTGTACTTGATCCACCAGCATTTGCCAAACATAAGGATGCATTGCGCAATGCTTTGAAGGGGTATACTCGGCTTAATGCCATTGCTTTTGAGAAGATTCAGAAGGGTGGAATCCTGTTTACTTTCAGTTGCTCGCAGGCCGTGAGCAAGGACCAGTTCCGTTTGGCCGTGTTTACTGCAGCGGCACAAGCCAAGCGTCACGTGCGTATTCTACATCAACTTCATCAACCGGCCGATCATCCTATTAATATATATCATCCGGAAGGAGAATACCTTAAAGGATTGGTCTTGGAGGTTGAGTAATCATATTATTTCATATGTTTGAGTCTAATTGAATGATGATTCTTTAACAAGAAGGCTTCTGAGAAAAATAAAGTCCGACCTTATTTTTTTCAGAAGCCTTCTTGTTTGATCTTTGCAGCATGTATTATTGCCGTTTACCATTGGCTCGATATTCTTTAGGGCTGAGCTGTGTGATTTTTTTGAAAAAACGGCTTAGGTATGAGGCATCTGGAAAGTGGCAGCGCATGGCTATTTCTGCAATAGACAGATCTGGGCGATTGAGCAGGACTTTGATTTCAGCAGTCAGTTGTTCGTTGATGAGCCTTTTGGGTGTCTTTCCGTTTGAATAGGTGACGCATATTTCGTTTAGATAGCGCGGCGATATGCAGAGTTGTTGTGTATAGAAAGAGAGTTGGTGCTCGGTGGCTGCATGTTCATGGATCAGATACATAAAGTGGTGAAAAATCATCTGTTTCCGGGTGTATGGATGGGTATCTTTTACGTGAATTTTAGGAATGGCACTGAATATCCACATAAACAGGCTTTGTAAATAGTTTTGTTCGAGCTGTAGGGTGAATTCCGAAGGGGGCTGAGTAAATAACATTTTAGCCATGTCCATCCACAAATTAACATGCTGCCAGTTATATGGAGCTTGTGTATGATCCTTATAAGGGATTTCTTTCATATAATTGAAGAATGTGCTGTCTAAGTTTATGGCTGCCTGAAGAAATATTTTAGAAGGATACAGGACCATGCGAACTCTAAAATCCGGCGTAGAATGGATAAGTTGTAAAATGCTTCCTCTCCAAAAAATGAGTTCGGACATTTTCTTGAGGTGAAACTGTTGCGCACCGGTAGAAACAACGGCTTCGCCATCGGTGCAGATGAGTTGGATGCCACAGTTGAAGTGTCGGGGCGAATCGTGCAGAAAACTTAAGTTGCTTTCTTCGTAGTGGATATGGGTGGGGGATGAAAGTTCGGTTAAAAGCATATAGCAAGGTTTTCAATTACGAAAGTACGAATAAAAAGTGATAAATGGAAAAGTGAGTTAAAGTAATTGGTCGTAGGAACTTTGGGAGGTTGACCAGAATACGTTTGAAAAAATCAAGTTTTGCCACTTGTTATTATCAATCCTTGGTTGAATCTCAAACTGATTATGACAGAGGCGTGCGGTATGGAAGGTCTGGAATTCTAACGAGTTGCTAAATCTTATTCCGGATCAACTTTTTATGCTTACAGAAAATATATTTTACGAAAAAGACTGATTATAGTTCGGAAAAGAAGATCATTTTTTGCTGTTTTCATGATTAAACCGTACTTTTGTGGGCTTTGATGTTAAAGTTCATATTATGTTATTCAATTCATTCGAATTTTTGATATACTTGCCTGTCGTATTTTTATTATATTGGCTTGTATTCAAGCATTTGAAAATACAGAATTTATTCCTTGTTATTGTCAGTTATATTTTTTACGGATGGTGGGAGACTTCATTTTTGTATTTGATAGCATTCACTACCTTGTGTAGTTTTTTCAGTGGAATTCTGACAGAAAAATTAAATAATATCAAAGCCGGAAGCGGTAAAATTGCCCTTTATGCGAATATCTTGATCAATCTTTTCATACTGTGTGTATTCAAGTACTATAATTTTTTTATTGATAGTTTCATTGCATTACTACATTCCGTCGGATGTAACGTAGAATGCACATGGACACTCAATCTGGTGCTCCCCGTAGGAATTAGCTTCTACACTTTCCAGGCATTAAGTTATAGTATTGATGTATATCAGAAAAAGATGCCTGCCTGTAAGGATATTGTTGCCTTTTTTGCATATATCAGCTTTTTCCCACAGCTTGTAGCAGGACCGATAGAGCGTGGTGTCAACCTATTGCCACAATTTTATGTTCCCCGTAATTTTAATTATGCAAAAGCTGTAGATGGTTGTCGGCAGATTTTATGGGGCTTTTTCAAAAAAATGGTTGTGGCAGACAATTGCGCCCTTATTGTTAATGATATATGGAATGATTATGCCAATCAGGACGGGATAACTTTATTGTGGGGCGCAATTTTATTTGCGTTTCAAATTTATGGTGATTTTTCGGGCTATTCAGACATTGCTATAGGTACAGCTCGTCTTTTTGGCATCAATCTGATGCGAAATTTCAGCTTTCCTTATTTTTCGCGTGACATAGCTGAATTTTGGCGAAAATGGCATATTTCACTTACTACATGGTTTCGCGACTATGTTTATATACCATTAGGGGGTAGTCGTTGTGCCAAATGGAAGGTGATGCGCAATACGATGATTATTTTTCTTGTAAGCGGGTTGTGGCATGGTGCAAACTGGACTTTTGTAATATGGGGCCTTTATCATGCTTTATTGTTTTTCCCGTTAATGCTTTTCGGACAGAATCGTAAGCATACCAATATTGTGGCAAACAGAAATTTGTTGCCGTCAATTAAGGAATTTATTCAAATGGCAATTACTTTTTTCCTGGTGGTTATTGGATGGATTATATTCCGTGCGGAAAACATTACGCAAGCTTGGGATTATATATTCAGAATGGTTACAGAGTTTCATATAGCCTCTGTTCCTTACGGAAGGAAAGTCTTATTATACATTTCTGTGCTATTGATTGTTGAATGGTTGCAACGTGATAAACAACATGGCTTGCAAATAACGGAACGAGGAATATGGAAGTACAGACTTGTCAGATTTTCTCTTTATTATGTTTTGGTTTTTGCAATCTTAGCATTAAAGGGGGAGTCGGAGACGTTTATTTATTTTCAATTCTAAAGAATGAAGAAGTTTTTGTTATTGTCGACATTATTGTGTTGTACCATTATTACAACCCTAATATTGGGTGAATTTTTGGTAAGAACCATGTCAAATCCGTATAAGGTAAAAAATAAATGGATGATGGAACACTCACAAAACATTAATTCCATC
Source organism: Prevotella sp. CAG:617 (assembly GCA_000438115.1). Lineage (GTDB taxonomy): Bacteria > Bacteroidota > Bacteroidia > Bacteroidales > Bacteroidaceae > Alloprevotella. The sequence continues at coordinate 84,781 of FR903613.1, read as the reverse complement.
ATATTGGGAAGTTCGCATACGTATTACGGGGTACGTCCAGAATATGTTGATTCACTGTATAATCTGGCTAATGTTTCTCAAAATCCGAAATATGATTATTTTATGTTGGAGAAGTATGGCAATCTTTGTCTCAATCTGAAAACTGTTATTCTCCCTATTTCATATTTTACGCTATTCGACAAAAGTTTTGAAGATGGCGATGAATGGTATTATGAATTGTATTATAAAATTTATATGGATTGTCCTTATCATCCCGGTTTTTCTAAATACAGTGCAGAAATGTTTCATTTATCGGTCTATTTTGGAAAACTGAGAAATTGGTTATTAGGAAGAAGCAATATAAAATGCGACAGTTTAGGTTGGGGGATGGGATATTCATTAGCCAATAAGATTCGGGACATTGATAATGCGAATTCTATGGCTGTTGTAAAAAAGCATACTGCGGAAGATTGGAGTTATTTGGAAGAAAATTGTTTTTATCTTGATAAAATTGTATCCTATTGCAAATTGAGGAATATTAAATTAATTCTTATTACTACACCTGCATGGCATACTTATTATGATAATCTTGATAAAAGGCAATTGAATAAAATGTATGAGGTCATCCGTAAAATTCCTGAAGTCAAGTATTATGATTATTTAAAGGACAAACGATTTGTGGAAGATGATTTTTATGATCCAGATCATTTGTCAGATATTGGCGCCAGAAAATTTACTTTGATTTTAAAAAGCGAGGTCTTAGATAAAGATTAGAGTTTTATTACAGTAGCTCGTATATCAGATTACTATTCCTATTTTGCTAAGAAAAATTTACTTTGTTGTATGCAAGAATTTATCATTGTAATTCATTAGGTTTTTTTTTGCTAAAAAACTTTCATCTAATTGTTACAGGGAATGATCGGTGCCGAAGGTTTTGTCATTTCGTATTCATTAAAGGTGTGGCTCCGGTGGCTGCTCCAATTGTCGGAGGCAGTATGACCGACAGTGTAGGTTGGTAAGGAATATTCTGGGTATTGTTAGCTTTAGGTTTTTCCTCTTATTGGGTAGCCTGAATTTGCGTGAATCGCTTCCGGCTTCCCGCCGTCAGCATGCCAGTTGGAAGGGCGTTTATCTTGGATTTTCAGAGGTTATTCATAATCAGCGCTTCGTATGTTATGTTTTGTTGTATGCCTTCAGCCAGGTTGTTTTGTTTGCTAATATATCTTCAGCCTCCTTTATCATGCAGCAATATTATGGATTTTCGCCCATGATGTTCAGTTTGTGGTTTTGGCATCAATGCTGTATCCATGGTGTTGGCTTCGGCTATGACGGTACGTTTTTCGCATCCTGAGATTGCCGTATTGCGAGGCAGCATTGGTATGACGGTTGTTTCTACGGTGCTCTTTATAGCGCTCTGTCTAGATTGCAACTTTTGGATATATGAGTCGTTATTGGTGGTTTTGCTCTTTATGTTGGGCCTAACTTTTACAGCGTCAAATACATTGGCTATGAATTGTGTGCGAGCCAATGCCGGTGTAGCATCTGCCTTGCTTGGAGCTTCGGGATTTGCTTTTGGCGGTATCATTTCTCCACTTGTGGGATTGGGAAATATCTTGACCTCTACAGGAACTGCTTTTTTGATTGGTTCGGTGTGTGCACTATTTTTTACTTGCATTGCCTTGCGTAGGACATATGCTATGGTGCGTTATTCTAAGCAGTCGTAATTTCTGTTTTTCTTAAGAATAATCAAAAAGCCGAATGGAAATTTTCCATTTGGCTTTTGGGATTGTACTTCATTAGAGGAGGATAACTTCGGAGTGCGAATTCTTCTGTAGAGTATAAAAAGAGTAAGCCAAATTATTTTAAATGTATTTTTCTTACTATTTTAGGGCAATTAAATAAAAGTAGGGATTTAAGTCATTCAATGAGAGTTGAACAATGGAATTATTCAAATCTTTATATGAAGAATTTTGTGCCTACATTAAAGTTGGTGATTATATGAAAAATAAAATCATAATATATGCCGTGCTCGTTCTATTTCTGTGCAGTACTGCCTTTGGGCAAAAATTAAGTCCAGCCCAACAAATTTCTGATTTTGATGATTTATGCTCAAAGTTGGAAAGTGTACATCCTGATCTTTATTTGTATCAGTCGAAAAAAGAATATGAGAACAATAAAATGAAAATTAAGGCTTCTATGACTGATTCTATAAAAATATCGGACTTTTATTTTAAAATTGCTCCTTTTATAGCAAATATAAAAGATGGTCATAGTATGATGTTACCTCCTATTACTTCAGATTTTGTTTCTTATGTAAAGAAAGATGGCAAAACCATGCCATTGCGTATAAAAGCGGTCGAAAATGTCTTTGTTGTAGATTATCCAATAGTGATGAATTCAGGATTCAACGAAGGAGATACCATTTTCAGTATCAATGGTGTTGACTCAAAAGATATACTAAAAAAGGCATATGATCTTTGGGGATCAGAAAAAGATAACGGAATTAAAGAAGCTGCAGTAAATACTTATTTGTCCCTCTTGTTTTGGCATATGTACAGATGGGATGATTCATATGTGTTTATGGTAAAACATGGTAATACAATAGAGAAGAAGCATTTGGAAGGAGTGCCACAAAGTATGGCAATGAAGGTTAGAAGGGAAAGGCTATCTAAAAATAAACCTGAAAGTTTTAGTTGCAAGTTTTCTTCAGATTATACGCAGGCAACTCTCATTATTCGTAATGTGTATAATGAAAAAGCGTTGAAAGAGTTCTGTGATTCTGTCTTTAAGGAAATAAATTATAGAAAAATACCTGAGATAATAATTGATATGCGTAATAACACAGGTGGTTCAAGCCAGTGTGTGGAAAGATTGATTTCATATTTTCCACATCCAGAGTATGTACTCTATTCCAAAAGTCAGATAAAGGTTAGTACATATTCTAAGGCTTATAATAAAGAAAGGCATCCGGAAATATATAGTCAAATTTGTAATATACCGGATGGAGAACTTTTTGTCGTAAAAGAATCTCTTATTGAAGATAATAGGAAAGAAGCTAATCTATATCGAGGAAAAATAATTGTGCTTGTAAATAATAAGACTTATTCTGGTGCATCGTCTTTTGCACACGTAATGAATAAATTAGGTATTGCGAGTGTAGAAGGAGAAACTGGTTGTCCCACTGTTTATTTCGGTAATTTCCTGCCATTTACATTGCCTAATTCTAAGATAGATTATTATATTACATTTGCTAAATTCTATGAATGACGAACAATTCTGAATATGAAAAAAGGTGCTTTATCGTCATTTGTTTCGTATCACTTGAGTCCGATTTGTTACAGATATCGGAGAGGTTGAATGGCGAACGTGAAAAATATGAGACAGAGGCGGAAATTAATAATTATATATCGAAGGAGACTATAAAGTAATGCGCTAAATGGATTGGTGTATATGTTCCTTGATAAAGGAAAGACGGAAGATATCAAGGAAGATTTGGATGTTGGTTTCTTGCAGATGGATGGCCCGGAAAGATTGTTAGTCAAGATGCGCTTGTTTGGTATTATCTTGGTTTATAATACTGAAATAGGTAAGGGAAATCCGCTGATTTTGTGTAATTTTGCATACTTATGAAGTAAGTTTAGGTTTAGAAAAATAAAAGAGCGCGATATGAAAGACTTTGTTCATCTGCACGTGCATACTCAATATTCCATACTTGACGGTCAGGCGTCTATTCCAAATTTGGTAGAAAAGGCTCTGAAAGATGGAATGCGAGGTATGGCCGTTACAGATCATGGTAACATGATGGGTATCAAGGAGTTTTACAACTATGTTAAATCAAAACGAAAATCTGTACAGTCTGCCTTAAAGGATTTGCAAGAGAAACTGTTAGCCTTGGACACAGCAGAAGATTTTGGCGAATATGCTACACGTGAGGAGGCCCAAAAGGCTTTGGAGCAGCAGATTGCTACCAAAAAGCGCGAAGCAGAATTTAAACCTATTTTTGGCTGTGAAATGTATGTGGCTCGTCGCGGAATGCGTACTAAGGAATGCAAGGAGGACCAGTCTGGATGGCACTTAATTGTATTGGCAAAAAATGAGAAAGGATATCATAACCTCATTAAGTTGGTGTCACACGCTTGGGTTGATGGATTTTATATGCGTCCAAGAACAGATCATGCGGAATTGGAAAAATATCGCGAGGGACTAATTGTTTGTTCTGCTTGTATAGGCGGAGAGGTTCCACAAAAGATTCTGTCCGGTAATTTGGAAGCCGCAGAGGAAGCTGTATTGTGGTTCAAAAAGTGTTTTGGCGATGATTATTATTTGGAATTACAACGTCATGAGGTTAAGGATCCTAACCAGCGTGCGAATCGTGAAACGTTTCCTCTACAGCAAAAAGTAAACAGACAACTGGTGGAATTAGCGCATAAACATCAGATCAAATTGATGTGCTCAAATGATAGTCATTTTGTAAATGAAGAGAATGCTGAGGCTCATGATCGTTTGATTTGTTTGTCAACAGGCCGTGATTTGGATGATCCTAAACGTATGTTATATACCAAGCAGGAATGGTTTAAAACTCAAGCTGAGATGAATCATGTTTTTGAGGATATACCAGAAGCTTTGGAGAATACATGCGAGATTTTGGATAAGATTGAGGTATATAGCATTGATCATGCCCCCATTATGCCTAATTTTGCAATTCCAGAGGATTTCGGTACGGAAGAAATGTATAGGGAAAAGTATACGAAACAGGATCTCTATGAAGAATTTACTCGCGATGAGCATGGAAATGTGGTGATTGATGAAGAAGCTGGTAAAAAGAAAATTGAACATCTAGGCGGTTATGAAAAGTTATATAGAATTAAGTTGGAGGCCGACTACCTGTCCAAATTAGCTTATGAGGGTGCTCATCGGCGGTATGGTGAAGAACTTTCTGAGGAGGTGACCGAACGAATAAATTTTGAACTATACATCATGAAAACAATGGGATTTCCGGGGTATTTCTTGATAGTTCAGGATTATATAAATGCGGCTCGTAATGATTTAGGGGTGTCAGTCGGTCCTGGTCGTGGGTCGGCTGCGGGGTCAGTTGTAGCTTATTGTTTGGGAATTACGCAAATAGATCCTATTAAATATGATTTGCTGTTTGAACGTTTTTTGAACCCAGACCGTATCTCTTTACCTGATATAGATGTGGATTTTGATGATGACGGGCGTGGTAGAGTTTTAAATTGGGTAACACAAAAATATGGTGCAGAGAAAGTTGCTCATATTATTACTTATGGTAAGATGGCTACAAAGTTAGCATTGAAAGATGTGGCCCGTGTTCAGAAATTGCCTCTGGAGGAAAGTAACCGTTTATGCAAATTAGTTCCAGATAGAATGCCTGAAGGTCCTGATGGAAAGACTTTGAAAATGAATCTTCCCAATGTGATTTCCATTTCAAAGGAATTGCAGGAGGCAGAGGCTTCAAGTAATAAGGTGTTGGCAGATACCATTAAGTTCGCCAAAATGCTGGAAGGTAATATCCGCAATACGGGTGTACACGCTTGTGGTACAATTATATGTCGTGATGATGTATCAGATTGGGTGCCCGTATCAACGGCAGAAGATAAGGATACCAAGGAAAAATTACTTTGTACACAATATGACGGTCGCGTCATAGAAGAGACCGGGTTAATTAAAATGGATTTTTTGGGATTGAAAACCCTTTCCATTATAAAAGAGGCAGTTGAGAATATTAGACAAAGTATAGGTATCGAAATTGATATTGACAATATCAGTATAGATGATCCAGCAACTTATCAGTTATATTGTGATGGTCGTACGGTAGGAACGTTTCAATTTGAGTCTCCTGGTATGCAGAAATATTTACGGCAATTGCAACCGTCAACTTTTGAAGATTTGATTGCAATGAATGCATTATACCGCCCGGGACCAATGGATTACATTCCGAGTTTTATTGCGCGTAAACATGGAAAAGAACCCATTGAATATGATCTGCCGTGCATGGAAAAGTATTTGAAAGATACCTACGGAATAACGGTATATCAGGAGCAAGTGATGTTGCTTTCAAGAGTTATTGCCAATTTTACACGCGGCGAAAGTGATACATTGCGCAAGGCAATGGGTAAGAAGTTGATAGAGAAGCTGAATCACATGTATCCTAAATTTATTGAAGGTGGTAAGGCTAATGGTTATGATCCTAAAATTTTGGAGAAGATATGGGAAGATTGGCGAAAGTTCGCGTCGTATGCGTTTAACAAAAGTCATGCAACCTGTTATTCTTGGGTAGCTTATCAAACGGCTTACTTAAAAGCAAATTTTCCGTCGCAATATATGGCGGGAAACATGACACGTAATAAAACTAATATTAGTGAAATTACCAAACTGATGGATGAGTGTAAATCAATGGGTATCCGTACACTTTGTCCTGATGTAAATGAGAGTCGCTTAAAGTTTAGTGTCAATCGTAAAGGAGATATTCGCTTCGGAATGGCAGCCGTAAAAGGTGTTGGAGAAGCTGCGGTAGAAGCTATTGTCGAGGAGCGTGAAAAAAATGGTCTGTACAAATCTGTATATGATTTCTTTGAAAGGATTAATTATACACAATGTAATAGGAAAGCTATCGAAAGTCTGATTTATTCAGGGGCATTTGATAGTTTTGAAACGATTTCACGAGATCAGTTTTTCGCTGAAAATGATAATGGAGAAACTTTTGTAGGCACTTTGATACGATATGGCATAAAATATCAGCAGGACAAGGCTTTGGCTCAAAATTCTTTATTTGGTTCAAGTGAGGCTGTTGAAATAAAAAAACCAGAGGCACCTACTGATTATCAAGAATGGGGAGAACTTTTGCGTTTGAATAAAGAAAGGGAATATGTTGGAATTTATTTGACAGCACATCCTTTGGATGAATATTATGTGATATTGCATGATATCTGCAATACCAAAATTGAAGAATTGGAGGATTTGGAAAATCTGGTGGATCGGGAACTTACTATAGGAGGAATTGTGTCTGGTTATAAGGAAGGACGGACCAAAAAGGGAAATCCGTATGGACGAGTGGTAATTGAGGATTATACAGGGTCATATGAATTTGTCTTATTTGGTCGCGATATGATAGAGTGGAAAAACTACTTCTTAGAGGGAAATATTCTTTATATTCGGGCAAAGGTGCAAAATAGACCTTACCGTGAAGATTTGCTTGAACTTAAAATTGCAGGGATAGATTTGTTATCAGAAATTAAGGATAAACTTATAAACAAACTTACCGTAACTGTGTATCCGGATAAATTAAATTCACAGACGACAGAGGAGTTAGCAGTTATGATGAGAGAAAATACAGGAAATGTAGAGGTTTACTTTAAAATAGTAGATTCTGATGAACATATGTATGTATTGATGAAGTCTAGTTTGGGGGAGGTTGAAGTAAAAAAGTCAATACTTGATTTCTTTGATGCGCATTCTGCTTTTGAGTACAAAATAAATTAGTATATTTGCGAATAATTTATTCATTAATAAGTAAAAATAATATTATGGCACAGATGATTTCTAAAGAAGTTTATGATAAATTGGTTGCAGAGGGTACACCGATGATAATTGATTTTTCTGCAACTTGGTGTGGGCCCTGCAAGAAACTTGCACCAATTATTGATGAGATTGCTGAGGAATTTGCAGGGAAAATAAATGTATGCAAGTGTGATGTTGATGATAATGAAGAACTTGCTGCTATATATGGTGTTCGCAATATTCCAACCGTCGTTTTCATTAAAGATGGCAAAGAGGTCGATCGAACAGTAGGGGCTTTACCCAAAAATGCATTGGTTGAAAAGGCCAGCGCTCTGTTGTAAGGTTTAAAGAATTATGGCAAGTTTTGATGAAGAATTGCGGCAGGATGCTTTGGATGATATGAAAATTATCCATAGTATACGACAACAAATACCAGACCGCTTGAAAGTTGTGTTTACAGAATCCGTTTTACAATTTATTTTAGATAAAATAGCAGAGTATTATGTTGAGCATGATACCTTTGCCAATCTAAACACTGATTTTGTAGATATAGATATCATGGAGGTTTCTGCATACGTTCAAAAAGAAGCTGAACAAGAAGGAGTTGGGCATTTTGATGAAAATGATATTGCAGAAATTGTGGAAATGGAATTGGATTTTTCTGAAAAACTGTAAATAGCAAAGGTTTAAATGTTAGAGCTCCGGTCTTAGGTCCGGAGCTTTTTGCTTAATGCGAACACAATATTATTAAAAATCAAAGAGATGTATAGAATCGCGTTTTTTTTCTTTTTGATCGTTTTTTCGATAAATAATGTTATTGCTCGGAATGATGGTATTTCAAACAAGAAGAGAGCCCAAATTAAAGCGTATTTTGAGGCTTTAAGGAATGGAAGTTTACGGCCGATAGTACCTGATTGCACATTGGGATATTCAAATATTCAAAAGTACAGGAATGAAGTATGGAAGTTGTGGACGGAGGTGAATACGGCTGAAGAAAATAATCTGTTTGAATGTATACGGCCATTAGAAAAGTCTGATACGATTTCTTGGTTAATTCCTGATAGTTTAGAACTGCATGCCAGAATGACTTCTTATGTGGGAACAAAAGGTGACATTGCAGAAAAAAAATGGCCGCTGTTTCTTTATTTGCATGGTTCAGGTCCTAAGGCTCAAGAATGGGCAACTGGTTTGAAACTTTGTCAAAGATTTGATGATGCACCTTCAGTTTACTTTATTCCAAGAATACCTAATGAAGGAGAATATTATCGTTGGTGGCAACGTGGAAAACAGTACATTTGGGAAAAATTATTGCGACAGACAATGATGTCCGGGAAGATTGACCCTAATCGACTTTATGTTTTTGGCATATCTGAGGGAGGATATGGAAGTCAGCGTTTAGCTTCTTATTATGCAGATTATTGGGCAGCAGCAGGTCCAATGGCAGGGGGAGAACCATTGATAAATGCGCCTGTGGAAAATTGTGGGAATATAGGTTTTTCATTGTTGACTGGTAGTAAAGATGATGGCTTTTATAGGAATCGACTTACTACGTATACCCATGAAGCTTTTGACAGTTTGGAAAAAGTGTACAACGAAGGATTTGTACATAGAATAGAGTTGATTCCGGGAGCAGGACATGGTATAGATTATAGTCCAACCACACCTTGGTTGAAGGAATTTGAACGTAATCCATATCCTAAATTTTTTGTTTGGGAAAATTTTGATATGGATGGAAGGTATCGTGACGGATTTTATAATTTGCAGATTGTAGAGCGTTCTGATACAAGTCTGGGATCAAGAACTCGGTACATAATGAAGATTGAGCATAATACAGTGTACTTGTCTGTAGATGTCGTAACCTATCAAACTTCTGAGATGGATTCGATATGGGGCATTCCTTTAAAATTCAATAAGTCTTATCAAAAAGCTCAATTGGGAAAACTGATCCTTTATTTATCTGATAATTTAGTGAATTTAGAAAAACCGGTAAGAATTATTCTTAATGACAAAGTTGTTTATAATGGGAAGTTGAAAGCCAATCTTCATTCTTTAATAAATAGTTGTACACTATTTTCGGATCCATATCGGTTGTATCCAGTGTCTGTTGAGGTTGATATTGAGGAGCTATGCCATAAAAAAGAATGAGATTGCGATTATTGGACTTCCTTTAAGAATGTATGGTTTCTTTTTGCATATAATTTTAGGATAGTACAGAACAAAAAAAAGTCGGAGCCTAATGAAAGGTCCGGCTTTTTTGTTGATGGCCATAAATATTTTATTGAATCTCAATAACCCTATTGACTTTTATTCTTTCTTCAGGAGTTTGTTTGGGAATAGTAATGGTTAGAACTCCGTTGGAAACATTTGCTTTTATTTTTTCTTTTACAACATTATCTGGTAAGATTAATGCTTGCTCAAATTTAGAGTAAGAAAATTCGCGTCTTAAATAGCGCTTATTTTGATTATCGTCTTCGTTTGTCTGTCTTTTTTCCATTGAGATTACCAGATTACTGTTTTCATTTAGATGGATGTTGAAATCCTCTTTTGTCATGCCTGGAGCAGCTACTTCTACTTGATAATCTTTGTCACTTTCTATGACGTTGATGGAAGGGGCGGTTGCATTAGCTTTTACCATCCAGTCGTTATCAAAGAAATCATTAAAAATGTTGGGTAACCAATTGGGATTGTTTTTTCTTGTCGGTATCATAATATTGTATTTTTAGAGTTGTTATTGTTTGTTTTATGAATCATTTTCACTCTATAAAATGCAACGATTATGCCATATGGTTTAGTGATATCGCAGCTGCATATTTTTTAATATAAATTTATGTGTTTAATTCCATTTGCCGCATTTTTTTGTTCGTTTATTGATAAATGAAATGACAATTTGTCATTTTGCTGTTCCTCGTGAGTAAGAAATGTCATGTTTATGCTTGTTTTTGTAGATGCATTTCATGATCAATGCATGATGGATAGTCTTCTGTGTAATGCGATACTAGAATTAAGCTACAGTCGTTTTGTTTGCAGTATTGGTTGATTATGTGCTTTAGCCGTGAAATGTTATTATTGTCAAGTCCGTGAAAGGGTTCATCTAGAATTAATAATTCTGGACTTTTTACAAAGGCACGAGCTAGAAGAACAAGGCGTTGCTCTCCACTTGATAAGGTGGGGTATTTTCTTTCTGCTAAGTGAGCAATATTTAGAATCTGCATCCAAATGAGACTTTCTTCTAATTGTTTGGGGGATGGTTTCTTAAAGAATCCTTTTGCGTTTAGTAAACTATTGGCAATGATTTCTTTTGCTGTTAGGTTTTTATTGAAACATCTAAACATTTCTGGGGAAAGATAGCCTATTCTCTTTTTTATATCCCAGATACTTTCTCCTGTGCCGCGTTTTTTCCCAAAAAGTGTTATATCACATGAATATGCTTGTGGATTATCTGCATTAATAAGAGACAATAGAGTTGACTTTCCGGCTCCGTTCACACCACTGAGCGCCCAATGTTCTCCTTTTTTTACTTCCCAATTAATATGGTCGAGTATAGTCTTTTGTCCATATTTTATGGATACATCTTTTAGAGCTATTATGTTGTCATTTATTTGTTGGGTATTAATATCATGATAAGATCGGGGGAAGACAATTGGAACTTTTGATTGAGGTATTGGTTTTTTGTATGTTTTTATATAATCTGAGTATGCAATCTTAGGATAGGTGGTTTTGTTGTTTACTTCTACTACATGTGTAACAAATTTTGGAATGTCTTCATAACGTGTCGTTACAATAATAAGTTGCATTTCGTGTTGTAATGATTCTAGTATCTGAGTAATCATAAGACGGGACGCTTTATCTAGACCAATAAGGGGATTATCTAGAATCAAAATTTTGGGGTTATTCTTTAGTGCTTGTGCTATTTGAAATCTTCTTAATTCTCCACTGGATAATTCAATGATGCGTTTATTGTATAATTCACAAATGTGGAGTGCCTTGTATAAGTTTTCATTTGAGTATTTCGGAGTTGTATCTAAAATTTCAGAGATTAGAGGGTAGGATTCAGAATCGCCTTGATTCCATCGTTGTTGATAATAGGTTGGGGTATATGAGTTCCCGTATACATCTTTAAATGTAATAAGTCGGATATTGTCAGAAATACGATGTGATGAATTTGTTCCGAAGTCGTAATAAATATTACCGGTCAATGGCCTTGTACCTAAGATCATGTTTATTAATAATGATTTGCCAGAACCATTAGGACCAATAATTGCAATTTGCTCTTCTGCGAAAATTTCCAGATTTATGTTATGGGTCATTTGAAGTTCTGTCTGGATGTTATTCGCATTTATGAGTGAGATTATTTTTCGTTGATGCATGTTTTGCGGGTGATGGAGGTTATTTTATTATTTATCGGTGATTTTTTAGTCGTAGCGTGTATACGATTAGCGTGTTGCTGTATAAAAGCATTCCACGTTGATGGTGTTTTGGAAATAAAACGATTGGGAATTTGCTGTAAATAATGGCAGTATGCGGCTGCAACGGCATCTGTCGCATCAAGGTAAGGTAGCATATCTTTATCGGCAATCTTCAGTAGTTGTTTTAGAATGCCTGCTACTTGTTCTTTGCTGGCTTGTCCGTTTCCGGTTATTGCTTGTTTGATTTTTAGAGGTGCGTATTCGTGTACAGGAATATCATGGCCAATAGCTGCTGCAATGACAACGCCTTGTGCACGGCCTAATTTAAGCATACTTTGGACATTTTTACCATAGAAAGGAGCCTCTATAGCTAATTCATCAGGAAGAAAAGATGAAATAATATTGTTAATTCGTTCGTATATCCTTCCTAATTTCAGGTAGGTGTTGGTACATTTTCGCATATCAATTACGCCCATAGCAATAATTTCTGCTTTGTTATGTTTGGTCCTTAATATGCCGTATCCTAAAAGGTTTGTTCCTGGGTCAATTCCGAGAATGGTCTTTTCTGTTTTGTCGGATGGATTTGTCATTGTTCCTGTCTTATTATTTTGCAAATATACATAATCCGGTTTTAGTTTGGGGCAGCATAGACTTTTTTCCCGAAAAAAAGTTTTGTTTGAGTAAATTTTCTGCCTTGATTGCATTATCTTTGCATACAAATCTGTACACTATGTCTAATTTCCTGAAGATGTGCATGGCGCGTTTTGGGGTTGTAGATTAAATCGTAAATTATGGATAATAAGGAACTTATTACACAATGTGAAAACACTGCAAAGCAGTGGGCAACTTCATCACTTTATGATGAACAAACGCGAGAAGCAGTAAAGCAGATGTTGGAAAGTGATGATAAAACAGAATTGATTGATGCCTTTTACCGTACATTGGAATTTGGAACGGGAGGATTGCGCGGCATTATGGGACCGGGCACCAATCGTATGAATGTTTATACAATGGGGGCAGCGACTCAAGGGCTTTCTAATTATTTGAATAAGTGTTTTACTGATCTCAAGGAAATCTCAGTCGTAATTGGTCATGATTGTAGAAACAATAGCCGATTGTTTGCAGAGACTGCAGCGCAAATATTTTCTGCCAATGGAATAAAGGTATATCTTTTTGATGACATGAGACCCACGCCTGAAATGTCTTTTGCAATAAGATATTTACATTGTCAGAGCGGAATCATTCTTACGGCCTCTCATAATCCTAAAGAATATAATGGCTATAAAGCTTATTGGGATGATGGAGCTCAGGTCTTGGCTCCGCATGATCAGGGAATAATAGATGAAGTTAAGAAAGTCCGTATTGAGGATATTAAGTTTGAAGGTAACGCAAGCTTGATTCAGACAATCGGAAAAGATATTGATGAAGCATATTTGCGCGAAGTTAAGAAATTATCAATAGATCCAGCATGTATAAGTCGTCATAAAGATCTGAAGATCGTGTATACACCTTTACATGGAACTGGTATGATGTTGATTCCTGACGCATTGAAGATGTGGGGATTTGAAAATGTGCATTGTGTGCCTCAACAAATGGTAAAGGATGGTAATTTCTCGACAGTCGTAAGTCCCAATCCCGAAAATTCTGAAGCATTAACAATGGCTTTGGATTTAGCTAAGCAGATAGATGCCGATATTGTAATGGCTAGTGATCCTGATGCAGATCGAGTCGGCATGGCATGCAAAAATAGTAAGGGAGAGTGGGTCTTGATTGACGGAAATCAGACGTGTATGATTTTTCTTTACTATATTATAAGTAATAGAAAAGCGCAAGGAAAGATGACGGGAAATGAGTTTATCGTTAAAACAATCGTCACAACAGAATTGATTCGCGCTATTGCTGAAAAGAATGCAATTGAAATGTATGATGTATATACAGGATTTAAGTGGATTGCACGTCAGATTCGTTTGAATGAAGGAAAAAAACAGTATATTGGTGGAGGAGAGGAGAGCTACGGCTTTTTAGCTGAAGATTTTGTGCGTGACAAGGATGCTGTTTCTGCGTGTGCATTGCTTGCAGAGATTTGCGCTTGGGCAAAGGATCAGGGAAAAACTTTATACGATGTTCTTCTTGATGTCTATATGGAGTATGGATATGCACTGAATAAAACGATAAATGTAGTTAAACCTGGCAAGACAGGAGCTGATGAAATTAAAGCAATGATGGATTCCTTCCGGAAAGATCCCCCCAAGGAGATTGGAGGTTCTCCCGTAATTTGCTTTAAGGATTATAACAGCTTGACAGAATTTGATGCTGAGGGAAATCAAAAGTCGCTTGATATGCCACAGACGAGTAATGTTTTGCAGTGGTATACAGTAGATGGTACGAAGGTCAGTGTGCGTCCTTCAGGAACAGAGCCTAAAATAAAGTTCTATATAGAAGTTCGTGGCGAATTAATTCAAAAGGAGTTAATTGATAAAGTACATGAGGCCGCTGTTAAGAAAATAGCAGCTGTCGCAGAATCTTTACATTTAAATTGAGCTAAAAGTCACAGAAAGTGTACTATTGTTTACGAAAAGTGTAATGCTAAAGAATAAATATGTGATATACGACGCCGCTGATGGTTTTAAACCATCAACGGCGTCTTGTTATTGGTTTATTTTTTGTCAAGATGAGATCTTATTGAAGGTTACGGATTCTTGTCAATGTGAAATTCCCAAAGGGAGCGATGCTCCTGTAAATGTGGAACCATGGAATCGAATACATCCGATAGCGAAGATAGAGAATCATGATTGTGTAGCTGTATCCGTGGATATGTCCGATGCTCCTGAAGGATACGTATTCTATCCATTACGTCAAAGTTTCAATGTTTTGCCATATGTTTTTTATTCCATTGCAGGAAAGGCACGAGAAATTCTTTATTGGGATAAGAATACTCAGTATTGTGGGGCTTGTGGAAGTCCAATGAAGTTTCACACTACTATAAGTAAAAGATGCACCTGTTGTGGAAAGGAGGTTTGGCCGTCATTGGCAATAGCTATTATTGTTTTAATATCTCATAATGATGAAGTGTTGCTGGTTCAAAGCAGAAAGTTTAAAGGCAATTATTATGGCTTAGTTTCAGGTTTTGTTGAGACCGGGGAAAATTTGGAGCAATGCGTCATTCGTGAAGTCTTAGAAGAAACATCATTGGAAATTGATCATTTGCAGTATGTAGGTAGTCAAGCATGGCCATTTCCAAGTGCTTTGATGGCAGCTTTTCGAGCTCAATATGTAAGAGGTAATTTGAATTTGCAATATTCGGAGTTAAGCAAGGGGGGATGGTTTAAATGGAATAATTTGCCAGATTTACCTAAAGAAGACAGCATTGCTCGAAAAATGATCGATAAGTGGGTTCATGAGCAACGTGGGTTATAA
Organism: Prevotella sp. CAG:617; assembly: GCA_000438115.1. Lineage (GTDB taxonomy): Bacteria > Bacteroidota > Bacteroidia > Bacteroidales > Bacteroidaceae > Alloprevotella. The sequence continues at coordinate 69,461 of FR903613.1, read as the reverse complement.
TACAGAATTTGTATATGCTTCAGTGAGTAAAAAAATATTTATTATAGCTTTTGGATGCTTAAAGTCGTTAAGATTTGCTAAGTTCATGTTTATTGGGAAAACTTTTTCTTTGTTTTTAGTTTTTTTGCCGTAACTTTGCAGCCGAGGTATTGTATTAAATACGAGTGTGTATATTAGAGATATATAATAAATATAACAAATACATAAATTAAAGTAATGAAGATGAAGAGTAAAATTGTTTATCTGATGCTATGTCTGGCTTTAGTTGGCTGTGGAAAGAAAAACCAAATGCCTGAAGCAGATAATGAGTATGCGGTTGAGACCGTAAAGGCTTCCGAATCTGATTTAAATGTTTCTTATCCAGCAACTATTAAGGGTATGCAGGATATAGAGGTAAGACCGAAAATTTCCGGATTTATAACGAAAATGCTAGTTGATGAAGGAGCTTTTGTTAAGAAGGGACAGGTGTTGTTTACTATTGACGATGTGCAGTATCGTGAAGCTGTTCGTTCTGCAGAGGCTAATGTCCTTCAATTATCTGCAAATATAAATAGTCAGGTTTTGACAGTACAGAACAAAAAACTGTTGAATGAAAAAAAGATTATTAGTGATTATGATTTGAAAGTTGCACAAAACGAATTGGCAAGTTTAAAGGCTCAGTTTGCAGCAGCAAAGGCTCAATTGATTCAGGCAAGAGATAATTTGTCTTATTGTACAATAAAGAGTCCTGCTGATGGTGTAATCGGACTGATTCCTTATCGTGTTGGAAGTTTGGTTAGTTCATCTTCTGCCGAGGCCCTTACGACGGTATCTAATATTTCTAATATGTATGTTTATTTCTCAATGACAGAAAAGCAAGTCTTGGAAATGACACGTGAAAAAGGGGGAACAACAAAGGCCATATCAGAGTTGCCGGAAATACAATTGCAGTTGAGTGATGGCAGTCTTTATGAACTAAAAGGAAAGGTATCTACTTTGGGAGGTGTGATTGATGAAGCAACTGGTTCTGTAAGTATGCGTGCAACTTTTGCTAATCCTAATCGAGTGTTGCGTAGTGGTGGCTCAGGTTCTGTATTAGTGCCGATTCACATGAAAAACGCGATTATTGTACCTCAAAAAGCTGTGTTTGAAATTCAGGATCGCAAATTTGTTTATGTTGTTGAAAGCGGGAACAAGGTGAAATCGGTTCAAATAGAGGTACTTGACCAGAATGATGGTACGAATTATGTAGTAACTTCAGGTTTGAAGTTCGGTGATAAAATCGTGACTGAAGGTGTTTCTGGTCTGAAGGAAGGAACTGTTATTAAACCTATAACTCCTGCTCAGTCTGCGGAAAAACAGCGCAAAGCTCAGCAAGAGGTTAAAGAGGGTAAGATGCCTATGTAATGTGATTTAAAATATCAAACTGAACGACAATGAAGTTAGATAGATTCATAAATAGACCTGTATTATCCACGGTTATTTCCGTGTTGATAGTCATTTTGGGTTTTTTAGGATTGGTATCACTGCCAATTACCCAGTATCCGGATATTGCACCACCTACTGTTCAGGTTTCAACTACGTATACTGGTGCTAATGCACAAACTGTATTGAATTCTGTTATCGCACCGTTGGAGGAGGAAATAAATGGTGTTGAAAATATGGATTACATGACCTCAACAGCCACAAATACCGGTCAGGCAACGATTACTATTACGTTTAAAATGGGTACAGATCCTGATATGGCTGCGGTTAATGTTCAAAACCGTGTGTCGAAAGCACAGGGTGTGTTGCCTGCCGAGGTTACAAAGGTGGGTGTCGTTACTTCAAAACGACAGAACAGTATGTTGATGGTATTCTCTGTGTATGATGAGAGCGATAAGTATCCCGAGACCTTTATTGAGAATTATGCAAAGATCAATGTAATTCCTGAGGTACAGCGTGTGCCTGGTGTAGGAGACGCAATGGTGATGGGTGCAGATTATTCAATGCGTATTTGGTTAAAGCCTGATGTTATGGCTCAATACCACTTGATGCCATCGGATGTGACCGAGGCCTTAAATGAGCAGAACATCGAAGCAGCTCCAGGTACAATTGGAGAACGAGGAAATCAAACTTATCAATATACTTTACGCTATAAGGGTCGTTTGCAGGAGGTTAGCGAATTTGAAAACATTGTTATTAAAGCTGATCCTTCTGGTAATATCTTGCGTTTGAAGGATATTGCAAAAGTTGAGCTGGGACGAGTAACTTACGGGTACAAGAATAAAGTAAACGGCCACACTGGCGTGACTTGTATTGTGTTCCAGGTTGCAGGTTCTAATGCAACAACGATTGTCGAGAATATTACGCAACTTTTGGAGGAATCCAAAAAGGATATGCCTGACGGATTGAATATTAATATCGCTCAGAATGTAAATGATTTCCTTTTTGCTTCAATTCATGAAGTTGTTAAAACGTTGATCGAGGCATTTATATTGGTATTTATTGTAGTTTATGTTTTCTTACAGGATCTTCGCTCTACTTTGATTCCAACGATCGCAATTCCAGTTGCCTTGATAGGTACATTCTTTGCTTTGTACATCATAGGATTTAGCTTGAATTTGCTTACACTTTGTGCATTGGTATTAGCTATCGCAATTGTAGTGGATGATGCTATTGTCGTTGTAGAGGGAGTGCATGCTAAGTTGGACCAAGGGTATACCTCACCTAAGAAGGCATCAATTGATGCTATGGAGGAATTGGGCAGTGCTATCGTTTCTATTACTTTGGTGATGATGGCCGTGTTTATACCTGTAAGTTTTATGGGTGGAACATCAGGAACTTTCTATCGCCAATTTGGTCTGACAATGGCAATTGCAATCGGTTTTTCTGCATTGAATGCATTGACGTTAAGTCCTGCTCTTTGTGCTCTGTTGTTGAAGCCACATGATCCAAACGCTCATAAAAAAACAACTTTTGTAAGTCGTTTCCATACGGCGTTTAATGCTTTCTATGATTCAGTCTTGCAACGTTATAAGAAGCGTGTCTTGAAAGTTATCCAGCGTCCATGGTTAACGGGGGGAGCTGTGGTAGTTAGTATTGTCTTATTAGTATTCTTGATGAATGTAACTCCTACAGGTATGGTACCAGACGAGGATACGGGAACGATTATGGGTACTGTGACTTTACCTCCAGGAACTTCTCAGGATAGAACAGAGGCAGTATTGAGTCAAATTGATAGTCTTGTAGCTGCAAGCCCTGCAATAGAAAGCCGAACGATGATTTCCGGATATAGTTTTATTGGAGGTCAGGGTGCTAGTTATGGCTCATTTATATGTAAGTTGAAGCCTTGGGATGAACGTTCTTTGGCAGAGAGTTCGCAGGCTGTATACGGAAATCTGTATTTGCGTTCAAAAGAGTTGTTTAAAGATGCGCAAGTGCTTTTCTTTGCACCTCCTATGATTTCTGGATATGGTGTGACCAATGGATTTGAATTAAACTTGCAGGACCGAACCGGAGGCTCTCTTGACAAATTTTACGAAGTAGCTAAGAATTTCTTGGCAGATTTGGAGAAGCGTCCAGAAATAGCTAGTGCGCAAACATCTTTCAATCCTAGTTTCCCGCAATATATGGTTGATATTGATGTCGCACAATGTAAAAAAGCTGGATTAAGTCCGGATGATATTTTGACGACTTTACAAGGATATTTAGGCGGTATGTATACTTCGAATTTCAATAGATTCGGTAAATTATATCGAGTTATGGTTCAATCAGATTTTTCAGACCGTACAAATATTGAATCGTTGAAAAAAATCAAGGTTAGAAATGGCGATGAGATGGCTCCTATTACGCAGTTTATAACGTTAAAGCGTGTGTATGGGCCAGACAACATCAATCGTTTTAATATGTATACCTCAATGAAAGTGAACGGTTCTCCTGCAGACGGATATACTTCAGGTCAGGCAATTAAAGCTATTGAGGAAGTCGCAGCTCAGTCTTTGCCTCAGGGATACAGTTTTGAGTTCTCTGGAATTACACGTGAGGAGCAGAGTAGTAGTGGAAGTACAACAGCAATTGTTTTTGTATTGTGTTTTGTCTTCATTTATTTATTGTTGAGTGCACAGTATGAAAGTTACATCCTGCCTCTAGCAGTTCTTCTTTCTGTTCCGTTTGGACTTTGTGGTAGTTTCCTCTTTGTGCAAGGCATGGGAGCTTTAAATAACATTTTGCCAATATTGGGTGCTGCTTCAAATAACATTTATGTTCAAATTGCTATGATTATGTTGATTGGTTTGTTGGCAAAGAATGCAATTTTGATCGTAGAGTTTGCAATTGACCGTCGTAAGATGGGCATGAGTATAACTTGGTCTGCTGTGTTAGGAGCTGGTGCACGTTTGCGTCCTATTTTGATGACTTCGTTGGCTATGATCATTGGTCTGTTGCCAATGATGTTCTCCTTCGGTGTTGGAGCCAATGGTAACCGTTCATTGGGAGCGACGGCTATTGGTGGTATGTTAATAGGTATGATATGTCAGATCTTTATTGTGCCCGCTTTGTTTGTAATCTTCGAATATGTTCAGGAGAAGTTCAAACCAATGACGTGGGATGATATTGATAATACTGATGCAGAAGCAGATATTGCACAGTATACAAAGTAATGAGATAAATAAGAAAAAATGAAAAAGCAATTATTTTATATTTTTGCATCATCCATGATGTTGACCAGTTGTCATATTTATAGCAATTATGAGCGGCCAACCAATTTGCCTACTGATAGCTTATATCGGGATACAGCAAGTGTTGGTGTGGCTATGCAGGCAACTGATACCATTAATTTTGGAAATACTCCGTGGCGTGAGGTCTTTACAGACCCCAAGCTGCAGAGTTTAATTGAGGAAGCTTTAGCAAACAACACGGACATGAGAACGGCGGCATTAAGTGTAGAACAGGCTGAAGCTGGATTAATGACTTCCAGACTGGCTTATTTCCCATCACTTTCTTTTAGTCCGACAGGTACTGTTTCGAAGGTTGAAGGCAATGCTGCAACGAAATCATATTCCATACCATTGCAGGCAAGTTGGCAAGTAGATTTGTTTGGCTCATTACGAAATGATAAGCGAATGGTTGAGGCATCGTTGATGCAGACTAAAGCTTATCAACAAGCTACTCAAACGCAGATTATAGCTTCTGTTGCCAACATGTATTATACGTTGCTCATGTTGGATGAACAGCTTAAGTTGACAAAAGAAACTTCTGAAATTTGGAAGCAAAACGTTGAAGCTATGGAATTGATGTTGCAAGCAGGAGGTATTACTAATGCAGCAGCAGTTTCACAGAGTAAGGGGGCTTATTATGAAGTCTTGACCACTATTCCGACTTTAGAGCAGAATATTCGTTCAACAGAAAATTCATTATCTACGTTATTACACCGATCTCCGGGACCAATTGATCGCGGAACTTTTGCAGATCAGAGTTTCCCAGCTTCAATGTCTCAAGGAGTTCCCGTACAGTTATTAGAGAACCGTCCGGATGTAAAGGCTGCTGAAATGTCTTTGCAGGCAGCTTTTTATCAGACAAATAAAGCTTATTCTGCTTTCTATCCTAATATAACAATCAATGGAACATTAGGATGGTCTAATCAAGCTTTGGGAATTATTAAAAACCCTGCAGATTTTTTGGTACAGGCTGTAGGGTCTTTGGTTAAACCTTTATTTCAAAAAGGCCAGTTACGAGCCAATCTTAAGATCTCTAAAGCTCAGCAGGAGACAGCATTGCTTAACTTTGAGCAATCCTTATTGAATGCGGGGGAAGAAGTAAGCAATGCACTGACTTCTTATCAGACGGCAATAGATCAGGAATGTCAGCGCATAAAACAGGTAGAAGCTTTGCAGGATGCTTATGATCAGACTGAATATTTGTTCTCGCATGGCAATACGACTACTTATTTGGAAAAGTTGACGGCACAACAGTCTTTGCTTTCAGCGCAGTTAAGTCTGATTTCAGATCGCTTTGATAAGATGCAAGCAGTAGTAAGTCTTTATCAAGCCCTAGGCGGTGGACGTGATAGTCAGTAAGAGAAACCATAACCATAAAATACAATATTATGATTAGTCCATTAGCATATGTAGATTCTAAGGCAAAATTGGCTGACAGTGTTACTGTCATGCCTTTTGCCTATATTGAAGGCGATGTAGAAATAGGTGAAGGTTGTGTAGTGATGCCATACACTTGTATTCTTAATGGATCGCGTATAGGAAAGAACAATAAGATATATTCTCATTGTGTGATCGGAGCTGAACCGCAAAGTTTTCATTATGAAAAGGGAACTAAAAGCTATGTGATAATTGGTGACGACAACACTATTCGTGAGAATGTGGTGATTGCCCGAAGCAACCATGAAGGAAAAGCAACGTCAATTGGGAATAAGAACTTCCTGATGGATAAAGTACATGTGTGTCATGATGTCTTGATTCATGATCACTGTGTATTGGGCATTAATGTGAGTGTTGCGGGTGATTGTGATATACATTCTTGCACGATTTTATCATCAGGGGTTGTTATCCAGCATAAAGTCCGTACAGGTATCTTTAGTTTGGTTCAGAGTGGTTGTCGTGTTCAGAAGGACGTTCCGCCTTATGTTATTTTAGGTGGTAATCCTGCAGGTTTTCATGGAATTAATTCTGTTATTCTGAAACATGAAAATGTTACTGACCGTATATTGCGGCATATTGCAAATGCTTATAGGTTAATTTATTCTGGCAATTTTAGTCTGCAGGATTCTGTTATAAAAATAAAAGAGCAGATGCCAATGAGTGAAGAAATTGAGAATATAACTCATTTTATTGACTCTTCTGAACTTGGCATAGTTCGTCAATCTGTGGAAGCTGATAAGTAAGTGTATTCTTTATATCTGGAAGCGCAAGGTTGTAAAAAAATACATGCCTTGCGCTTCTTTTCTTTTTATTGTTGAGCTGATATTCTTATAAGTTCTATCAAAGACACATATATAGAAAATGATAGAAAGAGAAAACAGAGTGTAAAAAAAATCGTAAGTTTGCACAAACTACAAGTAATGTCTTAAAAGAATGAGAGAAAAGCCGAGAATTATACAACTTCCTAAATTCCTGGATAAGCGGGGCAATTTATCTTATGTTGAACAGATGAATCAGATTCCGTTTGTTATTCGTCGGGTTTATTGGATTTATGATGTCCCCGGAGGAGAAAAACGTGGAGGGCATGCCTATTTTCACAATGAAGAGTTTGTTGTAGCTCTTTCAGGAAGTTTTGATGTCGTTCTTGATACAGGATTTGAAAGACGTACATATTCTTTGAATCGGTCATATTGTGGAATATATGTCCCCAGCGGGTGCTGGCGTGAGATGAATAATTTTTCAACTAATTCGTTGGCTTTAATTTTAGCTTCTACAGATTATGATGAAAAAGATTATGAGTTTGATTATGAACATTTTAAAATATGGGCGCTAACGCATGAGGGAAAGTCGAGTCTTTGATTGTACAGTATTAGAGTTGAGTAAGCATCCTCGTAAAGAGGGTAATTTAACTGTAGTGGAAAATGGAAAGTCGGTTCCGTTTGACGTGCAGCGTGTTTACTATATTTATGACGTACCGGGGGGAGCATGTCGTGGAGCACATGCTCATTTCCGTCTGAAACAGCTGATTGTTGCGGCAAGCGGAAGTTTTTCTGTCACGGTAGATGATGGCGAGGTTAAGCGGACTTTTTTACTTAACAGGCCTTTTCAGGGATTGCTTATTCCACCGGGAATTTGGCGTGACCTAAGTGACTTTTCTTCGGGGTCGGTATGTTTAGTGTTGGCTTCTGAAAAATATGACGAAAAGGATTATATTCGTGATTATAGTGCATTCTTACGTTATAAGAAACAGAAATGAAAAGAAAGTGTTCACAAGCGTTTTTGGATCTAGCTGCTGTAACAGCTTTGCATGGTGAGGAAATACAGCATGCAGTAAGTGAGGTTGTAAGTTCTGGAAGGTATCTGCATGGTCATATGACCGAAGGTTTTGAGCAGAATTTTGCGAGTTATATTGGAACAAAATTCTGTGTTGGGTGTGCAAGTGGATTGGATTCATTGTATTTGATATTTCGTGGATACATTGAATTGGGGCAGATGAGAACTGGTGACGAAGTGATAGTTCCTGCTCATACTTTTATTGCTTCTATTTTGGCAATAACAGAGAATGGCTTGGTCCCTAAGTTTGTAGATGTCCGGTCTGATAACTATCAGATCGATGATGCGCAAATTGAGTCGTTAATTACGCCAAGAACTCGAGCTATATTATTAGTGCATTTATATGGACAATGTGCTTATACTGAGAAAATCGGTGAGTTGTGTAAACAATATCGGTTAAAGTTGATTGAGGATAATGCGCAGGCGCACGGATGTTGTTATGGTACGCTTCATACAGGTAGTTTAGGGCATGCTGCAGGGCATAGCTTTTATCCAGGGAAGAATTTAGGAGCTTTAGGTGATGCCGGGGCTATAACTACAAATGATGGTGATTTAGCGAAGACCGTGCGTTGTTTGGGGAATTATGGTTCGTTGCAGAAATATGTGTTTAAATATTGTGGGCGTAACAGCCGACTGGATGAGATTCAAGCAGCTGTATTAGATGTAAAATTGCGACATTTGGATAGTGATAACGAACTTCGCCGTGTCATTGCTGATTATTATATGAGTCATATTGATAGACAAAAATTTCAACTGCCTACTTTATCTTCATGTAGAAAAAGTCATGTTTTTCACATCTTTCCTGTTTTAAGTGAGCGTCGTAACGATCTGCAAAAATATTTGGAAAAACAGGGGATACAGACTGTAATTCATTATCCGATACCGCCACATTTACAGGAATGTTATGCTCAATGGAATAAACTAACGTATCCAGTCACAGAGTATTTGCATCGCACGGAATTAAGTTTACCAATCAGTCCGGCAATGACCGTTGATGATGCAAAATTCGTGGTAACAGCGCTAAATAATTTTTGTTGATTAACAATAATATGCTGACGATTTAGATAGTATTGAGGCTGATTTTTGTGCTTTAGTTTTTCTTTTTGTGCAAATACGTTTCATTATTTGTCGTATTTATACTATTTTTGTGGAAATGCGCGATATAAATAATTGGTTATCTTGCAGTCGTATGTAGAATAGAGAAAAGCTGACGACATGGAACAGCATTCATTTGTTTTCAGGATAAAGCAATATTTTCAAGACAAGGTTTGGAAATTGCAATATACGGGGAAGACAAGTCTAAGTCGAGGTTTTCACGGAGCAGTATGTCGAATCATATTGGTCGTGCGTGATTTCCTGCGGTTAGATTTGGCTTCGCGGGCCTCTTCATTAACGTATTCTACGTTGTTTTCTACAATTCCATTGTTGGCAATCCTGTTTGCAATTGCTAAGGGATTTGGATTGGAAACATTTATAGAAGAGCAAATTCGTGAAGCCTTGCCCGGGGAAACTGCAGTAGCTGATACTATTATTGGTTTTGTTCTGTCTTATTTGAACCATACGAAAGGTGGTGTTTTTGTTGGAATGGGCTTGTGCTTGTTGTTGTATACTTTATTGTCTTTGGTTGCAAATATAGAGCAGACATTTAATCAGATTTGGAAACTGGATAGTGAACGCAGTTTGTTTCGTAAGATAACAGATTATACCGCTTTGTTGTTTATTTTTCCTTTATTTGCTATCATAACAGGTGGTATATCTATTTTTATATCCTCGGTTTGGGATGATTTGCAGAATTATGTGATCATTGGCCGAACGTATGCAGTTTTGGTTGAATTGTTTCCTTATCTGTTGATGGTATTGGCTCTCACAGGTTTCTATATTTTTATGCCCAATACTCAGGTACGTTTTAAGAGTGCGTTGGTTGGTGGTATTCCTGCGGGAATAGCGTTTCAGCTTGTACAGTATGTATATATTCATTTTCAGTTGTGGGTGACGAGTTATAATGCAATATATGGGTCTTTTGCAGCTTTACCTTTGTTTATGTTATGGTGTCAGATTTCGTGGTATATTTGTCTGTTTGGAGCCAATCTTTGTTACGTAGATCAAAATATAAGGCTTTTTACGGATGGTAAGCAGGCAACTTGTGCAACACCTTTGCATAAAACGTTTTTAGGCGTTCTGGTTATGAAGGTCTATTGCCAACGGTACGTAGACCGGCAGTTTCCATATAGTGTTGCTGATGTCGCACGACAATTGAAACAGCCTTTACATTTGGTTAGAGAGGTCTCAAAAGTCCTGTTGCAGGCCCGCTTGTTGGTAGCTGTGGTTAGACAAGATAATGAACCGGAAGTTTATATGCCAGCGGTAAATGCTAATACTATAACAGTGGCTGAGGTAATACAAGCTTTAATGGGTGGAACTGATGATTTCTCTGTGACTTCAGAATACGAGACTCAGTGGAAATCTTTTGAACAAATGCAGACGGACATCTGGAAACATCATACCGCGCAGACCTTGGTTAAGGACTTTGGTAATGTCATTTCAAATGAGTAAAAGTAATGATAATTTATGAAATATAATGATATGCTAATAGTAGATTGTGGCTCAACTAAGACTAAGTGGCAGTTTATGCATGTTGATGGTAGCTTGGGTAAAACAATTGTAGGTCAAGGTATGAATCCATATCATATGTCACAGGAGCGCTTACAAGAAATCATACGAGATTCTTTTTCTTCTGAAGATGGAGAGTGCGTGGGTAGTATTTTTTTTTATGGGGCAGGTTGTCGGGGTGAAGCCGGTCTGCGCATGAAAACCGTATTACGCACTATTTTTCAGAATGTTCAGCATATAGAGGTAGAGTCTGATTTGTTAGGTGCAGCAAGGGCATTATGTGGTTCGAAAAGTGGTTTAGTATGTATCTTAGGTACTGGCGAGGGGAGTTGTTTGTATGATGGAAAGAAAATCGTGCAGCAGGTCCCTTCCTTAGGATATATTTTAGGAGATGAAGGCAGTGGAGCTGTATTAGGTAAATTATTAGTTTCAGATGTTTTAAAAGGAATGTTGCCTGAACCTCTTTGTCATGCTTTTTACACAGAGATGAATCTTGACATGGACCAAGTTTTGGAGAATGTTTATCGTAAGCCTGAGGCCAATCGTTTTTTGGCATCTTTAACTCCATTCTTGAGTAGACATAGAGAACATCCGGATATTCGTTTTTTGCTTTTAAATGAATTTGAACGTTTTGTGAGCCGTAATGTTTTACGCTATGGTCAATTGGATTCCTCTGTAAGTTTTGTGGGAGGCGTTGCTTATATGTTTTCGGAAGAGGTAACGTTTGTATTAAGCAAGCATGGTATAAAGGTCGGGAAGATATTACGTGATCCGATGGATGGATTAGTAGAGTATCATAATACCAGGGCTTTATTGTAAATTTAAGGAGGTGTAGAGTGATGTCATTTAATAGTAATTTTACTAATTCTGAGAAAAAAGAGTTATTGGCCTATTATCGTCATTTAATAGAGAAAGAGCGCGATGATAAGGCTTCCGATGTATGTCATACCATACGTCGTGTGCGGAGTTACTTGTTGAGTAAATCTGATGTAGCAGCTTTTGACCGTGATGTGTTTGGATTACATCCGATATTGAAGTCTATCCATACGAATGAAATTGCAGAAGAAGAAATTGGTTTAAAGGGAGCGGCATTGATAGCAGAGATGTTGTTGCCTTGCTTGCAATGTGAGGATGATTTGCAGGATATTCGTACAGTCTTTGGAGATGATGTGGTTCGGGTTATGCATGGATTATGGAGGTTACGATTATTATATACTAAGCATGCTAGCGTAAAGTCTGATAATTTTCGGAATTTACTGATATCGTTTGCAGAGGATATGCGGGTGATCCTATTGATGATTGCCAATCGTGTATATGTGATGAGAAGCATAAAGGATTGCAAGGATAATGAAGCTCGAGAAGGCGTTTCTGCAGAAGCTGCTTATTTGTATGCTCCGCTAGCTCATAAATTGGGGCTGTATAAGTTAAAAAGCGAACTGGAAGACCTTTCTTTGAAATATTTGGAAACCGAGGCTTATTATCATATTAAGGAAAAACTGAATGCAACAAAGGAGGCTAGGGATGCTTATATTCGCCAATTTATTGCGCCAATTCGGAATATGCTGGAAGATGCGGGCTTAAAATTTCATATCAAAGGGCGAACAAAGAGTATACATTCCATTTGGCAGAAGATGAAAAAACAAAAATGTCCTTTTGAGGGTGTTTATGATTTGTTTGCGATTAGAATTATTTTGGATTCGCCTCCTGCAAAGGAAAAACAGCAATGTTGGCAGGCTTATAGCTTGATTACGGACAAGTATCTTCCTAATCCAAAGAGATTACGTGATTGGTTGAGTATTCCTAAAAGCAACGGGTACGAAAGTCTGCACATAACGGTCTTGGGGCCACAAGAAAAGTGGGTTGAAGTACAAATCCGTACAGAACGTATGGATGAAATTGCTGAGCATGGTTTGGCAGCTCATTGGCGTTATAAGGGCGTAAAAAGCGAAGAAGGTGGCATCGAGGCTTGGCTGGCCAGAATTCGCGGTGCACTGGAATCCGGGGATGACATGCAGCTTATGGACCAGTTTAGAAGTGAATTGCGTGAAGATGAAGTTTATGTGTTCACTCCTAAAGGTGATCTTCTTAAATTTCCAAAGGGAGCTACAGTGTTGGACTTTGCATTTCATATTCATTCAGTAGTTGGGTGTCAGTGTGTAGGAGGACGCATAAATGGTAAAGGAGTATCCATCCGCGAACCGTTACGTAGCGGCGATACGGTAGAAGTGCTTACATCCAAGAATCAACGTCCTGGGCAAGGGTGGTTAAATATTGTCGTAACGGCAAGAGCAAAGTCTAGAATCCGCCAGGCTTTGGGCGCGCATTTGTCACGTGAGGCCAGTATTGCTCGTGAATGGTTGGAACGCAAGTTTAAGAATCGTAAACTTGTGTGGAATGAAGGGTGCGTAAGTCTTTTGATGCGAAAGATGGGGTATAAGGAAGCACACGAATTTTATAAAGCTATTACTGATGGGCAATTTGATGGTGCGGAGTTGGCAGAGGAATATTTAGAAATTTGTCGTCGTGAGAATAATCAGTTGGCCAGAGCCTCTGCGCCAAGTGCTGATACTTATCATTTGCAGGATGGAGTAGTTGAAAATGCGCTTCCTTCAGGAACGACTGTCATTAATGATTTGCCTCAAAAGTCTGTAACATCTGAGGAGTTGGTAGTGGATCAAGGAAATTTGAAGGGCTTGGATTATCAATTAGCCAAGTGCTGCCATCCGGTATATGGAGATCCTATTTTTGGTTTTGTAACTATTGGTGGGGGAATTAAAATCCATCGTGAAACCTGTCCTAATGCCACAGCACTGAAAGAACGATTCGGTTATCGGGTAATTAAGGCCAGGTGGGCAGGGAAGTCTGGAGGATTATACGCCATTACATTACGGATTGTTGGTACCGACGATGTCGGGGTTGTTAATAACATTACTTCAGTGTTAGGAAAAGAACCCCAAATTACGTTGCGGTCAATCAGTATTGATGCAAATGATGGCTTGTTTTCGGGTATCCTGACCTTAATGGCGGGAAGTACAGATAGGGTAGAAACGCTGATTCGGAAAATTTTGGCCATTAAAGGCGTTAAATCTGTTGCGCGAACTTAAAAAATCTGTGGTAAGACATGACGTTCAGATATGTATCTTTAAATAAGCGATATAGAGCCTGAGATGAATTTGTGTCGCATATTCAGAAAAAAGATCTGGATTTTCTTAAGATTGCTTCTTGTATTTTTTAGGTGCTGAGTTTTTTTTATTACTCGGCACTTTTTTTGTGTGGGAATCAGGTGCCTAAAAAAATTTTCGCTCGTTTTTCTCGAAAGTATGTTTTTTATATCTGTTACTTCGAAGGCTTATTTGCTGAATAGGTAAGAATAGAAAGATTGCAGTTGATCTGTTAGGTTAATCATTGTTTTATAAGTTTATGGGCGTGATAACACGGACGAATATGAAATATAGGTCAGAAACGGAAACAAGTTTTGGCGTTGTAATGATTTAATTGAATTTGATAATTGGAGATGAGGAATATAGTCCGAAATAAGTTACGAGAAAAGAAATCAGGAATAGTATTTTTATTTGTCACTTTTTGTTCGTACCTTTGTTGTTAATTAGCAGATGGATAATTCGTCGCTTGCATTATTTTGATGCAAGAGGAAAGTCCGGGCAACATAGGGCAACTTGCTTCTTAATGGGAAGTCATCTGTGAAGGTGAATAATTGCAGAAGAAAATAACCGCCATTTTGTGGTAAGGGTGAGAAGGTGGGGTAAGAGCCCACCAGTTATATGGTGACATATAAGCTGTGCAAGTCAAGTGTTGAAAGTTCATGTATACTGGTGTCTGAGAGCGGCCCGTTCAAGTTCTTCTCAAAAGGGAGATACATCAGAGGGTAGAACGATAGAGTTTATTGGTGACAATAAATCTAGATAAATGACGAATGACCGTCATGGTTTACAGAACCCGGCTTATCGTTTGTCTGCATTTATATGGTAACCCAATAAGAGTAGAAAGATTCTTTTATGGGTTACCTTTTTATTGTAAAAACAATAAGTAGGGCAGATAAATGGATTTGGTATTAGGTTATTTTTCCATTGACTGCCCGTATTATAATGTATTTTAGGGTGTCATTATTTTACTTATTTCTTCAAATTGTTTTCCCATGTTTAACTGCAGGTATATTTGGTATAATAAAGGAGCCCATTTTTGTGTAGCATTAGGCTGGCTTTTACGGTACATTTCAAGGTAAGGTAAAGACTCTCTATAATAGTTTTTTATGCTTTGAACCGATTTTGATTGATTGGCGGAGTGCAGATTTGAAGGTCGTTTAATTTCTTCAGCTAATTTATAGTAGCAAAATCCGATATGGAAAAGTGATTCTGTAGCAGTCGTATCAATACTAATTATTTGTTTGGCACAATCAATGGCTTCTTCGTATTTTTTTAAGTCAATCAGAGCTAAACTTTTTCCATAAAGATAATGTTTATTTTGTGGACGTATGCGCAAAAGCGAATCTGACATGGCGTTGAGCTCTGCTGCTCGATTTTGGCTTATCAGATCTTTAGATATATTATTGTAGTAATATTTGTTAGAAGGGTAGAGTCGAAGGCCTTGCATTAAATAGCGATAATATTGGGTTGTATCATTAATCGCTTTTGACGAACGTGCAAGTATTTCATTAATAATATCTGCATGTAACGTATCTTTTGCAGCTCGTTCTTTATATGTGAAAACGTTATTATACTGTTTAATCAGGTAATTACATTGCATTCCTAAAAAAGCAAAGTAGGGATATTCTGATAAACATTCTTGTGGTACATCTTCAATTAGTCCGTTGTTAGCAGCATTGAGGTAGTAATTGATATAATAAATGGCATCTTGGTATTGTTTTTTTCGGTAAAAATATTTGGCTCCTATGCCAATGTTTATATAGTATTTTGCTAATTTCTGCTCAATTTTTTGTTGCCATTTATTCTTTTCTTTTGTATTTGAAATATTGTACAAAGATTGTTTGCATTTGCTGCCATAATCAAAAATAGTTTTTACGCTGTTAAAGAAACTCGTCGTGTCGTAAGCTTGTTTCAAATAAGCTTTTTCATTTTCAGCTTTGTTTGTAATTTCTGCTGCCTCTATCCCTAACCAATAGAGTTCGTGCAACTTTATCTGAAGAGAGTCTGCATGATTCTCCGCATCCGTAATTTTTGCAAGGGCATCATTGGCCTGATTGTTCTTGATACACTTTTCAATTTCTTTCAGGGGGTCGTTTCGCTTTTTTTGTGTAGAAGCATGTAGGTTAGTCGACAATGCTATTAAAATAAGTGTCGGTAAAAACAAAACGTATTGTAGGATTCTCTTCATCTTTTCTAATACTATACTAGGTATATTGCAAACAAATCAGTATTTCCCAATTTCTGGAAAATACTGATTTGTTTATTGCTTATTATGTGTTATTTTTGATTAGCTACTTGTTGAAGAAGTTGGTCCATTTCATTTGCCTTATCCTTCATTCCTAAATTTGAATATACATTCTGCAGGTTGGCTGCCCAAAGTTTAATGTCATCGGGCTTTAACTCTCTGGCTTTTTCGAAATATGGTAAAGCTTTCTTGTAGAATACCTTCATCTTTTCAATGTCAGCATTGTACTGTTTTACTTTTGTTCGGTCTGTGCAATATTCACCTTTATTTCGACGTGAAATAACTTCGTTAATGTAGCTTACGCCAATATTGATGTATGATTCAACAAACTGGTCATCTAGTGCAATTGCTTTTTCAAAACATTCACGGGATGCCGGGAAGTTTTTTTGCAGGTTCAGCAACACACAACCTTTCATATAATATCCATTTTTTGAGTTTGGATTTTTTTCAATCATTGAATTCGCTTGGCTTAATGCATCTTGTGCATCATTCTTTTGTATGTAGTAGTATAATAGGTTTTGGGCGAAACTGGTAGAGTTTTCTACTCTTTCAACAGCTTCTTCCATTGTAGATACCCATTTAGCTGTGTCACCTTTTGCCAAGCAAGCCTGAGATTTCATGATGTACAAGTCATTCAGGTTGTTGTCACTCTTTAATGCTTCATCTACAACCGACAGCAGTTTGTCCCAGTCTTTTGAGCTATAAGCAAGGCTGGCTATATTATATGAAGCTTGATCATATTCTTTTTTATTAGCTTTATAAATTGAATCCTGTTCTGTTTTGCTGAATACGGGATTCTGATACATGCTGATAAACTTTTGGAACATGTCTGCAGCTTCATCTTTTTTTCCATTGTTGTAGAGCATAATACCTGCATAGTTGTAATATGGTAACATAGCCATGAGACGTTTATGGTTGTCTTCATGGAATTTTGGCTTAACATTACCTTTTTTGTCTGGTTGCATATCGTATTCGTTACTCTTTGTGTAATATTGTACAGCCTTTTCTAGGGACGAAACGAATAATGCAGTATCGCACGGTTGTTGTTGAGCCGCTTTGATCAATTCCGGTTGCAAAAAGCGGATTTGAATACTTCCTGCAAGGTTGTACATTTCCGCTAATTTTGTCGTTTTAGGGTTGGTTAATGCTGGAGTAATTATTTCTTCAGCTTCTTTCAACTTGTTTTCGTCAATTTTAGCTTGTGCTTTGTATATGGCCATATTCTGACCATAAGCGCATGTTACGGCCACAGCAAGGGCCATTAATGTGTAAATTCGATTTTTCATAATTTCTTATTTTCAGAGTGATTATATTGATTCATTAAGATGTTCTGTCGAAATAGGATCCTGATCCTCTTTATCAGTAAGTACTTCACATACACTGCTTATAGAGTCATTCCTCTTTTCTAAATTGATTAATTTTACGCCTTGGGTTGCTCTTCCCATGACACGTACATCCGCAACTCTTAGTCTAATGGTTATGCCACTTTTATTGATAATCATTAGATCATTTTCATCTGTGACAGATTTGATTGCAACTAATTTTCCTGTCTTTTCTGTTATGCTCATGGTTTTTACGCCCTTACCTCCTCGATTGGTTTTTCTATAATCTTCAATCTTGCTGCGTTTACCAAAACCTTGTTCGCTAACAACCATGACAGATTCTTCATTTATGTTGTGTACGCATATCATGCCAATAGATTCGTCTTCTTCATCGTCAAGTAGCATACCTCTAACGCCAGTTGCAGTTCTGCCCATTGTTCTTACCGCATCTTCGTTGAAACGAATAGCTCTTCCATTTTTATTCGCAATAATAATTTCATCACTTCCATTTGATAAACATACGCTTATAACTTTATCATCTTCGCGTATTGTTATGGCATTAACACCATTAACACGGGGACGTGAGTATTCACTGAGACAAGTCTTTTTTATAACTCCTTTTTTCGTGCAGAAAATTACATAGTGCGAATTACAGAATTCGGGATCATTAAGCTTCTTAATATGCAGGCATGCATTGATAGAGTCATCGCGATCAATGTTGAGCATGTTTTGAATTGCTCTACCTTTTGAATTCTTGGTTCCTTCAGCGATTTCATACACTTTCATCCAATAGCATCTTCCTTTAGCTGTAAAGAATAGCATGGTGTTATGCATTGTTGCAGGATAAATGTATTCGATAAAATCGGATTCACGTGTAGATCCTCCTTTACTACCAATTCCTCCTCTTGACTGAGCGTGGAATTCTGCTAATGGAGTACGCTTAATGTATCCCAAGTGACTAATGGTAATTACGACTTCATCATCGGGATAAAAATCTTCAGGATTGAATTCTTCTGCAGATAATTTGATTTCGCTTTTTCTTGCATCTCCAAATTTATTTTTTATCTCAAGGAGTTCATCTTTTATCAGATTCATGCACAAATCATCATCAGTAAGAATTTGTTCGTAATATGCAATCTTTTTCTCAAGTTCTGCATATTCAGCGTGAAGTTTTTCTTGAACAAGTCCTGTTAATTGGCTAAGTCGCATTTCTACAATGGCTTTAGCTTGTTTGTCGTCCAAACTAAAACGGTTCATCAAATTTTCGATGGCGTTTTGTGGCGTGCGGCTTCCTTTTATGATTTGTATAACTTCATCTATATGATCACTGGCAATGATTAATCCCTCCAAGATATGAGCACGTTCTTGCGCTTCTCTTAAGTCATGTTGGGTACGACGTATAACAACATCGTGACGATGTTCGATGAAATATTTTATGCAGTCTTTTAATGTAAGTAGTTTGGGACGGCCATGTACAAGTGCAATGCAATTAACAGAAAAACTGCTTTGCAAAGCGGTCATCTTAAATAACTTGTTTAATACGACGTTCGCATTTTCGTCGCGCTTAATATCTATAACAATTCGTACGCCTTCTTTGTCTGTTTCATCATTGATGTTACTGATGCCGGTTATTTTTTTCTCGTTAACAAGTTCTGCGATACTTTTGATTAGTTCTGCTTTGTTAACGCCATATGGAATTTCAGTTACAATGATTTTATCATGCAAGTCATCACTTTCAATTTCAGTCTTTGCTCGCATGATTATGCGGCCTCTTCCTGTTTCGTAGGCGCTTTTAACTCCTTGCATTCCCATGATATAACCACCAGTAGGAAAGTCCGGAGCTTTAATATATTGCATTAAACCTTCAATATCAATGTCGGGATTTTCAATGTAAGCAACGCAACCATCAATTACTTCGGTTAGATTGTGAGTTGGCACATTCGTTGCCATGCCGACAGCAATTCCGCTTGCGCCATTAATCAGGAAATTGGGAATTCGTGTCGGCATTACTGTAGGCTCATCAAGAGTGTCATCAAAATTCTTGGTCATGTCTACAGTCTCTTTGTCAAGATCTTGCATCATCGCTTCGCCGACAAGACTGAGGCGTGCTTCAGTGTATCGCATGGCTGCTGCTGAGTCGCCATCCATAGACCCGAAGTTGCCTTGGCCGTCAACAAGTGTATACCGCATGGACCAATCTTGAGCCATTCTGACAAGTGCTCCATAGACAGAACTGTCTCCGTGCGGGTGGTATTTACCAAGGACTTCACCTACAATACGAGCTGATTTTTTTGTGGGTTTGTCATGGGTGTTGTGTAATCCCATCATACCATATAGTATGCGTCTATGTACAGGCTTAAAGCCATCTCTTACATCGGGTAGTGCACGTGCAACTATAACGGACATGGAATAATCAATATATGAAGATTTCATTTCTTCTTCAATATTGACTTTAATAATTCTGTCACTATCAATCATTTCTTTTGTCTTGTATGTTTATTATTCACCGAATGCTTAATTGTGTAAGCAAAGATACTACATTATTCTTTTATTTTGGTTCTTTGTTGCAATACTTTTTATTGAAGGCCTTTATGAATAGGTGATATTTAGTTATTTAAAGGATGAAATATTACTATCCATTCTAGGTTATGCAGATATTATGATATCTTTTAATTTGCAAAATAGTGAAGCCCGATTTTGCTTAAAGCATATAAAACAGTATATTTGCATGGAATATGTCTTTTTTTCTTTTAGCTTTGAACGTCGTATGATGAAAACGTCTTTTTTTCGAATCTTGAATTCTAGTGCCATGCGGAGTGGTTTATACGCAGGATTTTTTTCGATAATAGGCTTTGTGTGTTTTTGTCATAGTTTTGATTATGTTTTTTGTAATCACGTTTTTGTGATACTTGCAACGTTGATTCCTTTTTTTGTCGGATTTTTTACTTGTAAGTTTCGGAAAACTTATTTAACTGATGGGGCTCAAGTTTATAGTAAACTTTATTTGTATTCCCTGATGACATATTTTTATTCGGGAATATTGCTTTCTGCGGCGGTCTATATATATTTTCTGTATTTTGATAAAGGGGCGTTCTTTGATTCTTATCTTACTTTCTTGGAGCGCCCAGATGTGAAAGCCTTGTTGAATAAGTCGTTTGCTGCAGGTAGTGAAATGAATGTGGAGACTTTGATAGAGAGTGTTGAGAAATTGAGTCATGTGAACGTTTCTATATATGCTCTTTCTGCATTTTATATGAATATGATGTTTGGGGCGTTTGCGTCAATCTTGATAGCGTTAGTTTGTTTTATAATAAAAAAATAAATATGAATATTTCGGTAGTTGTACCTTCTTTTAATGAGGCTGAGAGTATTCCTGAATTATATGAGTGGATTGTGCGGGTTATGAAAGCTCATACATTTACTTATGAGATTATTTTTGTGGATGACGGTAGTACGGATTCTTCATGGGATATAATAGAAGGTTTGAATAAGAAGGATCCTTGTGTCAGGGGAATAAAATTCAGGAGAAATTATGGAAAGTCACCTGCCTTATATTGCGGTTTTAAAATGGCTAAAGGTGAAGTGGTTATTACTATGGATGCTGATTTACAAGATTCGCCAGATGAAATTCCTGAACTTTATAGAATGATTACAGAGGATAAATATGATTTGGTTTCTGGATATAAGCAAAAAAGATATGACCCTCTGTCAAAAACAGTTCCAACGAAATTATTTAATGCTACAGCGAGGCGGGTTAGCGGCATAAAGAATCTGCATGACTTCAATTGTGGATTAAAGGCTTATAGACTGGATGTCGTTAAGAATATAGAAGTATATGGCGAAATGCATCGGTATATTCCTTATATTGCCAAAAGCGCCGGCTTTTCTAAAATAGGAGAAAAAGTAGTACACCATCAGGCACGCAAATTTGGGCACACTAAATTTGGTGGATTGAATCGCTTTTTTAACGGATATTTAGATCTTCTGAGTCTATGGTTCTTGAACAGCTTTGGGCTCAAGCCAATGCATGTATTTGGTTTTTTGGGGTCTTTGATGTTCTTTTGTGGTTTTATTGCCGTATTGGTTGTGGGTATTATAAAATTGATCGCATTAAGTAATGGCGTTCCAGCACCGCTAGTTACGGATTCTCCATATTTTTATATAGCATTGACAATGATGATTTTGGGTACACAATTGTTTGTGGCTGGATTTTTGGGGGAATTAATTAGCCGAAACTCTGAACGTAGAAATGAATATCAAATTGAAAAAGAACTGTAAATTCTGTTGTTTTTGTATCCTTATATTTACTATTGGATGCAGAAATATAGATTGTCCTTTGGAGAATACAGTGTTGGTTGGAAGTAAATTGTATTATTCTGATACTGACGTTTCAAATGTTACATTAGATACATTGCTGGTTACAGCATTGGGTACAGATAGTCTTATGTCGTGTCAGAAGGCGAATCTGCAAATGTCATTTCCGTTACGGTATTCTTTGAATAATGATACGTTGCTTTTAAGTTTTATGAGAAATGGTCAAATTCATACAACTGATACGTTGTATTTGGAGCATACAAATACTATACATTTTGAAAATATAGATTGTCCTCCTGCTGTTTTTTCTGAGTTGAAAACCATTTCTTGGGGCAATCAGCAGGATGGAAAAGTTGTGGTTGACAGTGCCTCTATTTCGTCGCCTATTGTAAATTATAATGGAACAGAAAATATTAAGATATTTGTGCATTATAATAATTAGTGTATGCACTTTAGACGGGTATGGTCAAGTAAAGAGTGATTCTTTGCCTAATGATAGGGTAAGAGGGATACAATATGAGACGGGAACGCATCCTATATCAGCGGAGCAAATTCCTGTTTTTGCGGGATTTTCGATTTCAGTGGACCTTGCAGGTTTGGCAATGACACAGATGGCCGTGTATGGACAATATGAGTCTGCGTTACGCTTAAATTTTAAAGAAGCATATTTCCCCATTCTTGAATTGGGCATAGGAAATTGTAATCATACAGATGAAACAACTTCGCAGCATTATATGGTAAGGAGTCCTTATTATCGAGTAGGATTAGACTATAATTTTATAAAGAATAAGCATAGTTCAAATCGACTTTATGGAGGCATACGGTATGGTCTAACTTTTTATAAATATGATCTTGAGGGAAATGATATTGAGGATCCTGTATGGGGCGGTTCAATTCCTTATCATTTTGAGTCAGTATCTTCAAACGCGCATTGGTTGGAATTAGTTGGGGGATTAGAAACAAAGATTTGGAAGTTTATTCATGTAGGGTGGAGTGTACGGTTTCGAAAAATGCTAAAACAGAAAAAAAACGCAATAGGAAAATCCTGGTATGTACCAGGGTATGGTAAAAATAATGAAAGCAATTGGGGCGGAACGTTT
Source organism: Prevotella sp. CAG:617 (assembly GCA_000438115.1). GTDB lineage: Bacteria > Bacteroidota > Bacteroidia > Bacteroidales > Bacteroidaceae > Alloprevotella. Next base: position 46,763 of record FR903613.1, on the reverse strand, counting down.
AATTTGATTTTTGATATATAAGAGACAGGGTTGGTGTTATGATTAAATACAGAAAAATAAATATATATCGTATAGTTTTGTTGGTGGCGCTTGTCGTTGGCAGTTGTTTTATCTTAATTAGAAAGAGCAAACTGCATTATTATGAAAATTCCGGAAAAATTTTTGGGACGGTTTATCATATAAAGTATGAGAGTGAAAGGGACTTACATGATAGTATTTTGAGTGAGTTGAATGATGTTGATGCCTCCTTGTCTGTTTTTAATGATAGTAGTATTATCAGTAAAGTGAACAGAAATGAAGATGTAGCGCTTAATAAGGATTTTAGAGAAGTCTTTTTATTGTCGCAGCAAGTTTCTTCAGCGACTGAAGGCGCGTTTGATATTACTGTCGCGCCATTAGTTAATGTTTGGGGATTTGGTTTTAAGCATTCTTCTTCTGTTAGTAAGAATAAGATAGATAGTATCAGATCAATTGTTGGATATGAAAAAGTTTCTATTGAAAATGGTATTATTAATAAGCAGAACCCATTAGTAATGTTGGATTGTAGTGCTATTGCAAAAGGTTATGGCGTTGACAAAATTGCAAGGATGTTTGAACGGGTTGGGATCAAGAATTACATGATAGAAATAGGGGGAGAGATCGCTGTACGGGGGTATAATGATCTCCATAAATTATGGAAAATCGGTATAGAAAAACCTGTGGATAATAAAAATGTAACGGCCGATTTGCAAACAGTCTTGCCAATTACTAATTGCGCATTAGCTACTAGTGGAAATTATCGAAATTTTTATTACAAAGACGGGAAGAAATTTGCACATACGATAGATCCCAAAACGGGATATCCTGTTCAACATTCATTGCTATCGGCTTCTGTTATAGCTCCTACTTGTGCTGAAGCGGATGCTTATGCTACGGCATTTATGGTGATGGGGGTAGAAAAATCAAAGCAGTTGCTGAGTAAGAAAAAAACACTCAAAGCATATTTGATATATGCTGATTCTTTGGGACGATATAAAGTGTGGACCAATATTCGTGATTTGAAGTAATATAAGCTGTCAATTTTAGCTTTAGGCTGGAACATTTTTAAAGAAAAATTTATGGAATCAAGTAGGGAAGTCTTTATCGTTGAATCGCGGTTGATTTCTGCGGCTCAAAGAGGTGTAGATGCTTTTTTGGAAGAAATAGTTGGTGCTATAAAAGAAACAGTGGGAGGAGAATTGAATGAAGTTGCATTAAAACACCTAAATGGAGAACAGATAACCTTGTGGGGGTATTATGTCTTGCGAGAGGAATTGATGGATGGTGGTTTTGTTCAGTTGATTTATAATGGATATGGGCCCTTCTTTTTTGATAATCCATTTGCAAAAGCTATGCGCTTGTGGGGGTTAAAAGATTTTTCCAAATTGCTTTACAAGGCAAAATCTTTTTATGATAAATATAAAGATGAGTTGACAAAGCCGTGTAGTGATGACGATTTTATGGGGCTATTTGAGCGATTCCCAGAATTTGATGATTTAGATGATTCGTTTATAGAAGATGAGGAGTATATAACGGATTGCATTGCGCATTATGTAGATGAACATATTGATCAATTTGTGACAGTAAAAACAGTTTAAGAAATGAGTCGGAAGGTTGCAACACGTTTGAAAAATATAAACATAAAGAATAAGAAGGTGGAGTTTGATTTTGCTGTAATAGATAGGTTTACAGCAGGAATCGTTTTGACGGGAACGGAAATTAAAAGCATAAGAGTCGGTAAAGCGAGTTTGGTAGATACATTCTGTTATATAAATAACCATGAATTATGGGTGAAAAATATGTATATAGCAGAATATGTTTTTGGTTCATATAATAATCATGTTGCACGAAGAGAGCGAAAATTGTTGTTGCATCATAAGGAAATCCTACAATTAGAAAAGGAAACATCTTCTCCCGGTTTTACAATTGTCCCATTGCGACTTTTTATTGATGACAATGGGAGAGCTAAAATGGTAATAGGGTTATGCCGAGGAAAAAAGGAATTTGACAAACGACAATCATTGAAGGAAAAAGATGATCGTCGGGAAATCGCACGTATAATGAAGCATTATTGATTATTGTTTTTGTATGAAAGATTCTTTAAAAGATTTATTACAGAAGCGTATTCTTATCTTGGATGGTGCTATGGGCACAATGATCCAAAAATATAAGTTATCTGAGGCAGATTATCGAGGTGAAAGATTCGTGAATCTGAGAGGGATACAAAAAGGGAATAATGATCTGTTGACATTGTCACAACCCGAAATAATTTCCGAAATACATCGGAAGTATTTGGAAGCAGGTGCCGATATTATCGAGACTAATACCTTTAGTTCGCAAAGAGTGTCATTGGCGGATTATCATTGTGAAAGTTTATGTAGAGAATTAAATGCTGCTGCAGTAAAATTAGCTCGAAGTTTGGCAGATGAATATACAAGAAAAACTCCCGAAAAGCCGCGATTTGTTGCCGCATCAGTAGGCCCAACAAATAAAACGTGCTCAATAAGTCCAGATGTTAATGATCCGGCTTTGCGTGCTATTACTTTCGATGAGTTGGTTGATGCGTATTATGAACAAATGGAGGTCGTGGTTGCCAACGGAGTAGATGCAATCTTGATTGAAACAATTTTTGATACATTAAATGCAAAAGCTGCATTATATGCGGCACAGAAAGCTTTTGATGCATGTCATCGTTCTGTTCCATTGATGTTGTCTGTAACTATTGCGGATAAGTCAGGACGGACACTTTCAGGACAGACTCTTTCTGCATTTGTCGCTTCTATCATGAATTATCCAATACTGTCAGTTGGATTGAATTGTTCTTTTGGCGCAGCAGAAATGAAGCCTTTTTTGAAGGAATTGGCTCGTATTGCTCCTTTTTATATTTCGGTGTATCCTAATGCTGGTTTACCAAATTCGATGGGAGAGTATGAGCAAACCCCAGATGAAATGGCGTGTGAGATAAAAGATTTTATAGACGAAGGCTTGGTTAACATTATTGGAGGATGCTGTGGAACTACGGATGCATTTATTTCTAAATTTCCACCATTGGTGCATGAAAATGGTTCTTATAAGAAACCTCATGTTCCGGTTTCCATGCCAGAAGAACTATGGTTGTCAGGGTTGGAGCGGCTTGAAGTTAATGCTGAAAAGAATTTTATAAATATAGGTGAACGTTGTAATGTAGCTGGATCACGAAAATTCTTACGTTTGATAAATGAGAAAAAATACGATGAAGCGTTGAGTATAGCGCGTCAACAGGTCGAAAATGGTGCACAAATCTTGGATATAAATATGGATGACGGGCTTTTGGATAGTTCGTCGGAAATGACGCATTTTTTAAATTTGCTTTCTTCAGATCCTGATATTGCGTGCGTTCCTGTGATGATTGATTCCTCAAAATGGAGTGTAGTATTGGCAGGTTTAAAAACGCTTCAGGGCAAATGTATAGTAAATTCAATTTCATTAAAGGAAGGTGAAGATGTGTTTTTGCAACATGCACGCGATGTTCAACGTTTTGGGGCAGCTGTGGTTGTAATGGCTTTTGATGAGAATGGACAGGCAGATACGTTTGCACGTAAGATTGAAATTTGTCAGCGAGCATACCATTTGTTGACCGGGAAATTGAACTTTAATCCTTGTGATATAATATTTGATCCTAATGTTTTAGCGATTTGTACGGGTATTGAGGAGCATAATAATTATGCATTAGATTTTATTAATGCCACAAAGTGGATACGCCAACATTTGTGTGGCGCTCATGTAAGTGGGGGCATTAGTAATTTGTCTTTTTCCTTTAGAGGAAATAATTATATTCGCGAGGCAATGCATTCCGTTTTTTTGTATCACGCGATTAGGAATGGACTTGATATGGGGATCGTAAATCCATCAACATCAGTCCTATATGAAGATATTCCTAAAGATTTACTTGAAGTTATTGAGGACGTGATTTTTAATAAAGATAAAAAATCATCCGAACGCCTATTGGATTATGCTGAATCTTACGCGCGCGAAGGAAAAGTTCTCAAAAAAGAATCAGAAAATCAAGTGAACCAATGGCGTAGTAAAACGGTTGAGGATCGTTTGAATGTGTCATTGATAAAAGGTTGTTCTGATTTTTTGGAGGAAGATTTGACTGAGGCTCTGAAGAAATATGCAAAGGCTGTGGATATTATAGAAGGTCCTTTAATGGATGGGATGAATAAAGTGGGAGATTTATTCGGATGTGGGAAAATGTTTTTGCCTCAAGTCGTAAAAACTGCAAGAACAATGAAAAAGGCCGTTGAGATATTACAGCCATTTATTGAGAAAGAAAAAATAAGTGGGGCGGTTGCGGGTAAGATCGTGTTAGCGACAGTGAAAGGGGATGTACACGATATTGGAAAAAATATAGTGTCAGTAGTGCTGTCATGTAACAATTATGAAGTAATAGATTTGGGTGTGATGTGTCCAGCAGAGAAAATCGTTGAAACTGCAATTCTTGAAAATGCCGATTTTGTAGGACTTAGTGGACTGATTACGCCAAGTTTAGATGAAATGGTTAATGTGGCAAGGGCGATGCAGGAAGCAGCCTTGCATATTCCCATATTAGTTGGCGGAGCCACGACAAGTAAAATGCATACAGCTTTGAAAATAGCTTCAAAATATGATGGGCCTGTGGTTTGGACAAAAGATGCTTCACAAATAATTCCAGTTATGTCGCAATTAAAGAATCCTTTAACAAAGGAAACATTTGTAAAGAATCTGGAAGATGAATATTCTAGAATGCGAATTGCATACGAGGAAAGGACTATAGAAATTGCAGGTTTGTCAACTGCCAGAAAGAACAAGTTAAATTTGTTTTGACATATGAGGAGGATATGTTTGTTTTTTTCGCTTTTTCTCTTTGCTACAATTACATGTGCAGAATCCTTTATTAAGGTTAAAAACGGATGTTTTTTTTCGGGTGATTCTTTGTACTATTTTTTGGGAACAAATTGGGAATGTACGGAATTGTTTAAGATTGAATCTCCTCGACAAAGAAATAAGATTCTGGCAGACGAATTGGATTTAATGTTACGTTATGGCATAAAGAATTTGCGTGTTTCTTTGGATCTTGATTCAACTGTTTCTTCGTCGCATAGTAGGAGTGGTAACATGTCTGTTTTTACAGGCCTGGATTACCTAATAAAGGAAGCACAACGACGGTCTATGCGGTTGACATTGCATGTTACTGTAAAGAAAGATTTAGGTAAACTTCATTATAGTAAATCTCTTTTGGAGAGAAATTTGAAGCTCCTTGCGCAGCATAAGAATGTGTTTACACATAAGGCATATTTTGACGATCCGGTAATTATGTCATGGGAGTTTTCTAGGACTTTGTTTGAAGTGTATGGTGATGAGTATTTAGATGAATTCGTTTCATATGTGGGTAATTTATTGCCACAGCAATTGTTGTCTATAACGGATATAATTCAATATGAAGACAAGAGTAAGAATGCGTCTTTGGATGCACAAATATATGCCAATCCGCATTTGGATTATATATCTGTTGAAATATTACCGAGAGAATTTGGATGGGTAGGAGAGGATCGGATTTTTGAAGATTTAAGTAATGCATATGTGAAAACAAATGAATATTTGAATAGACTTGAGTTTCTTGCAAATAAATATAACAAGCCTGTAATTATAGATAAGTTTAATTATCCGCGTGACAGGTCTCGACGAATACCTTTGACAACAACTCGTTCGCGAGATGGCTTTTATACTTATATGTTGGACAAACTTGTTCATAGCTCACAACAACATAGTTATATTGGAGGAACTTTTATGTACACGTGGGGAGGATGGCACATACCGATAGATTATAGAAAGACAAACCTGTTGTTTTTGTTGCAAAATGAAAAGGATTTGAATCCATATAATGTGTGTAGTAGTGACTCGTCAACATTGCAAATAATAGCAAATGGCATTAAGGCTTTGCAGAAATAGTAGGGCAAAGCTTTTTTTGCAGGAAAAAATATTGTTTTTGTTTTTTGCTCAGCTAATTCTTTGTTATCTTTGCAATGATGTTAGGTTTACAATTATATATGTAAATTATTGATATTATTGTTGGTGGATCTTCAAAGTTTATATAGATACTAATTTCACTTTTAAAATTAGAAAAATGGAATATTCAAACGAAGTAAAAAACATGTGTTGTGTGGCAAAAGGCCCCAAACATGCAAATGCCCCTATTCCAGAAGAAGGAAAATGGGTTCATGCTAAAGAAATTAAGGATATCTCAGGTTTAACTCATGGTGTAGGTTGGTGTGCTCCTCAGCAGGGTGCATGTAAATTGACACTGAATGTAAAAGAAGGAGTTATTCAGGAATGTTTGGTTGAAACTATTGGTTGCTCAGGAATGACCCATTCAGCAGCTATGGCTTCTGAAATTTTACCTGGTAAAACAATCTTGGAGGCTCTTAATACTGATTTGGTGTGCGATGCTATTAATACAGCAATGCGTGAACTTTTCCTTCAGATTGTGTATGGACGTACGCAAAGTGCATTTTCAGAAGGTGGTTTGGTTATCGGTGCCGGTTTGGAGGATCTCGGTAAAGGATTGCGTAGCCAAACAGGAACTTTGTATGGTACTTTAGAGAAAGGAACTCGCTATTTGGAACTGACGGAGGGTTATATTACCCGCATGGCTTTGGACAAAGATAATCAGGTGATTGGTTATGAATTTGTTCATATGGGCAAGTTTATGGAAGAGATTAAGAAAGGTACAGATGCCAATGAGGCTCTTAAAAAAGTAACGGGCCATTACGGTCGTTTCACTGCAGAGCAAGGTGCTGTTAAATATATTGACCCGCGTAAAGAATAAGAGGAGGAAAGACTATGATTAGAGAAGTAAAATTTGAAAGCCAGGATCGTCGAATTAAACAGATTATTGCGACTCTTAATAAACATGGCATCAAAGATATAGAAGAGGCTAATCAAATTTGTGAAAATTATGGGTTGGATCCATATATGACATGCCAGGAAACTCAGGGCATTTGTTTTGAAAATGCTAAATGGGCTTATGTCGTAGGTTCTGCAATTGCACTGAAAGAAGGCGCAAAAAGTGCTGTTGAAGCTGCTGAATATATCGGTGAAGGTTTGCAGTCATTTTGTATTCCTGGTTCTGTAGCAGATGATAGAAAAGTTGGTGTAGGTCATGGTAATTTGGCTGCACGTTTATTGTCTGAAGAAACTCAGTGTTTTGCATTCTTGGCTGGACACGAAAGTTTTGCTGCCGCAGAAGGTGCAATTAAAATTGCAGAGATGGCCAATAAGGTTCGCAAGAATCCTTTGCGTTGTATCTTAAATGGTTTGGGTAAGGATGCCGCAATGATTATTTCGCGTATCAATGGTTTTACATATGTTCAAACTCAGTTTGATTATTTTACGGGTGAGTTGAAGGTTGTAAACGAAACTCCTTATAGTGATGGTCCTCGTGCAAAGGTAAAGTGCTATGGTGCAGATGATGTGCGTGAAGGAGTGGCTATCATGTGGAAGGAAGGTGTAGACGTTTCTATTACGGGTAACTCTACGAATCCAACGCGCTTTCAGCATCCTGTAGCAGGTACATATAAGAAAGAAAGAGTTTTGGCAGGTAAACCATATTTTTCTGTAGCTTCAGGTGGTGGTACAGGACGTACTTTGCATCCTGATAACATGGCAGCTGGTCCTGCTTCATATGGTATGACTGATACTTTAGGAAGAATGCATTCAGATGCACAATTTGCAGGTTCATCTTCAGTTCCTGCTCATGTTGAGATGATGGGCTTTTTGGGTATAGGAAATAACCCGATGGTAGGATGTTCAGTGGCTTGTGCTGTAAATGTGGATTTGGCTTTAAATAAAAAGTAATTATAATATCCAAGCGGATTATTTTAGAATTGCCATGCTTAAAATTCTTTAAGCATGGCAATTCTTGTATACTAGATTATTTATTCTTCAATCAATTTCCCTTCTTTTTCAAGGGCATGCCAGATATTGTAGCGTGCCTCTTTGTTTTCTTCCTCAATTGTTGAGAACAAAGTCCTAATCGTCGCTCTTTTGCTATTTTTGTCGTATGGGCATATTTTAATCATTGGCCGGTAATGATTAAGTTCTGACCAAGTAGATATATCAATTTCTTGTATTTTACAGAGCGGCCGGATAATACTAATGGGAAATTTTTTCATTTTTATTTTTACGGGCATGGTCGTGAAAGAACCTTGGTAGTTGAGGTTCATCAGTAAAGTGTGAATGATGTCGTCTTGATGATGCCCTAGAGCGATTTTGTTGGCTCCTATTTCCTGAGCGGTTTCAAATAGAATTTTTCTTCTATTCCAAGAACATAAAAAGCAGGGAGTTCTGTTTTTCTGTTTGTCTTTTTCAAACTGCGTTTCCTTGATTATGAGATGAATGTCGTAATGTTTACAAAATTCTTTCAAATATTCCGTATTTGAACTATATGATATGTTCCGCATTTTTACGTGTAGGGCAGTAATTGAAAAATTATAGTTGTTTTTCTTTCTGTAAAGTCCTAATAGTTCAATTAATGCAAGAGAATCCTTGCCGCCTGAAAGGCCGGCAAGGATTGAATCACCTGGTTGAATGAGATTAAAATATTTTACACCTTTACAGAATTGAATGCTTAATTTTTTCTGTAAAGTCTTATATATAGATTCGTTATTCATTGGAATGTTCCAATTTATTGTGCATAGATTGTGCGGCCTTTTTACCGTCTCCCATAGCTAAAATAACAGTTGCTCCGCCTCTTACAATGTCACCTCCTGCATATATATATTGTATGGAAGTTTGCATGTCGTCTTCAACAATAATTGTTCCGCGTTTACTAGTCTTCAGTTCTTTTATGGAGTTGGGGATAATGGGGTTGGGGGATACTCCGATACTTACAATGACTAAGTCTGTATCAATTGTTTCAAGAGAACCTTCGATAGGTATAGGACTGCGTCGACCTGAGCTATCGGGGGCTCCTAATTCCATTTTTTGCAGAACTACTTGTTTTACTTTTCCTTCTTCATCTGTTAGGTATTCAATGGGATTATGCAAAGTTAAGAATTTTACACCTTCTTCTTTGGCATGTTGAACTTCTTCTATTCGGGCTGGCATTTCTTCCTCAGAACGTCGATAGATGATTGTTGCACTTTCTGCTCCCAATCTCAGTGCAGTACGGACTGCATCCATTGCGGTATTTCCGCCGCCTACAACTGTTACATGTTTTCCATATACGATTGGGGTATCACTTTCTTCTTCAGATGCTTTCATGAGGTTTACTCTGGTGAGGTACTCATTTGAGGACATGATATTAATAGCATTCTCACCAGGTATGTTCATAAAACGGGGAAGTCCTGCACCAGAAGCAATAAATATACCTTTAAAGCCTTGTTCTTTTAGTTGGTTGATGCTTATGGTTTTACCCACGATACAATCTTTTATGAATTTAACGCCTTTGTCTTGTAGTTTGCTTATTTCGTAATCTACAATTTTGTTAGGTAGTCTGAATTCTGGTATACCGTATTTTAGTACACCTCCGATTTCATGTAATGCTTCAAATACGACTACTTCATAACCCAGTTTGCACATTTCATCGGCAAATGAAATTCCAGCAGGTCCAGAGCCCACCACTGCAATTTTCACTTGTTTGTTGATCGGTTGATGAGTTTCTTGCACGCTATTGTGTGTGCGTGCGTAATCTGCTGCAAATCTTTCCAAATAACCGATAGCTACAGCCTGATGACCGGTTTTTAAATGTATGCATTGTGATTCACATTGTTTTTCTTGTGGGCAAACTCTTCCGCAAACAGATGACATTGAACTCGTTTCTTCTATTGTTTGAGCGGCTTTAAGAAAATTATGTGCTTCTATATATTTGATGAATCTGGGAATATCAATATTTACAGGACATCCTTTAACGCATCCTGGATTTGCACAATCTAAGCAACGTGTCGCTTCTGTAACTGCTTGATCTTCTGTTAAACCTTGATTGACTTCTTCATATAGACTCTTTATTCTATAATGTGGAGGAAGTTGTGGCATCTTGCAACGAGAAATTTGCATTCTTTCTTTTGGAGATACCTTTTTACGTAAATCAACTCGCCATGTAGCATTGCGGCTTGTGTCGTCTAGCTCTTTTTTTTCTAGCTTGAGCATGTCCTTGGCTTCAGAATTTTTGAAAGCTCTTTGTCGTTTCAGCATCTCATCGAAGTTGACTTTGTGGCCGTCAAATTCTGGTCCATCAATACATACAAATTTTGTTTGTCCGTCTACGGTAATCCGGCATGCTCCACACATACCTGTCCCATCAACCATGATGGTATTAAGTGAGACATCAGTTGGAATTTCGTATTTTTTTGTAAGTTCGCATACAAATTTCATCATTATTGCGGGACCAATCGCATAGCATTTGTCTATGTGTGTACTGTTGATGACCTTTTCTATGCCTTCTGTTATAAGACCTTTCTGACCATATGTGCCATCATCCGTCATAATTATGACTTGATCTGATACTTTTTTTATTTCATCTTCCAGTATAATAAGTTCTTTGGAACGTGCAGCTAAAACACTTATGACGGTGTTTCCTGCGGCTTTTAGTGCTTGTGCTATTGGCAAGAGAGGAGCTACTCCGACTCCACCTCCAGCGCAGATTACTGTTCCAAATAATTTGATGTCTGTAGGCTTTCCTAATGGGCCAACGATATCCGTTATATTATCGCCTTCATGGAGCATGCATAATTTTGTGGACGAAAGTCCAACTTCTTGTACGATGAGGGTAATTGTCCCTGTTTCTGTGTTAGCTTCTGCTATTGTATAAGGAACTCGTTCTCCATTTTCTCCTACTCTTACAATTACAAAATGTCCAGCCTTTCGTGATTTTGCAATGAGAGGAGCTTCAATTTCAAATTTAAAGACACGTTCGGATAGTTGTGTCTTAGAAATGATTTTATTCATGTTGTATTCTATTTAATTCCCGTTATATTTGTTCTTTTATAATATAGCAAATTCATCAATGAAAATAAATGCAGGGTAACCCGCACCGGAATGCCATTTCGGTAAATCTTCGTTTTTGAGTATAATTTCAACGTAACGAGTTTTTATAGTGGGTAGACTAAATGAAAACGGATAAATGCCGTCTTTGTCGTTGCTTGTTAACTCTGGAATGTCTTGCGTAAGAATTTCACGATAATTTTTGTTGTCATCTGAAATACGTATTGTTATTGCAGTAGGTCTCATGATCCAATCTCCTTTTATGACGTTCGTGTTGAATTTAAGACTATGAATTTCAGTAGGTGTTTGTAGATCAATTATAGCATCGACATCGTTTCCTTGGAATCCCAACCAACGTCCTGTCTTATAATTCTCAGTTCCATAGATGCCGTCTGTTAATACCATGGCTCCTTTATATTTATATCCTGGCGAAGGGGGATATTTTAACGTTATGGGTTTCATTGATGATTTGCAGAAAGTGACTTTCTCTGTAAATAATCTGCTTGTATAGCCAGCAGGATGCACAGCAAAGGCTTTTATGACAGCATCATGATTTATTTTGATCGGGGTTTCTTGGCGAAATTCTGTACTGCTAGTGCTGGGATCTGTGCCGTCTATAGTATAGAATATTTTGCCTTGTCCCAAAGTGTTTAGCCGTACTTTAAGACAATTGTTGGCTGTGTCAGGAATAAATGAGGCCTCAACGTTTAAAAGATGTTTTGCATAGTTGTATCCCAATACTTCATAAATGTCAAACATGTGAGGTATACGTTGTAGAAATTTATTGTAATCTTTGCTTTCTGGTAATGTCCATTGAACTTCTGATAATGCGGCCATGCGTGGTAGAACCATATATTCGACTTGTTTGAAGGACGGAATGTATTCTGTCCATAAATTGGCCTGTACTCCCAGAACAAAACTTTTTTCTCTTTCTGGAATGCCGTTAGTGGGTTCCAATGAGTATACACGTTCTACCGGAATGTATCCACCTATGGCTATTGGTTCATGTTTGGTATCCGTGGTTTGGTAATAATCAAAATATAAATGTGAGTTGGGGGTCATAATTACATCATGATGTTGTTTGGCTGCTTCTATGCCTCCACCGACTCCTCTCCAACTCATTACTGTGGCATTGGGAGCTAAACCTCCTTCGAGGATTTCATCCCATCCGATAATGTGCTTTCCTTTGCTTTCAACAAATTTTTCCATTCGAGAAATAACGTAGCTCTGCAGATATTCCTCGGCAGAGTGAAGGTTATCGCTTTTTATTCCTTCTTCTTTAATACGTTCTTGACATTTGGGACATTTTTTCCATCTTGTCTTAGGGCATTCATCTCCGCCAATGTGAATATAGGGCGAGGGAAACAGTTTTATAACTTCATCAAGGACGTCTTCTAAAAAGCTCAAGGCCTTTTCATTTCCTGCACATATTACCTCATCAGAAATACCCCATTGCATGCCAACGGTGTAAGGCCCTCCTGTACATCCAAATTCAGGATATGCAGCCAATGCAGCTTGTTGGTGCCCGGGAAGGTCTATTTCTGGAATAATTGTTACGTAACGTTGGGCGGCATAGTTAATTATGTCTTTAATTTGTTCTTGAGTATAATAACCGCCATATGGCTTTCCGTCATAATGACCAGAATTGTGTCCTATAACGGTTTGTTGTCGCTTGCTACCAATTTCAATAAGTCGGGGATATTTCTTTATTTCTATTCGCCAACCTTGATCGTCTGTCAAATGCCAATGTAAATGATTAATGTTGTGAAGTGCCAAGATGTCAATATAGCGTTTCACTTCATCTGGAGTGAAAAAGTGGCGACTTACATCCAACATCATGCCTCGATATTTAAAACGGGGGGCATCTGTGATTTGTACAGTTGGAAAGAGAATTTGATTTTTGTGAGTGGAGCCTATGGGAATAGATTTCCGTAAGGTTTGTATGCCATAAAAGATTCCAGCTTCAGTCGTTCCCGTTATTTGTATGTTTTGTGGTGTGATGTGTATATTATATGCTTCAGGTGATTCTGTTGGAGTTTTTGAAATACTTAAATGTATCTCTCCGGGTTTCATCTTTCCGATGCGCGTTTTTAGCTGTAATCCAGTAAGTTCTTTTATATATTCTGTGAGGAATTGGACATTTCGTGCTAATTCTTTGTCTTTTCTGTCATAGCTGACAATTGTATTTTCGGTAAGGACAAATGGGGGTTGCGAATAAACCTGGATTGAACGGGGGTGAGGAATTATATTGTAATTGGCTTTAGGTGTAGAATCTTGCGCGTGACAAATAATTCCGCAAAATAGGAGATAGATACTGAAGATGTGGATAATTTTTTTCATATTATTATTATAGAGGTTTTTAGGTTGGCAAATATGGTTTTAAATGAAATACATTTCTTTTATGACAAAAATAATAAAAACTTCAGAAATATGGCGCTTTTTGTTGTATGTGAATTAATTAGTAGAACCATTCGCGGTAAACTTTTTTGAAAGAAAAAGGATAAATATTTTGATATTTGGTTGAACTTTTCAATGAAAATAGTATCTTTGTGATTCAAATTAAAACCAATTGCAGTAAAATGCCTAAAATTTCAGAACGCGCAAATGAAATGCCCGTTTCTCCAATTCGGAAATTAACCCCGTTGGCCAATCAGGCTAAAGAACGGGGAATTCGGGTCTATCATTTAAATATCGGTCAACCAGATGTGCCAAGCCCCCCGGAAGCATTTGAGGCTTTAAAGCATATTGATCGAAAGGTGTTGGAATACAGTCCGAGTCAGGGATTTGAAAGTTATAGAAAGAAATTAGTTGGATATTATGCGAAATACCAGATAGAACTCTCGCCTGAGGATATAATTATTACATCAGGAGGTTCTGAAGCTGTTTTGTTCGCTTTTATGTCTTGTTTAAATCCTGGAGATGAAATTATAATGCCGGAGCCGGCATATGCAAATTATATGGCATTTGCTATATCTGCAGGGGCAAAGATAAAAACTATAGCCACAACAATCGAAGAAGGTTTTTCATTGCCCAAAGTCGAGAAATTTGAAGAACTTATAAATGAGCGTACACGAGCTATACTTATCTGTAATCCCAATAACCCTACGGGATATTTGTATACTAAGCGGGAGATGAATCAGATACGAGATCTTGTAAAAAAATATGATTTGTATTTGTTCTCGGATGAAGTGTATCGCGAGTTTATATACACAGGATCTCCTTATATCTCCGCATGTCATTTGGATGGTATAGAGAATAATGTCGTATTGATTGACTCTGTTTCCAAAAGATATTCTGAATGTGGAATTAGGGTAGGTGCATTAATCACAAAAAACGAACAGGTGCGCCAAGCTGTAATGAAGTTTTGTCAGGCCAGATTGAGTCCACCACTAATAGGACAGATCGTAGCTGAGGCTTCTATAGATGTTAATCCAACATATAGTCAAGAGGTTTATGATGAATATGTAGAACGTCGAAAATGCTTAATCGATGGATTAAACCGAATACCAGGTGTTTATTCACCGATTCCAATGGGCGCTTTTTATACAGTTGCTCAACTGCCTGTTGATAATGCTGAGTCGTTTTGTGCATGGTGTTTGACGGATTTTAACTATGAAGGAGAGACTGTCATGATGGCTCCTGCGTCAGGATTTTATGTTACGCCAGGCTTGGGGCGCAATCAGGTTCGTATAGCCTATGTTCTAAATATACAAGATTTGAAGCGGGCTTTATTTATATTAAGGAAAGCCCTGGAGGTCTATCCTGGTCGCATGATTTAGTTTGATGCTTGAATTTGTCTGGAATTATATCTGTCTATTTTCATATTAAGTAATTTATATATGAATGTTTCTTTCCTTTTGGCTAAAAGGTTGTACGCCGGCGGGGCAATGAGAGGTAAGGTATCTACACCTGCAATAAGTATAGCAACACTTGGAGTCGCTATTGGATTGGCAACTATGATAATTTCAATATGCGTAGTGCTTGGCTTTCAAAAAAAAATAAAGGAAAAGGTAATCGGATTCGGAGCAGATATCGAAGTCGTAAATGTCAAGTCAATATCATCAACAGAAAGTGCTCCTGTTATTGCAGATGAATTTATGGAGCATAATATTAAGTCCGTTCCTGGGGTTAAAAGTATACAACGCTTTGCCATCGCTTCCGGAATCTTGAAAACGGAAAGGGATTTTAAAGGTATACAATTAAAGGGGGTAGGGGCCGATTATGATCTGTCTTTCTTGTCTCAGAATGTTGTTGAAGGAAAAGTCCCGAGTTTTTCGGAACTCCGTAATTCTAATCAGATTGTTTTGTCATATAATGTGGCGAAAGAATTAGGACTGAAATTGAATGATCAGGTTTATGCTTATTTTTTTGACAAATCCATAAAGACACGTCGTTTCAGGGTTTGTGCTATATATAGAACAAATCTTGAACAGTTTGATAATAGTATAGTATATGCGGATTTAGGAACGGTACAACAATTAAATGGATGGCGTGATGATCAATGTAGTGGTTATGAAATCAAGATTTTTGAGAATGCATCATCTAGTCAGGCCGTATTTCAAATGGCCAATTTTCTGAAAATGCCGGATAAGGATGGGGAAGTATGTACAGCATTATCGATTGAGGAATTATATCCACAGATTTTTGACTGGTTGGGGTTGTTGGATATGAACGTTTGGATTATCCTTATCTTGATGGTATGTGTTGGCGGATTTACGATGATTAGTGGGCTGTTGATTTTAATATTAGAAAATACCAATACAATTGGCTTATTGAAGGCGTTAGGAGCCACTGATCTTAAAATAAGAAGGATTTTTCTTTATTTTTCGATCTTTATAATTGGCCGAGGGTTATTATGGGGCAATATTCTTGGTATTGGTTTATGTTTGATACAAAACTATTTTCCATTTGTAAAGCTTGATGCTGAAACATATTACGTGGAGAATGTTCCTATATATTTTAATCCTATTTTAATTGTCGCTCTTAACGTTGTGACGTTGTTGGTTACCGTGTTTTCTTTGATAGGTCCCAGCTTCTTGGTTTCTCATATTCAACCCGCAAAATCAATTCGTTATGAATAAATGCATGGAAAATTTGGTCGGTAATAAAAAAAGATGTACTTTTGCATTACTTTAACGGAACGGGGTGTAGCGCAGTCCGGTTAGCGCACCTGCTTTGGGAGCAGGGGGTCACAGGTTCGAATCCTGTTACCCCGACGAAGGATGACTATTCAATCATAGGATAGTCATCCTTTTTTTTGAGGGTTGCGGTTAAGGTAATGTCATAATAGAATTATGATAACCTATAGGTCATATAGAGCAGGAAGAATAAATTCTCTCTTTATTGAAAAATATGTGGGGATGTGCTTGTTATATGGTGGAATTTGAGTAATTTTGCTACAATAAAATTTTTACTTATGAATTCATTTATTACAGACAAGATTGTAATGGACGGTTTAACATACGATGACGTCCTTTTGGTCCCAGATTATTCTGAGGTACTACCTCGTACCGTTGAACTTAATACGAAGTTTTCACGTAACATTGATTTGAAAATTCCGTTCGTAACTGCTGCAATGGATACGGTTACAGAGTCGACGATGGCAATTGCGATAGCTCGTGAGGGAGGAATAGGTGTGATTCATAAAAATATGTCTATTGATGAGCAGGCACGACAGGTCGCCATTGTAAAGCGCGCTGAAAATGGAATGATATACGATCCTGTAACTATTAAGAGAGGGTCAACTGTGCAGGATGCGCTTAATCTTATGCGTGAATATAAAATCGGGGGTATACCTGTTGTAGACGATGCTAATAAGTTGGTAGGAATCGTTACCAATAGGGACTTGCGATTTGAGCAAAGAATGGATAAGAAGATTGATGAGGTAATGACTAAAGAAAATTTGGTTACTACTACTCAACAGACAGATTTGCAAGCGGCATCTGAAATTCTGCAACAGAACAAGATAGAGAAACTCCCTGTAGTTGATAAAAATGGGTGCTTGGTCGGTCTGATTACGTATAAAGACATTACCAAGGCAAAAGATAAGCCAATGGCATGCAAAGATGACAAGGGACGTTTGAGAGTCGCAGCAGGCGTTGGGGTGACGAATGATACTATGGATCGTATGGAAGCCTTGATAGCAGCTGGTGCAGATGCTATTGTGATTGATACCGCACACGGGCACTCTAAATATGTAATAGAGAAGCTTAAAGAAGCTAAAAGCAGTTTTAAAAATATAGATGTTGTTGTAGGAAATGTTGCAACGGGAGCTGCCGCAAAAATGCTTGCAGATGCAGGGGCAGATGCTGTAAAGGTTGGCATAGGTCCGGGAAGTATTTGTACGACACGTGTAGTTGCCGGTGTAGGCGTTCCTCAATTGTCTGCAATATATGATGTGGCTTTAGCTTTAAAAGGAACGGGAGTTCCTTTAATAGCTGATGGAGGATTGAGATATTCTGGTGATGTTGTCAAAGCTTTGGCTGCAGGTGGATGTAGCGTGATGATTGGTTCTTTGGTTGCTGGATGCGAGGAGTCTCCGGGAGAAACTATTATTTTTAATGGACGTAAGTTTAAGACTTATCGTGGAATGGGATCTTTGGAGGCGATGGAGAATGGCTCAAAAGATCGTTATTTCCAGGCGTCTGTAAAGGATGTCAAGAAACTCGTTCCTGAAGGTATTGCTGGTCGTGTACCTTATAAGGGTACTGTGCAAGAGGTAGTTTTCCAATTGGTAGGAGGTTTGCGTTCTGGCATGGGATATTGTGGAGCACATACCATAGAGCAGTTGCATAATGCGAAGTTTACCCGCATTACAAATGCAGGAGTTTTGGAAAGTCATCCTCATGATATAACTATTACAAGTGAAGCTCCTAATTACAGTCGTCCAGAGTAAAGAAAACATGCAACAAAGGAATAAACTATTCCTTTGTTGCAATATTTAATGAACCGTATTGGTATTCTTATATAAGGTAAAATGAAAAGAAAGTGGTGTCTGCTGGTTTTTGCTGTTCTTATTTCGTATGTAAATTCGAACGCTCAAAAGAATTTGATAGATGGAGTTGAATGGATTGTTGGGGATGAGGTGATCTTGCGTTCTGATATTGAAGAAAGTCGTATAAATGCAGAACTGAGAGGAGATGTTTTAGATCAAAATTGGCGTTGCCTAATAGCCGAACAATTAGCTGTTCAGAAATTGTTTTTACATCAGGCAGACATTGACAGTATATATGCTAATGAAGCAGGGGTAAGTAAGGTCGCAGAAGAGCAGGAAAATTATTATTTGCAAGCGTATGGCTCAAAGGAAAGATTGGAGGAATACGCTCGTAAATCAATCAAAGCCCTGCGAGAAATGTGGAGGCAGCAAGCGAGAGATCAGCAGCGAATGGATGAGGTTCGTATGTCTATTGTGAAAAATGTAAAGGTTACACCAGCAGAGGTTCGCAGTTATTTCAAGGATGTGCCCAAGGATAGCCTTCCTATAGTACCAATGAATGTAGAAGTTCAGTTGATAACTTTAAGTCCGAAACCTACAAGAGCTGAGATTGAACGTATAGAAAATGAGTTGCGTTCTTTCGCGCAACGTGTAAATTCCGGCGAGTCTGATTTTGGAACCTTGGCCATGTTGTATTCGCAGGATGCTAGTGCCAGACAAGGTGGCGAGTTGGGCTATAAGGGAAGAGGCCAATTCGTTCCAGAATTCGCAAATGTTGCTTTTAGCTTGAATGACCCTAAAAAAGTATCTAAAATAGTACGTACAGAGTACGGTTATCATATTATTCAATTGATAGATAAGAAGGGTGACAAAGTAAATGTACGTCATATTTTATTAAAACCGGAAGTTTCTTCAGAAGAAGTAGCTGAGAATTTAAGTAAGTTGGATTCTATCAGAAGTAGTATTCATGATGGTAAAATGACATTTGAAGAAGCTGTAGTAAAGTTTTCAGACGATAAGGACACTCGTAGTAATAATGGTTTAATGGTGAATATTGATGTAGATCAAGCTACTAGAACTTCACATTTTGAGATGAAAGATTTGCCGCAAGATGTTGCCAAGCAAGTGTCAACTTTAGAGGTGGGTGAGATGTCAGCGCCTTTTGAGATGATAAATAAAAATGGTGAGAGGGTGTGTGCCTTGATTCGACTTAAATCGCGAATTGATACGCATGTGGCTAATATGCAGGACGATTTTCAAGTTTTGAAAAATATTTTGCAAAATAGAAAACAGGAGGAAGAAATTAACAAGTGGATTGAGCAGAAACAGCGTGTAACATATATACGCATGAGTCCTGAGTGGAGAAATTGTAAGTTCAAGTATCCTAATTGGGTAAAATGAAAGTAAAAAACAGATTTGCAATTGTTGCTCCTTTGCTGTTTTTTTTATCATGCATTTATGTTTTTTGTAATGTATTGGTAAGTCCAGGTAAAAGGACAGAAAAAGAAAGCTATAAAATAGAGTTACTTCATTCTGATCGTATCTATAAGAAAATAGAAAGTTCAGATCTTTTGGTGCTAATTGGCAATGTGCGCATGAAGCAAGGTGATATGTATTTGTTTTGTGACAGTGCGTATTACTATGAATTATCAAATTCTTTCGAGGCTTTTGGTGAAGTTCGGATGAAACAAAGTGACACTTTGTCTCTACGAAGTAAGTATATGTATTACGATGGGACGAGTCAGCTTATGAAAGCTCGGCAAAATGTAATTTTAACTCATCGCAAGGTAAATCTGTATACAGATAGTTTGAATTATGACAAATTGTATGAGATAGGCTATTTTTTTGAAGGTGGAAAATTAGTTGATAATGGTAATGTGCTAGTTTCGGATTGGGGGCAGTATTCGTTGGCTTCAAAAGATGCAAGCTTTTACTACAATGTCAAATTGGATAATCCTAAATTTGAACTTACGTCTGATACGCTGCATTATAATACAAACACAAGAATAGCCAAAGTTGTTGGTCCATCTAATATTATAAATGGAAAGAATCATATATATACTGAGCTAGGTTATTACAATACAGTTACAGGAAATGTTGAACTTTTTAATCGCTCCGTACTAGTAGATCCGCAGAAGACGCTTGTCGGTGATAGTCTCTTTTATGTAAAAGAAAATGCGCTTTATCATGCTTATGGAAATGTTAGTTATGTAGATAAGCAGAATAAAAGTGTATTATTGAGTGATTATTGTGAGTATAGTGATTCTACAGGTTATGCAATGGCAACAAAGAATACGCTCTACAAGGACTTTTCCAATGTCTCTGATACATTGTTCGTACACGCAGATACAATAAAGCTTTATACTCAGAATATACGAACTGATTCTGTTTATAGATGTATGCATGCATTTTATCATGTGCGATCTTATCGCAGTGATGTTCAGTCTGTAAGTGACTCTTTGGTATATAATACTAAGGAAAGATGTTTAACGTTATATAAGGATCCTATTGTATGGCACGGTGTGCAACAAATTTTAGGTGAAGAGATTTATGCTTTTTTTAATGATTCAACCATTGATAGCATAAGGGTAGATCGCCAGTCATTGCTTGCAGAGAAAGTAGATTCTGTACATTTTAATCAGGTTGCATCTAAAACTTTCCGTTCCATAATGAGACATGGACAAATTGTAGAAAATCGTGCAGATGGTAATGTTTATGTGGCGTATTATGTATTTGATAAGGATAGTTTGATGTTGGGATTAAACTACACGGAGACTACGCATGTAAGGATTCAATATAAAGATAGGAAAATGTCACGTATTTGGACTCCTGCAGCTACGGGAGTTTTTTATCCATTATTGTTGATACCTGAAGAAAAACGTTTTTTGGAGTCTTTTGCTTGGTTTGACTATATAAGGCCGTTGGATAAGTATGATTTGTTTGAATGGCGAGGAAAAAGAAGAGGAGAGGAGCTAAAGTATTCTTCTCGGAAACAGTCGCCTTTGCAATCTTTTTAGAGCATAGTTATGAGTGATGTGATTCATTTGTTGCCAGATTCGGTCGCAAATCAAATAGCTGCGGGAGAAGTTGTACAGCGTCCGGCTTCAGTCGTAAAAGAATTGATGGAAAATTCAATCGATGCTGGTGCTAGTAAAATTCAAGTAAAAGTTATAGATGCGGGGAAAAGTGAGATTCAGATTGTTGACGATGGTGTAGGTATGTCGGATACTGATGCGCGACTCGCCTTTGAGCGACATGCTACAAGCAAAATTAAGACTTCGCATGATCTGTTTTCTATTTCTACGATGGGATTTAGAGGTGAGGCATTGGCATCAGTCGCTGCTGTTGCCCAAATCGAATTACGCACTCGCCAGCAAACAGATGAATTGGGAACTTGTATATTGATTGAAGGATCAAAAATTAAATCACAGGAGTCAATTTCTTGTCCGGTAGGGGCTAATTTTATTATTAGAAATTTGTTTTATAATACACCTGCGCGCCGAAAGTTCTTGAAATCCAATATAACTGAATTGAACAACATTATAGCAGAATTTGAGAAAATCGCGCTTTGTAATATAGAAAAATCATTGGAGCTTTACCATGCAGATAATTTGTTGATATCATTAACTCCGTCCACATTCAAGCAACGTATAATCAGTCTATTTGGGAAAAAGTTAGAAAATTATCTTATTCCCGTCGAAGCACAGACTAGTATTGTACGTATTTCTGGTTTTGTTACCATCCCTGAAGGTGCAAAAAAGAAGAAAGCCTGTCAATATTTTTATATTAACGGGCGTTATATGCGTAATTCGTATTTCTGCAAAGCTGTACAGAGTGCCTATGAAAGACTCATTACAGAAGGAGAACAGGTACAGTTTTTTTTAAGAATGGAAGTCGATCCATCTAGGATAGATGTGAATATACATCCTACTAAAACAGAGATTAAATTTGAGGACGACAATGCAATATGGCAAATTTTATCTGCTTCCGTCAGAGAAGCTCTTGGTAAATACAATGCCATACCAGCTTTAGATTTTGACAAACAAGGATGTCCGGATATTCCGGTAGTTGGCAGTAGTAATTCTATAGGTCTTCCCCAAGTACATATTGATGAATCATATAACCCATTTAATACGAATGATCATGCCACCAGTGATTCAGTGCATAAGTGGCAACAGATGTACCAAACTTTAACTAATAATCAGCAAGCAAAACCTGCAAGTCAGGAATTGAATTTTTCAGAATTTAAAGATGATGGAGGTTTTGACATTGTTGGTGAGGGGAGTACATTGTTTCAATTTGGTAAGCGCTATGTAGTTGTATTAAAAAACGATAGATTTGTATTTATTGAGCAGCACCGAGCCCATTACCGCATATTGTATGATAGATATATAGAACAGCTAAGTCAGCGCAAAGGCTTTTCACAAGGGTTATTATTCCCAGAGTTGATACACTTCGATGTGGTAAAACTTTCAGTGTTTAATTTGATTAGGGAAGAATTGATCGTGTTAGGATTTGATTTTTCTGATATGGGGAATGGTACATTTTCAATTAATGGAGTTCCTGATGGGACTGCAGATGTTTCACCGCAACTATTGATTGAAAATCTGATTGGCGATGAGAATTTGAGTGGCCGCTCTGTTGGAGAAAAGATACACCAAGTTATAGCAAGTCATCTAGCTATGCAATCTGCAATTGCAATTGGCCAAGTTCTGAATCAGGATGCAATGGAAAATTTAGTTAAGCAGCTTTTTGCAACAACGAATTGTAAATATACACCAGATGGAAAGCCTATTTTACATTTTGTTGAATTATCACAGATCAACAAGGTGTTTATGTAATTGTCATGAAAACTAACTATATAAAAGTAGTTCGTGGATTATTATAAAATTTTCGGTAAGTC
This sequence comes from Prevotella sp. CAG:617, assembly GCA_000438115.1. Classification (GTDB taxonomy): domain Bacteria; phylum Bacteroidota; class Bacteroidia; order Bacteroidales; family Bacteroidaceae; genus Alloprevotella. Next base: position 23,907 of record FR903613.1, on the reverse strand, counting down.
TTTTCGGTTTATCGTATATATATGCTTGTTGATTTGTACTCTAACTATAAAAGCAAATGGTCAGACTGTTTTAACATGGAATGATTTTGTAGATATGCATGTTAATTCAGAAACGTATGATAGTGAAGAGTGGTCTTATATAGAAGAACTGCATGATCATCCACTTAATATAAATCTGGCAACTAGAGCAGAATTGTTGAGTCTCCCTTTTCTTAAAGTCCATCAAGTTGATTCTCTCCTATCGTATAGAGAGCGATATGGAGCAATAAAGAACCTTGGAGAACTTTTGTTCGTGAAGAATATAGATTATTCCACACGTGCCTTTCTACATTTGTTTTTGTATTGTGACACAGTTAACCGGAGTGGGAAAAATAAAGTTTTTATAGATGGTGATTCCAAATTCATCGTAGAAATGGGATTACCTTTTATAAGCGGGATGGATATCGTTCAAAGCCTTTGGAATATGTTGATGCACATCCTAATTCTGTGTACGCTGGACCAGGAATGGATATGAAATTTCAGTATCAGTATAATTATAATCAAATACTTAAATGGGGGATCGGAGGAGATCGTGATGCGGGAGAACCTATAATGAAACAAGGCAATTTTCCTTTTGATAGTTATTCTTTTTATGTTGTATATCAGCCAGAACGTACAAGTTTTCGTATGATGGTTGGAGATTATAAGTTAAAGGCTGGTGAAGGATTGCTCTTGAGTAATACGTTTATTTTGGACAATGGACAGCTGTTTGTTAATGATCGAGGGCAATCTGCGGATTTTATAGTTAAGAAAAGTGTTAGTACGTCATTTAACAGTTTTAGGGGGCTGGTCATGTCATATGAGTTTCGCAATCATTTGAAGAGTATGGCATGGATATCGTATACAGGTCGTGATGCAAATTTGAAGGATGGTAATATAACGTCATTTAAGACTGATAATTTGCATAGAACGAATCTGGAACTTTCGAAGAAAAATAATGTACATGAAATTTTTACAGGATTAAATATAGAATATTCAAAGTATAATTTCGTGGTGGGAAGTATTTTTTCTTATACGCGATTTTCAAGGAGGATTTTACCGCGGGAGGCTAAGTATACTCAGTTTTATTTTCGTGGGAAAGAGCTTTTTAATGGGAGTCTTTATAGTACAATAAATGTAGGTTTTGTCGCGCTTCACGGAGAAGTGGCTGTTGATGATGATTTTAATGTCGCAACAACTGTATTTGCTTCTTCAAATTTTCGGAGAAGAATTTCTCTATATGCTGGTTATCGATATTTCTCCCCATCTTTTCATAGCATGCATGGCAAGACATTAGCTGTTAATAATAGAATTGCAAATGAGGAGGGTGGTATTATGGGAATGAAGATAGGTTGTAATGAGAATAGTTATTTTTATTTGAATGCGAATCTTTTTAGGTTTAAACATCCTTTATATCGTACATCTATACCGTCTTATGGTTTTATCGGAGATATGAAATATGAATCTTTGATTAGAAAAAAGATGACATTGGGAATTGGTTACCAATATAAGATACGACAATATGATGAAGATGAATTTGTGTGTTATAATTATTATAACCGTTTTAAAGTCTATTTGAAAAATGTTTTTGGCAAATGGAATTTGACTTCACAGATCTGTTATAATAACAATTGGTCTGCTTTGAGAAAATTAAATATGGGTTGCTGCATTTCTGAAAGATTTGTTTGGAAAACGATTAAGCATACAGTATCTTTCTTAGGATCAATATTCTATTCAGATTCATATGAAACGAGGAATTATGTTTCTGGACTTTCTTTTCCTTTTAGTTATAGAACGATTTCATTGTATGGGAAAGGTGCTTATTTATCAGTAAAATATGTATTGAAGGCCGGTAAACATTATGATATAGGTGCAATAAGCAGCCATGTTTTTTATTTTGATCGTTCAAGTATAGGAACAGGTCTTCAACGGATTCCTTCATTTTGTAAAAATGATTTGTCCGTTCAACTTCAAATTAATTTATGATTGTGATTTTTATGTTGGTTTTATGTACTTTTGTACATCATTATATTTTATGATTCTGACACAGGTTTGGTCCTGTTACATTAAGGATATATTAAAGACAAGTAGAGAGCATTAATTTTGTAGGTTGAAATTGTATTATTTATAATCATGATAGGGCTATTGAATGATTGTTTTCCGCCAATAATGGATGGAGTAGCTGTGGCTACAAGTAATTATGCATATTGGTTACAGAAAAAAAATGGTAACGTGTGTGTGATTACTCCGCAGGTACCAAATTCATTATTGTATAATTATGAATATCCTGTTTTTCGATATTTCTCATTACCAGTTCCAAAACGCAAACCTTATCGTATGGGGTTACCTGGAATAGATTATGCCTTTTGGAAGAAAATTGGGAAAATACCTTTTGAATTGTTACATGCTCACTGTCCATTTTCTTCGGGAGTTATTGCTAGACGTATAGCGCGAGCACAGCATGTACCGATTGTAGCAACTTTTCATTCAAAGTATAAAGCTGATTTTATGCGAGTTGTTCACAATAAATATATTGTTGAACTTTTGATAAAGAATGTGGTATCGTTTTATGAACAAGCTGATGAGGTGTGGATTCCACAACCGGCGGTAGAGGAAACTTTGCGAGAGTATGGTTTTAGAGGACGAGTAGAGGTGGTCGAGAACGGAAATGATTTTGCAGGTCGTCCGTATTCTGTTGCGCAGAAAATAAGATCAAGACGCTTATTAGGACTGGATGAAAAAGTTCCTATATTACTATTTGTGGGACAACATATTTGGGAGAAAAATGTAGGCTTTATTTTACGCTCATTGTCGAAATTGTCACATATAGATTTCAAAATGATTTTTATTGGTACAGGATATGCTGCTGCAGACATGAAACAGATGGCACGTGATTTAGGACTTGTCAACGAAGGAAAGGAGAAAGTCTTATTTATCGGTTCCGTGTCAGAAAGAGAACGGCTATCAAAATATTACGAGGCAGCTGATCTTTTTTTGTTCCCGTCTTTGTATGACAACGCGCCGTTAGTTGTGCGCGAGGCTGCAGCTTTACATACTCCATCTCTTTTGCTTAGAGGTTCTACGGCAGCTGAGATTATTTCTCATAAAAAAAATGGCTTCTTATGTGAAGCTGATGAAAGTGCATATGCTGTTATGATTGAACAAATTTTGTCCGATCAAACATTGTTGAGTGCTGTTGGTAATGGTGCAGCGGACACTTTGGCACGTTCATGGGAGGACATTGCAGAGGAGGTTAGTGATAGATATCTAAGACTTATTCGAAAATATAAAAGTTTATATGCATGAAAAATCGAATTTATATAGTAACGGCAGTCTTGTTGGGATTTTTTGTCATTGGGTGGATGGCTTACAAAGATTTTGATTTATTGGATTTCTCAGCAATAAATATTGGTTGGCGTTTTTATGTAGGTTTGTTTTTGGCTATTCTATTTTTTTGTGGGCAGAATTTCTGTATGATGTCTAGATTTCGACTTCTTACAAAAAAAATATTGTCGTGGAAGCAATCGTTTCGGGTCAATATGTTATGCGAATTTACTTCTGCGATAACTCCGTCGTCTGTTGGAGGAAGTGGCCTTATTTTCTTATATTTGTATAAAGAAGGAATGAACGTTGGCCGTAGTACTGCTATTATGATAGCGTCATTGTTTCTAGATGAATTGTTTTTGTGCTCAAGTTGCTTATTGGCCGTTTTGTTTTTTCCTTTAGATGTATTATTTGGCCATGCCGCATGGATAACGTCTAGTGTAAAATGGATCTTTATGTTGGTGGTGATAGTTGTAGCTTTGTGGACATTATTTTTGTATGTTTCATTGTTCTGCCGGCCACAGTGGGTTCGTTCTGTTTTATTAGTTGTTTTTTCGTTACCATTATTACGGCGCTTGCGAAGTAAAGTTGAGAATTTGGCTAATGATTTGGTCTTGAGTTCCAAAGAATTGAGTTGTATGGGATTCTCTTTTTGGTTAAAGTCGTTTGGATTGACTGCCCTTTCGTGGTGTTTTCGTTATGCTGTTGCTGTGGCTTTATTATTCGCGTTTTGCTCAAAAGGAAATTTGTGGCTTGCTTATGCTAGGCAATGGGTGTTATGGATGATTTCTATTGTCAGTCCAACTCCCGGAGGAAGCGGATTAAATGAGTTTATGTTTAAAGTATATTATGCAGATTTCTTTCCTTCAAATGATGTAACCAACACGTTACTTGTTGTTGTTTTATGGAGGCTGATTACTTATTATACGTATTTACTTGCAGGAGTTAGCATCGTACCTCAATGGATTAGAGGTATTAAGTCTAAGTGATTTTTTATCGGATGTTTTTTCGCTTTTTCTCATTTGTCTGACATATATGACAGTAATAGCCAATTTTGTATAGTTGGAGAATTGACAGTGAAGGGGATGTACTTAGCAGGTTCTTCTCAAATCGTTTTTTGAAGATATGAGTGAACAGAATATCAATTGGCGTATTTAGTTTCACTTTGGTTATTATTTTCTGGATTTTGCAAATTGAAGATTCATTTTGCATCGTGTTTCCTATGGTATATAGAGTTGTAAGTGAATCTTTGATTTTCTCTAAATATTCTTCATTTGTGTCAATTCCTGTATGTAAAAGGGGATTATCTATATGGTAAATTTCTTTTTTCCGTATTTTCAATTCTATCCCAAATAAAGCATCTTCGTAGCCGTATAAAGTGCAATTTTCATTAAATTTGATTTGATCAAATAGTTCATGTTTTATTAGGATGTTGAATGCCGATATATATTTGTATGGATTCTTTTTTCGGAAAGATAATGATCTTATGTTTTCAGCAGCTTTTTCATAAGCTAAACGTAGAGTCCTGTTTCTTTTATCGGGCATACGGACTGGGGTTGAGATACCGCCATAAATTACGTCATGGTAGGGGATGTATTTTATGTATTCGCTTAGAAAATTTGTTGACATAACAAGAGCATCGCTATCTATGAATAATAGATAATTTCCTTGTGCTATATCGGACAGTTTGTTTCTGATTTTTGCCCGACCATTATTTTCTGTAAAATACACATATTTGCAGTGGGGCAATGTCTTAATTTTTTGATTCTCATACAAAAAATTAGGGTCTGTTGATGCATCTTCACCTACAATAATCTCAATATCTTCGGTTTCGTTGGTGACAAGTTCTTCCAATTGGCCAGCTAATTTAAAGCATGGCCAATTGTAAGTAGAAATTAAGATAGATATTAGAGGTTTGTTCATGAGGTTATGGATTCGATAGCAGTATCATCATTTTTGATTGTAATTCTGAATGATGCCCCTTTTTTAATGGAATTGTTTATTATGAATTCACTGATCTTGTCTTCAATAAATTTCTGTATTGTACGTTTTAAAGGTCTTGCACCATTTTTATCATCAAATCCTTTGTCGACAATAAAGGGTAATACATTGTCATCTATTTGCAGGGAAAAGTGTAATTGATTCAAACGTTGTATCAAATTATTTATTTCTTTTTGAGCAATTATTTGTATCGTATCTTTATCGAGCGGATTGAAGATAATAATTTCATCGAGTCTATTTAAAAATTCCGGAGCAAATCTTTTGCTAAGCGATTTTTTTATAATGTTGTTTGTCCGATCTGTGGTAGACTCTGTTGCAAAGCCTATGCCTTGGTGTTCTTCGCTTAGTTGACGTGTTCCGCAATTTGACGTCATTATGATAATTGTATTTTTAAAATCTATGGTTGTCCCATAGCTATCTGTGAGCCGTCCTTCGTCAAAAACTTGAAGTAGGAGATTGTATACATCGCTATGTGCTTTTTCAATTTCATCTAATAGTACTATTGAATATGGGTGTCTTCTTACTTTTTCAGTCAATTGTCCGCCTTCTTCATATCCTACATAACCGGGAGGAGCTCCAACTAATCGACTGACATTATATTTGTCCATATATTCACTCATGTCTATGCGTATGATAGAGTCTGTTGATCCAAATATATATTCAGATAGGACCTTTACAAGGTGGGTTTTTCCAACACCTGTGCTGCCAACAAAAAGAAATGTTCCAATGGGACGATTGGGGTCTTTTATGCCGATTCTTCCTCGTGTAATGGCTTTAACAACTTTGCTAACAGCTTCATCTTGTCCAATTATCTTTGAAGTTAAAGCTTTTTGCATGCCTTTTAGCTGATGATTTTCTGATTGATTGATACTGCTAATCGGAATGCCGCTCATGGAAGATATAATTTCTTTGATATTTTCTTCTGATATTTGTTCTCGATGTAGCTTTTGATTATTGAACCAATTTTCTTTTAATCTTTCCAGTGTTTTTTTCTCATTTACGATTTGGTCCCTTATGTTTGCAGCTAATTCATAATGTTGTGATTTTGCTGCATTATCTTTTTTTTCTGTTAGATCTCTAATTGTATTTTCTTGTTCAATAATTTCATCAGGTGTTTTTATTTGCAGAAAGGCACGACTGCCAGCTTCATCCATGACATCGATAGCTTTATCTGGAAAAAATCTACTTGAAATGTAGCGTTCTGAAAGTTCCACACAAGCTTTTAAGGCTTCAGGAGAGAATGTAACATGATGAAATTCTTCATATTGCGCTTTCAAGTTTTGTAAAATGGTAAGAGTCTCTTCTTTTGTTGTTGGCTCTATCATTACTTTTTGGAACCTACGTTCTAAGGCACCATCTTTTTCTATAGTTTTCCGGTATTCGTCAATTGTTGTAGCTCCAATACATTGAATTTCTCCTCTTGATAAGGCGGGTTTCAACATGTTGGCAGCATCTATTGTTCCAGGGGTAGAACCGGTTCCGATAATAGTATGTATTTCATCAATAAAAAGAATAATGTTTTGATTGCTTTTGGCTTCATGGAGGATTCCTTGTATGCGTTCTTCGAATTGTCCACGATATTTTGTTCCGGCAATCAAATTTCCCATGTCTAATGCTATTATGCGTTTGTTTTGCAAAGGCCAGCAAATATTATGATTGCTTATAGCAGTGGCAAGTCCTTCTATGATCGCACTTTTTCCAACACCAGGTTCTCCAATTAAGATCGGATTGTTTTTTTTCCTCCGGCATAAAATTTGCGCAATTCTGCTAATCTCTTTTTCTCGACCAATTGTTGGATCAAATTTTTTATTAAGTGCCGCTTGAGTCAAGTCTGTACCTAGCGAATCTAAAATTGGAGTTCCTTTTTGCTTATTTTCCTGTATGCTTTTGGAAAGCGGTTCTTTTTCTTTTGGGAAACTCTCTTC
>FR903613.1:0-16614 GCA_000438115.1 Prevotella sp. CAG:617 | reverse complement strand
AACTCTCTTCCGATTGGGCGTAGTCTTCGTCTAAATTAAATGATGAAGTAATACTTGCATTGAAATTTAGAGCATGAGCTACTTTTTCGTATATGACTTGGTGCGATTTTAGTAATTTTCCGGCAATATTTTTATTGTCTCTGAGCATAGCTAATAGTAAGTGTTCAGTTTTAACTACATCTTCTTTATAAAGTCGAGCTTCCAAACAGCCAATTCGCAGTAGGCGGGTAGCTTCTTGATTAAGGGACAATGTCGTATATGTTTGCTGATTCTGATGGCTTTCTTTTGAAATATGAGAAATGATTTCTTGTTCCAGAACTTGGGGGGTAATATTCATACTTAAAAATAAGTCTTGAATACTTTTTTCGTTACGAATGAGCCCTAATAGTAAATGTTCTGAACCGACGAATTGTTGTTGCAATTTGTTGGCTTCTTCTTTACTTAAAATAAGTATTTTAGATAATTCGGAAGATAATTTGTAGTCCATTATTTACTGTGTTTGTCTCTGATATTTACCAAGCAAATTTCAGTAGTACAGCATCGTTTCCTGTAATTTTTACACCGGTTTCTTGGTTTGCTTTAATTTTGAGATCTTGATATGTTTGATGTATAAGATCGTAGGCTTTATAAGTTCCTTCTTTTATATTCATGTATGTTATGGCATGACTAGGAATATGGATTCTGCATTGTGTTTCTTTTGCGTTGAAATTTGCTATGGCAAGAATGGCTTCGTTGCCATGGCTTCTGAGGAATGCATACATATTGTTGCCATCAAATCCATTTTCCGCATTATTTACATACATCAGATCAAAGAACTTACCATTATTTATGCATGGTTCTTTGTGCGCTATTGTAATAACATTCTTGTAATATTTATAGAGATCGCGCTCTTGTTTGGTCATGTATCTTTCACCTTTATATATTTTGTATAGAGATTTAACATGCCAATAATCAAATATACTGGTTCTTCCATCTACACCACTGAACCCTTCTTTATCCATTCCCGTTTCTCCTAATTCCTGTCCTGCATAAATCATAAACGGGTTAGTATTCATGCAACTGCTAACAACTAATGCCGGAAGTGCTTTTCGTGGATCTTTACAGATAAAATCCGATGCTAGACGTTGTTCGTCATGATTTTCTAAGAAATTTAGCATTTTGGGCTGTAGATCTTGCAAATTTTGCCAGCAGGTAGTTATGTTATAGGCAGAATTCTGTCCTTTGCACACACTGCAGAGTGTATCATAAAGCCCCACTTTGTCGTACAGGTAATCAAAATGTCCGAATTCGATATATTGACGATATAATGAGGGGTTATAAACTTCGGCAATGAATAAAATTTCTGGGTGATTTGATTTGATTTGTGGTATACACCAGTTCCAGAATTCACATGGAACCATTTCTGCCATGTCGCAGCGAAAACCATCTACACCTTTTGCTGCCCAAAATTGCAGGATTTCCAACATCTTATTCCATGTATTGGGAATAGTGGGAAAAAAACTCTCTCCGTTATGAAAGAAATTGATGCCGTAATTTAATTTTATTGTCTCATACCAATCATATTCGTTGGGCGTATTACAAAACTGGTTGTTTCCGGTAGCTTTCGCGGGATTCTCAACATATTGAGAAGCACCTGAATTAATAAAATTGAGTTGCAGTTGTTGTCCTGGAATGTAGTAAAAATTGTTGTTTACATCAAAGTCTTTTGTAGGATCGTCATCTTCTCCAAGATCTGATATCCCTAAAGGTTTTGAATCTGACTGATATTCGCGTGCAACATGATTAGGAACAAAATCTATTATCATTTTAAGGCCGGCTTTGTGGGTTCTGTCCACAAGGGCATCAAATTCCTTCATTCTGTGCTGCACATCTTTGCATAAATCCGGGTCTATGTCATAGTAATCTTTAATTGCATAAGGTGATCCAGCTTTTCCTTTGACAATACAATGTGTGTCTGGGCGTATTCCGTATTGGCTATAATCAGTCTGTGTTGCATGTTCAATAATACCTGTATACCAAATATGGGAAAAACCATTTGATTTGATGCGTTTGAGGAACGATAAGGTAATATCATTTATTTTTCCGCATCCATTTTCTTGTATCGTACCGTTTTCGACGTTTTTGTTTTGTGTATTTGTCAATAAACGTGGCAGTACTTGATATATTGTAATTTTATTACTCATAGACATTTCTTTTTATAGAAATTGCAGCTAATCCTATATTTGTAAGGTTAGCTGCAATTATTTTCAAGGCTGTTTTATGATATTTGATACTTATAATAACCTTTGTTCGTATCGTATAATTTATTTTTACAAACTTACTCCTGTTGCGGTAACGGAATCATTACCTTTACAAATTTTCATAATCATGCCCTGTAAGGCCTTTCCTGGACCACATTCTACAAATTCAGTAGCACCATTTGCAACCATATTCTGGATTTCTTTAGTCCAAAGCACTGATGCCGTCAATTGCGCAATCAGATTAGCTTTGATTTCTTCCGGATCAGTATGAGCCATGCCATCAACGTTTTGGTATACTGGACATATAGGCTTGTGGAATTCAGTATTAGCAATAGCGTCTTCTAATTCTTCTTTTGCCAATTGCATTAATGGAGAGTGGAAAGCTCCACCAACAGGCAAAATTAAAGCGCGTTTTGCTCCGGCTTCTTTAAGTTTTTCGCAAGCTTGGTTTACGGCTTCTATGTTTCCGCTAATTACTAACTGTCCGGGGCAGTTATAATTTGCAGGAACAACAATGTTATCTTTAGTACTAACTTCTTTACATATTTCTTCCACCTTCTCATCGGAAAGGGCAATGATTGCTGCCATTGTTGAAGGTGCGGCTTCGCATGCACGCTGCATCGCTTTAGCACGTGCAGAAACTAATTTAAGGCCGTCCTCAAAACTAAGGGCACGTGCGGCAGTTAATGCAGACCATTCACCTAAAGAGTGACCAGCAGTCATTGCTGGTGAAAAATCTTCTCCCAAGCACAGCGCACTTACTACGCTGTGTAGGAAAACGGCCGGTTGGGTAACTTTTGTCTGTTTTAATTCTTCGTCTGTCCCGTCAAACATTATATCTGTAATGTTGAACCCTAAGATATCATTGGCTTTATCAAAAAATTGTTTGGCTATAGGATGTTTCTCATATAGGTCTTTACCCATACCTACAAATTGCGACCCTTGTCCGGGGAATACAAATGCTTTCATATTATATAAAATCTTATGTAGAAAATTTGATGCAAAAATAGTGATTTTTTTGTGGGTTTTCGAATTTTCAGGCTTGAAAATTGTTAATGTGTAAGTTCGTGGGATTTTTTTTGATTGAAAGTGCAACTTTTTATTGTATGAATATGCATGGTAGTTTAACAAATATTTTTATGAATATGATTCTTCATATTTATAATATTCCTATCTTTACACAGCTCTTATAGTGAAACATACCATTAATTCTACATATTATGAAGATCGAAAATATATTATGTGATTTAGAGTCTCGTCATCCGGGAGAACATGAGTATTTGCAGGCAGTCTCTGAAGTTCTTGAATCAATTGAAGAGGTTTATAACCAACATCCTGAATTTGAAAATGCACGTCTTATTGAACGTTTGGTTGAACCAGATCGTATTTATACTTTCAAGATTCCTTGGATGGATGATGCGGGGAAGGTTCATGTGAACTTAGGATATCGAGTCCAATTTAATAATGCCATCGGTCCGTATAAAGGTGGACTTAGATTTCATCCATCTGTTAATCTGAGCACTTTTAAATTTTTGGGATTTGAACAAACATTTAAGAATGCACTTACTACATTGCCAATGGGGGGAGGTAAAGGAGGAGCTGATTTTTCTCCCAAAGGGAAAAGCAATAATGAAATTATGCGTTTCTGCCAAGCTTTTATGCTGGAACTTTGGCGAATTTTAGGGCCTGAGCAGGATATTCCAGCAGGAGATATTGGAGTAGGAGCACGTGAGGTCGGATTTTTATTTGGTGCATATAAAAAATTAACTCATCAACATACGGGGACTTTTACAGGAAAAAATTTGGAATTTGGCGGGTCATTACTGCGACCAGAAGCTACAGGCTATGGCGCATTGTATTTTTTGCAGCAAATGTTAGCAGATTGTGGAGATACGCTTGAAGGAAAAAGAATTGCGGTAAGTGGCTTTGGAAATGTTGCATGGGGTGCCGTAAAAAAGGCTGTTGAGCTTGGAGCTAAGGTTGTTACACTATCTGGTCCTGATGGATTTGTTTATGATGAGAACGGAGTGAGTGGAGAGAAAATAGACTATATGTTAAGTCTCCGCTATTCAGGAAATGATGTTGTGTCTCCTTATGCAGAAAAATTTGAGAATGTCGAATTTTACGAAAATAAAAAACCATGGGGAAATGTCCCGAATGTGGATATAGCATTGCCTTGTGCTACACAAAATGAGTTGGACGCAGATGATGCACGCAGCCTTGTAGAATCAGGTATACAATATGTTGCTGAGGTCTCTAATATGGGGTGTACACAAGATGCAGTAGATTATTTCCTTACACATCGTATTCCTTTTGCGCCAGGTAAGGCAGTTAATGCTGGAGGTGTGGCTACATCAGGCTTGGAAATGACACAGAATGCAATGCACTTGTCGTGGAGTTCTGATGAAGTGGACCGACGTTTACATACAATTATGTCTGACATTCATACGCAATGCTTACGTTACGGGCGTCAGTCTGATGGCTTTGTGAATTATGTGAAAGGTGCCAATATCGCAGGGTTTATGAAAGTTGCAAAAGCAATGATGGCACAAGGCATTATTTAAAAGCCTGTTAGTTGAAAGTGACAGATTTAAAATCTGTTATGTGTGATAGGACAATAGCTTAACATTTAAAAGTTTTAGGCTATTGTCCTATCTTTATGATGATTCCTGTTTGTGTTGAATTCGATATGAATGCCGAATGAAAAGTATACATTAGTATTGATAATGATCTTTGCGCTGTAGCATGATTCTTGATGGAATATAATTATTATAATATTGTATTTGTTGGAAAACCAATAAAAAATATTATCTTTGCAATCGAATGGAAATATCTATTCTTTATTACAATCACAAAAAAGAGAAAAAGATGAAAAAGATGAAATTTTCAGTGTTTGCATTAAGTTTGGTATTACTCTTTACGAGTTGTGGCGACTTAACTAACAAAGCAAAGGGTGGAATGATCGGTGGAGCAAGTGGAGGTGCCTTAGGCGCATTAATCGGTCAACTTGCAGGTAATGGAAAAGGTGCTGCTATTGGAGCAGGAGTAGGTACAGCTGTTGGTGCCGGTGTTGGTGTCCTGATTGGGAATCGAATGGACAAAGCTAAAGCAGCAGCTGAGGCTGTGGAAAATGCCAAAGCTGAAACTATAGAAGATAGTTCAACGGGATTGAAATATGTTAAAGTTACATTCGATTCTGGTATTCTATTTACAACGGGAGACGCAACATTAAGTTCGAGTGCAAAGACATCTTTGAGCAAATTTGCGAGTACCGTGTTAAATACAAATACCGATATGGATGTTGCAATTGTTGGTTTTACGGATAATCAGGGATGGCGTAACTGTACGGCTGCAGAAAGCAAACAGAAAAATGTAGAATTGTCTCAGAAACGCGCAGATGCGGTATATAGTTATTTGGTTTCAAGCGGTGCCAAAACTTCGCAGATAAAGTATATAAAGGGACTGGGCGAAGATAATCCTGTGGCTTCAAATGATACGAAGGCCGGTCAGGAACAGAATCGTCGTGTGGAAGTTTATTTATACGCAAGTCAAGAGATGATTAATGCAGCCCAGCAACAGGCTGGAACAACTAAATAATTGTAAGTAATAAATCTTTTATGAGATGAGGTCGGTTTGCATTTTATGCGAACCGACCTTTTTTAAGATAGATGGGATGTTTTTCTATTAATGTGGCTTGAAAAATGTTTTATATTAATATGTTTCTGAAATGTGCGAATTATGTTCTATTTGTTTGAAATATTTTGTATCAGTCGCACGCGTTCATTCGTATTTGGGGAGGCTTTGGGATATTGTCAGTTTTTACGATAAGAAGCATATAACTTATTGAGGTTACGTTATTAATACCATTTTTTAGGTTTTATAAGGCTATTCCGTGGATTTTTTGTAAGTTTGCCTTAATAAATAAACAACAATATGAAGAAAATACGCGATTTACAAATACGTTCAAAGGAACGGCTGAGGGATGATTACTTTTTGTTAAAGTTGACCGATAAAGAACCTTTGCCGGAAATGTTTCCAGGCCAGTTTGTTGAGATTAATGTGGAACGTGCGTCTGAAGTGTTTTTGCGCCGCCCAATATCAATAAATAATTATGATGCATCTTTAAATGAAATGTGGCTGTTGATCCATGAAGTGGGTCCGGGTACTATCGCTTTGGGGCAATTGAATGAAGGTGACTATGTGAATTGTGTTTTTCCGTTAGGCAAAGGGTTTAGTCTGGATATAGAAGGCGAAAACATTTTGTTGGTAGGAGGTGGCGTAGGTACTGCTCCGCTGCTTTTATACGGAAAGGAATTGAAAAGGAGAAATAAACGAGTCCATTTCCTTCTTGGAGGTCGTTCAAAACGAGATTTACTGCAGTTAGACATGTTTGACTCTCTAGGTGAGGTTCACGTTACTACGGAAGATGGAAGTCTGGGAGAAACGGGTTATGTTACGAATCATTCAATATTAACACAGGTCGATTTTGATTTTATCGCATCCTGTGGTCCTAAACCTATGATGAAAGCCGTGGCAGAATATGCCGAAAAGTTGAATATTGAGTGTGAAGTCTCTTTGGAAAATTTAATGGCTTGTGGTTTGGGTGCATGTCTGTGTTGTGTTGAAAAAACGACAACAGGTAATCGCTGTGTATGTAAAGACGGACCGGTGTTTAATATAAAAGAGTTGTTATGGCATCATTAAATGTAAAAATAGGAGGACTGTCGCTGAAAAATCCAGTATTAACTGCTTCTGGTACATTTGGCTATGGAGAGGAATTTTCGGATTTTATAGACTTAAGTAGGATCGGTGGTTTTATAACAAAAGGAACAACACTGAATCCTCGGGAAGGTAATGATTATCCCCGAATGGCTGAAACAGCGTCAGGAATGCTTAATTGCGTAGGATTGCAAAATAAAGGAGTCGATCATTTCATAGAACATATATATCCTCGAATAAAGGCGTTCAGTACTAATATAATTGTAAATGTGTCAGGTTCTTCGCCGGAAGATTATGCACAATGTGCTAGTAAATTAGCTGCTTTAGAGCATGTGCCAGCAATTGAACTTAATATTTCTTGTCCAAATGTCAAAGATGGAGGAATGGCTTTTGGTGTAACGTGTGAAGGTGCTTCGTCTGTTGTACGTGCAGTTAGACAGGCTTATCCGAAAACCATAATAGTGAAACTTTCTCCTAATGTAACTGACATTGCAGCAATTGCTCGCGCAGTAGAAAATGAAGGTGCTGATGCTGTGTCGCTTATTAATACGTTGATGGGTATGGCCATAGATGTAGAGCGTAGATGCTCAAAGTTAAGTATTGGTACAGGAGGATTGTCTGGACCTGCAATCAAGCCGGTAGCTTTGCGAATGGTTTGGCAGGTTGCTAAAGCTGTAAAGATTCCGGTAATTGGAATGGGTGGTATTATGAATGCGATTGATGCTATAGAGTTTTTCATGGCTGGAGCAACGGCTGTGGAAATAGGGGTCGCTAATTTTATAGATCCTGCAATTTCTGTCAAAATAGCTGAAGGTATTGAAGAGTGGTTGGTTGCACATCATATAGATGATATACATGACATAATTGGAGCCCTAAAGCTTTAGTTGTAAGAAGTTATTCTTTTATTTGCTAATAAAAAAATTCAAGTCTATATTGTAAAACAAAAGAATTTGAGTATTTTTGCATGCTCAGAATAGAATATATAATACTAAGAAATAAAAATGAACATAACTTTAGAAAACGTTGATCAGGTCAGTGCTGTAATTACTGTAAAAATGGAAAAGGCTGACTATGCAGAAAAAGTACAAAAGTCACTGAAAAATATTCGTGGTAAGGTTTCAATGCACGGATTTCGTCCAGGCAAGGTTCCTGCAGGGATGATTGCTAAAATGTATGGAACTCAGGTAAAGGCAGAAGAAGTTGATAAACTTTTGTCTGAATCTGTTTCAAAATACATTTCAGATAATAATATAAAGATGTTGGGTAATCCGTTGCCAGCAGAGAATCACGAGCCACAGGATATTGAAAAACAGGATGACTTTGTTTTTAGTTTTGACATAGCTTTAGCTCCAGAAATAAATATCAATTTGTCTGCTGATGATAAGATTGATTTCTATAATATTGAAGTGAGCGATGAAAAGATAAATGAGCAAATGAATCGCATGGCTCAACAGGCTGGTCAGAATGTATCAGTTGAGAGTTATCAGGATAATGATCTCGTAAGAGGTAAATTGGTGGAGTTAGGTGAAAATAAAGAGCCTAAATCTGATGGCGTTGTAGTAGAGAAAGCTTCTGTAATGCCTAAATTCTTTAAAGATGAGGAACAGAAGAAACTTTTTGAAAACGCGAAGCCTGGTGATGTCGTAACGCTTGAACTTGGAAAGGCTTATGACAACAATGAAACAGAGTTAGCTTCTTTGTTGCATATTGAGAAGGAGAATGTAAAGGAACACAGCGGAACATATTCTTTTGAGATTAGCGAAATCTCGCGTTTCCAGGCTGCAGAAATCAATCAGGAATTGTTTGATCGATATTATGGCAAAGATGTTGTTAAGAGTGTAGAGGAGTTTAAAGAAAAAATTAAGGACTTCTTGAAAGAGCAATTCGATGAGAATAGCAATTATAAGTTCTTGATTGATTTGAAAAAATACATGGAGGATAAAGTTGGTAATCTAACTTTCCCTGATGCATTGCTTAAACGTATCATGTTGACCAATTCATCTGAATTGGATGAAAATAAGGTAGAAGAGAATTATGAGAAGAGCATTGAGGCTCTGAAATGGAGTTTGATTAAGAACGAATTGGCCAAACAGCTCGACATCAAGATAACGGATGAGATTTTATTGGCAGCTGCAAAGGATATGACAAGAATGCAGTTTGCACAATATGGAATGAACAATATTCCTGAAGAATATATTGATCAATATGCTAAAGAAATGCTGAAAAAGCAGGATCAAGTTTCGCAGTTGTTTGAACATTGCGTTGAAAGAGAAATTGGTAAGAAGATAAAGGACAAGATTACTCTTGAGACCAAAAATGTATCTCTGGAGGATTTCAATAAGATGTTTGAATAAAATTGTAATCGCTATAATATTCATACTACAATAATAACCTTTAAGTAAACTGAGTGAGAAACATACCTTTACTCAGTTTACTTATTTTTTATCATAAAATAATGAAAATGACTGATTTTGAAAAATTTGCTACATCAAAAGCAAATCTTGATTCCATGGTGCTGCAAGACGTAATAAAGAACCAGAATCAGTATTTGAATCCATATATATTGGAAGAGAGGCAGTTAAATGTTACGCAAATGGATGTCTTTTCTCGTCTTATGATGGATCGGATAATATTCTTGGGAACTCCAATAGATGATTACACAGCCAATACGCTACAGGCACAGTTGTTGTATTTAGATTCAACAGATCCGGGAAAGGATATATCAATATATATAAATTCTCCTGGCGGTTCAGTGTATGCTGGTCTTGGAATTTATGATACCATGCAGTTTATAGGAAGTAAAGTTGCTACTATTTGTACAGGTATGGCTGCTTCAATGGCGGCAGTCTTGCTTGTTGCAGGAGCAGAAGGCAAACGCTCAGCTTTAAAGCATAGTCGAGTCATGATACATCAGCCAATGGGCGGAGTGCAAGGACAGGCTTCAGATATTGAAATAACGGCACGAGAAATTCAGAAATTAAAGAAAGAACTTTATACAATAATTGCGGAACATTCACATACTGATTTTGATAAAGTGTGGGCAGATTCAGATCGTGATTATTGGATGACAGCCGAAGAGGCTAAAGGTTATGGAATGATTGACCAAGTTTTAATGCGGAAGTGATATGGACATGAAAAGAAAAAACCATTGTAGTTTCTGTGGTAGAGGTGAAAACGAAGTCGGTTTCCTTATATCAGGAATGGAAGGACAGATATGCAATGAATGTGTCGAACAAGCCTTCCAAATTATTGAGGAGCAGACCAAGTTAGAAAAAAAAGCAAAGAACGAAAATCTTAACTTATCAGAATTACCAAAGCCTAAGGATATAAAGGCATATCTTGATCAGTATGTTATAGGTCAAGATGATGCCAAGAAATATCTGTCAGTCTCTGTTTATAATCACTATAAACGTCTCTTACAGCAAACCGATGATGATTCTATTGAAATAGAAAAATCAAATATTATTATGGTTGGCCGAACTGGAACAGGAAAAACTTTGCTGGCACGGACTATTGCAAAGTTGCTTAATGTTCCTTTTACGATTGTCGATGCAACAGTATTTACAGAGGCAGGATATGTAGGTGAAGATGTAGAAAGTATACTTTCACGTCTTTTGCAGGTATCAGATTTTGATGTTGAACGTGCTCAACGAGGAATTGTTTTTATAGATGAAATAGATAAAATTGCCCGTAAGAGTGATAATCCTTCTATTACGCGTGATGTGAGTGGGGAAGGAGTCCAACAAGGCTTGTTGAAGCTTCTAGAAGGTTCTGTGGTGAATGTGCCCCCAAAGGGCGGTCGGAAACATCCAGATCAGGATTATGTGCATGTAGATACGAAAAACATATTATTTATTTGTGGAGGTGCTTTTGACGGAATAGAGAAAAAAATTGCACAGCGTCTTAATACACATGTCGTAGGATACAATTCTGTCCAACATGTTATGAAGATAGATGCCAACAATTTAATGAAATACATTGAACCTCAAGATCTTAAATCTTTTGGATTAATTCCGGAAATAATAGGCAGATTACCAGTCTTAACATATTTGAATCCATTGGATGAAGATGCACTCTTGCGCATTTTAGTTGAACCTAAAAATTCAATTATTAAGCAATACATCAAGTTGTTTAAAATGGATAACATAGAGTTGCGTTTTGAAGATGACACATTACATTATATTGTGAGTCGTGCAACAGAGTTTAACTTAGGAGCACGAGGATTGCGTTCGATAGTCGAAACCATAATGATGGATGCAATGTTTGAATTACCTTCAAAGAATGGAGGTGAATTCGTGGTAACCGTCGATTATGCTAAAAAGCAAATGGAAAAACAGGAAATGAATCTATAGAATTGTTAAAGGCCTAAATTTTTAATAGAAAAAAGGAGTAAAATAGAAATATGTTTATAACTTTGTTATAGTAACATCTGCATTAGGGAATGTAAAATAGATACATCCTATTGGTGCATCAAAACCTTATCGAATTTATGGAGACGCAGGTTAACTTGACAGAGAAATTAAAATCGTATTTTGGATTTGATACCTTTAAGGGAGATCAAGAGTCCATTATAAGGAGTTTAATGCAAGGACAAGATGTATTTGTCTTGATGCCAACAGGTGGCGGAAAATCCTTATGTTACCAATTGCCATCTCTTTTGATGGAAGGTACAGCGATTGTAATATCTCCATTAATAGCTTTAATGAAGAATCAGGTTGATGCAATGCGTAATATGGGTGAAGATGATGGAGTTGCTCATTTTATAAACTCTTCGTTAACCAAATCCATGATTGATAAAGTGAAGTCTGACATCGTCAGCGGGTGTACTAAGTTGTTATTTGTCGCTCCGGAATCATTTACCAAGCAAGAAAACATTGATTTCTTTAAAACAATAAAGATTTCTTTTTATGCAATAGATGAAGCGCATTGTATATCTGAATGGGGGCATGACTTTAGACCGGAATATCGTCGTATAAGGCCTGTAATAGATGAAATTTATAGAGCCCCTATAATTGCGTTAACAGCAACTGCAACGGATAAAGTTAGAGCTGATATAAAAAAAAGTTTGTGCATAATGAATGCTAAAGAATATATCAGTTCTTTTAACCGGCCGAATCTATATTATGAAGTGCGGCAAAAAACGAAAGATGTTGATAGAAATATAATTAAGTTTATTAAGTCGCATCCAGGAAAAAGCGGCATCATATATTGTTTAAGCCGTAAGCATGTAGAGGAATTGGCTGAAATTTTGAGAGCTAACTCTATAAAAGCAGAGGCATATCACGCAGGTTTGGATTCAGCCTTGAGGTCAAAGACCCAAGATGATTTCTTGATGGAAAGAATTGATGTAATAGTGGCAACAATTGCCTTTGGCATGGGGATAGACAAACCCGATGTGAGATTTGTTATCCATTACGATATACCCAAAAGTTTAGAAGGGTATTATCAAGAAACAGGTAGAGCTGGGCGTGATGGAGGTGAAGGTATATGTATTACCTATTATTGCAAAAAAGACATCCAGAAATTAGAGAAATTTATCGAAGGGAAGCCTTTGGCTGAACAAGAAATAGGAAAGCAATTGCTAAAGGAAACTGCGGCATATGCAGAGTCTTCAATTTGTAGAAGAAAATTTCTTTTGCATTATTTTGGAGAAAAATATGAGAATGATAATTGTGGAAATTGTGATAACTGTTTAAACCCTCAGAATAAAGTGGAAGCAAGAGATAAGTTGTGTAATATTATTGAAGTAATATTACAATGTAAAGAGGATTTTCCAGAGGAATATATTAAGAATATATTGGAAGGGAAAAAGACAGAGGAAATACTTTTGCATAAACATGATAAACTTGAACTTTTTGGCTGTTATGCAAATGAAGATGAGGCAAGCGATTTAGGAGCTGTAGTAAAACAGGCTTTGATTGCTGGTTATTTAAAGAAAGACGTAGAGAACTTTGGCCTCTTAAAAGTAACAACCGAAGGTAAGGATTTTTTGAAGAATCCAAAGTCTTTTAAAGTAATGCCAGATAAGGAATTCGATGAAGATGAGCAGGAAATTCCGATGGAAAGCGGAGCTTCATGTGCTGTAGATCCGGCATTATATCAGATTTTGAAAGATTTGCGTAAGAGGATGGCAAAAGAGTTGGATATTCCTCCTTATGTAATATTTCAAGATTCATCGTTGGAATCAATGGCAACAATCTATCCGGAAAATGTAGAGGAGTTACTTAATATACCAGGAGTAGGTGCTGGAAAAGCGAAGCGTTACGGCGATAGATTCTGTAAGGTAATTAAGGAATATTGTATAGATAACGAAGTAGAGCGGCCTGTTGATTTCAGAATACGAACCGTACCTAACAAATCTAAATTTAAGGTTGGGATAATACAGAGTATAGATCGAAAGGTTGCTCTTGATGATATTGCTGTAGCAAAGGGCATCGAATTTGACGAATTACTTGATCAGATTGAAGCAATTGTGTATGCAGGTACAAAAATTAACATTGATTATTTTATTAATGATGTTATGGATGAAGAGCATATTAATGATATATATCTGTATTTTAAAGAATCGGAGACTGATGATTTGGAAGAAGCAATAAATGAATTGGGAGATGATTATACAGAAGAAGAAGTTAGACTTGTTAGAATCAAATTTATTTCGGAAATGGCAAATTAAAAATAATTGAGCGTAAAAATTTTCATCTCAAAAAGGGATAATTTTATGTAGAACATAACGGATTGATATAAAAGAAATCGTTTGTTCAAGGATGTATATTAAACTGTGTCAGCAAGGAATAAAATATTAACTTTGCTAACACAGTTTTTTATGAATGAATGATTTACTTTTGAAAGTATCAAGAACAAGGGCATTGAACAGTTATAGGCGGACAAGCCCTTGTTAATTATTAGGTAAAGACTGTGCTTTTGCATTTGGAAAGTATATTGAATGAGCTCAGGAAGGTGAAACGGATGCTCACTTGATAGAAGAATGTCAGATGGTTAAGTCGTAACGATAGGATGCAGAAATAGCTCAGACTCCATTGGGTGAAATAACCGTATCCACGCCCCGTGATCGTAACTCAAGTTTTTATCCCCTGTTCATAAAGAAAAGTGAAACTATCCTGGCACAGAGTGTCGCAGACCGTATAATCGGTCCGTATACTTTTGGTGATAGTACACGTAAAATCAGCGATTGGATGGAAGGGAGTCTTGGTAATTGTGTTTCAGCCGATATACTCAGTGCTATTACAGATTGTGTACTTCCGGAAATAAAGGCATGCAAATCACGTATTCTTGATTTTTCTATCCCATATATGAGAAGAAAGGATTGGAGAAAGTTCCTTCACTTTTAAATTGCATTGAGACATTCAAAATATTATCTGACAAACTTGGAGCTAACACTGTTTTTGGGCGTTTCGACCCGATGATTTTTGTAGATGACATTACTATAGATTACCTTATTAGTAAAGGTGAGAAGATTGGTGACTAGCTCAAGGGATTTATGGCGAATTTGGTATTTTCGTATGTTGACATCAAGCTTTAAAAAAAAGTTAAATTGAGTCTTGAAAAGCATGGCATTCCATATTATGAGTGGGAATCTGTCCAAATGGAGGAACTCGCTATGAATTTATCAAAAATGAATAGCTGAAGAAACTGGAATTTCCAGCTTGCCACTTGCAGAGAGCAGATAGATATGGATAGATATGGAATATTCATAATAAGTGTATTGATGGAGATTTAATAGCTCGCTTGGCGTAGAGGAGACACTATAAAATATAGTGTGTAAATGGAAGATACGGGATTCAAAGAGAGGGCTATCAGGCTTGAATGTAGCTTCGGCGCCCAGAACGCTCTCCTGGGTAAAGGCACGGAACAGGAAAACGGAAATCCTGTGGATTTTCTTCGGAATACATACGGCAAATGCAAGTACAATGATAGAAAAAACAGGAACAAAATTGTTAAAGCTGCATGACATGATTTTATTCACAAGGGGTAGAAGAGATCGTCAGACTTCTTCCGGAGCATTATATCCTGCGGGATAATGTGTGAAAGCACGAAAAAATGACAATAATAATGACATATGAAGATGATAGATCATAATCACTTCATATGCCATCTTATTTTTTAGAGACATATTACTTATTTGATTTTGAGGAATTCAAGGCACAAGTTATTGAAAAGTTGAAGGCCGGAGGTATCGCAATCCGGCAAGGACGGGGTATTGGCACCGCTGTTGGAGAATCTGCTGAACAGCGCCCTGGAAGGAGAAATGGACAGTAGTCATCTTGAAGGAGTCGAACATGAGATGGGAATACGTAGCAACGGGCACATGAGTAAGCATGTGTAGACTTTCTCGATGCAGTATGTGTACATCTTTGATTATCAATAGTATAGCGCTCTAAAAGGTACAACCAGTAGGTTGGCAAGTATCTGAGAATGTGTAAGTTAGTGATTTTTAGCACCATTCTCGGCTTGTACCTCCATTTTGGAAAGTAAAAGTAAGTGTAATTTCTTGAATATCAAAATGTGCGGTACAAAAACTTGTGAAAAATGCCGTTTTTTGATGAGAAAAGGTACAAAAATAGCCCTGAAACCGAGAGCCACATTATGATTATTTTGCGAAGTACTCCGTCTTCAACCAATAGGCATAAATCGGGTCCTGGAACGAGATTTCAGCAGCCTTATTATCCAATATATCATTCTTGATAAGGGCAGCCTTTGAACGGGATATTGAGGTCGTTGAAGAGATTTGATAGCGATGCATCACTTCAGTCGAACTGATGGCCTTTTCGCAGGCAATAAGAGCTTTGGGACAGTTCAATTGCTGTGTGGTCAGTGTTTCGGTGATTGTCACAAACAACAGACTTATGTGACATCGGTCGCTATTTTTTAAGATTGCCTTATTAGCAGTAATAATTTGAACAGAAAAGGAAGTGTTATTTCTTTTTCTGTTCAAATTATTGCTATCTTTCTATAAACAATATATTGTTTGTTATCTGTAAAATATCAGCCTTATGAATAATATAGTAGCATATAATATCTCCAACGCCCAATAATGTGACTAAAGCAGATTTCAACAGGAATAAATTCAAAAATTTATCTCTGTAACACATCATAAAATAAAGCAAAACTGCTATATTTGCATATTATATGATATGTTGGACTATGACGAAAAGTACGATGGGTACCAAGTTGCCAAGAAAGCTGGAGCAGAAGATGCAGATAGTAGGAGAACAGATCAGGCTGGCCAGATTACGCAGGAATCTCAGTATTGCCCAAGTTGCCGAACGTGCCACTTGTTCTCCTCTGACAGTTTCACGCATAGAGAAAGGTGTACCAACGGTGGCAATAGGCATTTATCTTAGGGTGCTTTATGCGCTTCAGCTAGATGATGATATTCTTCTGCTTGCAAAAGAAGATGCAATGGGAAAAGCATTACAGGATTTAAGTCTTAAACAAAGGGAAAGGGCATCAAAAAAAGAATAAGGTATGAAAAGACTCTATGTATTTGCTGATTTTGATTGGTTGAAAGAACCAAGACTAATTGGAGAGCTGAGTTACGAATCCCTTCGTGGCTCTGACAGCTATGGATTTTGCTATAAGGATGAATGGCTCAAGGACTATGGAGGTCTGTTTCTTAGTGATGACTTGAACAACT
>FR903612.1 GCA_000438115.1 Prevotella sp. CAG:617 | reverse complement strand
TTAACAATAAACTTTTCATCATCTAATTCTATATTATTTTATAATTTCTTTTTTCCCGTTTACAATGTAAATACCTTTCGGCAGGCTCTTCACATCCGTAGCATTTACGCGAACACCCGTCAGGGTATAGATACCCTTAGCCTTGGTTACCGCAGTAGCGACCTGGCTAATACCGGCGTCTACAGTTTTTTTACCTACAAAAGCCACGTAAATAGGCATCTGTGAATCCTCAGACATCACCCAAACCACATCGATGTTAATCACGGCCTCGCTGTTCTTAATGCTGCTGGTGGAGTCATTGATAGACACCAAAGCGTCAATTTGGTCGTCAGTACCCGGCAGAAAAGTCAACGACTGCGGAGCGTTGGGCGCAAAGCTGTACACGCTGTCACCGGCTACCACGCCGATGCCCGGCAAGTTGATGTCGCCCAACACTAACTCACCCAGCGCAAAGTTCGGCAGGCTGAAGTCGATGCTGCTCACGCTGTCGGCCTGGCTGGGGGTAATCTGAATGCTCTGATCAGGGATGGGCACGAGCGTGGTGTCCGTCAGGTCGATGGGCGCTCCCAAAGAGATGTAAAGGTCGCCCGTATAGGTGCCCGATACGTTTTTGGCTGCGTTCTGAGCGAAGGCAGCGGTGGCCATGCAAAGGCAGGCGCATACTGAAAGTAAAAGTTTCTTCATAAGTTTTACTGTTTTTATAAATTACTGTTTTGAGTTGTTTCGGTTTTAAAAGATGTACGTAAAGCCCACGTTGGCGTAGATGGGATAGAGGGCAAACGTGACGCTCTGGAAGTCGGAGGGGAAGATGTTGTTGAAGCCCCACTCCAGGTCGGCATACACGGCCAGATGCTTGTAGGCCCGCCACTGCGCGCCCACCTGTGCGCCCCACTCAAAGTGGCGCAGGTCGTCGGAAAAGTCGTAGCTGGCGCGGCTCACCTCGGCCTTGTCGCCCGTGGGGTCGGTGTGGCGCAGGTAGCCGTCGAAGGCGCTGCCGGAGAATTCGCCGTCGAACATCCACGACAGGTAGGGGCCGGCACTCAGCGTCCAGCGCTCACCCAGCGAATAGGTGGCCAGCACGGGAAAGGTCAGGCTGGTGTTGCGCACCTTGGTGGTGACGTGGCCCGTCCAGGCGCCCACCATGTAGCCGCCGTCGTCGGCGGTCATTTCCATGTGGTAGTTCTTCACGCGGGCCTGGGTGCGCATACCCTTGGTTTCGAGGCGCACGCCCAGCTTTACGCCCCAGGGCGACTGCTCGAAACTCTTTTGCACGGCTCCCTCGAACGAGGTACACAGCGTGGGGTTGTAGCTCTCAATACTGCGGATTTCGCGCGGCAGGGGCATGGGCGACGTACCGCCGATGAGCACACCTGCGCGCAGCTCCACGTGTACGCCCTTCAGGGCGGCCTTGAGCAGGGTGGTCGACTCCTCGCCGCCTGCGGGCTGGCGGGTTTTTTGTCGGCCTCCCGCCGCCGCGGCGCCCGCCCGGCGGCCGGCACGGCGGCCAGCATCAGGACGGCCATGATATGATGGATGAATTTTTTCGTCATAAGTATGAATCGGTTGGAAGGATAAAGTGTGTGTGTGGATTACTATTGCTCGCTCCCGGCGGGCTTGTTGGTGTCGGTGTCCCAGATGACGCGTATTTCGTCAACCTTGAGGTGACTGCCCACGGCGCCGCGGAAGTAGGCTCCCTGGCGGCTGGACGTCATGACCACGGCAATGGCATAGCCGTTGCGGGCAGCGCGTGCGGGGTCGAAGGTCTTGCCGTTCATGGGGCGGAAAGGCTCCAGGAAGTAGCGCCACTGCTGCGGCTGGCCGGGATTGTCAATGCGGGCCAGCGACACGATGCGGTCGCTGGAGAGCACATCGGCTCCGTTGAGGGCGACAAAGTTGGCGGGGTCAACCTCGTAGAGCACGGCGTAGATGTCGCACGTATCGCGCATGTCCTCCAGCACATTCTTGTTTTCGTCGGTAAACACGTCGCCGGCGGTATATTGGTAGTATCCCTCCAGATAGAGCGGCTGGGCATTGACCAGCTGCTTGCCGAAACGGGTGGCCTTGAGGGGTTGCAGCATGGCCTGGCTGGCGGCAAACTCGCCGATAAACAGGTTGCCGGCGGCAATGGGCATGTGTACGCCCGAGCCGCAGCTGATGGGTACGCCCGCGCCGAAGCTGCCGGTGGTGCGCGTCACGAGACTTACGCACTGGCCCTTGTAGCCGTCGGGGTCGGGATAGGTGGGATAGTCCTCAGGCTTGCGGCCCATGCCGGTAAAGAGGAATCCGCCGTTGCCGCTGTCCCAGTAGTCGAGCTCGGTACCCAGCGAATCGACCTCGAAGAATTCGTAGTATTTTCCGCTGCTGTTCAGGCGGGCGTGCTCAAACGTGTTGCTGACCTGCGGCTGCAGCTTGTTGAACGACACGGTGTACTGTTTGCTCCACTGGCCGTCCTCCGACCGCGTGGTGTACACCTGCGGGAGGGTGAAGTCGAGCGTGGTGCCGCTGGCGGGTGAGATGGTGGCGCCGGGCGTCAGATAGAAACGCGGATCGAGCGCCGACACGTCGGCCCCCGACTGGACATAGAAATAAACAGACTGGTTCTTGATAACCGGATTGCCCACCAAAAGTCCTTCGTCAAGTTTCTGGCGCAGCCACACGGAGTCGACGCCTTCGATGTCGCACTCCGCATTAAGGGCTTCCTCCCGGATGCAGGAAGTCAGGCCGGCAGTAGCGGCCAGACCCGCAAGGAGCAAGCCCCTGCACATTGATTTAATCATGCTAAATGCTTGTTTACGTTTGAGTTGCGGTGCAAAATTACAAAAATTCATCATACCGGAAAATTATTTCTGGTAATGTTGGCAGTTTTTACCGTTTTTGCCCCGGAAAAATATGGTATCCGAAACCGAAAAGCGGTAAATCTGCGATGAAATGGGGAATTTTCAGTCGTTTTCAGCCTCTGCGGAAGGCCCGAGGGAAGGAAACGGACGGGGACCGGAATACCGGCCGG
>FR903611.1:2610-8096 GCA_000438115.1 Prevotella sp. CAG:617 | reverse complement strand
AAGTTTCCCATAAGTTTTTTCCAGTCTCCCCTGCTTTCAGCGCATTGCGGCAGCCGGTGGCGGTCGGAGAGGAGCGCAACCGGAAAAAGGTGGCGGCTAAAAAAAATAACAAGCCGGGTAAAAGAAAACAGGAGCCGGGTAAAAGATTTTAAGTGCCGGCTAAATTCCGTTCCGACGTTGAAACGTTAAAAATAATGTCGTTTTTCCGGCCGGTTTCCGTCGTCATAATTTTTTTGCCCGCCTTCGGGATGGTGCTAAAGAGGCGTTTCGGGGCCTTTTCTCGGTTGGGGATATGGTTTTTATCAATGTGGGCTTTCAGTGCGCAGCGTGGGCGTGGAATGGCGCTCTAACCCCCGTTTTTTGTCCCTTCTGCATGTACGTTTTTACCTGAATTTCGGAAAACTTTTTTCCTGCTTTTTTGTAAAAAGTTTCCCGAAAAAAAAATTTTGGCTTTTTCTTTTTTGCCTTGACGGATATGCTTATCTTTGCATCGGTCAAGTCCGGAAGGAGCCTTCGGGCCATGGTCATACGAATATTCCGTACTGAGGGCATGAGCCTTTGATTAATTCGTAAAACGCTGATTAATAATATTTTAAATTACCGTTAAAGGAGCGCTTCTTTGAAACTCTCCGTCTGAAACGATTGAGCCACAACTACTTCCGGGCGTTTGTTTCAGTCCCTTTTCAGATGGCGGCTGCACCAGCCTGAACAGCTTATTTTCAGTGGCCGGTCTGACAAAAAAGTTTTCCGAAATATAAATGTAATAACACGAAATAATAGATTGTAAAGTCATGAGCTACGATTCCTTTATGATTACCAAGCGCGACGGTTCAACCGAGTCGTTTTCGCTGGATAAGATTAAAAATGCAGTACTGAAGGCCTGTGCCTCAGTCAACGAACCCATCAATGCCGAAATCCTGCAGCAGATTCTCGGACACCTTACCTTCTGCAACGGCATGAGCGTGGAAGACATCCAGAATCAGGTGGAAGTAGCCCTGATGAGCGAGCGCAAGTTCAAGGCCGCCAAGAGTTTCATGCTCTACCGCCAGCGCCACATGGAAGACCGCGAGGTGCGCGACAAACTGAAGTTCCTGATTGACTACTGCGACTCGTGCAATCCCGCCACGGGCTCCAAATACGACGCCAATGCCAACGTAGAGAACAAAAACATTGCCACCCTTATCGGCGAGCTGCCCAAGCAGGGCTTTATCCGCCTGAACCGCCGCCTGCTGTGTGACCGCATCAAGGAAATGTACGGCAAGGAACTGGCCGACCGCTACCTCTACCTGTTGGAGCACCATTATATTTATAAGAACGACGAGACCAGTCTGGCCAACTATTGCGCCTCCATCACCATGTATCCGTGGCTGCTCAACGGTACCACCAGCATTGGCGGCAACTCAACGGCGCCGACCAATCTGAAGTCGTTCTGTGGCGGCTTTGTCAACATGGTGTTTATCGTTTCGAGTATGCTCTCGGGAGCCTGCGCCACGCCGGAATTCCTGATGTACCTGTCGTACTTCCTCAGCAAGGAGTACGGTGCCGACTTCTACGAGCGTGCCGACGAGCGCGTGGACCTTTCGCTCAAGCAGCGCACCATTGACAAGGTTATCACCGACTGCTTCGAGCAGATTGTCTACTCTATCAACCAGCCCACGGGAGCCCGCAACTTCCAGGCTGTATTCTGGAACATTTCCTACTACGACAAATACTATTTCGAGAGCATCTTTGGCGATTTCTTCTTCCCCGACGGCACCAAACCCAGCTGGCCGGCTGTCAACTGGTTGCAGAAGCGCTTCATGCGCTGGTTCAACCAGGAACGTACCAAGACGGTGCTCACCTTCCCCGTCGAGACGATGGCCCTGCTCACCAAGGACGGCGACGTTATCGACAAGGAATATGCCGACTTCACGGCTGAAATGTATGCCGAGGGCCATTCCTTCTTTACCTACATGAGCGACAATGCCGACTCCCTGGCTTCCTGCTGCCGCCTGCGCAACGAAATCCAGGACAACGGCTTCAGCTATACGCTCGGGGCCGGAGGTGTTTCCACGGGCTCCAAGAGTGTGCTCACCATCAACCTTAACCGCTGCGTGCAGCAGGCTACGCGTGAGGGCCGTCCCTATCTTGATTTCCTGGAAGAGGTGGTCGACCTCGTCCACAAGGTACAGCTGGCCTACAACGAGAACTTGAAAAACCTGCTCAAGAAAGGTATGTTGCCCCTCTTCGATGCCGGTTACATCAATATCGCCCGCCAGTACCTGACCATCGGTGTCAACGGTATGGTCGAGGCTGCCGAGAGCCTGGGCATGAGCATTACGGACAACGAGGAGTATCTGGGTTTTGTTCAGAACATACTGGGTCTTGTTGAGCACTACAACAAGAAATACCGCACCAAAGAGGTGATGTTCAACTGCGAGATGATTCCGGCCGAGAACGTAGGTGTAAAACACGCCCGCTGGGACCGCGAGGACGGCTACTACGTGCCGCGCGACTGCTACAACAGCTATTTCTACGTGGTGGAAGACCCGAACACCAACGTGCTCGACAAGTTCCGCCTGCACGGCCGCAAGTACATCGAGCACCTGACCGGCGGCTCGGCGCTCCACATGAATCTGGACGAGCACCTGAGCTTCCAGCAGTACCGCCAGTTGCTGCGTGTGGCAGCCCGCGAGGGATGCAACTACTTTACGTTCAACATTCCCAACACCCTCTGCAACGACTGCGGACACATCGACAAGCGTTACCTGCACGAGTGCCCCAAGTGTCACAGCAAGAACCTGGACTACCTGACCCGCGTCATCGGTTATCTCAAGCGCGTATCCAACTTCTCGCTCGACCGCCAGAAGGAGGCTGCCCGCCGCTACTACGGCCATCTGAACCAGACGGAAAAGGAGGAGGTAGGGCAATGCTGAAATACGCCAACTCTGACATCGTGTTCCAGGAGTTTCCCGACGAGGTAACCCTGGCCATCAACATTACGGGGTGCCCCAACGGCTGCCCCGGCTGCCACAGCGCCTACCTGCAGCGCGACTGCGGCGAGCGGCTCACGCTGCAAAGCGTGGAGGATATGCTGCGCCCCTACGCCGGCGGTGTGACTTGTATCGGGCTGATGGGCGGCGACGCTCATCCCGACGAGGTAATGGCCCTAGCGCGTCAGATCAAGCAGCACTATGAAGGCCGCATCAAGGTGGGGTGGTATTCCGGCCGGCAGAACCCGCCGGCCAATTTCCAGGCTGAAGCGTTTGACTATGTCAAGTTCGGTCCGTATGTGGAGAAATACGGTCCGCTCAAGTCGCGTACCACCAACCAGCGCCTCTACCGCATCGACCGTGGTGCGCAGATGGTGGACATTACGGCCCGTTTCTGGCAGCGCTGATACGGCAGGTCTGTTCTGACCGCTTGATTGACACATCTATTCAAATTCAAATACGGATAAACTATGATTCGATTAAATTGTTTTGTTTCGGTAAGCGCCGAAAACAAGGCCGCCGCTCTGGAGGCCGCCAAAGCCCTTACGGCATGTTCGTTGAAACAGGACGGCTGTGTGGCTTATGATACATTTGTCAGCGCCACGCGCGAAGAGGTGTTCATGATTTGCGAAACCTGGCGCGACAAGGAAGCGCTGGCTGCTCATTCTGCCAGTGCCGAATTCAAGAAATACGTAGGCGAAATCGAACAGCTGGCCCAGCTGAAGATTGAGCAGTTCGAGTTCTGATTTTCGCTTTTCTCTTTCATACGGCTGTCCGCTCGGGCAGCCGTTTTTTTTGTGGCGGCGCCTTTTCCCGTACGGCTCTTCAGTGCGGCAGGAAGGGCGCCGTCGTGTTTCGGCTCTCCGGTATCCTGACAAGGCGGCTTCCTGTTTTTCTAAGGTCCGGCCTTGTTCTGACCGGATGCCTTCTTGTTTTTTCAAAGTCCGGCGTTGTGCAGCTGCCGTATGAGCTCGGTGAGCCGCTACGGCATGAAGTAGTATTTTGGTTACATCATATGAAACAAATGTTGCATACAACAAAATTTGTAACTTATGAAACATTTGTGATAATTCTGTTACGCCGGGGCGTTGTATATTTACACACCGTTTGGTTCCTGCTGCGGCAGGACAGGCCTTGCAGGGCCTTTGGCGGCAAGGGTGGGGCGACGGCCCGCCATGATGTATATGTTAATTTTGATATCTCCATGCTATGAAGACACAGTGGCTGCCCGCGCGCTCGTGACGACGCCGGTTGAGGATATCACGTTCCGATAAGACAACAAATCCGATAAAAAAATACGCTAAACATGAAACTTAATCTATTTGCCACTACGGCTCTCGTGGCGTCACTTGCAGCCTGTCAGTCGGTCCAGACCGGCATCAGCCTGGAGCATCAGGCCGATTCGCTCACGGTGCTCCGCATCAGCCATCCCAAGAAATATTTGCTCCTGCCCATTCAGGAATCGGCAGCTGAGGGTAAGGTCAGGCTCGACACCGGCCCGGCAGCGGAGGGTAAGGTCAGGCTCGCCACCGGCAGTCCGGCCGACGTAGCCATGGACGTGCGTCTGGCCACCGACAGCATTGACTATTACGTGCCCTTTGAGCTGCCCGAGGGGGAGGCTCAGGCCAAGGTCAGCATCGAGCGCGTGCACAAAGGTGCCGTATGCTGGGACAGCCTGTCGGTATGTGACGTGTTCGACTCCACCAATACCGACTATTTCCGCCCCGTTTACCACCACACCCCCGCCTACGGCTGGATGAACGACGCCAACGGACTGGTATATAAGGACGGCGAGTATCACCTCTACTTCCAGTACAACCCCTACGGCTCCAAGTGGGGCAACATGCACTGGGGCCACTCCGTCAGCCGCGACCTCGTACACTGGCAGCACCTCGAGCCGGCCATTGCGCGCGACACGATGGGCCACATCTTCTCGGGCAGCACGGTGGTGGACAAGGACAACACGGCCGGCTACGGCAAGAATGCCATCATTGCCTTCTATACCTCGGCCAGCGACGAGCACGGCCAGATTCAGTGCATGGCCTACAGCACCGACAACGGCCGCACCTTTACCAAATATGAGCACAACCCCATTCTGACCCCCTTTGACGGGCTGAAGGACTTCCGCGACCCCAAGGTGTTCTGGTACGAGCCCACCAAGCAGTGGATTATGATTGTGTCGGCCGACAAGAACATGCGCTTCTACTCCTCCACCAACCTGAAGGACTGGCAGTACCTGAGCCAGTTTGGCGAGGGCTACGGTGCCCAGCCCAACCAGTTTGAGTGTCCCGACTTTGTGCAGCTGCCCGTCGACGGCGACAGGAGCCGCATGAAGTGGGTCATGATTGTCAACATCAATCCCGGTTGCCTCTTTGGCGGTAGCGCCACGGAATATTTTGTGGGCGATTTTGACGGCAAGACGTTCCGCTGCGACGACGCTCCCTCCGTTACCAAGTGGCTCGACTACGGCAAGGACCATTACGCCACGGTCTGCTTCTCCAACACCCGCAGGCG
>FR903611.1:326-2578 GCA_000438115.1 Prevotella sp. CAG:617 | reverse complement strand
CGCCGGAGACCCACCGGCCAGCCCCCCCCCCCCCCCCCCACCCGCCAGTACCGCGGAGCCAACGCCCTGCCGCGCGAGCTCTCGCTCTTCAGCAAGGACGGCTCCGTCTATATGGCCGCCAACGCTGTGAAGGAAACGGCCAAGCTGCGCCGCGACACCAAGAGTCTGGGCAGCTTTACGGTCAGCGGCGAGCGCCTCATCCGTCCGCTATCCACGGGCGAGGGCGGTGCCTGCGAGCTGACCCTGAGCCTCACGCCCGGCCAGGCCACGCGCACCGGCTTCGAGCTGCTCAACGACCGGGGCGAAAAGGTGGACATCTATTTTGACCTCACCCGCCAACGCCTCGTCATGGACCGCACGCAGAGCGGACTGGTTCACCTCGACCGCCACGGCGAGATGAACGTGCACGAAAAGGAGACCGACGAGCATCGCAAGCGCCTCTCCGTCAACTACGTCAACGACTTTGCGCTGGGCACGTGGGCCCCGCTCTCGCTCTGTGAGGGCAAGACCTATCAGGTGCAGGTGTTTGTGGACAAGACTTCGGTTGAAATCTTTGTAGACGGCGGCCGCATAGCCATGACCAACCTCGTGTTCCCCACCACGCCCTACAACGCACTGCGTTTCTACAGCCAGGGCGGCGAGTCGTCCGTCGGTCAGCTCACCGTCCATCGGCTGGGACTGTAAGAATTCTGTAGCCTCTGACCATTCCGAAAAACCGTAATCCATATGAAAACCGAAAAACAACCCCTTCAGTACGGGAAACTCATTCCCGTCATGCTCTGCTTCTTTGCCATGGGCTTTGTAGACCTGGTCGGCATTGCGTCCAACTACGTCAAGCGCGACCTCGCGCTCACCGACGCCCAGGCCAATATTTTCCCCTCGCTCGTGTTCTTCTGGTTCCTCATCTTCTCCGTACCCACGGGCATGCTGATGAACCACATCGGGCGCAAGCGCACCGTGGTGCTCAGTCTGGTGGTGACGGCCGTGTCGCTGCTGCTGCCCGTTTTTGGCGACGGCTACGGCCTGATGCTCTGCTCCTTCTCGCTGCTGGGCATCGGTAACGCCCTGATGCAGACCTCGCTCAATCCGCTCCTGAGCAACATCATTGCCGGCGACCGCCTGGCCAGCTCGCTCACCTTCGGGCAGTTTGTCAAGGCCATAGCCTCGTTTCTGGCCCCCTACATCGCCATGTGGGGCGCCACGCAGGCCATTCCGTCGTTCGGACTGGGCTGGCGCGTGCTCTTCCCAGTGTATATGGTGGTGGCCGTGGTGGCCATCTTCTGGCTCTCGGGCACGACGATTGAGGAGGAAAAGCCCGACCGCGCCTCCGGCTTTGCCGATTGNCGCCGGCTTTGCCGATTGCCTGCGCCTGCTGGGCCGCCCGTTCATCCTGCTGTGCTTTTTGGGCATCATCTGCCACGTGGGCATTGACGTGGGCACCAACACCACCGCGCCCCGCCTGCTCATGGAGCGCGTGGGCCTGACGCTCGACGAGGCCGGCTTCTCCACCAGTCTTTACTTCATCTTCCGTACGGCGGGCTGCCTGCTCGGTGCCTTCATCCTGCGCCACCTTTCCACGCGCCGCTTCCTGGCCGTGAGCGTGGCGTGCATGCTGGTGGCCATGGCCGGTCTGCTCGTCTCCAACGTGCATTACGTCATCTATGCCTGCATTGCCCTCATCGGTTTTGGCAATTCAAATGTTTTTTCCATTATCTTTGCGCATGCGCTGACGGCTGTACCCGAAAAGAAGAACGAAGTGTCGGGCCTGATGATTATGGGTCTCTTCGGCGGCACTATTTTCCCGCTTTTCATGGGCCTGGCCAGCGACGCCATCGGTCAGCGCGGTGCCGTGGCCGTGATGGCTGTGGGTGTGCTCTACCTCATCTTCTATACCCTGAAGCTCCGCCGGTAGGCTGCGCGACTTGAAATCAATTCTGTTTGACCTCAAAAAAAACAATATCAGTCATGAATAATAATCACTCCATAGTAGTAGGAATGGGCGAAGCCCTGTGGGACATGCTGCCCGAGGGGAAACAGCTGGGCGGTGCGCCCGCCAACTTTGCCTATCATGTGTCGCAGTTCGGCCTGGAAAGCCGCGTGGTCAGTGCCGTAGGGCAGGACAAACTGGGCACTGAAATTTTGGACAGCTTCCGTGTACGTCAGCTCGCCTCGCTCATCGAAACCGTGCCGTACCCTACCGGTACCGTGCAGGTGGAACTTGATGCCGCCGGCGTGCCCTGCTATAATATTAA
>FR903611.1:0-192 GCA_000438115.1 Prevotella sp. CAG:617 | reverse complement strand
TTCATCCCTTCCTCGACGTGGTGGCGGCTACGTCCGACACGCTCCGCATTTTCGACATCAACCTGCGTCAGAGCTTTTACACCAAGGATATCATCTGCGACTCCCTGCGTCGCTGCAACGTGCTGAAAATAAATGATGAGGAGCTGGTGGCCGTGAGCCGGATGTTTGGTTATCCCGGCATTGACCTGCAGG
>FR903610.1:522-5977 GCA_000438115.1 Prevotella sp. CAG:617 | reverse complement strand
TTGTGTTTGTGCATACGGAAGTCCGGTGGGGAGATGGTTGGGGCTGAACTGCGACGTATGAAGGTAAGTGGTCCGATACGTTTTTTCGGGTGAATTTTGCTGTTTCAGGGCATTTTTTTATTTTCGTGGGCAGGAGGTAGGAAATGGCTGTGAATCGGTTGCCAGAGGCCTCTTGTGTACCTTTATAATATTATTTGCAATGGGAATTATCAATACAATCTTAGGCAATGCTTCTGAAATGAATGAACAGGAGCTGCAGCGTACATTCGGGCCGCTGCTGTGTGAGGGTGAAGTAATCGTGAAGGCTTATCGTCTGATTCGAGACAAGTGGGTGTTTACCAACAAACGGATTATTTTGCAAAACGTGCAGGGCGTGACGGGGCGTAAGTGTGCGTACATGTCGGTGCCTTACCGTTCGGTAGAATGTTATTCAGTGGAAACGGCCGGTACGTTTGACATGGATGCAGAGCTGAAAATCTGGATTCGTGGGCGTCATGAGCCGATAGAGCAGCATTTCGGACGTGATACCAATGTGGTGGAAGTGCAGCAACTGTTAGCGAAGTATGTGCTGTAGGGAGGTGTTGACGTTACAAACGTATGGTTATCCTTTTAAGTTCCGTTTCGCTCATTTTCTCCGGAGTAATCGGATGAATTAACGATAGACGTCTGAGTGTATATGTGGCCGACATCAGGCGTGTTTTTTGTTTGCAATCAAAAAGGGCATTCTTCGTCCGTCTTTCAAAGCGGAGGAAGAATGCCCTTTTTGGGGTGAGCGTATAAAAGTTTATTGGTTCAGCAATTGACGGATGGCCGCGTTGTTCTGCTGAATTTGGTTGCCGGTCATCTTGTCGGAAAACAGGCGGTCAAGTTCGAACAGTTGCAGCTCGTCGGAAGGGCGGAATTGTTCTGAGGCCACGTATTGCTGTACTGAATGCAGTAGCTGGCGGGTGGCCAGGCGTTTGTCAGCATCTTTTTCGATGTCCACATTCAGCACAAAGATGCGTCCTTTGCCCACGCGGGCTTCAAAGGCTATACCCAATTTGTGGTTGGTTTCATAAGAATCAATGCTTTGTATAATCGGCGTCAGGCTGACTCCGTCAAGTTCCATGGCAGCCGCATGATTAAGAATATCCCACCACTGCCAGTCCGCATAGTAGCTCGTGGGGAAGTCTGCGAAGGCGGGATGTTGCTGTGCGATGAGTGTGCCTACAATCAGCGGGTCCCATTTGAACATGATGGGATTCCAGAAATGACTGGCAAATTGCGTGCGACGGCCTTTCATTTGTTGAGGTACAAGGAGCACACGCTTACCGGCTGCTAGTGCTGAACGTACCTGATCGTTATACGAACGTGCAAATACATAATCGCCGGAAGTTTCGGATAAATCAGACGGATATACCCAAATGTTCCACTCGTTATGATAGTTGCCCAAACGGGCATGCAATGTCAGTTTTTCGGCCTTCTTTACCGTACCGAGCGGAACGCATATCGCTCCAAGCGAATCGACCGTAGCACAGGGGATTGCAGATGTCTTTATGCTCCCTTTGCCGACAGTCTCGCCCGTTTCGCTGACCAGTGTCCATTCCAGTTTTCCCTTACGGATGGGCTGCTGCCCGTAATGATACACTTCCAGACGAACCTCAAAGTTTTCATTGTTGTTATAGGTGCGCTTGGGCATTCGGGCCAGCAGTACGGTCGGTGCGCACGATTCGCGGAATTTTTCAGGTGTCACAAGTCCTTTGCTTTCCCAAAAGGCATCGAGAATACCTACATAGGCGCTGCCCTGCCCCGGGAAATCGGAAAGGCCCAGCAGCTGAAAACCGCCGGATTTGCGCGTGCGGAGCAGTGACTCATTCACTTCTTTATATTGCAGCACGGTGTGTGCACCGGTGGCCCGGAAAAAGTCGTCAGCCTGATGGAGCATGCCGTTTCGGGTCAAGCGTTCACGGAATACTTCAAAGTTGCGCGGCTGCAGCACTCCCGTATATTTCGACATTTCCTTGAAATTGGGATACATGCACCGCTGGCCGGTTTCGTGGGCAATGACCGGGCAGTCGATGTCGGAAGTCGCGTCCTTGTCCCAGTCGGTCAACGGAATGCCTTCATACACGGTGATTCCGCCTTTGGGACTGACATGCGACACGTAAAATTCGTCGGACTTGACGTGCGTGCGGGCCGTCGAAGCGGAATAAAGATGACGGTTGTCGTGGCGCTGTCCTTTCTGTACAAGGTTCTCCAACACGGCAAAGTCCCCTTCGTTTTCATTACCGTTACACATCAGGAGGAAGGAGGGATGGTTGCCATATTCTTCCAGTACGGCATAGAGTTCCTTTTCAAAGAAATCGCGTCGGGCCGGATATTTGCCCACGTCCTTAATCCATATCGGCAGTTCGGCTTGCAGATAGATACCTACTTCATCGGCCGCCTCAAAAGCTGCTTCCGGCGGACACCATGAATGGAAGCGCACATGATTCATGCCGTATTCCTTTATCGTCGAGAAAATTCGGCGCCATTCATCCGGCTGCATGGCCGGATAGCCGGTACGCGGGAACACACAGCAGTCGAGTGCTCCGCGCAGATGGATGTCGCGGCCGTTGAGCCGCACATGGTGTGCCCCGCGCTCCACCTCACGCATGCCGAAACGTACAGTGCGCTCGTCGGTTGTGGAGTCGGTGGTCAGTGTAGCCTTGATTTCGTAGAGGAAGGGCGAAAATTCGTCCCACAACTTCATTTCCTTGCCTAAGGCAAGTGTGCCGTTCCAGGTTTGTTGGCCTTTGCCCAGTTCCACTTCGTGCGCAGTTGTCGCCACTGTCTTCTGCCCGCCTTTTTCGCGGAGTTCAAGTTGCAAACGGCCTTTGCGCGCTTTTCCGGTGGCATTGTCCAAATCGATTTTCAGGCGTACGGCCCGCTGCTGCAAATCCGGATATGTGCGCAAAGCCGTGATGCGTGCCGGGTCGTAAACCTCAATCTTTAAATCTCCCACCATGCCGTTCCAGTTGGTTTGGGTGTATTCTGTCGTACCGTGGTTCCACTGGTCCATGGGGTATTTCAGACGGTTGTCCACACATACCGTAAGCGTGTGAAGCCCGGGGGTGAGTGCCTCTGTGAGGTTGAAACGGTGGGGCGTACTCAACCGCTCCTCTGCTCCGCTACATAAACTGTCGTTTCCCAATGACAGCGCTCAAGATTCAACACCAGTTGCTTGCCTTTCCAGGCTTCGGGTACAGTCAGCTCCCGCTGATACCAGGCTGCGCCGCAATATTCAAACTTGCGGGACAGACGGTCGACATATCGGGCCGCATTCGGCAATCCCTTCCCGCCTTCATCCATCGTGCCGGGCAGGGATATGGTTTCAGCCAATCTTGACAAATAGAGTTCCGATCCCGGTGTCATGCCGAACCCCATCGGGTCTGTCTGGAATCTCCAGGTGCCCGACAGGTCCAGTGTAGCCAATTGTGCATAGGTTTGCAATGCCATACCGGCCAACAAAGAAAATATAACTCTTCTCATATTACGTTCTGATTATTTTATCTTATTCACAGTTTACAGTCTTGTCCGGCAAGCCGTCATTTTTTTTCGCACATAGCCAGCAGTCGTGCAGCCACCTGATGGTTGATGTCAAGACTTACTACCTCCTGCAACAGCTGTTGCGCCTTTTCCCGATTGCCCAGCCCCAGATGTCCGAGTCCTTCCACCAGCAGACAGTGGATGCGGTTGCGCAGGGTCAGGTCGTCATCTCAGATAAGGAGGTCGGGCAGCGACACTGCAAAGTAATCAATTTTTACCTGGTCGAAATAATGCTTCTCGCCGTGACTGATCAGACGGTGGAAACAGCTCCGTGCCTTGGCCTCGTTGTCAAGCTTCCGCCAGGCCAGTCCCTGATAGAAGATTTTATCGGGTTGCTGGTCGTTGTAAAAGAAGGCGATGGCCGGCTCTGCCGAACCCTTGGTGGCATGTTCAAAACAGCGGCGCGCTTCCTGTGTATCTCCCATGCCCTCATAGGCACAGCCCATCCAGTAGTACACGTCATTTTCTTCGGCATTGATGAGTTTTCCCTCACCCAGATTTTCCGGATAGGTTTCCGTCAGTTTCAACTCATGCAGGGCTTTCTCATATTGTTTGCCGGAAAGGTACTGCTTGGCCTTCTCTACGTGCGCAAAGACAAACTGTCCGATCACTTTTCCTTCACCTCCCTCCCAGGGATGGAACTTGCGTTCTGCCAGCAGGTGGCAAGCCGTCGTATAGTCGCCCAACTGGTTGTAAAGCGTGATGCGCTCCACACAGAGGTCGTCCCGCTGTTCCACAAGCTCGCGATGCTGTTCCAGAAAATCAAGCCGCTGGCGGTGGGGCACACGGCGTTTTTTGTAGAGCTGGTCAAGTTCCATAAGGATGCGCGCATCCGTGGAATCGAGCGCAAAGGCCTTTTCGAGCAGGCGCACAGCCTCGTCGGGCCGTCCCAGCTTGTTGTAATTGGCCAAAGCCAGGTTACGCAGCACGGTAGGGAAATTACCGTCCAGTGTGGCCGAACGGTTCCAGCAGTCGACCGCCTGTTCATATTGTCGGGCAGCATACCAGAAGTTGCCCAGATAGTAAGGTGCCCGGGCACCCTCGGGATTCAGCCGCATGGCATCCTCCAGGATGAGGATTTCCTCCAGACGGTTGGGGAAGCAGTAGTCGGGCGAAAGGGTTTCGGCCTTGCGGTAGAGAGCGGCAGCCTTCTCCTTCTGTCCCTGCTGATGAGCAAAATAGCCCAGCGCATACACAATCATAGGATAAGTCTGTCCCTCTTTTCCGGGCAGGAAATCCAGCCAGCGGGCGGCTTCCTCATAGAGCCGGCTGCGGCATAATCCAGCGCATATTCCAGATAGGTATGTGCCGCATTGCGCATAAGGAAGCAGATTTGCTCCTTCTCCTCAGCAGCCCGGCG
The DNA here is from genome assembly GCA_000438115.1 of Prevotella sp. CAG:617. Classification (GTDB taxonomy): domain Bacteria; phylum Bacteroidota; class Bacteroidia; order Bacteroidales; family Bacteroidaceae; genus Alloprevotella. Next base: position 1,050 of record FR903610.1, on the reverse strand, counting down.
GATGTCGCCTTTCTCGCAGTTCAGCAAATAACGTTCGAAGCGGCAACCCATGTTGAAGCGGTCCATGGCGAGCGATTCGTCAATCAGTGCTTCAGCCCGGTCGTATTCGTGCATTTTGCGCAGGAAGGAAGCCTTTAGCTGACGTCCCTTGTGGTGTGTCCAGTTGCGATGGAGTGAGCGGTCCACGTGGTCGAGTCCTTCGGCATAGTTGCCGCGCGCCATGTCAATCTGTGCCAGGCCGAAGAAGGCGGCATCCTGCCATGCACCATTCCAGGTAGCTTTAATTTTTTTCGCTCCTCTCCGTTCTGGGGGAAAAGGCCTTGGTCAGGTGGCGCAGCCGCAAGGTTGCAGCTGCTCCATCGTGCCGTTAACGCGTGAGTTCGTTTTCCAGTTCTTCCAGCGACTTGCCTTTGGTTTCGGGAATACGTCTTAACGTAAAGATAAATCCCGACAGGCAGATGAAGGCATAGAGCAGGAATGTGCCGCCCGTGCCGAGCCCCGCGTTCAGGAAGGGGAACGTATAGGTCA
>FR903610.1:0-498 GCA_000438115.1 Prevotella sp. CAG:617 | reverse complement strand
AGGAACGAGGCTATCCAAAGTGCCGCCGTACAGACTGCCATTGCTGTTCCGCGCACGTGGTTGGGAAAGATTTCCGCCAGCAGCACCCAGGTGACGGGACCCAGCGACATGGCATAGAACCCGAGGGCCAGCACCACAAAGACAATCATCACAAAGCCGGTCAGTTCGAAGAAATAGCTGATGCCCAGCAGCGTATAGATGCCGGCCAGCCCGATGGAGCCCAGCAGCATCAGATGTTTGCGTCCCAGCCGGTCGACCGTATAAATGGCAATGAAGGTAAACACAAGGTTGGCAATACCAGTTACGACGATGTTCATCAGCACGTCGGAAATGCCGTAACCGGCCGTTTCAAAGATTTCCTGCGCATAATTGAAGATGACGTTCGTGCCGCTCCACTGCTGGAACATGGCAATCACGATATCAACGAGCAGTACCCGCCGCATTCTCCGCGAAAAGAGCAGTGGCAGGGTGCCTCCTTCGCCGGGTTCACTTCCCGCA
>FR903609.1:6789-18908 GCA_000438115.1 Prevotella sp. CAG:617 | reverse complement strand
GTAGAGTTAAATATTGGTCCGGCAACTATTTCAATTGATGCTGTCGTTGATAACAATAAGGAATTGACGGGAACTGTATCAATTGACTATAGCGGATTGCCTGTTAGTGTATCAATGGTAAAATGTCCGTTTGAAAGAGAATTAACTAATTACACCTTAACGGTGAAGGGTGACGTTACTTCAGATGTGGCTGCAGCTGTTGTTCCTCTTGGTAAAACAGTCGGATTGGTAGATTTGACTCAAGCAACATTGGGAGATGGACTCAATACTTCTAATTTCTTGTATAATCCGGAAGCTACTAATAATGTCTTGTATAAGATTTCTGACACACAGTCTTTGGGCGGAAATAATGTCATTAAGGATGGTGTATGCTATAACTTCGTGCTGACCGACGGTCAGAGCTTCAATGCTCCTGAAGGCTTCACCGCAAATCAGATTACTTACAACCGCGAGATAGCTCTTTCTACGGATAAAGACGAAGTGTACACCTTTGTATTGCCGTTTGCCCTTACGGCTGACCAAGTGAACGGTACCGTATATGACTTGACTGACGTAAAAGACGGTGTACTGGACTTCAAGAGCGTAGCGAATTTGGAGGCTAACCACCCGTATCTGGTAGTAAGCAATGGTACTAAGTTGCTGAACAATGAAAATGGAGAATTGTCTGGCGAAATATCGGCTACTAATGACCTGACCCATGAAATTCCTGGAGGCGTAGCTATGGTAGGTGCTTACGAGGCAACTGAGGTTAAATCAGAAGGCAACGAAAACTGGTATGGTTACAATGCTAAAGGTCAGTTCGTAAAGGCTAACACAGGTACTATCAATCCGTTCCGCACCGCCATCAAGAGCACCGGCTCACAGAGCAGCTTTGCCCTGAAACTGGACGGCACCGTAACGGGTATCGTGAACCTGGAGAACCCGAACGCCAAGGTTGACGTATATACCATCGGCGGCGTATGCGTACGCAAGAACGTGCCGGCAGCTTCGGCCCTCAACGGTCTGTCACGCGGCGTGTACATCGTAGGTGGTCAGAAAGTAGTGAAATAATGTAGAACGTAGTAAAAAACAGCATTTTCGATATGAAAAAACAAACTTATATACAGCCTGCCGTAGAGGTGATTGACGTGGAATTGGATTCTATGTTGTGTTCTTCGCTTAACGCGGATATGAATGAGGCCGATAAAGCTGCGCAGTCGGAAGTTGAGTTCCGCTCAACCGGCAACCGCTGGGGCAGCATGTTCGACCCGACGGAAGAGTAAGAAAAAAATCAAGTTGCGGCCACCGCAGGCCGGCTTAGTCCGGCCCCGGCTGTTTGCCGCATTCCGCTCAGAGATAGGGGCGGGGCCTGTTTTCGGAAACGGAACACGGCCCCGCCCGTTTTTTTGCATAATGACGCTTCGGAATGGCATGACACGGTTATGAAAATAGGGCAAAATGCGCCAAAAGTGGGTAAAAACACGAAAAAATAACATCCTGTTTTCCGCATTTCTGATATAAAAGTGTATATTTGCTATTGAGTAAGAAAAACAATTTATTTAACCGATAAAAAAATACACACCATCATGTTAAGTATAATGCAAATAGGAGAACATGCCGGTATTGTATGGCGTGAATTGCACGACCATGTGGAACCACAGACTTTTGAGGAACTGAAAAAGGCCACCGGTCTGGATGTAATACAACTGTCGGCCGCTTTGGGTTGGCTGGCCAGGGAAAACAAGCTCAGTATTCACGAAAATGGTGACGAGGTAATGTTTGGCCTGTCGCCGATGAATTATTACATTTAAAAAAAAGTCCTTCTTATGCAGCAGTAGATGCGTTTATGCGCTCCGCTGCTCGGGGACAAGTGTGGCCCGGTTTACGCGGAGCAAACAGTGGAGAACTTCCCGAACACTCATCTGAATGGCTCAACATCAAGCCCGTACGTCAGATGGCCGTATTCGGGAAGTTCTTTTTTTAGCGTGATGTGCCGGTGCCGGAAGAAAAAAATGAAAAAAAGTGGGTATGGGGTGTAACTTTTGTGTTTTTGGTTCGTCATATAGTTGTAAGCGATGAAAGAGATAGACTTCAGATACGATCTTCTGCCGCTAAAGAACAAACTTTTCCGGTTGGCTTTGCGCATTACGATGGACACGGCCGAGGCTGAGGACGTAACGGAGGATACGCTCATCCGGTTGTGGGAAAAGCGTGACGCGCTGGCAGCCGTTGATTCGGTGGAGGCTTATGCGCTCACGGTGTGCCGGAACCTGTCGCTCGACCGCTGCCGCAGCAGCGAAAAGGCTTGCCTGTCGCTGGACAGCGTGCCTGCCGAGCAGGCTGACGACCGCAACCGTACTCCCGACGAACAGCTGGCGCAGACCGACCGCATGGAATGGATAGGTCGCCTGTTTGCACAGTTGCCGGAAAAACAGCGAAGCGTGATGCAGCTACGCGACGTGGAGGGCCGCAGCTACCGCGAAATTGCCCAGGTGATGGACATGAGCGAGGAGCAGGTGAAGATAACCCTCTTCCGCGCCCGCCAGCGCATCAAAAAGAATTACGAAAAAATTGAACGTCATGGATTATAAGTATATCGAACAACTCATTGACAGCTATTTTGCTTGCCAGACCACGCCGGAGGAGGAAAAAATCCTGCGTGAGTTCTTCAGCCAGCAGGAGGTGCCGGCGCAGTTGGCACGCTACAAGGCGCTGTTCGACTATCAGACCCGTGAGCGCCAGGTGCGCCTGGGCAGCGATTTCGACCGCCGCCTGATGGACCGCATTGCCCGCGAGGCTCCCGTGAAGGCCCGCCGGCTGTCGCTCTCGCGCCGGCTGATGCCTTTTTACAAGGCTGCGGCCTCCATAGCCGTGGTGATGCTGCTGGGCACGGCTGCCCAACACTCCTTCCGGCCCAAGGAAGCACCGGTGTGGGACTACAATTCCACAACCTATAAAGATACGTACAAGGACCCGCAGGTGGCTTATGACGCCACGCTCGACGTATTGCGCTCGGTATCCGACGGAATGCGTGCAGCCGAGGCCGACTCGCTGCAGGGCTTGAATCCCGATAGCCTGAAAAAAGGATGAAACGCAGAGCAGACGGGTTCCGCTCTTCCGTAAGGGCGGCGGTGGCGCTGGTGGCGCTGCTGTGGACAATGGCCCTGCCGGCTGCCGGCCAACGCGAGCAGGACTTTGCGCTGCGCTTCATGAAGCAGTATGCCGCCCATAACGACCAGGTGAGCTGCACCACCATCAGCCCGGCCATGATGGAAAAGATGATGAAGGTGGCCACCTCGGAAAATCAGGCTCACGTCAAAAACGTGCTCTCGCACCTGAAGAGCATTCGCGTAGTGAGCAGCAAGCCGGGAGCCACGACCGACGCGCTGAGCCGCAAGGCCCTGCAGCTGATGAACACCAACACGCGGCGCTACCAGCCCCTGACGGGCGAGCCGCCTACGGAAGACGGCGGGCTGTGGATACGCTCAAAGGGAAAAACCATCGTGGAACTGGTCATGATTGACACCACGAAAGGATTGCAGATCGTCAACCTGACAGGGAACATGGACCGCGCCTTTCTGCAGGAAATCATGAAAATGTAGGAAAAAACAAAAAATGTACACAATCAGCGGCCGCAAGGCCCACCCATATTAAAACACCTCTCTCGCTGAACACACACACATGTTTCAGTTCTCTCTCTCAAAAAAAAACAATTAATTGCACCTTAAGAAAGCATCACAGGAGGCCCGCGGGTCTCCTGTGATGCTTTTTGGCTTTGTCGGCAGCACCGAAAAAGCGGGGGCGGAGCCAATAAAAAATGAGGTTCCGTTTTGCCATACGCGGGAAATAACTTAATTTTGCAAGTGGTCCTCATAAGTGAGGATGACAGGGGGCGGCGCACCGCCCGGACACCCCCTTTTTCAGTCACGGAAAATTATTTTAAATTCTCAAATCAATAACAATTCAAAATCAATTTTTCTATGTGGTTATGTAATTCATCTATCGGACGAAAGGTGATTATGTCGGTAACCGGCATTGCGCTTATTTTGTTCCTGACGTTTCATGGATGCATGAACGTAGTAGCCCTGTTCTCAGAAGAAGGCTACAACACAATCTGCGAATTGCTCGGTGCCAACTGGTATGCCGTGGCGGCAACTGCAGTATTGGGTGCTTTGGTTGTAATACACTTTGTGTATGCCATTCTGCTTACTTTGCAGAACCGTCGTGCCCGCGGTGCTTCACGCTATGCCGTGACCGACCGTCCTGAAAAAGTGGAGTGGGCCTCACAGAACATGTTTGTTCTGGGTGTTATTGTCGTATTGGGCCTGTTGCTCCACCTGTTCAACTTCTGGTATAACATGATGTTTGCCGAACTGACCGGAGCCATGCCTGACATTGACCCGGCTGACGGTTACGGCTGGATTGTGTACACGTTCTCCAATCCGGTATATGCCGTGCTGTATCTGGTTTGGCTGGCCGCTTTGTGGTTCCACCTGACTCACGGATTCTGGAGTGCTTTGCAGACACTGGGCTGGAGCGGAAAGATCTGGTTCAACCGCTGGAAATGCATCGGTATGTGGTATGCCACTATCCTGATTCTGCTTTTTGCGGTAGTCGTAGTGAAGTTCGCTTTGTGCGGCGGCGCCTGCTAATTTTTGCCTGACACATTGAAGGGTAAACAGTCAACTTTATTCAAACGAAAAAAACAAACAGTATATGGTTACCATAGATTCCAAGATTCCTGAAGGTCCTATTTCAGAAAAATGGACCAACTATAAGGCCCACCAGAAACTGGTGAACCCCGCCAACAAACGTAAACTTGATGTGATTGTAGTGGGTACGGGGCTGGCCGGAGCATCGGCCGCCGCCTCTTTGGGCGAGATGGGATTCAAAGTGTTCAACTTCTGCATCCAGGATTCTCCCCGTCGTGCTCACTCTATTGCCGCTCAGGGTGGTATCAACGCCGCAAAGAACTATCAGAATGACGGCGACTCCGTTTACCGCCTGTTCTACGACACCGTAAAGGGTGGTGACTACCGTGCCCGTGAAGCCAACGTGTACCGTCTGGCCGAAGTGAGCGCCAACATCATCGACCAGTGTGTGGCTCAGGGTGTACCTTTTGCCCGTGAATACGGCGGTACATTGGCCAACCGTTCATTCGGCGGTGTGCAGGTAAGCCGTACGTTCTATGCCAAGGGACAGACCGGTCAGCAGCTGCTGCTGGGTGCTTACTCAGCCCTGATGCGTCAGGTGCATGAGGGTACCGTAAAACTCTACTGCCGCTACGAAATGCTCGACGTGGTTATCATTGACGGCCGTGCCCGCGGTATCATCGCCAAGAACCTCGTTACCGGCAAGCTGGAGCGCTTTGCCGCTCACGCTGTGGTTCTGGCTACCGGTGGTTACGGAAACACCTACTTCCTTTCAACCAACGCCATGGGCTGTAACTGCTCGGCTGCCATTGCCGCTTACCGCAAGGGTGCCTGCTTTGCCAACCCCGCCTTCGTACAGATTCACCCGACCTGTATCCCCGTTCACGGCGACAAGCAGTCTAAACTGACCTTGATGTCAGAATCTCTGCGTAACGACGGCCGTATCTGGGTTCCGAAGAAACTGGAGGATGCCAAGAAACTGCAGGCCGGCGAAATTCAGGGCCGCGACATTCCCGAGGAAGACCGCGACTACTATCTGGAGCGCCGTTATCCGGCCTTCGGTAACCTGGTGCCGCGTGACGTGGCCAGCCGTGCCGCCAAGGAGCGTTGCGACAAGGGCTACGGCGTAAACAACACCGGTCTGGCCGTATTCCTCGATTTCTCTGAGGCTATCCAGCGCCTGGGCCGCGACGTGGTAGAAGCCCGCTACGGCAACCTCTTCGACATGTACGAGGAAATTACCGACGTATCGCCTTACGAAAACCCGATGATGATTTACCCGGCTATCCACTACACCATGGGTGGCTTGTGGGTTGACTATGAATTGCAGACCACCGTTCCGGGCCTCTTTGCCATCGGTGAATGTAACTTCTCTGACCACGGTGCCAACCGTCTGGGTGCATCAGCCCTGATGCAGGGTCTGGCTGACGGTTACTTCGTATTGCCGTACACCATCCAGAACTACCTGAGCGACCAGATTACCGTGCCCCGCTTCAGCACCGACGCTCCTGAGTTCGAGGCAGCTGAAAAGGCCATGCAGCAGCGCATTGACCACCTGATGGGTATCAAGGGTAAACGTTCGGTTGACTCTATCCATAAGGAATTGGGTCACATCATGTGGGAACACGTAGGTATGGCCCGTACGAAGGAAGGTCTGGAAGAAGGTTTGAAACTGATGAAGAACCTGCGCAAGGAATTCGAGACCAACCTGTTCGTTCCGGGTTCAAAAGACGGTTTGAACGTAGAGCTCGACAAGGCATTCCGCCTGAACGACTTTATCACCATGGGTGAGCTGATTGCCTGGGACGCCCTGAACCGTAACGAGAGCTGCGGCGGTCACTTCCGTGAGGAATACCAGACCGAGGACGGCGAGGCCAAGCGTGACGACCAGAACTGCTTCTATGTTTCCTGCTGGGAATACCAGGGCAGCGACGACAAGGCTCCGGTAATGTACAAGGAACCGTTGAAATATGAGGCTATCGAAGTGAAGACCCGTAACTATAAAAACTAATTGTTGAACATTTAAGACTTATCCAAAATGGCAAAAAATATAAGTTTCAAACTCCGTTATTGGAAACAGAATGGTCCTAAAGATGCGGGTCATTTCGAAGAGCGTCAGATGAACGACATTCCTGACGACACTTCATTCCTGGAGATGCTCGATATCCTGAACGAGGAACTCGTGGAGGAAGGAAAGGAACCGTTTGTATTTGACCACGACTGCCGTGAAGGTATCTGCGGTATGTGCTCACTCTACATCAACGGTACGCCGCACGGAAAAACCGAAACCGGCGCTACTACCTGTCAGCTTTACATGCGCCGCTTTAACGACGGCGACGTGATTACCGTTGAGCCATGGCGTTCAGCTGCATTCCCCGTAATCAAGGACTGTATGGTTGACCGTTCAGCTTTCGACAAGATTCAGGCTGCCGGCGGTTACATCAGCGTGCGCACCGGTGCGCCGCAGGATGCCAACGCCATCCTGATTCCGAAGCAGAATGCCGACGAGGCCATGGACTGCGCTACCTGCATCGGTTGTGGTGCCTGTGTGGCTGCTTGTAAGAATGGTTCGGCCATGTTGTTCGTATCGTCAAAGGTAAGCCAGTTCGCACTGCTGCCGCAGGGCCGCCCCGAGGCAGCCAAGCGTGCCAAGGCCATGGTAGCCAAGATGGACGAACTGGGCTTTGGTAACTGTACGAACACCCGTGCCTGCGAGGCTGTATGTCCGAAGAACGAAACCATTTCGAACATCGCCCGCCTGAACCGTGAGTTCATCAAGGCCAAACTGAACGACTAATCCCGGAATAAAATGTCGGGGGGCTGGTCATGCCGCCCCCGGCATGAATAACATACGCCGTCCGGCATTTGCCCCAATCCAGCGGGCAGAATGCCGGACGGCGTCTCTTTTTTTGCAGCTTCCGGATACGGCGGAAGACGCATCCGGGCAACGGACGAAAAGACAACAAAAGGCTTCGGTAGCCGGAAAAAAGTATTACCTTTGCAATAATTTCATATTTTTGCGTTTATAAGGATAGCGGCCCTTGGGAATACATGTGCGGCAATGCCGTAGTGTGTTTTGCCTTCGGGGCGCCATCACCTCAAGATAAAATCAGATACATGCGTATAAAACGACTTCTACTCTGTGTGCTGGCCGGCGCGTTCATGGCAACCCTGACCGTATCGGCCCAGACATCGTCGATGACCGACGAGCAGGTCATACAGTATTATAACCGCGAAACGGCCAAGGGAACACCGCAGCAGCGCATCGTGACCAACCTGATAGAACGCGGCGTGCAGATTGACCAGATACGGCGCATCCGTCAGAAAATGGAACGCCAGAAGGGTACCGACCAGTTGGGCACAAAGGACCTGACGGGGCAGGAAAAGTCGCGCCTGCGCAAAAGCAATTCGCAGCAAAGGGCACAGGACAAGGACGACCCGGCCTTTGAGCGCCGCAAACAATGGGAGCAGAAACCCGACTTCAGTCAGATGACGGAAGCCGAGAAACTGCGCTACCGGCAGATGCAGTCGGACAACTACATGGAGGAAATGGACTTCATGAAGCCGGATTCACTGCGCTTTTATGACGAATATGAGCGGATATATGCCGAGCGTATGAAAAAGGACAAGTGGCCCCAGGTGTTTGGCCGCAACATCTTTAATCAGGAAAATCTCTCGTTCGAGCCGAACATGAACATTGCCACTCCGTCAGACTACCGGCTCGGCCCGGGCGACGAGGTGTTTATTGATATCTGGGGCGCTTCACACAAGTCGATGAACAGTACGGTGTCGCCCGACGGTACGATTGAGGTGGAAGACTACGGTCCCGTGGAAGTGGGTGGCCTTTCGGTGGCGCAGGCCAATGCACGCCTGAAGGCTACGGTGGGCCGCCGTTATCAGAGTTCGAACATCCGGCTGACGGTAGGACAGACCAAAACCATTATGGTCAACGTAATGGGTGAGGTGAAGACGCCCGGAACCTATACGCTGTCGGCCTTTGCCACCGTGTTCCATGCGCTGTATGCCGCCGGCGGCACCAACGATATCGGTACGCTGCGAAGCATCAAGGTGTTCCGCAACGGAAGGAACATTACGACGGTGGACGTGTATGACTACATCCTCAACGGCAAGCTTACGGGCAACGTGCGGTTGCAGAATGAGGACGTTATCGTGGTGGGACCGTATGAAGCGCTGGTCAACGTGAGCGGTCGCGTGAAACGCCCGATGTACTACGAAATGAAGAAAAACGAGAGCGTGGCCACACTGCTGAAATACGCCGGCGGTTTTACGGGCGACGCTTATCAGGACAATATCCGCCTGTTCCGCAAGAGCGGCAATCTGCGCTCCATATACTCGCTGGGCGAGTTTGACCGCGGCACGTTCCAGGTGACCGACGGCGACTCACTGGTAGTAGACTCTGTGCTCAACCGCTACCGTAACATGGTGGAGGTGAGGGGAGCCGTGTTCCGTCCCGGCATGTATCAGATGGACGGTTCGGTAGGCTCCGTGCGGCAGCTGATTGAAACGGCCGGCGGTCTGCGTGAGGATGCTTACGTGGAGCGTGCCGTGATGCATCGCCGTCGACCCGACCGCACGCTGGAGGCCATTTCCATTGACCTCGAAAAGTTGATGTCCGGCGACCTGCCCGATGTGGCATTGAAAAACGAGGATGTGCTCTACGTGCCCTCGCGTAAGGAACTGCAAAAGGAGCTGACCCTGTCGATTTACGGTGAGGTGCTCTATCCCGGACAATATGAATATGCCGAAAACACCACGATTGGCGATTTGGTACTTCAGGCCGGTGGCCTGACGGATGCCGCTTCGCTGATGAAGATTGACGTGTCGCGCCGCCTGCGCAACAACCTGGCCACCGAAGCCAACAACGAAGTGGCCCGCACATATACTTTCTCCTTTAAGGACGGACTGGAGGTGGACGGTCAGGACAATTTCAAACTGGAGCCGTTTGACGAAATCTTCATCCGCCGCTCACCCGGTTACGTGGAACAGAGTCACGTGGAGGTGGAAGGCGAGGTAGCCTTTGAAGGTAAATATACCATCTCCAACAAGGGACAGCGCCTGAGCGACCTCATCAAGATGGCCGGAGGCGTGAACGAAGGAGCCTATACCAAGGGGGCTCACCTGGAGCGCCTGACCACGGATGTGGAAAAGGAACGCCAGCGCGCCCTGATGCGCTCGAAAATGGTGACCAAGGAAGACTCTCTGGCCTACAAGCAGATGGAGGTGGACGAGTATCACACGGTGGGTATCAACTTGGACAAGGCACTGGAGAATCCCGGCGACGACCGCTGGGATGTGGTGCTCATGGACGGTGACCGTCTGGTGGTACCGCGCTACAACAATACGGTGAGCATTTCGGGCGAGGTGATGAACCCCAGCACCGTGGCCTATCGTGAGAAAGCCAGCCTGAAGGATTACATCAACGCCGCCGGAGGCTACAGTCTGAAGGCCAAGAAAGGACGGGTGTATGCCGTCAACAGCAACGGTACCGTGACGAAGGTACGCTCCTATAAGGACATTGAACCCGGCTGCTCCATCATCGTGCCGGCCAAGGAAAGCACCAAGCGCATCTCGCTGGCCGAAATTGTGGGATTGGGCTCGCTGGTCGCTTCGTTGCTGACGGCCATCACCCTGCTGGTAACCAATTAGCGGGAAACGGGCGGCATGGCGCACAAAAGACTTCAGGCCTTGAAGCAAGGCATGCAGGGTAGCCGTAAGGAACTGGTTGATTCGCTGTATCTCATAGCACTGCAGGGCATCAACCAGTTCCTGCCGTTGCTGGTGCTGCCGTATCTGATGGTGGTGCTCGGTGCCACGGGCTATGGTTATGTGGGCTTTTCGCTCTCGGTGATACAGTATCTGGTGCTGGTGGTGGACTTTGGGTTTAACCTGAGTGCCACGCGCCGAGTGGCTCAGGTGCGTGATGACCGCCGTGAAGTGACCCGCGTATTCTGGTCGGTGTTCTGGGCCAAGCTCATGCTGCTGGCCGGCACGCTGGTGCTGCTGGCCGTGTTGCTGCTGGCTGTGCCCACGTTTCAGAAGTATCAGACCGCTTTGCTCTGTACGCTGCCCATGCTGCTGGGCTCGGCCTTTACGTTTCTGTGGCTCTTTCAGGGGCTGGGGCGTGTGAGACAGATGGCCATAATCAATACGGCTTCCAAAATTATTATGCTGCCGCTGATTTTCTGGCTGGTCAAGTCGCCGGCCGATTATCCGCTGGCCGCCTTCATCCAGTCCGGCGTGTTTGTGCTGACGGCCGTCATTTCCATCGGTTATCTCTGGCGGTTGCGTTGCGTAGGGGCGCCGGTTGGCGAGCGGAGCGCCATCCGTCAGGCCATGAGCGAGAGCTTTCCGCTCTTCCTTTCGTCGGCTTCAACCAGTGTCTACACCCAGCTGTTTGTGGTGATACTGGGCTTTTACTGCACCACTGACGTGGTGGGACGCTACAGTTCGGCCGAACGCATCATGCGTGCCTTGTGCTTTGTGCTGTACACGCCCATCAATCAGGCCTTCTTTCCGCGTATCAGTGCGGCGGCCGTGGCGGAGCCGGTACAGGTCAGACGAATTTTCAGTACGCTGCGCAATCTGGTGGCCGCTATCATGCTGCTGGTGGGCGTGGCGCTGTTTGTGGGCGCACCCTACGTGTCGTACTTCCTTGGCAGTGAGTATGCCGGCATTGAGGATTTGCTACGCATTTTTGCCTTCGCCCCCATCTTTATCGGTATGGGCGGCGTGTACGGACAGTCGGGGCTGGTGGCCATGGGGCAGCACGATGCCCATCGTCACTTTCGCAATGTTTATTTCATGGTGGCCGTGCTGGCTTTGGTGCTGGTGGCCGTGCTGACACCGCTGTTCCACGAAACGGGCGCTGCGCTGGCCCTTCTGGCTTCGGAGATGGCCGTGTTTGTGCTGATGCGCCTGTATGCCCGGCGCGACCTGCGGCTGTAGCCTGTTGGGCGTGAATTGAAAAAACGAAACATACAACGATATATGGAAAAGACATCCAATTTGAAAAAATTCTTTCAGGGCGAATTGCGGTTCGACCTGTTGTGGCAGCTCATGTGGCGGTCGTGGCGTACGTATGCCGTGGCTTTTGGCGTGGCTGCCGTGGTGTCGGTAGTCATAGCCTTGAGCCTGCCGCGGTATTATGAGTCGGAAATCATGCTGGCTCCGGAATATTCCAGTTCCAGCTCGTCAATGGGTTCGCTGGGGAGCCTGGCCTCAATGGCAGGCCTGAACCTGGGCTCGTCGTCGAGTGATGATGCCATTTATCCCAAGCTATATCCGGATCTGATGGCGTCTACCGACTTTATCGTCACTCTTTTCCCCATTAAAGTGCAGACTGCTGATGGAAAATTTAAGGGCATGTATGCCGACTATATGCAGTATTACCAGAAGGAAGCTTGGTGGACCACGTTGGGGAAGAAAGTCAAAAAGCTGTTTGCCAAGAACAAAACGGAAGAGCGTGCC